>DASRFJ010000060.1:0-15761 GCA_035651595.1 Streptosporangiaceae bacterium | reverse complement strand
CGGACCAGCCGGGTCCACGGGACGATCCGGTCGATGCTCGCCAGCTCCGCCGCCGTGAACAGGTGCCGGTTCGCGTCGTCGGAAACCATCGCGAGCGCCGCCTTGCTGGAGAATATGTCGGACTCCAGCGGCGCGCAGAGCTTCACCTCGCCGCGCGCGGCCGCCTCGAGTACCGGCGCGACCAGGGCGGGTGCCCGCGCCGACTCATGGAGCAGTCCGGTGGGGAACATGCGGAAGATGGCGTCTACGGGCCTGGCGCCGAGCCATACCCGGCCCCGGCGGCGCGACAGGTCGCCGAGCTGGCAACCGTACGCGCCGACCCCGCGCTCCCGCCAGGCGGCCGCCAGGGCTTCCAGGTAGGGCTTCATTTTCCCGTCGTATGCGTTCGGCCAGGTGGTCAGCGCGACGACGGGACAAGAATCCGGCTCAAGACCGGTCTCCGCGAGCATGGTCTCGACCTGGATGCGCATGGTGTCGACGTAGCCGAGTCCGTGCGCGCGGGCGAATTCCGCGAGCACCGGGTGGCGCAGCAGCGCGCGGCACATGTCGCCGTTGTCCGTCCCGCCGAGCGCGCTGCCCTGGTTGAGTTCCAGCAGCTGGAAGCCGGACTCGCAGGCGAACAGGTCAGCCCTGGCCAGGCGTGTCGGCGCGGTGTGCTGGCCGGCCAGCACCGCGGCGACGGCCCCGTACGCCCCTGCCGCTCGCGCGAACGTCGCGAAGTTGCCGCCGAACAGCCGGCCGGGCAGGCCGAACACCGCGGTTTGCACGTTCTCGACGTCCGCGTAGAGCCGCCGGCGCTCGCAATCTCCGACGAACAGCGGCCGGGAGAGATACCGCCCCCCGTAGTAGTAGGGTTTCAGCCCGGGCAGGTCGCCCAGCAGGTCGCTCGCCCGCAGGCCCCGCTGCCGGACCTCGTCCAGATACATGGCGGTGAGGGCGCCGCGTTCCATAACGGCGCCATCAGAGGTCGCCGTGCCCACGCGCTGACGGCTTCGGCACGGCTTAGCTCGCCTCCTCGGACATCACCCGGTCGCCCTGTCATCGTGCCGTCCGGCCGGTGACCGAGCACCTCCGGGGTTGCGACGCCGCATGAGTACCCACCGTTTTGTGCGGATAAATGGCGGGTAAATGAGCTGCGTGCCTGCTCGCGCGCTATTTCATACCGCGCCGCGCTGTGTGGAGATAAGGGACCTGCCCGCACCGCGGCCCGCGGCCGGTGAGGTCCTCGTCCGCACCGTGCGCTCTGGCATCAGCGGTGGTACCGAACGGCTGGTGTACCGCGGCGAGGTCCCTGCCGACCTGGCGCTGGACGACACGATCGACGCGCTTGGCGGAACCTTCTCCTATCCGTTCGCCTACGGGTATGCGTGTGTCGGTGAAGTAGCGGAGTCCGGCCAGCTGGTGTTCGCGTTCCATCCGCACCAGGACGTGTTCGCGGCGCCGGCCGACGAACTGATTCCGCTGCCGCCCGTCGACCCCGCGTCCGCGACCTTGTTGCCGCTGGTCGAAACCGCGTTGCAGGTGACGCTCGACGCGGGAACCGGATATCGCGACCGCGTCATCGTGCTCGGGGCCGGCGTGCTCGGGCTGCTTACCGGGCTGCTGTTGCAGCGCGCCGGATGGCGGCCGCTGATCGCCGAGCCGCAGGCGTGGCGCCGCGCCGTGGCCGACAGCCTGGGCGCCACCACCGCACCGCCGGAGGAGCTGGCGAAAGAAGAGGTTCCGCTGGTCATCGACGCCAGCGGTAACCCGGATGCGCCGGCGATGGCGCTGAACGTGCTGGCCCACGAGGGAACCCTGCTGATCGCGTCGTGGTTCGGCACCAAGCCCGTGGTGCTGCCGCTCGGCGGCGCCTTTCACCGGCGGCGTCTGATCATCCGCAGCACTCAGGTTTCCACGGTGCCGGCCCGGCTGTCTGGCACCTGGACCCGGTCTCGGCGCCGCCGGGAGACCGTCGAGTTGCTGTCCGGGCTACCGTTGGCACAGCTGTGCACTCACGTCTTTCCCTTCGGTCACGCAACCGAGGCGTTCCGAGCCGTGGACCAGGGGATACCCGGATTGATGCACGCCGTTCTTGACTATAACGAGGGGGGTCCCGGTGACCTGTGAGGTCGGGTTGAGCAGAAGCGTACGTGCCTTCCACATCATGCCGGGACTGCCCGGGCCAGAGGGGCAACTGCATGATCATGATTACCGGATCGAGATCGTGGTGGACCGCGAGCAGCTCGACGACCGTGGCATGGTCTGTGACCTGGATGTGCTGGAAGCGGCGCTGACCGAACTGACCAATCGTGTCGACGGCCGTAACCTGGAGGAGATACGGCCAGCCGAGGCCGAGGCGGTCACCGTCGAGGTGTTCGCCCGCTGGGTGCATGACAGCCTCTCGCCCGTCGTCGCTGCCGCGGGCGGGGAGACGCTGGCGGTGCGGGTGTGGGAGAACCCCGTCGCGTTTGGCGGATACCACGCACGATGCTGACGCTCTGCCTGGTCACCCCGGCTGAACCGGTCTGCTGACATGTTCGTTTTACTGTCATGGGACAGTCGACACTGGACAGGCATATGACACTGGGCTGGGACGATCCGACGGCAGATCCCACCACCACCATCTTGCTGAGGCACGGCGATACCCGGCTCTCCCCCGAGCACCGCTTCAGCGGGCGGCGCGACCTCCCGCTCAGCGACAGCGGAATCCGGCAGGCCCGGGCCGCCGCCTCCCGCCTGGCCACCGGTGCCCCGGTCGATGCCGTGGTCAGCTCGCCATTGCGGCGCGCTGTCGACACCGCCGTCATCGCGGCCGCGGAACTGGGCCTGACCTCGGTCGTCGATGACGATCTCCGGGAGACCGACTTCGGCGACTGGGATGGCTTCACGCTGGCGGAAATCCAGCAGCGATGGCCCGAGGCCGCGGCGGCCTGGCGGCGCGACCCCGAACAGGCACCGCCGGGCGGAGAGAGCTTCGCCGACACCGCACACCGGGTAAACCAGGCCTGCGACCGGCTGCTGCGGGACCACGGCGGCAAGACCGTCCTGGTGGTCAGTCACGTCACGCCGATAAAGATCCTGCTGTGCCGGGCCCTCGGCGTTCCGCTTCGCACCCTTTACCGGCTGTACCTCGGCTCCGCCTGCATCAACGAGATCCAGTGGTACGACCGCGGGTTCGCCGCCGTGCATTGCGTCAACGACACCGGTCACCTGCCCTGACTCACCGGGGCGAGGGTGTGCTGAAGGCGTTGAGGAACTGGTTGCGGAAGGCGTCCATTGGCTCAACCGGGGCGGAAGAGCTGGGCAGCAGGCCGTCCTGCCAGCGCCAGGAGGCAATCTGCCGGAACACCGACGGGTCGTGGGCGACGATCGAGATCGGCACATTGTGGCTGGCCGCATTGCCGCTGACAGAGGTACCGGGCTGCTCGTCGCCGAGCACGAGGAGCACGAGGTTCGGGTCGTTGAGCTCGGTGACCCACGAGGTGAGGACCTGCACCTCGTACTGGATCGACTTGCCGAACGCCTGGCGCTTCTTGCCGACGTTGCCCAAGACGGAGAGCCCGCTCTCGCCGCGCGCGGGCATCGGGTCGAATATCGAGCCGTTACCGACCTTGTTCCAGGGCACCATGACCGGCAACGGGGCCCAGGGCGTGTGCGAAGAGACCAGGTTGATCTGGGCCATCACGGGCTTGTGACCAGGGGTGAGCTCGTTCCGCTGGAACTCGGCCATGGTGTACTGGTCGGGCATCGAGGCGTAGCTGAACCTGGGGCCGCGGTAGCCGACGTCGAGCCTGTTGTAGAGCCGGTCGTAGTGATAAAAGGTGTAACCGGTGGGCCAGGGCAGGTTGTCTTCAGGGTCGTCTCTGACGGTGCGCCAGCCGGCCTTGTCGAAGGCGTCGCTGAGGGTGAACCGCTGGCTGCTGGTGAGCTCGTCATACCGCCCTTCGCTGTCGACCCACAGCCCCGACTGCAGGGTGGAGTGGGCGAGCCAGCTGATCCCGCCGAACGTCGGGGAGGTGATCCAGGCACTCTGCGTGGACCAGCCCGCGCCGGCCAGCGAGGCGGTGCTCTGGCGCAGGGCGGCGTCGACGCCAGCGGAGAAGCTCGTGCCCTGTATGGCGACCTGCCCGTAGCTTTCGACGAAGACGATGATGACATCCTTGCCGCGCAATCCGGTGAGCAGGTCCGAACCGGGGATGCTGGCTTCAGGGTCGGAGCCGCGGAGGGCCTGCTCGAAACTGCGCTGGTCGCGGACCGCTTGCTGGGTGTCGCGGACCTGGGTGACGACCATCCCCGCGGCGCTGGTCGAGGCGACCGGGAATCCCGGGACGAGTTGCAGTGACAGGCCCGCGCACAGCGCCCAGACCGCGGTGACGGCGGCGAGCGGGCGAACCGCGGCGCGGCGATGCCGGGCGGCCACGGTGGTGATGTGGATCGTCGCGGCGATGATCGCGCCGACGACCAGGACGAGACCGAGCCAGACCACGACGATCGCTATGTCTGTTTCCGCGGTGCCGATTGTGGCGCGTACCACGCTGATGGCCGGGGAGATATCACCCCAGTCGAGCACCGGGTTGAACGCCCGGTCGACCTCCGCGTAGAACGCCATGTTGATGATCTTGAGGAGAGCGATCAGGCCGAACAGGAGACCGGCGACCGCGGCCACGATCCGTCGCGGCCAGGCCGGCAGCACCAGCGCGACAGCGACCAAGGCCAGCCCTTCCACCGGGATGCGGATGAAGCTGGCGGGTGTCACCTGGTACATACGGTCGGGCACGACCAGAACGCCCAGCACGAGCACGGCCGAAAGTGCGGTGCTGGTCAGCCGCAGCGCCCGGCGGGTGGGGGGGCTGGCGCCGGTCCGGTACAGCCAGATCACGTCGCGGCCGAACGACTCGGCCAGCAGCAGCAATGCGACAACGACCGCGATCATTCCGGTGCGGCTGTCGACCTCTCCGGATACGGCGACGGTGAGCACGATGCCCTGGACCGCGGCCACGACCTTGCGCCAGTACCGGGGCGGCAACGGCGCCGCAAGCCAGCCGATCAGCCAGCCGGCGAGCAGCAGCGCGTAGCGGGCGGCACCGATGGCCAGCACCCAGCTGCCGTAGTCCTGGGACACGGCGATGCTGAGCAGCAGGATGAGGAAGGCGTCGACCTCGCCGTCGATGCGGCCGCCAAGCGGGGTGACGGTGCCGGTCCGGCGCGCCACCTGCCCGTCCACCGCGTCCAGGGCCAGCGCGACGCTGGACAACGTAACCAGCGCCGTGATCGACACCGGCCGGCTGAACGAGTCGGCAACGAGGCCCGCGACCACGGCGATCAGCAGCGTACGGGCCAGCGTGACCCAGTCCGCCGGGAGTATCGCCGGCCGGTCGCTGCGCATGCGGGCGGTGACCAGCAGCGCGGTCGCCGCCGCGCCGACGGCCAGCCCGATGACCCAGCCGACGACGCCGAGACCAGCGGTCGCGGCCACGACGCCGAGCAGGACGGCGGTGGCAAGTGTCCCCAGGATCGCCGCGAGCCGGATCGTCGGCAGCGGCGCGCCCTTGTCCGGGAGCGTGGTGGTAGGCAGCGCGGTTTCGTCCGCAGGCTGAACAGTACGCACCGCGTCTCCGTCTCCGTAGCGATCTTGCTGTCATCCCTCACCTGTGACTACGGATCCGCGGACACGCTGGTTCACCGCGATTTCGCCGCGTGCCCGCTATGCTGCCGCCGGATGGTTGAACTATTCGTCCGGCGGATCCGTGTAACAGGTGTGGCGTTCTTGCACTCAGCTCCGGCGGTCCGTCGCTTCGGCGCGCCGTTGCTGCGTCTTGCCGTCGGCGTCACCGTACTATGGTTTCTCGGACGGCATGTGGGCGCGGCGCCGTTCGAGGACGGGTTGCGCGCGGTCACCTGGCAGGCGGTCGTGGCCGCCGCCACGCTCACCGTCCTGACCACGGTGTGTTCGGCCTGGCGGTGGCGGGTCGTCGCCCGGGCACTCGGCGTCGATATCGGCCTGCCGGGCGCGGTCGGGGCCTACTACCGATCCCTGTTCCTCAACTCTGTGCTCCCCGGCGGGGTTCTCGGTGACGTGCACCGGGCGGTCACCCACGGCCGGCGCGCTGGAGACGTCGCGCGGGGGGTGCGCGCGGTCGCGTGGGAACGGCTGTGGGGCCAGGTCATCCAGGCCATCGTGACCGCCGTCGTGCTGCTGACCTTGCCCTCGCCGGTTCGGCCCGTGCTGCCGTACGTGCTGGCGGGTGTCGTTTGCGTAGCCGGATGCGCCGCGCTGGTCGCGCGCGGCGCCGATCGCCGCGGCCGGTCGCGGCTGACCCGGGCCATCCGGGCCCTCGCGGTCGACCTAGGAGGTCAAGAGGCCCCGCCCCGCGCCGGCACCCGTGGCCGACGTCGCGGCCTGCTCGCCGCGGGCGTGTGGCCGCGCCTCACGCTGGCCTCGGTGCTGGTCGTCGCCGGGCATACGGCCACGTTCGTCATCGCGGTCCGGGTGGCCGGCTGCACCGCACCGCTGGGCGAACTGATCGCGCTGCTGATGGTGGTCCAGACGGCGGTGGCGATCCCGCTGAGCATCGGCGGGTGGGGACCACGGGAGGGCGCCGCCGCCTGGGCCTTCGCCGCGGCCGGGCTCGGCGCGGCCAACGGGGTCAAGGCCGCCATTCTCTACGCGGTGCTCATGCTTGCCGCGGTTTCTCCTGGCGCGGGCCTGCTAGTACGGGATGCCGTCCGCCGCCGTCGCGGCCCTGGCCGCCCGGGCGAACCGACTGGAACAGATCCGGCGCCGCGGCCGATGGCGGCCGCTCGCGGCTGACCCCGCGGACCCCGCGGCTGACCCCGCGGTGGCGGGGACGCTAGCCGGGCGCGCGGCCCACGAAATCAAGCTGGTGGGCGATGTAGACCAGCTCACCGGTGGCGAGCTGGCGATCGCGCACGGCCAGCCAGTCGGCCAGGTCGGCCGGTTCGACCCGATCGTGGCGACCACGCAGCGCGTTCTCGATCGTGCTGAGGATGCTGCGCACGAAGTAGGCCTCATCCCCCGGGTAGCTCCCGTCCGGGCCGGCGCTGACGACCCAGTCCGACGACCCCGCCGCCAGCGCGGGCGCCCCCGCGGCCCGCAGACGGTGGAACAGGCGGCGGCCGGTCCGGCTGTCCCCGGCCGGACCGCCATGGCGAACGCGCTCATCCATGTCGCGGTGGTAAGCCCGCATGACCTGGTCGTCGCGGGGATGGCCGGGCACGAAGATGCTGTCTCCGTCGTAGTTGATCGTGAACCAGTAGACGCCGCCGGGGACCAGCAATCGCAACAATCCGGGCAGGACGGCAGGCACGTCCACCAGGTCCAGGACGGCGTTGGCGATCAGCACGTCGGCCAGCGCCTCGTGACCGGCCGCCGCCAGGTAGCTGCCGAGCTCGGCGTGCACCAGGCGCACCCGCAGATCGCCCACCCGCAGCCCGTCCGGCAGCGGATCGCTGTGCAGCCCGCGCGAGGCGGCCCAATCGCCCAGCCACCGGCGCGAACAATCCAGCAGCTGCCGGTCCGCGTCCAGCAGGATGTACTCGCCGGCGCTGACCGCGCCCCAGTCCATCAGGCGGGCCACCATCGTTCCCAGGCCGGCGCCTACCTCCAGCACCCGCGGCGGGCCGGCGGGCACGAGGCGGCGCAACTCGGCCAGCACATGCCGGTTGAGCGCCCGGTCATCCACGGTGGTCTTCGCGGCCAGGTAGCGGGCGAAGCCGGCGGTCATCGGCGCTTCATCGGGGCTCGTCATTGCTGCTCAGCGACATTGTTTCTCGGCGACGATCGCGAACTTGCGCACCCGCCCGCTGCCGAGCCAGTCGCTCCACAGCTGGTGGGCCGTGATCAGCTCGGCGACGGCTCGCGTGCCGATCTGGCTGGCGATCTGCGGTGACCCGGCTCGGTAGCAGCCAAGCAGCGCCGTCGCTATCGCGTGGTGGGCGGAGCTGCACTCCTGCCGCCAGATCACGGTCAGTCCCGCGTCGCGCAGCAGACCCGTCAAGTCCGCCAGCTCGATGGGCCAGACCGTATCGGCGGCGGGCATCCGCGCCCGCTCCTGCTCGGTGAGCGGCTCGCCTTCCTCGACCGTGAAAGCGAACCGCCCGCCCGGCTCCAGCACGCGCGCCACCTCACCTAGCAACCCATCCTTGTCGCGGAAGGCCAGCATCGTCTCCAGCAGGAGCACCACCTCGAAGCGGCCCCCGGGCAGCGGCGGGAGGTGCGCCCGCTCGAAGCGGCAGGGAAGATCCCCGGCCAGCTGCCGTGCGGTCGCCAGCGCGCGGGCCGAGCGATCGACGCCCAGGTAGCGGCATCCCGACTCCGCAGTGATCATCCGGCCGGGCCCGGCCACCCCGCAGCACAGGTCCAGCACCGAGACGCCGGGGCCGACCCGGGCCTGGTGCGCCAGCATCCGGATCTCGGCGGCCCGCATGAAGCTCTCCTGGCCGACATACTCGCCCGCCGGGTAGGCGGTCGCCTGGGCCCGCGCTAGTGCCGTCAGCATGGTGCTCTCATGTCTCAAGTCGAACCGCGTCCACTTCTGCCACGTACTACCTTGTATGAGTTATGACGGATCGGCGGCGGGTGCGGTTCAGTGCGGGTCCACGTAGTAGTCCCCGAGGGGTTCGACGACCCCGGCCTGCCTACCGGCGGCAACATCTATGACCGGCGGGTCTGCGCCGGACTCGCGGAGGCCGGCTGGGAGGTGCTGGTCGCGACCGCCGCCGCGGCCGAAGACCTGGCCCGGGTCGTTTCCGCCATCCCCGACGGTGAGACCGTCCTGATCGACGGGCTGCTCGCCTCGCCGGCGGCCGCCGAGCTCCTGCCGCACACCGGACGGGTCCGAATGACGGTGCTGCTGCACATGCCACTGGCCTCGGCCCTCGACACGCACCATGACGCCGAAGCGGAGCGCTCAGAACGGGTCGTGCTCCGCGCGGCCGCCGGCGTCGTCGTCACCAGCGAGTGGAGCCGGGGGCAGCTCCTGACCCGGTACGGGATCCCGGCCAGCCGGGTGCATGTCGCCTGGCCGGGCGTCGATCGGGTCGCTGCCCCGGCCCGGCCGGTCCCCGGTCAGCTGATCTGCGTCGGAGTCCTCGGCCCCCACAAGGGGCAGGACCTCCTCGTCGAGGCACTCGCCGGCGTCGCCGGCCAGGACTGGCATTGCCTGCTGGCCGGATCGCTCGACCGGCACCCGGACTTCGTCGGGCAGCTGCGGACCCGTATCACGCGCCTCGGCTACGACCACCGGATCCGGCTGAGCGGCGTCCTGACCGGCGCGGCGCTCAGCCACGCGTACACCACCGCCGACGTGCTCGTCGCGCCGTCCCGCTCGGAGACTTACGGCATGGCCGTCACCGAAGCGCTCGCCCACGGCTTGCCCGTCATAGCCGCCGCCGTCGGCGGGCTGCCCGAAGCGCTCGGGGCCGCCGACGATGGCGATGACGATGGCATCCGTCCCGGCCGGCTCGTCCCGCCCGGCGATCCGGTTGCTCTCGCCGCCGCGCTCGGCGAGTGGCTTGGCGACGAGCGCCACCGCAACCGGCTGCGAGCCGCCGCGCAACGGCGGCGGCCGGCCCTGCGCGGCTGGGCACAGACCACACAAGAGATAGCGAACGCACTGACCGAGCATTGCCTGCGAACAGGATGAAGGAGCGCCCGATGACAATCAGGACCGAGAGCCGCATAACAATCGCCAGCGACGTCGGTGCGGCGTGGGCGTATCTGTGTGACGTCGGACGCTGGCCGGAGTGGGCGCCAACGGTTCTCGAATGCCGGGTTCGCGGCGGAGCGGAGTTTCAGCCCGGCTCGCGGGTGGACCAGCGGGCGAAGGACATGTGGTGGACGCACAACAGGAGCCAGGAAGTGACCGCTGTCGAGGCGCCGCGCCACATGGCGTTCGCCGGGACGATAGGTTCGTCCGCGGCGCGCTGGGGAATGGAATTCCAGCCGGCGGACGGCGGGCAGACCGACGCCATGATGTGGGTCGAGGTCGACCTCGCGGGCATCATGCGCGTCGTGCCAGGCCGCATGCTCCAAGGCAGAATCCAGCGCGTCAGCGACATCGAGATGGCGGCGATCAAGGCCGCGGTCGAATCCGCTGCCCGGCAAGACGCGGCGTCTTAGATGGCTGACCGTACCCGAGAGCACCTGATCGAGACGTACCGCAAGAAGGCGAAGCACTACGACGTCACCTCCCGGCTCTACCCCGCGCCCGGTTACCCCCAGCGGGGACAGCGCCTGCGGGCCGTGCAAGCGCTCGGCCTTCGCGCGGGTGACAGCGTGATCGACATCGCCTGCGGCACTGGCCTGAACTTCCCGCTGCTTCAGGAGGTGATCGGTCCCGACGGCCGGATCGTCGGCGTCGATCTGACCGACGCGATGCTGGCCCGTGCCCAGGACCGGATCGCGACGAACGGCTGGCGCAATGTCAGCCTCGTGCAGGCCGACGCGGCCGACTTCGAATTCCCTGCCGAGGTCGACGCGATCCTTTCCACATACGCCCTGTCACAGGTGCCCGAGTGCGCGGCGGTCATCGCCCACGGCGCCGCGGCCCTGTCCGGACGCGGCCGCTGGGTCGTGCTGGATCTCAAGGTGCCGGACAACACGCCGAGGCGGCTGGCACATCTCGGAACCGCGATCGTGCGGCGTTTCGCCGACATCGATCAGTGGATCACGCGCCGTCCGTGGGAGGCGATCCGCGGCGCCATGCAGGAAGAACTGGCCGAGGTCTCGTGGACTGAACTGTGCTTCGGCACCGCTTTCCTGGCGGCCGGCAGCAGCCGGAAATGACCGCGGGACGTCGATGCACAGCCTTCCTCGCCATCAGCGCCACGATCGCGGCGCTCGGCCTCAGCGCGTGCGGTGGATCGAGCCGTAGCAGCGCATCCTCCCCCGTGCACGCGACCTTCGCTACCGCCGCCAATCCGGTACAGCGAGAGAATGCGCGCCCGGGCACCCCTGGCTGGCAGATCCCGGCCGGCGCGGGGACGATGATCACCGGTTTTGCCTCGGAGATCAGCGTCGCCCCGGGGCAAAGCTTTCACCTGCACGTCGCCGCGCCGCCCGGTTCGCGCTACCGGGTACTCGTGTACCGGCTGGGGTGGTACCGGGGGATCGGCGGGCGCCTGGTCATGTGCCTGCCTGGCTGCCGCTCGAGCCGCGCCGCGATCACGCAGCCTCCGCCGACCGCGCCCGACTCCGGCACCGGGCTGTTCCGGGCCCCCTGGCGGGTGACCGATCGTGTCGAGATCCCGCCTGACGCGGTCTCCGGCTACTACGAGGCCAAACTCGAGATCGTCAGTGGCGCGCACACCGGCGCCGTGGGGAGCGTCCCGCTGATCGTGCGGCAGAACCCGGCGGCTCCCGCGTCCGCGGTGCTGGTCCAGGTGCCGGTCAACACGTGGGAGGCGTACAACCCGTGGGGCGGCAAGAGCCTCTATCAGTTCGGCACCAGCAGGCACGCCGTGGCGGTGTCGTTCGACCGGCCCTTCGACCAGCGGGAATTCCACAACATGGTCACGGACCTCGAGCTGCCCTGGGTCCGCTTCCTGGAACGTAACGGCATCGACGTCTCCTACCAGGCCGACGTCGACACGGACGTGGACCCCGGATCGCTGCCGCGGCACCGTCTGGTGTTCTCGACCGGCCACGACGAGTACTGGACGCAGCAGATGCGCGACGCCTTCGACCGGGCGCTGGCGCAGTCGACGAACCTGATGTTCGGCTCCAACAACGGCGAGTGGCGGATGCGGTACGCCGACGGCAGGCGAACGATCATGGAGTGGCGGGATCCCACGGTCGATCCGCGCCACGAGAACGGGTACTTCACCACGTTCGGCGAGCCCGAATGCAAGCTGATGGCCACCGAGCATCAGTGGGCCGCGCAGCGGGACATAGCCGCGCCGCCCACCTCGTACACGGTCGTGGGGCCGAGCAGCGATCCATGGCTGGCGGCGGCCGGCTTGAAGCCGGGGGATGTGATCCCGGGAGTCGTCGGCTACGAGTGGGACTCGTTCATCCCTGGCTGTTTCGCGGGTCGGGTGGTGCCGCTGATGACCACGCTCCTCCGGGGATCCGACGGCGTCATCCACAGCGCGGACATGGTCCGGGCAACCGCGCCGAGCGGCGGCCGCGTGTTCGCGATGGGCACCATGCAGCTGGCGTGGGCGCTCGATGACCTGGCCGGGCGCTCCCCCGACCCGCGGATCGTCGCCCTCGTCAAAGCCGCGCTCCGCGATCTGACCCGTCCGGGCCAAGCACCACCGTCGTTCGGTAAAAATGATCTTTTGTCAGAACGTACGGTGGTGCTTCATTCCGTAGCACGTGGATGCCGATATCCGAAGCTTGGAGATCACGATGAAGCTGACCTTGCACACGTTCTTGACCCTCGACGGTGTCATGCAGGCGCCAGGCGCCCCGGACGAGGACCGTGACGGCGGATTCCCCCACGGCGGCTGGTCGTTTCCCTACGGCGACGAGGACTTCGGTACTGCCGTGGTCGGCTGGTTCGGCCACGCCAGTGCGTTCCTGCTGGGGCGCAAGACGTATGAGATCTTCAGCGGCCACTGGCCGCGCGTCACCGACCCTGCCGACCAGATCGCCGGCAAGCTCAACGCGCTGCCAAAATACGTCGCCTCCAGCACGCTCACGTCAGCGGACTGGCAGAACTCCGCGCTGCTGCCGGGAGACGAGCTGCAGCGGCCGGTCAGCACGTCGGTCACCGGGGCCGGCGTCATCATCGCCAGCTACGTGCCGGCTGGGCCCCCGCGGCACGGCTCGTACGCGCTGCCCAGCGAGTCGTGAGCATGGTGCCGCCGCGCACATCGCCAACTCTGGTCGACGACGGCGCGGCGGCCGGCCTACGGAGGCTTAGCTCCGGTACGGGGGCTGAGCTGGAACGCGAGGTTGGCTCATCGCCGCCCGCGGGTGCGATCCGTCGCCGCGGTGGCCTGGCCACCAGGCGCGGTTCCCCATCAGCGCGGTGATGCTGGGCGAGAAGAACATGGCCATCACGAACGCGGCCAGCGCGATCCCGCAGGACAACGCGAACCCGATCTGCGACAGGACCGTGCTTCCGGCGAGCGTCAGCGAGGCGAACGTACCGGCCAGGATCAGCCCGGCCGCGCCGATCGTCGGTCCGGTGTGCCGCAGCGCCATCGCGGCGGCCTGCCGGGCGTCCCTGCCCTCTCTGGCCTCCTCGCGGAGCCTGGCGATCATCAAGATGTTGTAGTCGGTGCCGAGCGCCACGACGAACAGGTACATGTACACCGGCAGGAAGAACACCAGGCCGGCCTCGTGCCGCGCCACCTGGAACAGCAGCACGCTCGCGCCCAGCGTGGCCGCGAAGCCAAGGCCGACCGAGGCGAGCAGGTACCACGGCGCAACCACGCTGCGCAGCAGCAGCCCGAGGATCAGCAAGATGATGACCGCGGCGACCGGGAACACGACCGTGTAGTCGTGGTTGACCGCGTGCTGGACGTCGGCGTTCACCGAGCTCGTGCCGCCGACGAGCGCGTAAGTGCCCGGCGGTGCGTGCGCGTGCGCGCCCGGGGCGATCGAGGTCTTTATCGCGTTCAGGGCCTGATCGGATTGCGGATCGTAGCTCAGCTGCACCTGGTATTCGGCGGTCGCCCGGTCCGGGCTGACGCCGGGAGTACCGACCGAGCCGACGCCGGGCAGCGTCTTGAGCTGCTGGCCGTAGCTGGTGAGCTGAGCGCGGGACAGCGGCCCGGACGAGGAGTGCAGGAGCACGTAGGTCGGGTCGGTCGCGCCAGGCGGCAGGCCTTTCTCCAGGGTGACGAGCGCCCGCTGCGATTCGGCGCTGGCCGGTATGCCGGCCGACGCCAGGTTGAACGTCGGCTTGAAGCTGAACGCGCCGATTGCCAGCGCCACCAGCACCAGGCCAGAAACGCCCGCGAACAGGGCCGGCCGGCGGCCGAGCGCGTTGCCGATCGCGCCGAACCGGGCCGCCTTCGGCTCCCGCTGCCACGCCTTGGACGGCCAGAACACCTTGGTGCCGAGCAGCGACACCACCGCGGGCACGAGCGTCAGGCCGGCGACCAGTGCGACGCCGACGGCGATCGCCAGGGTCGGCCCCAGCTGCCGCAGCACGCTCAAGGTGGACAGGGTCAGCGCGAGGAAGGCGACGATGACCACGCCAGCGGCCGACGAGATCACTTCGCCGACCCGGGTGACGGCGCTGACCATCGCCTGCTTGCGGTCCTCGCCGCGGCGCAGCCGCTCCCGGTAGCGGAACATCAAGAACAAGATGTAATCGGTCCCGATGCCGAACAGCACGACGATGAGGATCGTGGTGAGCGAGCTGTCCGCGTTGAGGTGGAGCGGCTTGTTGAGATCAGCGATTACGCCGGTCGCTACCTGCGAGACGATCCCGATGGCGATCAGCGGCAGCAGCGCGATGATCGGGCTGCGGAAGATGATCAGCAGCAGTATCAGGATCAGCGCGAGCGTCGCGATAAGCACGATCTGATCGGCGTTGTTCCCTGACTGCTGGTTGTCGAGGCCCTGGGCCACCTGGCCGGTCACCCCCTCTGCCAGATCGGTGCCCTGGATGAGCGGCTTGATGTCGGCCCGCAATGCCTTGACCGCGTCGTCGGCTCTGTTGTCGTTCGCGTTGACCACGTCGTTGGTCATGGCGACGGACGCGCTCTGCACCAGGCGGTTCGGCGACGCCGGTCCCGCGTTGATGCTGAGGATGTTGGGAATGTGCTTGGCGTCAAGCGTCTTCGAGATCTGCTTGACCGTCGCGGTGTCTGCTTTCGTTAGCTTTCCGCCGTCGGCCCGCGAGAACACAATGATGGCCGCGTCGCTCGTCACGGTCCCGGTCTGCGGGAACGCCGTGCTCTGCAGATCCGCCGCGCGGATCGACTCATAGCTCTTCGGCAGGAAGCTGCTGTTCGAGTTCGGGGAGTTGGGCAGGCCGTGCGATGTCACTATCACCGCAGCGGCGGCAACCAGCCAGAGCGCGATCACCCGCCACGGGTGCCGCACAACCGCGCGCCCCAGCCACGCGAACAGGCCGCGCTCGTGCCGTATCGGTGCGGGCATAGCTGGGCGATGGGATCCTCTTGTCATGCCGCCTACAGTTCCGTAGCGGCACTACCTGGGTCACTGGTGCGCACCAGCCAGTTCGCGGTGGGGTAATCCCCACCCTCGGAAAAATCTGATTCTGGCGCGGTCTCGCCATGTGGTCAATGTTACTAGAGTGGCTAAATGGGCAGGAGAGCAGAGTTCCCGTGTCAATTAAGTGCTTCATGGTAGAAAAGGCGCCAGATCTGCACCCTTTTCTGCCACGAAGCCCTTTTCTGGCATCAAAAGCTGATCGCAACTGGCGGAGATAGCGCGCAAATCAGGCAATTGCGGCCGGCAGCCCCATGTGAGTTGCCGCGAATAGCCAATGGCATCGATCCGATAAGCGATCCGAAATTATTGCGGACAGTTACCCTCCCGGATGTAGGCGTTCCAGAACAAAGTGTGTCCGCGGCGCGTCGCGCGACCTGGCTGTGATAATGGCTGCCGGGCCGATGAACCGGACATCTAGCCATATTTCGGATGCTGCTGCGGTCCGCTGGATTATTGCGGACACTTACCCTCCCGGTTTGGGGGGTAACTGTCCGCAATGATTTTCGACCGGTCCCCGAGGTCCGCGGAGGGCTCCGGAACGGAGGGTCATATCGGCACGAACAGGGCACCGGTGATGAGCTACGCGGACACCAGCGCTCGGATGCTCTCCTTGAGCGAG
>DASRFJ010000059.1:0-69404 GCA_035651595.1 Streptosporangiaceae bacterium | reverse complement strand
CGGGTGCCTTCTCCTCTTCCGGCTTCTCGACCACAAGGACCTCGGTCGTCAGCAGCATGCCGGCGATCGAGGCGGCGTTCTGCACCGCGGACCTGGTCACCTTCACCGGGTCGATGACACCCTGGGCCATCAGGTCACCGTACTCGCCGGTGGCCGCGTTGTAGCCCTGGCCAACCTGCAGCTCGGCGATCTTGGCGACCACGACAGAGCCCTCCTGGCCGGCGTTCAGCGCGATCCAGCGGGCCGGCTCGGACAAGGCGCGCTTGACCACCCGCACGCCGGTCGCCACGTCACCGGCGTGGCCCAGGTCACCGAGGTCGGTGGCCACGTGCACCAGGGCGCTGCCGCCGCCGGGGATGATGCCTTCCTCGATGGCGGCCCGGGTGGCGGAGATGGCGTCCTCGAGGCGGTGCTTCTTTTCCTTGAGCTCCACCTCGGTGGCGGCGCCGGCCCGCAGGACGCAGACGCCGCCGGACAGCTTGGCCAGCCGCTCCTGCAGCTTCTCCCGGTCCCAGTCCGAGTCGGTGTTCTCGATCTCGGTGCGGATCTGCCGGATCCGGTCGTCGATCGCCGTCTTGTCGCCGGCCCCGTCCACGATCGTGGTGGTGTCCTTGGTGATGACCACGCGGCGGGCGCGGCCCAGGCTCTCCAGGCCGAGCGACTCCAGCTTGATGCCGAGTTCCTCGCTGACCACGGTGCCGCCGGTCAGCGTCGCCAGGTCGGCGAGCATGGCCTTGCGCCGGTCGCCGAAGCCTGGCGCCTTCACCGCGACCACGTTGAGCAGGCCGCGGATCTTGTTGACCACGATGGTGGCCAGCGCCTCGCCCTCGATGTCCTCGGCGATCACCAGCATCGGCCGCTTGACCTGGGCGATCTTCTCGAGCAGCGGCAGGAAGTCCGCCATCGAGGAGATCTTGGCCTGGTGGACGAGGATGTAGGCGTCCTCGAGCACCGCCTCGAGCCGGTCCGGGTCGGTGATGAAGTACGGCGAGATGTAGCCCTTGTCGAACTGCAGGCCCTCGGTGAACTCCAGCTCAAGGCCCATCGTCGGCGATTCCTCGACGGTGATGACGCCGTCCTTGCCGACCTTGCTGAACGCCTCGGCGATCAGCTCGCCGATCTTGGCGTCCTGCGCGGAGATCGTCGCGACGTGCGCGATCTCCTTCTGCTCCTCGACCTCACGCGCGACCTTGAGCAGCTGGTCAGAGACGTTCGCCGCGGCGGCGTCGATGCCTCGCTTGAGGTCCATCGGGTTGGCGCCGGCGGCAACGGAGCGCAGCCCGTGGTGCACCATCGCCTGCGCCAGCACGGTCGCCGTCGTGGTGCCGTCGCCGGCGACGTCGTTCGTCTTGGTGGCGACCTCCTTGGCGAGCTGCGCGCCAAGGTTCTCGTAGGGGTTCTCCAGCTCCACCTCCTTGGCGACGGTCACGCCGTCGTTGGTGATGGTGGGAGCACCCCACTTCTTGTCGATAACGACGTTGCGGCCACGCGGGCCGAGCGTCACCTTCACGGTGTCCGCGAGCTTGTCCACGCCACGCTCAAGCGAGCGGCGGGCATCCTCGTCGAACTCCAGGATCTTGGCCATTGACTACCTCAACTACGGGTTTGGCACTGACTGAATACGGGCTCCAGGGACAGACGCACTGTCCCTGGAGCCCGCTACGTGTACTACTTCTCGATGACGGCAAGCACGTCGCGGGCGGAGAGCACGAGGTACTCCTCACCCGCGTACTTGACCTCGGTGCCGCCGTACTTGCTGTACAGCACCACGTCGCCGACCTTGACGTCGACAGGCACGCGCTTGCTGCCCGCGTCGTCAAAGCGACCCGGGCCAACCGCAAGGACTTCGCCCTCCTGGGGCTTCTCCTTCGCGGTGTCCGGGATCACCAGGCCGGATGCCGTGGTCTGCTCAGCCTCAAGCGGGCGGACCACAATCCGGTCTTCGAGCGGCTTGATAACTACCTTGGTGGCGGTCGTCACGATCTGACCTCCCCCTCCGGAAAGGTTAACGGTGAATGCTTCAGAGGGCGACCGTAGCGGCCTGTCGTCGCGGGTGCCAGACTGCCGTGTCGCGTTAGCACTCTATCCTACCGAGTGCTAATCCGGAACAGTATCCGGGGCCGGCCGGCGTCGTCAACACGGGCGAAGCGCCAGACGCGCGCCCAATCAGCCTCTTTCGCGCTCCGTGCACATGCGACTACTCGGAGCTACTAAGGTTGTCGGGTCCTCGGCTGCGCGACGTGCACGCCGGAGGCTGAGCAACCCCTTGCGAAGGAGCACCATGGATCAGCCGGGTAACCACATCCTGCTGCGCGGAAGCCAGCCGGGCGCCGTGCCCGACCGCATGCGCGAGCTGCTCGCCCGGACGGTACAGGACCACGTCGCGGACCAGCGCTCGAACGCCGGAGCTCTTGAGGACATCCGGCAACGCATGGAGGGCCTGGAGTGGCTCGTGAAGGAAGTGCGCGAGCGGGAAATTCCCACCTTGACCAGCCAGCTGGACGGCCTGGTGGGCCACCTCGACGACGCCGCCCAGCGGCCGCCGGGCTGGGCCGAGTCGCTCGCCGAGCACATCGAGCTGCTGCGGGCGCAGGTACAGCCGGTGGCCGAACTGCACTCGCTATGGGCCGACGTGGGCGCCGTCTCAGAAAACGTCGAACAGGCGCTGCCACAGCTCCGGGCCCTGTGCGAGTCAGTCGGCCAGGCCATGGACGCGCTCAAGACACAAGACGACCGGGTCGCCCGCGTCCAAGCGAGCATCGGGAAGCTGCAGCAGGCGATGGAGTCCGCCGCCGGGCGGTTCAGCCGGCTGGACAAGGCGATGGCCGACCTCGCGCAGCGCACGGCGCAGCTTGACAAGGAAATCTCGGCGGTCAAGGGCCGCAACGATCAGGGTCTGGCCGCGCTGACCGCCAAGATGGAGGCGAGCGCGGAGGCCACAAGCAATCAGGTCGGCCAGTCGCTGGAGACCATGACCGCCGCGGTCGACGGGCTGGCCGGCACGGTGACCGGGATCGGCGGACAGGTCGACCTGCTCGGCGGGCAGATCCAGGTGGTGCACGGCCGGATCGAGCGGCTCGACGAGCGGTTTGGCGACACCGACGACAAGCTGGGCGCCATCGACAAGAAGCTCACCGCCACCGACGCGCGCGTCGCGTCCGCGGACAGCCGGGTCGGCGCGCTCGACAACCGGCTGGAGCGGCTGGATGAGCGGCTGGACGACCAGTACGACCGGGTCAGCGCCATCGACAACACGCTCGGCGGCGCGACCAGCCGGATCGCCGCCGTCGGCGAGACCCTGTCCGGCACCGACACCCGGCTCACCGCGATCGAGGAATCCCTCACGGTCAGCGGCGGCAGGCTCGCCGCCATCGAGGACGCCACCGTGGAGACCGGAAGTAAGGTGTGCGGGCTGGAAGACTCGGTGGCTTCGGTCAGCTCGGCGGTGGCCGGTACCGATGCCAGACTCGGCACCGTGGAGGGCCGGCTGACCGGCCTCGACGGACGGCTCGGCGAGCTCGGTGAGGCGGTCGGCGCGCTGGACGGACGGCTGGGCAAGCTGGACGACCGGGTCAGCGACCACGGCAAGGGCCTGAGCACGGTGGACGGGAAGCTCGGCACGCTGCATGGCAAGCTCGGGCCGGTCGACACCAAGCTCAGCGCGCTGGACATCCGGCTCGGCGGAGTCGACGGCAAGATGGGCACGCTGTCCGGCCGGCTGGACGGCCTGGACGGACGGCTCGAGGGCATGGGCGCGCGGCTGGACGGGCTCGGCGACCGGTTCGGCTCCGTCGACGCCCGGTTCGAGGCGGTGAACGGCCGGTTCGGCGAGGTCGGCACCAAGGTGGACGGGGTCGCGGACGCGGTGTCCGGGCTCGGTGCGCGCCTCGACGCGGTGAACAGCGACATCAGCGGCCGGGTGTCCGGCGTGGCCGGACGCGTCGAGGACCTGGGCGGCCAGCTAGCGACGACCGACAAGCGCGTCGGCGACGGGCTCGACGCGGTCGGTAAGCGGATCGACCCGCTGGCGGAGGAGCTTCGCTCGCGGCCAGGACCCAGCGAGATCGAGGACGCCATCGCGAAGATCGTCGACTCGGCGCAGGGCGACGTGTCCGCGCGGCTCAGCTCGCTCGAGGAGACGGTGCTCACGCTGGCCGAGGCGCTGCTCCGCCCGCCGGCCCGGCCCAACGCGGTGCCCACGCCGCGCGAGGGGAACCGCATCTGAGGTAAGCGTGCCGCGCCAGCAATGCTAGCACTATATGATAGCGTTGTCTCCTGGAGGTGGGTCCGATGGCAGCACTCAGCATTCGCGACCTGGATGAGGGCGTGAAGCGGCGGCTGCAAGCCCGCGCCGCTCACCATGGCCGGTCAATGGAGGCGGAAGCACGCGCGATCATCACGGAAGCGGTTCTTGAACCGGCCGATTCGGCGGGGTTGTTCACGGCTCTGCTTGACCGGTTCGGCCAGCTTGGCGGCGTCGACTTGGATCTGCCGGAACGGACAGAACCCGCCCGAGCGGCGGATTTCGGTTAATGATCATCCTAGATACGAATGTCGTCTCCGAATTGATGCGCCCGGAGCCGACGCCGCGAGTGGCCGAGTGGATCCGCAGCCGGGACAGGCGTGAGCTGTGCATGACCTCGATCACGCTTGCGGAGATCCGTTACGGAATCGCCCGGCTTCCCGAGGGCCGCAGGAAACAGGCACTCCTGGACGCTGCCGACGACATCTTCCGAGGCTTTTCCGACCAGATACTCCCGGTCGATTCGGCAGCGGCCGAACAGTACGCGGTCGTGGTGAGCATGCGGGAGCGCGCCGGGAAGCCGATTGCCGGGTTTGACGCGCTCATCGCGTCCGTCTGCCGTTCCCGCGTGGCAACGCTGGCCACTCGCAACGTGCCTGATTTCGATGGCATCGGCATCGAAGTCATGGACCCGTGGGCCAGCCCTGACGGGCGCTTAGGAGAGGCGGCGGGCGCCGGCGGAGGGGACGGCGGCGTAGAACTCCGCCGCGGCCCAGGAGCGTGCGGCGAACGCCTTCGTCACCGCCTCGCGGACCGGGACGTCCTCCGCCGGGAGCATCGCGAGCACCGAGCCGCCGAAGCCGCCGCCGATCATCCGGGCACCGAGCGCGCCGGCGGACAGGGCGGCGTCGACCGCCACGTCCGCTTCGGGCCAGGAGATCTCGAAGTCGTCGCGCAGCGAGGCATGCGCCTGCGTCAGCAGCGCGCCCACCGCCTCATAAGAACTCGCACGCAGCAACTCCACCGACCGCAGCACACGCTCGTTGTCGGTGCAGACGTGCCGGGCACGCTTGCGCAGCGTGCGGTCGGGAATCTCGGAGGTGACACCACAGTCCGTTATGAGCCTCAGGGTCGGTACGGACAGCAGACGGGCGGCCTCCTCACACTCCGCCCGGCGAGCGCCGTAGTCTCCCGCGGTCAGCTCGTGCCTGGCGTTGGTGTTGATGACGAGCAGGCGTGCGTCGCACGGGACCTGGGTTGTCTCCAGGGACTGGCAATCGAGCAGCAGGGCGTGGCCCTCCTGGCACAGCAGCGACGCGGACTGATCCATGATGCCGGAGGGCACGCCGGCGAACTCGTTCTCGGCGCGGCGGGCGATGGCGGCCAGTTCGCCGCGCGGCAGATCAAGGCCCGCCAGCGCGGTGAGCGCCAGCGCTACCGCGCACTCCAGCGCGGCCGACGAGGACAGGCCGGCGCCGGCCGGCACGTCGGAGTCGATCGTGATCGTCGCGCCCGGAATGTCGTGGCCGGCCTCGCGCAGCGCCCACGCGACGCCGGCCGGGTACGCGGTCCAGTCGGTGACCAAGCCCGGGTCCAGGTCGTCAAGCGCGATCTCCACCGCCGGACCCGGCTCCTGCCGCGAGGTCAGCGACAGGACCCCGTCGGAACGCCGCACAGCACTCGCCGTGGTTCCCTGAGCCAGCGCGAACGGGAGCACGAAGCCGTCGTTGTAGTCGGTGTGCTCCCCCATCAGATTGGCGCGGCCCGGCGCGAACCAGACGCCGCGGTCCCCCGTCGGCACCGCCGACCCCGCTGGCCCCGTCATCTGGCAGCCGTGGCCTGGGTGAACCGCCAGGCGTCGGCGGCCATGACGCGCAGGTCGCGGGTCACCTGCCAGCCGAGGTCGGCCTTGATCCGCGCGGACGAGGCCACCAGGACGGCCGGGTCGCCTGCCCGCCGGCCGGTCTCGTTGACGGCGACGTCGATGCCGGTCACCTCGCGGCAGACGTCGATGACCTCGCGCACCGAGAAGCCCGCCTCGCTGCCGAGGTTGTACACGTGGTGCCGCCCTGGCTCGCAGGCGTCCAGGGCGCGCAGGTGCGCGTCGGCCAGGTCGGTGACGTGGATGTAGTCCCGGACGCACGTCCCGTCGGGGGTGGGGTAGTCGGTGCCGAACACGTTCACCGGGGTGCCGGCGGCGGCCGCGGCCAGCACGTTCGGGATCAGGTGGGTCTCCGGGCTGTGCCGCTCGCCGAGGTTTCCTTGCGCGCCGGCCACGTTGAAGTAGCGCAGGCTGACCGGGGCGAAGGCGTGCAGCCGGGCGAATTCGGTGAGCGTGGTGTCGATGGCGACCTTCGACGCGCCATAGGGGTTGGTGGGGCGCGTGGGGTCCGTCTCGACGATCGGGGTCCGCTCCGGCTCGCCGTAGACGGCGGCGGTCGAGGAGAACACGATGCGCCGGACGCCGATGACACGCATCGCCTCCAGCAGAGTGAGCGTCGCGCCGAGGTTGCCGGACCAGTATTTGGCGGGGTTTGTCACGGACTCGCCGACCAGCGACTTCGCGGCGAAGTGGAGCACGCCGTCGATGCCGTCGGCCAGGACTTCGGCGGAACAGTCGCGGAGCGTGCCCTTGACGAAGTGCGCGCCGCGCGGCACCGCGTCGGCGTGTCCGGTGGACAGGTCGTCGAGGACCGTGACCTCGTGGCCGGCGTCGATGAGCTGGGCGGCGACCACGCTGCCGATGTATCCGGCGCCGCCGGTGACCAGGAGTCTCATTGCTCACGCGCCTCTCGTAGTCGTCGAGCCGCCTCTTCGGGGACGATGTCGTTGATCCACACGCCCATGCCCGATTCGGTGCCGGCCAGGTACTTGAGCTTGCCGGCCGCCCGGCGCACTGAAAATACCTGAAGGTGCGCGCCGAAGTTCTCCCGGGTTTCGCGGCCGGCCCGGCCCGGCGCCTGGTGCCAGGCGGCGATGTACGGGGCGGGCCTGCCGAACAGCGCGTCAAAGCGCTTCAGCACATCGAGGTAGAGCGGGCCGAACGCGTCGCGGGCCGCCGCGGAGAGGGCCGGCAGGTCCGGCACCCGGCGCAGCGGAAAGATGCGGACCTCGAACGGCCAGCGGGCGGCCTGCGGGACGAACGCCACCCAGTCGTCGTTGCGGGCGACGATCCGGGTTTCCGCGTTGACCTCCTTCGCGACCAGGTCGTCGAACAGGCCGGGATGCCGGGCCGCCTGGTCGATCATCCGCTGGGTGCGCGGTGTGACGAACGGGAACGCGTAGATCTGGCCGTGCGGATGGTGCAGCGTGACGCCGATTTCCTCGCCGCGGTTCTCGAAGCAGTACACCTGCTCGGTCTCCGGCAGGGCACCGAGGGTGGCCGTCCGGTCGATCCAGGCCTCGAGCACCGTGCGTACCCGCTTCGGAGTGAGGGTGGCGAACGACGCGTCATGGTCGGACGTAAAGCACAAAACCTCACATCGGCCGTGCGGCGAACGCAACGATGGAAAACGGTTTTCAAACACCGCGACGTCGTAATCCGGCGCCGGGATCTCGGTCTGGTGCTCCAGCGTCGAGGGGTCAAGCGGGCACTCGTCGGCCGGCGGCAAGAACGTCCTGTCTTGCCGCTGAGCAGCGATAACGACGTTCTCTGCGGACAGCGGATCCCAGCGGATCTCGGGCGGCGCGAACGTCGGCTCGGGCAACCCGCGAAGGTCTTTGTACGTCGCACGCCCGCTATCCGGCGATTCATCAAAGTAAACAATTTCGCGCCCATCCGAAAGGCGAGTCGTTGTTTTCCAGATCGTTTGTGTGCTCACGAGACTCATACGCTATCCGGTCTAGACTGGCGGGACATCATCGGCCCGTGAGCGAAGCGCGGGCGCCGGTGTTGCCTGGACTGACGAGCGAGGAGCGCAGCGACGAACGAGGAGGGAAGGCGACACCTCGAAGGCGCCCGCTGTGAGCGAACAATAAATAGAGCGAGCTGACGTGAGATTCATCCTGGACGTGTTCATCGTCCTCGTCATCGTGTCCATCGGAGGCTTCTTCGCCGCCGCGGAGATGGCGCTGGTCTCGCTGCGGGAGGGACAGGTCCGCGAACTGACGCGGCGCGGCCGACGCGGGCGCGCGGCGGCGAAGCTCGCGATGGACCCGCCGCGGTTCTTTTCCTCGGTGCAGATCGGCGTCACGCTGGCCACCCTGGTCTCCGGCGCGTACGGCGCCGCGACGCTCGCCGCCCTGTTCAAGTCCTGGCTGATCCGGCAGCACATGGCGGAAACCTGGGCGACCACGCTGTCCTACGTGGTGGTCACCCTCTGCATCACGTTCGTGTCCTTGGTGCTCGGCGAGCTCGCGCCCAAGCGGATCGCGCTACAGCGCTCGACCCGGGTCGCGCTGCTCGCCGCGCCGCTGCTCGACCGGATCGCGACGCTGGCCCGGCCGCTGGTCTGGCTGCTGACGAAGTCCGCGAACCTGGTGGTGGCGCTGTTCGGCGGCGACCCGGACGTGGGACGGCAGGCGATGACCGAGCAGGAGCTGCGCGAGACCGTGGCCGGGGCGCAGACGCTGTCGTCGGACGAGCGGCAGATCGTCGGCGAGGTCTTCGACGCCGGGAAACGGCAGATCCGCGAAGTGATCGTGCCGCGCACCGAGGTGGTGTTCCTCGACGCGGAAACCACCGTGAGCGCGGCCGCGATGATCGCCCGCGACGTGCCGTACTCGCGGCTGCCGGTGTACCAGGAGTCCTACGACAACGTGATCGGCTTCGTGCACATCCGCGACCTGCTGGGGCCGGCCCGCGCCGCCCCCACGCAGTCGGTGGGCCAGATCGTCCGGCCGGTCAAGTTCCTGCCGATGTCCAAGACCGTGCTGTCCGCCCTGTCGGAAATGCGGCGCGAGCGGCTGCACCTGGCCATCGTCGTCGACGACTACGGCGGCACGGCGGGCATCGTCACGCTGGAGGACCTCGTCGAGGAGCTGATCGGCGACATCCGCGACGAGTACGACCTGGCGGGCGGGGAGAAGACGCAGCTGGCGACCGGCGCGGTCGAGGTAGACGGTCTGCTGAACCTCGACGAGTTCCGCGAGCAGACCGGCGTGGAGCTGCCCGAAGGTCCCTACGAGACCGCCGCGGGCTACGTGCTCGCCGCCATCGGCGAACTGCCTTCGCTGGGCGACGAGGTGCGGGTCGGCTCGCGGCTGCTCACCGTGACCGAGCTGGACGGCCGCCGGATCGCCCGGCTGCGCGTCGGACCCGCCGTGCCAGCTCCCACGGTAGCGCCGAAACCGCAGGTAAACTCGGAGGCTCAGCCACCTACCTCTGCCACGGAAGGCGGTTAGCCCCTCGTGCAGGTCGACACCGTCCTCGTCGTCGACTTTGGCGCGCAGTACGCGCAGCTGATCGCCCGCCGGGTGCGCGAGTGCCACGTCTACTCCGAGATCGTGCCCTCCACCATGCCCGTCGCCGAGATGCTCGCCCGCGAGCCCACGGCCATCATCTTGTCCGGCGGCCCGTCCTCGGTGTACGCGGACGGCGCGCCGCCGGCGCCCGACGGCCTGTTCGGCACCGGGCTGCCGATCCTCGGTATCTGCTACGGCTTCCAGGTGATGGTCGCCGCGCTCGGCGGCGTGGTCGAGCGCACCGGTGTCGCCGAGTACGGCGCGACGACACTGCATGCCTCTGACAGCGCCGAGTTGCTCGTCGGTACCGGCGCTGACCAGCAGGTTTGGATGTCACACGGCGACACCGCGACGAAGGCGCCGGCGGGGTTCACCGTCACCGCCAGTACCGCGGCCACGCCGGTCGCCGCGATGGAGAACCCCCAGGCCGCCCGCTACGGCGTCCAGTTCCACCCCGAAGTGCTGCACACCGAGCACGGCAAGCGCATCTTGCGGAACTTCCTCGACCTGGCGGGCTGCCGGCCGTCCTGGACCACGTCGAACATCGTGGACGACGCGGTCGCGGCGATCCGGACGCAGGTGGGCGACGGGCACGCGATCTGCGGCCTGTCCGGCGGGGTGGACTCCGCGGTCGCCGCCGCGCTCGTGCAGCGGGCCATCGGCGACCGGCTGACCTGCGTGTTCGTCGACCACGGGCTGCTGCGCAAGGGTGAGGCGGAACAGGTCGAGAAGGACTTCGTCGCCGCGACCGGGGTCCGGCTGCACGTGGCCGAAGAGGCAGCGGCCTTTCTGGCGGCGCTCGACGGCGTGTCCGACCCGGAAACCAAGCGCAAGATCATCGGGCGGGAGTTCATCCGCGCCTTCGAGCGGGCGGCCCGGTTGGTCAAGGCCTCGTCCGGCGGCGCGGACTTCCTCGTCCAGGGCACGCTGTACCCGGATGTCGTGGAGTCCGGCGGCGGCACCGGCACGGCCAACATCAAGTCGCACCACAACGTCGGCGGCCTGCCCGACGACCTGGCGTTTCAGCTGGTCGAGCCGCTGCGCTGGCTGTTCAAGGACGAGGTGCGCGCGGTCGGCGCCCAGCTCGGCCTGCCCGCGGAAATCGTGGGCCGCCAGCCGTTCCCCGGCCCCGGGCTCGCGATCCGCATCGTCGGCCCGGTCACCGCGGTGAACCTGCGGATCCTGCGCGAAGCGGACTCGGTCGTGCGGACCGAACTGACCGCTGCCGGGCTGGACGACCAGATCTGGCAGTGCCCGGTGGTGCTGCTCGCCGACATCCGCTCGGTCGGCGTCCAGGGCGACGGGCGGACGTACGGTCACCCCGTGGTCTTGCGCCCGGTGACCAGCGAAGACGCGATGACCGCCGACTGGGCGCGCGTCCCCCCCGACGTGCTCGCCCGCATCTCGAACCGCATCACCAACGAGATCCCCGAGGTCAACCGCGTCGTGCTGGACGTGACCAGCAAACCGCCCGGCACCATCGAGTGGGAATAGGTAGCTATTTCGCAAGCGTCAGGGTGGAATATTCGAACTAATAACCGGCCTCGGCGCTGCAGGCGGCCCCGCTGGCGGCGAAAATCTCGAACAATGTGGCGGATTATCCCTTTGTGGCGGGCTGACCCTCGTTTTCAAAGGTCAGTCCACCACGATAGGGAAATCCACCACATTGATGCAGAGCCAGGCGGCGCGCTGGCGCATCGTCAGCCCCATGCCGCACGCCAGCTCCAGTCGCTATCGGGCGGCTGCCGGCAGATGGCCGGGCCGGCACATCCGAAGCCCAGGAGAATAAGCCACCAGGATCCTCTAGGCCAAAAAACCATTCGTGATCAGATCATGAGCTATATACCCCAGGGGTATAGGAAGTCGTTCACTCATTCGAATATTCCATCTCTACGCCTGGTGAACAGCTGCGCCAGCCCGCTAGCTGAGGTAGCGGCCGTAGAAGTCCCAGATGCGGTGCCAGCCGTCCATTGCGGCTTCTGGGCGGTAGCTCGGGCGGTTGACTGAGAAGAACGCGTGGCCGGCGCCCTCGTAGGAGTGGAACTCGTGGGTCTTGCCCTGGACCTTCAGCTCGTCCTCAAGCTCGGCCACCTGGTCCGGCGACGGATACTTGTCGTCGGCGCCGAACAGACCGAGCAGCGGGCAGCTCAGGTCCTTGATCAGGTGCTTGATCGGGGTGAACTTGAGCGCCATGCCCTCCGGCGGAGGGCTGGTCACGAACGCGCCGTAACAGTCCACCGCCGCGTCCAAGGGCAGGCTGCACGCGGACAGCACCGACTGCCTGCCACCGGAGCAGTATCCGATCACGCCGACCTTGCCGTTGGAGTTGCTCAGGCCCTTCAGGTACGCGGCGCCGCCGGCCACGTCACCGACCAGCCGGGCGTCCGGCACCCCGCCCTTGGCCCGCGCTGTGGCGGCGGCGTCGTCCGGGCCCGCGCCCGGCGCGTCGCGGTGGTACAGGTTCGGCACGACCGCGTTGAAGCCGTGCGTCGAGAACGTGCGCGCGATCTCCTTGGTCTGGTCGTCGTAGCCGGGCATGTGATGGATGACGACGACGCCGCCAGACGGCGCCGGACTGAGCACGCGGGCGCTGTACGCCTCGATCCGGTGGCCATCGTGGCCGGTAATCGTGACGGTCTCGGCGAGCGTCGCGTCATAGGTCATGGAATCCTCCGGTTGACCGGTTGGCGTGCGGGCGGTCAGATGCTATCGGCAAACCGGGCGTCAGGAGAGCCCGGCGTCGCGCGCCATTATCGCGATCTGCACCCGGTTGGCGACGCCCAGCTTGGTGAGCATCCGGGAGACGTGCGCCTTGACGGTCGCTTCGCTCATGTACAGCAGCGTGGCGATGTCGGCGTTGGACTGCCCCTGCGCGACCTGGACGGCGACCTCCCGCTCGCGTCCGGTGAGCGCGTCCATCGCCGCCTCGGCCTTCGCGCGCCGCGCGGCCGCGGGGTTCGCGCCGAACCGCTCGATCAGCGTGCGGGTGACGGCCGGCGACAGCATCGCCTCGCCGCCCGCTACCAGGCGCACCGCCCTGATGATGTCGGCGGGCGGGGCGTCCTTCAGCAGGAAGCCGCTGGCCCCGGCGAGCAGCGCGCCGAACACGTACTCATCGAGATGGAACGTGGTGAGCACGATCACCTTCGGCGGCGTCGGCAGGGCGGTGATCTGGCCGGTGGCGTCGATGCCGTCCACGCCGGGCATCCGGATGTCCATCAGCACGACGTCGGGCCGGTGACCGGCCACCGCGCTGACTGCCGCGGCCCCGTCGCCCGCCTCCGCGGTCACCGCGATGTCGTCGGCCGCGGACAGGATCGTGCGCAGCCCCGCCCGGACCAGCGGGTCGTCGTCGACGAGCAGGACGTTCAGCATGCGCTCTCCGTCCAGCGCAGGGCCGCGGTCAGCACGAAGTCCCCGGCCGGGTCGGGGCCGTGCCGTATCGTGCCGCCGGCCAGCGCGACCCGCTCGATCAGCCCGACCAGGCCGAGTCCTGAGCCTGGAAGGCCGTTGCCATCGTGCTGTCCCAGCGGGAGCCGGTTGCGGACCATGACCTGGAGCCCCTGCCCCGGACCGCCGGATACCGTCACGGTGGCCGCGGTTCCGCTGGCGTGCTTGCTCACGTTCGTCAGGCCCTCCCTGACGATTCGGTACGTATCGCGCCCGAGCGTGCCGGGCGCATCGTCGGCGCTGGTCACCCGCATATCCAGGGTGACGTTCAGCCCGGCCCGCTGGTACTCGCTGACCAGCGTCGAGATGTCGCCCAGCGTCGGCTGCGGGGCGAGCGGTACGCCGTCGGTGTCCGTATGGGTGGCGCTGTCGCCGTCGTTGTCGCGGAGCACGCCGATCACGCCGCGCAACTCGGTCAGCGCCTGCCGGGCGGTGGTCCGGATCAGGCCCGCGGCCTGGCGCACCTCATCCGGCGCCAGGTCCGGCCGGACCTCCAGCGCCCCGGCGTGCAGCACGATCAGCGACACCCGGTGCGCCAGGACGTCGTGCATCTCCGTCGCGATCCTGGCCCGTTCCGCGGTCCTGGCCTGGTCCGCGAGCAGCTTCTGGGTCGCCTCCGCGTGCGCCACCCGCTCGTGCAGCGAGGCGATGAGCTGCCGCCGTGCCCTGAGGTACAGGGCGATGGCGATCACGGCGATGTGGTACGTCAGGACCCAGAGGGAGGCGGCCCACAGCGGGTACGGCACCCACAGCAGGGCGAACCCGATGAACGCGAGCTGATGCAGCGCCGCGACCGGCAGCCCGGCGCGCGGGCCCCGCCGCAGCAGCAGGCCGAACAGGGACATCAGGGACGCTAGCTGCGCGGACCTCGACAGTACGGCCGGTACGGCGATCGCAACCGCGACCCAGGTCGGCCAGCGCCTGCGGAAGCACAGCATGCCGCACGCGATCGCGCCCAGCGCCGCGTCCACGCCGAATGCCAGCGCCGCCCGCTCGTGGATCCAGCCCGCGCCTCTCGTGCCAGGGTTGGCGAGCAACAGCACCAGGCCGCCGGCCGCGGCGATCACCACGCATACCGCGTCGACCAGCGGATCGCGGCTGACTCGGCTCATCCTCCCAGCCTAGAGGCCGGGTACCGAGCGCGGCATCCGACGAAAGTAGGGCCTCCCCTATCGTTGGACCGTGCTGATCAGAGACGCGACGCAGGAAGACTGGCCAGAGATCTGGCCCATCGTCCGCCGGGTCGTGGCCGCCGGGGAAACGTTCACCTGGGACCGCGACACCACCGAGGAGCGCGCCCGCGCGAGCTGGCTGCACGACCCGCCCGGCCGGACCTTCGTCGCGATCGACGAGGCGGGCCACGTCGTCGGTACCGCGGAGACGCACCGCAACCAGGGCGGCCCGGGCGCGCACGTCGCCAACGCCGGCTTCATGGTGGCCGCGGGCCATGAAGGCAAGGGCATCGGCCGCGCCCTCGCCCAGCACACCATCGACCAGGCCCGTGCGGACGGCTACCGCGCGATGCAGTTCAACGCGGTGGCGGAGAGCAACATCCGCGCGGTCGGCCTGTGGCGCTCGCTCGGCTTCGAGGTGCTCGCCACTGTGCCCGAAGGCTTCCACCACCCGAAACTCGGCTACGTGGGCCTGCTCGTCATGTACCGTACGCTCTGACTGCCGCTGCCGACGGCGGTCGACCACCGTCGTGTCATGGTGTCAGAGTGTCTTACGTTACGCAAGCGCTAAAAGGGAACCCCGAGGCAACGCTCTCATGTCAGAAAAGTGCTTCATGTTAGAAAAGGGTGCAGATGTGGCGCCTTTTCCAACACGGGGCCCTTTTCTGACACGAAAGGGCCCGCGACCAGCGCGCATAGCGGGCAAATCGGGCGAACGTGGCGACTGGTCGCCTGCGTTCGGAGCCGGTCGGCGCAGCCCGACCGCCCGCGTCTGCGCACACGCAGGGGACGAATCGGGCACTGCGGGCATCCGCGCGACGCGGGCTGGCCAGTCGGGTCCGTCCGCGCCGCGCGGGCTTGCCAGCCTGGGCGGGCGGGTCCGCCCGCGCAGCCGTCAAGAGCCGGGACCGCCCGCGCAGCCGTCAAGAGCCGGGACCGCCCGCGCGGCCGTCAAGAGCGGGACTGCCCGCGGCGGCCGCCAAAAGCCGGGGCGGCTGCGGCGGGCGTTAGTCTGCTTGCCAGGTTAGGCCGCTGTTGGTGGTGTGCCATGTGGTGCCGCCGAGGGTGAGCCAGCCGTCGTTCAGGGTGGCGAAGCCCAGCAGCGGCTGGTCCTCGTCGCAGGCCGGGAGGCCGGTCGACGCGTGCTGCCAGGTGCGGCCGTTGTCGCTGGTGCGGTAGATGACCAAGGTGGACGAGTGGCTGGTGTACGTCACGCCCCAGGTGAGACCCGCGCCCGGCCCGGTCAGCTGCACGCTGCTGGCGGGCGGGTTGCCGGGCAGCACGCTCAGCCGCCCGCCCGAGAGAGCGACTACCTGCTGGGTGTAGCTCGCGTTCGCGACCGAGAGCCAGCCGGTCCAGCCGCCGGACGGCGAGTACCAGAAGCTGGCGGGACCGTCGAGCGTGTCGCGGCCGAGCGGCACCGCCGCGCCGCGGGTCCAGGTCGCGCCGCCGTTGCCGGTGATCCACTCCCGGACCGCCCCGGTGCCCCCGTCCGCCGGCTGCCACGGTGTTCCGCTCGCCACGGTCAGCAGCACGCCGTGGCCGTCGGCGGTCAGCCACGGGCCTTCGATGACCCCGCTCGTGGCCGGAAGGCCGCCTGGCGCCGTCCAGCTCGCGCCGCCATCGGAGGTGGTCCACAGCCGCCACGCGGGTTTGACACCGGGCGTGTAGCTGAGCGCGAACCCCTTCGTCGCGGACGAGAACCCGAGCTGGGTGACGACACCGGGCAGATCCGCGACCTGCCGCCAGCGCCCGCCGGGGACGGCGCGCAGCACCGCGCCCGCGCCGGTACCGTCCTGCGCTCCGTACACCACCCCGCCGGCCGCGGCCAGCGACCCCGACGGCACCGCCGAAGGCAGCACCTGCGTCCACCGCTGCCCGCCATCCTCGGTCCTGGACAGCTCTCCTTGGTCGCCGATCGCGTACGCGACCCGCCCGCTCACCGCCGACAGGGACGAGACGGTGGTCAGCTGCCACGGCACCAGTTCGCGCCAGGCCGTGCCGCCGGCATGCAGGTACACCAGGCCGAGCGGCGGCGCGCACGCCGCCCCGTTGCGGCCAAGCGCCGCCCAGACGGCGCCGTCGGGCGCCGCGGACAGCACGACGCTGGCGCTGCCGCACTCGTCCGGCTGACCGTCCGGCAGGTTCACCGCATGCCACGTCCGGCCGCCGTCGGCGCTACTCAGCACGTTCGCTACGCCGCAGCCGTGCATCGCGCAGCTTTCCTGGTCGAACACGCTCGCCCAGGAGAGCTTGCCGCCGGTCACCGCGAGCGTTACCCGCACCGACGGCGACGGCGGCCACCGGCCAGTGAGCTGACCGAGCCGATGCCAGGTCTGCCCGCCGTCGGCGCTGGTCACGAACCGGATGCCGGCCGCGTTGCGCGCGGCGCCGGGCACGGTCTCGGCGGCCCAGAGCTGGCCGGACGCGGTCGCGGCGGCGAACACCGGCCCCGCCTGGCGGAGCGTCCGGCGCCAGTGCGCCCCGCCGTCGCGGCTGACCAGCAGCGCACCCCCGGCGGTCGCCACGCCTAGACGCGGTGTGACGAACTGCACCCGGCCAACCGAGGCCGAGGCCGAGGCCGGCCAGGAATAGAAAACCCGCCAGACCGAGCCGCCGTCCGTGGTCCCGAGCAGCCGCCGGCCGCAGGGCTTCGCGCAGCCGGTCAGCGCCCAGGCGTGCGCCGGGTCGCTCGCGGTGATCGCCAGCGGGGTCCCGCTCCCTCGCCACTGCACTTGCCAAGCAGATCCGGGCGTGGCGGTGTGCCAGATCCGCGTCGCGCCGCCGTCCGTGCCGAGCGCCCAGCCGGCGGACGCGTCGGGGAACGCGACGGCGGTCACGGATTCCGCGACACCGGCCGGCAGCGCCCCGGTGGACAGCGTCCGCGTCGCGCCGGCCGGCAGTGTCCGCGGCACGTTCGCCGCCCGCGCCGGGACGGAGATGTCCGCCGCTCCGGAGAGAGCCAGGGCCGTCACAATCGTGCTAACAAATGCGCGTTTATGCACCAATAGCCGCGGCATCTCGCCTCCCAGGTCAGCAGAGCGTCACGACGCGAGTGTCGCAAACAAAGACGCCGAGGACCACGGCAAGGTTGGAGTCTGGCAGTATAGAAAACAAATGAGCAGGTCAGAATCCACTCAGTTCCCGGTGACCATCACCCGGCTGCCCGTCACCCGCTGCGAGATATGCGGGCGGACGCTCGCGTACCGCCCTGGCCAGGCAAGCGCCGTGCTGACGCGGCACTACGCCAAGCTGCACCCCGACGAACTGGCCGGCGCCGCGGAGGCCGAGCGCTAAAGCCTCGAAAACGGGGCCAATCGCCACGTTGGCGGTCTGAGTGGTCACCGTCAGCGTCAGCGGTTACGTGCTGCGCACCTGCTGGCGACGCCGGCCGTCCGTGCTGGCGGCCTGCTGAAATAGTCTGTTTCTATGGCAGAAACGCTGACATTGATGGCCGTGCACGCCCACCCGGACGACGAAGCTTCGAGCACCGGGGGCATTCTGGCGGCCTATTCCGCACAAGGCATCCGAACCGTGGTTGTGACCTGCACAAACGGTGATTTCGGTGACGCGCCGGGCGGGGTGAAGCCGGGCGAGGCCGGCCACGACCCCCAGGCCGTCGCCGCGCAGCGGCTGGCCGAGCTGCGCAAATCCATCGAGATTCTCGGCGTCACCCACCTGGAGCTGCTCGGCTACCACGACTCCGGCATGGAGGAGTGGGAGTACCGGAACCAGCCCGACGCGTTCTGCAATGTCCCTGTCGCGGACGTGGCGGCCCGGATCAGCGACCTGATCAGCACATACCAGCCTCAGGTGATCGTCACCTACGACGACAAGGGCCCCTACCAGCACCCGGACCACGTGCACGCGAGCCTCGCCGCCCAGCAGGCGTTCGCGGACAGCGGAATACCGGCGAAGCTGTACCTGGGCGCGATGCGGAGCGAAAACTGGCGCAAGGTATGGGAGGCGCTCAAGGAGCAGGGCCGGGAGGTCCCCGACTGGGAATCCGACGAGGAGCGGGAGGCCAAAGCCCTCGAGTCCGAGGCCCGGGTCACCACCACCATCGACGTCCGGTCGGTGATCCAGCGCAAGCGCGAGGCGCTGTTCGCGCACGGCAGCCAGATCGAGGACTCCTGGTTCAGCAAGTTGCCGCCCGAGGTCGCGGAGACGGCCTTCGGCGAGGAGTACTTCATCAGGGCGGCCGACTCGACCGGTGCGCCGCTGCCAGAGGACGACCTTTTCGCGGGGCTCAGGTGACCGAGCAGTACGGCGACGCGGCCGGGCTCGTCGAGCGCTCGGCCGCGGCGTTCGTCGAGGCCATACCGGAACAGCCGGCCGACGACGGCTACTTCGGCCCGGACAGTGCGACCTGGCGGCTGGCCGCGGACCTGGCCGCACCTGTCGCTGGCCTGCGCGCGCTGCTGATGCAGGCGCTGCACCCGCTCGCGATGGCGGGCGTGGACCAGCACAGCGACTGGCGGCGGGACCCGGTCGGGCGGCTCGCCGCCACCGGTGCCTACCTGGCCACGATCACCTTCGGGGACCGCGCCACCGCCGACCGCGCGGCCGCCAGGGTGCGGCGGATTCACGACCACGTCACCGGTACCGACACGGTGACAGGCAAGCCGTACACGGCCAGCGACCCCAGCCTGCTGCTCTGGGTGCACGCCACGTTCGTGGATTCCGGCCTGGTCGCGGCCCAGCTGTTCGGCACGCCGCCGCAGCAACCGGACGTCTACATCCGCGAGATGAGCATCGCCGCGGAACTGCTCGGCGTGCCGCACGATCTGCTCCCGCAAGACGCGCGTGCGCTGGGTGAATACATGAACGTCGTTCGGTCCGAGCTTGAATTGACCCCAGCGGCGAGAGAGTCGAGCAGCTACCTGCTGGACCCGCCTGGAATGGACGAAGACATCGCCGAGCTGTGGCAGGACATCCGCGACGCGGTGCTGATCGCGCTGCCGGACTGGGCGCTGGACATGTACGGGTTCCAGCGGCCGCCGGACCGGCGCGAAGAGATCAGGGCCACGCTCGGCGTGCTCGACGCGGTGTTCCTCGGCGAGCCCGGCGTGCTTGAGGCCCGCCAGCGGATCACGCTGCGGATCCGGGCCGCGTGAGCGAACCAGCGACGCCTCGAAGCGCCCCGCAGGTGAGCGAACCAAAAAACACGCTGCGGCTGCGTCGCGGGCTGAAGGCGCTGGGGCTCGCCGCGCGCGGCGGCGCGCGGTACGCGGGCAACGCGCCGCGACTGTTCGTCGCGGCCGGGGAGCACCGCCAGCGGCTCCGCAACGACCTCGCGCTGCGCACCGCCGAAGACGTCACCGCCACCCTCGGCACCATGAAGGGCGTGCTGATGAAGCTCGGCCAGATGGCCAGCTACGTCGACGACGGCCTGTCCCCCGCCGCCCGCCGCACGCTCGCCGCGCTCCAGGACAGCGTGCCGCCGATGAGCGCCGACCTCGCCGCGCAGGTGATCACCGAGGAGCTGGGCCAGCCGCCGGACCGGCTGTTCCGCACGTGGGATCCCGAGCCGATCGCCGCCGCGTCCATAGGTCAAGTGCATAGAGCATTGACTCCTAACGGCCGCGCTATAGCGCTCAAGGTCCAGTACCCGGGAATCGCCGAGACGATCGCTGCGGATCTCGGGAACGTCGCGTTGCTCCGCCGCATGCTGAAGATCATGGCGCCCAGTCAGGACGTCCCCGCGCTGATCGCCGAGTTGCGCGAGCGCGTCACCGAGGAGCTCGACTACCGGCGCGAGGCGCGCAACCAGGACATGTTCGCGTCGTTCTACGACGGGCATCCCACCATCCACGTGCCGCGGATCGTGCCGGAGTACTCGGCGCGGCGGGTAGTGGCGAGCGAGCTGGCGGACGGTGCGCGGTTCGCCGAGCTGATGACGTGGTCGCAGGCGGAGAAGGACCTGGCGGCGGAGACCATCTACCGGTTCGTGTTCCGGTCGCTGTACCAGGCGCACGCGTTCAACGGCGATCCGCACCCGGGAAACTACCTGTTCCAGCCGGGCGGTCGCGTGACGTTCCTGGATTTCGGACTGGTGAAACACTTCTCGGACGAGGAGCTACGGCCGCTCATCGACATGGTGCGGTACCTGTGCGTGGAGAACGATCCGCCGGCGTTCCGCGAGGCCATGGTTTCCGCGGGGTTCTTGTTGCCGGACACGCCGGTGGAGACGTCCGCGATCGTCGAGCATATGGCTGTGTTCTACGACACGGTGCGCGAACGCGGGCCGCGCACGATGACCGAGGACTACGCGACGGCGGTCACCCGGCGGTTCTTCGACTTCCGCAGCCCGATCGCGCCGTACGCGCGGATCCCGCGCTCGTACGTTATTCTCCAGCGGATCAACCTGGGGCTGTTCGCGCTGCTCGGATCCCTGGCGGCGACCGCCGACTGGCGGTGCATCGCCGAGGAGATCTGGCCGTTCGTGCAGGGCCCGCCGTGCACGCCGATGGGTGCGGCCGAACTGCCGTGGCGGGACGCTAGAACGGCGGGCGGAGACCCGGTCCCAGGTCGTACGGGCGCAGGTACTGGGCCGGCTGGTACCGGATGAACTGCGGCGGCGTCGCGACCACGTTGCCGCCGGACGTGAAGATGTTGTACTGCCCGCCCAGTGCCGTGGCCTCGGCGTTGAGCGTCCGCGGCGCGATGGTGCTCCACTTGCCGGTGCTCACGCGGTTCATCAGCGTCTGCACGGCGGTGATCGTCTCGGCCGGGGTGAACGCGCAGTGCCCGGCGCGGTGCACGAAGGTCTGGCGCAACAGGTTGCCGTTGCCGGTCTGGTCCACCACGGAGCGGTAGGCCTGCTCGTTCTCCGGCACGACCAGGCCGTCGCCGGTGGTGTGCATGGTCAGCACCGGAATCGAGATCTGGCCGTTGAACGCGATGTTCTGCGACAGGTACGTGACGGCGCTTGGATCCGCGCTGACCCGGGGCGCGGCGTTCATCGTGAGCAGGTCCTTGACCAGGTTCAGGTGCGCCTGCTGGTAGAGCGCCATGACTTCGGCCTTGTCGGCGGACTTCGCGAAGTCGAACAGGTAGTTCACGCCGGTGTTCCAGGACGGGTTGCCGCTGGCCTTGGCCTGCAGGTCCGCGCGGAAGGCGAACACGAACGGGAACGTGACCTGCGAGCCCCACTCGAACTGGTTCTGCTCCTGCGCGGCGTAGTCGGTGCGGGCCGGTTCTGGCGACAGCGGGGTGAACCAGCCGGGCGTGTCACCGAGCGCGGACACCAGCGCGAGACGGGCCCGCCCCTGCGGGGTCTGCTGCGCCTTCGCCGCCGCCGCTTCGGCTTCCTGGAGGTTGGCGAGCGGGTTGGTGATGTTGACGATCTGCACGTTGGGGTCGATGAGCTGCTTGAACGCGAACTCCGCGTCGAGTGCCGTGTTCCAGGTGGCGACGCCGCCGGACAGCACGCCGCACATCGGCAGTGCCGCGGTGAACAGGTGCGGGTTGTCCTGGATCAGGCCCGCGGTGATGATGCCGCCGAGCGAGTGGCCCCAGGCCACGGTCTGCTTCGGGGCGCCGAAGCTTGCGTCGAAGACGTTCAGCGTGCTGATCTGGTCCTGGAGCGCCGCTTGGATCGCCCAGCCGGTGGTCGAGTACGAAGAGCCGGCCAGCGCGAAGCCGTGGCCGAGCATCCAGGCCCCGGTGACCGGGTCACCGACATCCTGGGCCGGATTGTTCGACCCGGGGGTCACGTAGCCGTGGCTGTACAGGAACAACGTGCCGTTCCAGGCGCCGGCCGGGCACTGGATCTTGTACGTCGCCTTGTCCGCGAGCGTGCCCGTCACGGTCGTCACCGAGTTGCCGCCGCCGCAGGTCTCCTGTGCCTTCGCCACCCCTTGGGTGAGGCTCACGCCAATCCCCGCTCCGGCGATCATGAGCGCGGCGGCAACGCCGATTCCTGCGAACTTCCTCGTGCGCGGCATGATCGGAACTTAACGCGTCAGTAGCCACGAAACGAGCACAACATGGTCACGTCTTCCGCCGGAAGACGGCGGATGGCCTCGCGGAACGTGACGCCTGACATCTCATGTGCATGCTGTCGCGTCCAGTTGGTCACGTAGCTTGCGTCCTTCTTGCTCAGCTCGCGAAGCACCCAGCCGATCGCCTTGCGGATGAAGAACTCCTTTTCGTGGAGCATTCGTTTCGCGTACGTGTCGAACCGCGTGGTGTCGGGCTGGTTCTTGCGGATGCCCGGGAGCAGCGCGAGCAGCGCGGCACGACGGATCCAGAAATCGTCGTCGGTCGCCCACCGGTCGATGGTGTGCCAAGCGTCGTCGTTGTGGCCGGCGATCGGACCGGCCACGTCGGCGGCGAGCGGGTCGACCAGCGCCCAGCCTCCCGCTGCACGGATGAGTGCTTCGATCGTGACGAGATCCTGCGCGGTGAGCTCGGTGTGTTTCGCTCTGAGGAGCTCGACCGCGGCCGCCCTTCGCTCCCAGAGGTTGCCTTCCCATAGCGTGAGCGCCCACGTCCTTGTGTCTGCTCCCTGGTTGGCCTTGATCGCGGCCTTGACGACCCGCCGGATGTCCGGCAGCGGCACGCCGAGGAAGTCCAGCTCGCTCTTCAGGTACCGCTTCTCCTGTTCGGCCCGCTCGGTCGAGGCCAGCGTCCGCAATTCCGCGACGATACCCTCACTAGCCACCCGCGCATCAAACCCCACCGCCCAACCGTACCGGCCCACCCGGCCCCGCGGCCGTCGCGCGCCACCCGCGCCGCAACCCCCGCCACCCGTCGCAACCCCCGCCACTCGCCGCAACCACCGCCACCCGCCGCAACCACCGCCACCCGCGTCGCCCCCACCCGTCGGAGCGCCTGCGGGCACATACCGGATATTTCGGGACATGCGCGCACGGTCAGAATCATTGCGGACACTTACCCCCCCGAAATGGGCAGGTAAGTGTCCGCAATAATCCGCGACGTCGCGGATCTGACAGGATGAGGACGTGGAACGGGCGGCCGAGCGACGGCGGAACCGCGTCACTCCATACGGTGAGCTGGTCGCGGTGCCGGATCGTGGCATGTTCTGGGGCAACCGCGGCGTCCTGGTGGACGACGCCGGCGAGCTCGCGCGGTACTCGCGCGGGAAGGCCTGGATGATCTGCCTGCTCTGGTACAAGGGGATCCGCCGGGTCCAGTGGACGCCTCGCCGGCTCACCGAACTGTACTTCCTGGACGAGGCGACGGCGCTGGCCGCCGGTCACCGGCCGTGCGGCGAATGCCGCTATCAGGACTATCAGGCATTCAAGCGGTGCTGGTCTCGGGCGTTCGGCGGCGCGGTCCCCAGCGTGCACGATATCGACGCAAGACTGCACGAGGACCGGTTGCTGGCATCGCGGCGCGACCGCTACGCGGGAGCGTCGGTGCGGCGGACTTATCTCGCGCCGGTGTCGTCGCTGCCGACCGGGACGATGGTGTCGGTGGACGGCTCGTCCTGGCTGGTCCTCGACAGCGAATTGCTGCACTGGACGCCGGGCGGGTACACCGATCGGCGGCCCGCGTCGTCGTTGAAGGACGCCGTCGTGCTCACCCCGCGCGCCACGGTCGCCGTGCTGGCGGCGGGATACGAGCCCGTGCTGCACATTACCGCCGCGCCCTAAGAGCCGAACCAGCCAGGTACATCGAGGCGGAACGTCTCCCCCGGCACCATCTCGCGCAGCGCGCCCTCCATGCTGTCGAGGCGCTCGATGCCAAGGTCCGCCGCCCACCGGGCGCGGATGTCTTCGAAGATCATCGCGGAGAACGTGAGCGCCTCGATGCCGCGCGGCGTGAGCCGGACCAGCTTGCGCCGCCGGTCGGCGTCGTCGCCCGACCGCTCCACGTAACCGAGCTCCGCCAGCCGCTCCACGGTCTTGCCCGCCGCCTGCTTGGAGATGCCGAGCCGCCTCCCTGCCTCGGTCGCCGTGGCACCGCCGAGGCCGATCGCTTGCAGCGCGAAGCCATGCGCGGGGCGGATGTCCGGGTGTCCGCGGCGAGCAAGCTCCGCGTGCAGCTCGTCGATGATCGACCGGAACCCGGAGAAGAGCAGCAACGGCAGCTCGAACCCGTATGTCCGCTTGCTTGACACGATAGACAACCTTGTTTACCGTTTTAGACAACCTAATTGACGATCTTATAGGAAGAGGTCAGCGGCCATGACCGTGAGCACAACCTCCGTTTTCCCATCCCACACCATCGAGTCGGCTCCGGCCGCGGCCCGCCGCACCATGACGGCAACGCAAGACCAGTGGGGATACTTGCCGACGGCCGTCGCACGCCTCGCCACCTCACCACGCACCCTCGACGGCTTCCTCAAGCTGAACGGCCTGTTCGAAGCCAGCACGCTCGACCCGGTGTCCCGCGAGGTGCTCGTGATGACGATCGCCACCCGGAACGGCTGCCACATCTGCGTCGCGATCCACACCAAGCGGCTGGAGGCGATGGACGCGGACCCCCAGCTGATTTCCGCGCTTCGCGCCCGCCAGCCGCTTGCGGATCCACGGCTTGAGGCGCTCCGGGTCTTCGTCCACCGCGTCGTCGACACCACCGGCGACGTCGGCGACGATGCGCTGCGGGTGTTGCTCGCCCACGGGTACACCGCGGAACAGGCCCTCGAAGTGGTCCTCGGCATCGGCACCTACACGCTGTCCACCTTCGCCAACCGGCTGACCGCGGCCCCCTTGGACGCTCCGCTCGCGGCCGACGCCTGGGACGCCCACACCCCCGCATCGCACTAAGGGTCGCGGTAGGGACCGCCCTTGCGGGCGGTCCCTACCGCGACCCTTATACGCCGCCCGGCTATACCGCGAAATGTCGGATATGGCCGGGCGGGCGGCTGGTGGGGTGGTGGGGGTGTGGGGTGCGGGGTGTGGGGCTAGTGGGGGTGTGGGGCTGGTGGGGGTGGAGTTACTTGGGGAACCAGCCTACGTAGAAGATGCCTAGGCCCAGGGCGACGAACATGCCGGCTATCAGCCAGAAGCGGACGACGATGGTTGTCTCCGCCCAGCCCGCCAGCTCGAAGTGGTGCTGGAGCGGGGCCATGCGGAACACGCGCTTCCCGGTCAGCTTGTAGGAGCCGACCTGGATCACCACCGACAGGGTGATGATCACGAACAGGCCGCCGAGGATAAGCAGCAGGAACTCGGTGCGGGTGACGATGGCCAGGCCGCACAGCGCGCCGCCAAGAGCCAGCGATCCGGTGTCGCCCATGAAGATCTTGGCCGGCGGGGCATTCCACCACAGGAAGCCGAAGCAGGCACCCAGCACCACCGCGGCGACCACCGCGACATCGAGCGGGTCGCGGACGTCGTAGCAGTTCTGCGCCAGCGCGTTCGTGCAGTCGTTGCGCAGCTGCCAGTTGCCGATGATCACGTACGCGGCCAGCACGAGGATCGCCGTGCCGGTGGCCAGGCCGTCCAGGCCATCGGTGAGGTTCACCCCGTTGGACGTGCCGGACACCATGATGATGACCCAGACCACGAAGAACACCGGGCCGATGGAGATCCCGAAGTCATACAGGAACGACAGGTGCTGTGACGCGGGGGTGAGGTCGAAGCCGTCGGGGAAGTGCAAGGCCATCACCGCGAACAGGCCGCCGACGATGCCCTGGCCGGCCAGCTTCGCGCCGCTGCGCAAGCCGAGGCTGCGCTGCATGTACAGCTTGATGAAGTCGTCCACGAAGCCGACCAGCCCCAGGCCCGTCATCAGGAACAGCACGAGCAGGCCGGATGCCGTTATCGGCGAGGTGCTGAGGGTCAGCAGGTGCCCGACGAAGTACCCGATCAGCGACGCGATGATGATCACGGTCCCGCCCATCGTGGGCGTGCCGCGCTTGCTGGCGTGCCCGGCGGGTCCGTCGGACCTGATCTCCTGGCCGAGCCCGCGCCGGGTGAAGAGCCGGATCGCGAACGGGGTGCCGAACAGCGCGACCGCCATCGAGACGGCGGTGGACAGCAGGATGGTTCTCACTGATCCGCCTCCGTGAGCAGGTCAGCCGCGACACCCTCGAGCCCAGCCGCCCGGGATGCCTTCACGAGTACGACGTCGCCCGGCTTCAATCGATCCCTCAGTATCGTCAGCGCGCTCGCCCCATCCGGAACCGCGAGCGCCTCCCCACGCCATTGACCCGATCGCCGCGCACCGTCGAGAATCGGCCGAGCCTCCGCGCCGACGGCGATGAGCCCGGCTACCCCGGCGGCAGCGGCGTGCTCGCCGATCTCCTCATGAGACGCGCGAGAGCTGTCCCCCAGTTCCGCCATGTGCCCGAGAACCGCGAACGCCCTGCCGTCCCGCGCCAGGTGCGCGAGGGCGTCGAGCGCGGCGCGGACCGATTCGGGATTGGCGTTGTACGCGTCGTTGATGACGATCACACCGTCGGCGCGCGTGGCGACTTCCATCCGCCACCGGCTGCGCGGCACCGCGCTGGACAGGCCGTCCGCGATGTCGCCAAGGCCCAGGCCGAGTTCGCGGGCCAGTGCGGCGGCCGCGAGGGCGTTCGGCACGTGGTGGGCGCCGTGGAGGCGGAGCGTGACGGGGGCGTGACCTTCGGGAGTCAGGAGGATGAAACTGGGGCGGCCGAGTTCGTCCAGGCGCACGTCGGCCGCGCGGATGTCGGCCTGCTCGTGCGGATTGACACGCTCTAGTGGGCTCAACTGCGCAATTGACACGCTGGGGGCGGGGGGCGTAGGGGACGCGGTGGGCGCGGGGGGCGTGGGGGACGCGGTGGGCGTGGGGGACGTGGGGGGTGGGGCGGCGAAGGTGATCACGCGGGCTCGGGTGCGGACGGCCATCGCTGCTACGCGGGGGTCGGCGGCGTTGAGGATCGCGACGCCGTCCGCGGGGAGGGCCTCGACCAGCTCGCCTTTGGCGCGGGCTACGGTTTCCATGCTGCCGAACTCGCCGGCGTGGGCCCGGCCCACGTTCAGCACCGCGCCGTAGCGGGGCGGGGCGATGCCGCACAGGTAGGCGATGTGGCCGACGCCGCGGGCGGACATCTCCAGGACCAGGTACCTGGTGCCGGAGCCGGCGCGCAGCACGGTCAGCGGCAGGCCGTACTCGTTGTTGAACGAGCCGGCCGGGGCAATCGTCGGGCCGAGGCGCTCGATGAGCTGCGCGGCCAGGTCCTTGACCGACGTCTTCCCCGACGACCCGGTGATCCCGGCGATCGTCACCGACGGCAGGCTGTCCACCACATGCCGGGCCAGCTTGCCGAGCGCGACCGCGACATCACCGACCATAATCATCGGAACGTCCGGAATTTCACGAGTGCCAAGGACGGCCGTCGCGCCGGCGGCGATCGCCGCCGTGGCGAAGTCGTGCCCGTCGACCCGCTCCCCCGGCACCGCGCAGAACAGCCCGCTGGGCACCACCTTGCGCGAGTCGATCACCACGTCGCCGCTGACCACCGCCGCCGCGTCGGCCCGCAGCGTCCCCGCCGTCACGCGGGCGATCTCGCCGAGCGTCAGCGGAATCATGCGTGCACCGCCGTGTGGGTCAGCCGCTCGATCGCGGCGCGGGTCACGTCGCGGTCGTCGAACGGCAGCACCGTGCCGCCGACGTACTGGCCGGTCTCGTGTCCCTTGCCCGCCACCACGATCACGTCACCGTGACCGGCCAGCGATACCGCGTACGAGATCGCCGCGGCCCGGTCGGGCTCCACGACCACCCGGGCTCGCTCCTGCGCCGGCACGCTCAGCACGCCGTCGAGCATCGCGTCGAGGATCAGCAGCGGGTCTTCGGAGCGCGGGTTGTCGCTGGTGAGAACCGCCACATCGGCCAGTGACGCGGCCGCCGCCCCCATCATCGGGCGCTTGCCACGGTCCCGGTCACCGCCGCAGCCGAGCACGATCATCAGCCGGCCCGCGGTGACCGGCCGCAGCGAGCGGAGCACCGCCTCGACCGCGCCGGGCTTGTGCGAGTAGTCCACGAACGCGGTGAAATCCAGGCCGGGGCTGGGCACCCGCTCGAGCCGCCCCGGCACGCCCGGGCACTCCGCGATGCCGGCGACCGCGTCCTCCAGGCGGACCCCGGCCTCGACCAGGGCCACCACGGCGCCGAGCGCGTTGGCCACGTTGAACACGCCGGCCAGCCCGATCGACCCGTCCGCCTCTACCCGGCCAGGGCCGACGATGCGGAACGCGGACCCGTCCGCGCCGGACCGCACGTCCAGCGCGCGCCAGTCCGCGTCGTCGCGGCCCGCCGCGGAGAACGTGGTGACCGGCACCCGCGCACTGGACGCGAGCCGCCTGCCGTACCGGTCGTCGATGTTCACCACCCCGATGACGGGCGGCTCGAACAGGCGGGCCTTGGCGCGGAAGTAGGACTCCATGTCGGGATGGAAGTCCAGATGATCCTGCGAGAGGTTGGTGAACACCGCCACGTCGAAGTGCGATCCGGCGACCCGGCCGAGCGACAGCGCGTGGCTGGACACCTCCATCGCCGCCGCGGTCACCCCGCGTTCGGCCATCGCCGCGAACAGCGCCTGGAGATCGGGCGCCTCCGGCGTGGTCAGCGCCGAGCCCACCGTGTGCGACCCGATCCGGGTCTCGACGCCGCCGATCAGCCCGGTCATGTGCCCGGCCGCCCGCAGGCCGGCGTCCAGCAGGAACGACGTGGTCGTCTTCCCCGACGTGCCGGTGACGCCGATCAGGGCGAACCGCGACGACGCGTCCCCGTACACCCAGCACGCCACCTCGCCGAGCATCGCCCGCGGATCGGTGACCACGAACACCGGGACGCCGGAGCGCGCGCACACACCGCGGCCGTCCGGGTCGGTGAGCACGGCGACGGCTCCCGCGGCGACCGCGTCCGCGCAGAACGACGCTCCGTGCGCCCGGGCACCCGGCAGGGCCACGTACAGATCTCCAGGGCGTACCGCGCGGGAGTCGAGCGTGAGCCCAGTGGTGAAACCGAGGTCGTTATGAGAAAAGCTGTCTAGGCGGATGCCCAGGAGAGAAGCCAGGCCGGTGAGCGGCCTTGCCTGCGGGGCAGCGGGACGGATCGCCACGGCCTGAGGGTACCTCGCCTCTCGTCAGGGTGCGGTCAGCCGGATCTTGGCCGGCTGGGCGCCATCCGGCAGGATCTTCAGCGTAGTCAGCGCCGTTTGCATGACCTGGCTGAAGACCGGGCCGGCCACGATGTCACCGTAGTACCCGCCCTTGCGCGGGTTCTGCACGTTGACCGCCACGACCAGCTGCGGGTTGTCACCCGGCGCCATCCCGATGTAGCTCGCGCCGAACTTGCACAGGCACTTCCCGTTCCATTCCTGGGACGTGCCGGTCTTGGCGGCGATCGCGTACCCGTCCATGATGCCCCAGGGCTGGCCGCCTTCGGCGTCGAACGCGGGTACCTGCTCCAGGATCTGGATGAGCTCATGCGCCGTCTGCGCGGAGATCACCCGGCGGGACTTGGGCGGCGCAGCCGGAGTGTACCGGCCGTTGGCGTTCGTGGTGCCCTCGACAAGCGTCGGGTCGACGCGGACGCCGCCGTTCGCGATCGTCGCGTACACGCTGGCCATCTGGACCGCGTTCACGCTGACGCCCTGGCCGTAGGACAGCGTGTACCGGGTGATGCCGGACCATTGAGACGGCGTCGGCAAGATGCCCGGGTCTTCGGCCAGGTTGAGCCCGGTGGGCTGGCCGAGGCCGAAGTTCCGCAGGTAGTCGTACTGCGTCTGCGGCGTGACGTGGGAGACCACCTGGGACATGCCGACGTTCGAGGAGTGCGCGACGATCCCGGCGATCGTGAACCGCTCGCCCGGCTGCCATTCGGCGTCGCGGATCTGTTTGCCGGCCCTGGTGATCTGGTACGGGATGTTGTACGCGGACATCGGGGTCTGGCCGCCATGCTCGAACGCGGCCGCGGCGGTGATCACCTTGGCGGTGGAGCCGGGGTCGAAGATGTTCTGCAGCGGGATGTCGGTGGTCTGGGTGACGCTGTTGATGCTGGTCGGGTCGTACGTCGGCCACTGGGCCATCGCCAGGATGTACCCGGTGCCCGGCTGCATGATCACCACGCTGCAGTTGTCCGCCTTGCTCTTGGCGACCTCCTGCTGGCACGCCTGCTGCGCGGCGTACTGGAGCGCCGGGTAAATGGTGAGCTTGACGTCGCTGCCGTTCACCGCCGGGCTGCCCGAGCCGCCGAGCGGGATCGTCTGGCCGCTGGAGTTGATCTGCGTGTACTCGGTGCCCGGCTTGCCCGCCAGCAGCGAGTTGTCGCTGGCCTCCAGGCCCGCCTCGCCGACCAGGTTGCCCTTGACCGTGCTGGTGAAGCCGACGACGTTGGCCGCGATGTTGCCGTCCGGGTAGGACCGGGCGTAGCTGGGGTCGCTGGCGATGCCGGGCAGGTTCAGCGCGGCGATCTGATTCTCGGTGGGGGCTGACACGTTGGCGGCGAGCTTCACGTAGTCGCGCGAGCTGGGGTGCTCGATGAGGTTCATGATGTCCGTGGCGGACATGGCGAGCAGCGGGGCGAGCTTGGTCGCGACCGTTTCCCGCTGGTCCAGCGGGATCAGCGGGGGGTCCGCGTGGACCAGGTAGGTCTCGACGGTCATCGCCAGCACGGACTTCCCGTCACCCGCGATGATCGAGCCGCGCAGCGCGGGCAGCGGGATCGTCTTGTTGTGGTTGGTGTCGGCGAGGGCCCGATAGTGGCCGGACTCCATGCCCTGGAGCTGGACCAGCCTGCCCGCGAACAGCGACAGCACGAAGACGATGCACAGCAGCGTGATGCCGAGCCGGCGCGACGGGTCGCCGCGGGCAAGGATCTTCCGCGGCCTGGGCGGACGGGGACGGGGGCGGCGTGGCGGGGGGTCCGGGGGGAGGTGTCCGCCGGGCCGGCGGCCAGCGGGGTCAGGGGGCAGCGGCCTCGCGTGCGGGACCGGGCGGATCCGGCGGTCGTCTTCGTCGTCGTCGCGGCGGTCCGGACGGTCCGGGCGCTCTGGGCGACCTTGCCTGCCGTCGTGGGTGCGGCGGGCCTTCGGGCGGCGGGGGCCGGCCACGGTTCCCGGCCCGCGGGCTGGCCTGCCGCCTGGGTTCCCCGGCCGGTTCCCCGGCCGCCCCCCGGGGTTGCCTGGATGCCAGCCAGGCCCGTCAGTGGTCACGGGCTGGCTGGTGTTACGGACGAGATCTTGCCGGTGGCCGGGTTAAGGAACCCCATGCTCTTGTCCTTGCGCATGCCGAGCTGGAACGCCTCGCGATAGATCGTCGCCGGGTTCTGTTCGGTCTGCACCTGGTTCGTCAGCATCTGGATGTCCTTGGTGTAGGCCGCGTTCTGCTGAGTCAGGGTGTTGATCCGGTAGGCGCCGGCGTCCAGGGTCGTGTTGATCACCAGCAGCGAGACGAGGGCGCCGCCGAGCAGGCCGACGAGCAGCAAGATGAAGGGCATCCGCTGCTGGCGGGGTTCACCCGGCCCGTGGATAGCTGGGGTAGCCGAGGTAGGCGCTGGCGCTGGCCGGGGCCGCGGTGCCTGGCCGCCGGACGGGCGAACCGGGCCGGGCGCGACCGGGCCGGGCGGGTGGACCGGGCCGGGCGCGATCGGCCGGGTGTGCCGCGGCGAGCCGATGGGGCGGCCCTGGCGGGCCGGACGGGCGGGCCGGGCCTGGCGGGCCGGCCTTTCCGGGCGCGGAGTGCCTGGATCGCCGGAGGTGTCGCGGGTTCCCGGAAGGCCTGGGGGGCTCGGCGGGCCCGGGGGGCCCGGGCGGCCGGGCGGCCGGGGCCTGGTGTCGGTGGCCATGTCTACTTTCCCCCTCGGGTCATGCTGCTTCCCTGATCCGTTCCGCCGCGCGCAGCCTGGCGGAGGCGGCCCGCGGGTTGACGGTCAGCTCTTCCTCGCCGGGGCGCTCGGCGCCCCTGGTGAGCAGGCGGAATTCCGGCGTGCCCAGCTGGACCGGCAGCCCTTCCGGCGTCGGGTCCTTGGCACGCAGCGTCAGTTCTCGCTTGACGATCCGGTCCTCGAGCGAGTGATAGGCCAGCACCGCGATCCGGCCGCCGGCCGCGAGCAGGTCGAGCGCCGCGGGCAGCGCCCGGCGCAGCGTGCCGAGCTCGTCGTTCACCTCGATCCGCAGCGCCTGGAACGTGCGCTTGGCCGGGTTGCCGCCGGTGCGGCGGGTCGCCGCCGGTATCGCGTCCCTGACGATGTCGCTCAGCCGGCTCGTGGACGTGATCGGCTCGCGGCCCCGCTCCCGCACGATGGCGTCGGCGATCCGGCGCGCGAATCGTTCCTCGCCGAATTCGCGGAGCACCCGGGCGAGTTCGGCGGCCGGGTAGCCGTTGACGACGTCGGCCGCGGTGCGGGGCCCCGTCTGGTCCATTCGCATGTCCAGCGGAGCGTCCAGGGCGTAGGCGAAGCCGCGGTCCGCCTCGTCGAGTTGCGGGGAGGAAACCCCGAGGTCGAACAGCAGGCCCATCACGTGCTGGTGCCCCTGCCCGGCGACGATCGCCGGGATCTCGTCGTACCTGGCGTGCACCAGTGTGACGCGGGCGGCATGCCCGGGGGGTACGGGGGGCTGGCTGCCCCCCGGCAGATAGCCGGGGGGTGCGGGGGGCTGGGTGCCCCCCGTCATATAGTCAGCGAGCAGGTCGCGGGCCGCCGCGATGGCGGCGAGGTCAGCGTCGATTCCGATCAGCACCATGCCGGGGCACGCGTCGAGCAGCGCGCGGGCGTGGCCCGCGCGGCCGAGCGTGGCGTCCACCAGCACCGCGCCATCGCGCGCCAGCGCCGGCCCGAGCAGGTCGGTGACCCGCCCGGCCAGTACCGGGACGTGCTGCCCCATCCGCTTCCCCCTCCCGCCTGTCGTGCTCTGCCGTTCTTGTCGTTCTGAAAGTCCGGCCGGTCCCCATCTGCTGCGCTGCCGGCTGGCACCGGGGAAGTGATGCCAGCAGGAAGCGGCGGATGGGGACCCGGCCCGTCCATGGCCGACTTATCCCCCTGGTCAAAGAATCCCGGGGAGCACCTCCTCGGCGGCGTCGGCGAAAGAGTCCTCCTGGCTAGCCAGGTAGGTCTCCCAGGCTTCGGTGTCCCAGATCTCAAGCCGGGTGTTCGCGCCGATCACCACGCAGTCGCGCTGAAGACCGGCGTAGCCCCGAAGGGTGGTCGGCACGGTGATCCGGCCCTGCTTGTCCGGGGTCTCGTCGGATGCGCTGGCGAAGAAGACCCTGCTGTAGTCCCGTACCGCCTTCGCGGTCACCGGCGCGGTCCGCAGCGCCTCGGTGATGCGCGTGAACTCCTCGATCGGGAACACGTACAGACAGCGTTCCTGGCCCTTGGTGATCACCACTCCCCCAGCCAGCTCATCCCGGTACTTCGCCGGCAGGAACATGCGGCCCTTTTCGTCAAGCTTCGGCGCGTGAGTACCGAGAAACACAGGCACTCACCTCCCTGGCCTCGGCCAGCAAACCCGACGGCTAGCAACCGCTTGCCCTCCACCGCGCTCCACTGTACTCCACATTCCCCCACCGTCAACGTTGAAAACCCCGAGTTTCGCGGGTGGCGACCATCAAAACCCCAGGCAGGCGCGGTGGAGTGAAGTGGAGCAAGGTCACGTCGCGCATCGGCCGAAGAAGGACGTACTGTAGCGTTACGTCAGCAATGGCTGAGGAGGCCATGTGGTACTGGACACCGGTCGCGAGACGGGGCGCCTGCTGGATGATCTAGTCCCCGCAGCGCGCAGAGTCGGCGCGGCAGTTGAATCGGTCATCGAAGGCAAGCCAGGCGCGATCCGCCTCACCCTTGCCGTGCTGCTGGCCGAGGGACATCTGCTCATCGAGGATGTGCCCGGAGTGGGCAAGACAATGCTGGCGAAGGCGCTGGCCCGGGCCATCGACGGCTCTGTCCGCCGGGTCCAGTTCACGCCGGACCTGCTGCCCAGCGACATTACCGGAGTAAGCGCCTACAACCAGGAACGGCGCGAGTTCGAATTCAAGCCAGGCCCGGTGTTCGCGAATATCGTGCTGGGCGACGAAATCAACCGGGCATCGCCGAAGACCCAGTCCGCGCTGCTTGAGTGCATGGAAGAGCGCCAGGTCACTGTTGACGGCACCACCTACCAGCTACAGGCACCGTTCATGGTGATCGCGACCCAGAACCCGGTCGAGATGGAGGGCACCTACCCGCTGCCGGAAGCGCAGCGCGACCGGTTCACCGCCCGTATCTCGCTTGGCTACCCGGTCGCCGCCGCGGAGCGGGCCATGCTCGATTCGCACGGCCTCACCTCGCCGCTGGACGCGCTGAAACCGGTGGCAACGGCGCGCGATGTGCACGACCTGGTCCTGGCGGTCCGCCGGGTGCTGGTCTCCGACCAGGTCAAGGAGTACATCATCAGCCTGGCGGCGGCGACGCGGAATTCGCCCGAGCTGCGGCTCGGCGCCTCGCCACGGGCGAGCCTGCACCTGCTGCGAGCGAGCCGGGCCTGGGCGGCGCTCGACGGGCGTGACTACGTGATCCCGGACGACGTCCAGGCGCTGGCCGGCCCGGTGCTCGCGCACCGGCTGCTGCCGACGGCGGAAGCGATCGTGGAGCGGCACCAGCCAGAGCAAGTGGTCGCCAGAATTGTGGGGCAGCTTCCGCTGCCCCGGCGGTAGATTGTGCCATGCGGGGCGTGTTCGGCTCACTGACGACGCGCGGCAGGTCGTTCGTTGCGGCGGGCGGTGCGGCGATGGTGTGCGGCCTGGCGATACCGGAACCGGACCTGATCCGCGTCGGCGCGCTGCTGGTCGTCTTGCCGCTGATCGCCGCCCTGGCCGCCCGGCGGTCCAGGTACCGTCTGTCGTGCAACCGCCGCATCGACCCGCCGCGGGTGCCGGCCGGGCAGACCGCGGCGATCGCGGTCCGGGTGGAGAACGTGACCAGGCTGCGCACCGGCGTGCTGCTGGCGGAGGACACCGCCCCGTACGCGCTCGGGGCACGGCCGCGGTTCGTGCTCGACGAGATCGAGCCGGGCGGCCACCGCGAATTCAACTACACGCTGCGGTCCGACGCCCGCGGCAAGTACACGATCGGGCCGCTGCGCGTGCGGGTCGCGGACGCGTTCGGGCTGGTGGAGATCACCCGCTCGTTCAAGACGACCAGCACGCTCGTCGTGACCCCGAAGATCTTCACGCTGCCGCGCGCGGCCGCCCCGAGCAGCTGGCTCGGCGAGGGCGACGGCGGCATGCGGACGATCTCGGCGACCGGTGAGGACGATGCCGCGACGCGCGCATACCAGGACGGCGACGGGCTGCGCCGGGTGCACTGGCGCTCCACCGCGCGATACGGGGAGCTGATGGTCCGCCGCGAGGAACACCAATGGCGCAACAGTGCCACGGTGTTCCTCGACACGCGGCGGTCCGCTCACTCGGGCAGCGGGCCGTCCGCCTCGTTCGAGTACGCGGTCAGCGCGGCCGCCTCGATCGGCGCGCACCTCACCGAGGAGGGCTTCCGGGCGCGGCTGATCACCGACGCCGGGGAGATCGCACCGCGCGGCACGTTCGACGACACCCTGCTCGACATGCTCGCCGTCATCCGCCCGTCCAGCACCACCGGGTTCCGCCAGGGCACCGGCGAGCTTGCCCGGGCAGGCGGCCAGCTCATCGCCGTGGTGGGACGGATGAACGTCGACGACGCCACCCAGCTCGCGGGCACGCGGCGCGGGAACGCGCCAGCCATGGCGCTGGTACTCGCCGTCCCCACCTGGATCATGCCGGACGCCGAGCTGGCGGCCGACACACTGCGCACCACTCAGATCCTCGCCGCCTCGGGCTGGCGGGTGGCCGTGGCCACGGCCGCCAGCCAGCTTTCCGTGGCCTGGCAGCAGCTGCACAAGCCCGCCGACGCGCCGCTGCCCGTCGGCACTGGTTTCACCGACGGCCCGTAATCCGGCTCGCAATGCCCGGGAGCGCACGATGACCCTCGACCGCAGGATGACGATAGCCGCTGCCGTCGCGGTAGTGCTCGCGTCCACCGTCATCTTCCCGCTGTTCTCCGGTTCGCTGTGGTTTTACGCCAGCATCGGGGCGGTGCTCACCGTGGCGGCGGCCGGCGCGCTCAGCCGGATCCGCACGCTGCCGGTCATCGTCTGCCTGGCGATCACGCTGGTGGCGCTGCTGCTCTACCTCAACGTGGCGTTCGAGGCGTCACGCTCGTTCATCGGGTTCATCCCGTCGCCCGCCTCGCTGACCGCGCTCGGCAGGCTCATCGGCGATGGGATGAACGACGCGAGCAAGTACGCCCCGGGTGCGCCGAACGTGTCGGGGCTGGTGCTGCTCGCGACCGGCGGCGTCGGGCTCGCCGCCGTGTTCACCGACCTGATCGCGGTCCGGCTGCGGTCGACGGCGCTGGCCGGACTGCCGCTGCTCGTGTTGTTCACGGTGCCGGTGACGATGAACGCCACCCGCAGCCAGCTGGCCACGGGAATGATCTTCTTCCTCAGCACGAGCGGCTACCTGGCCATGCTCAGCGTCGACGGCAGGGAGCGGATCCGGGTCTGGGGCCGGCTGATCTCGCTGTGGCGCTCCGCCGATGGCGGGCTGCGGGAGTTCGGCGCGGGGGCGGGTGCCGACGGCCCGCACACCGCCAACGCCAACGCCAACGGTGACAGCCCCGCGGCGCGGTCCGCCTACCGGATGCTTCGCGGCCCGGATACCCGCGCGCTTGCCGCCGCCGGGCGCCGGGTCGGTGTCGCCTCGATCGTGCTGGCGCTCTGTGCGCCCGTGCTCGTCCCCGGCTTGCACGCGAGCCACCTGCTGTCCTCGGCGTGGGGCATCGGGAACGGCGGCAGCGGCACGATCACCGTGCCCGACCCGCTCGCCACCACGAACGCGGCGCTGCGCGACAATCACATCCAGAACGTGCTGACGTACACCACCACCGCGACCGACCAGCCGTATTTGCAGCAGTACGTCAGCTACACCCTCAGGGACGACCCCGAGCATCCCTGGGAGCCGTTCCCGACGGGAGTGTCGGTCCGGCCGTTCGGCACCACCCTGCCCGGGGAGCAAGGTCTGGTCGCGAACGCGCCTGAGGTCACCACCTCGATCCACATCCTGCGGAACTCGGCGACCGATGCCAGCGGGTTCGTCTACCTGCCCGCGCCGTTCCCGGCCGTCTCGGTGGACGGCGAGGCCGGGTCGTGGGGGGTGGAGCCGAGCACGCTGATGCTGGTCGACAAGGACGGCTCGCTGGCCGGGCAGAACTACCAGGTGATCAGCAAGGACGTGGACCCTCCGGGAACCGTGCTCAGTGCGCTCGGATGGGCGCCGGAGCACGCCGCGTTCGAAGATCTCCCCCCGGACTACATGGGGCCGGCCCTGCTGCAGATCGCCAAGGAGCACACGGCCGGTGCGAAGAACATGTACGAGGCCGCCGTCGACCTGACCGACTGGCTGGGCACGTTCAACTACAACACGTTCGCCGCGCCGATCACCAACAGCGCTCAGCTGCTGAACTACCTGACCGAGACCAAGTCGGGTGACTGCGTCCAGTCCTCGTTCGCGTTCGCGGTGCTGGCCCGGCTGCTCCACATTCCCACGAGAATCGCGACGGGGTTCACCTCCGGCGTGCGGACCGGCCCCGGCACCTTCACGGTGCGCAACGTGGACGCGCACGCCTGGCCGGAGGTGTACTTCACCAACTACGGCTGGATCCCGTTCGAGCCGACGCCGCAGGGACAGGGCACCGCCAAGGCGCCCGGGTACGACACCCGGACGACCATCAACCAGCTCGGTGCGCCACCGGTGCTCCCGTCCGGCGGTGCCACCCCCGCCGGCTCCGGCGCCACGAGCCACAACAGCAAGTTCCGGCAGCAGGGGCCGTTCGGCGACAACGGCTCGCTGGGCGCCGGCGGTAAGTCGGCCGGCACGCCGTGGACCGCGATCCTGCTCTCGGTACTGGCGGCGATCGCACTGGCAGGCGGCGTGATCGCGCTGGCCGCGCCGGGCGCGCTCCGTGCCCTGTCCGCGCGTCCCGACGCGCCACGGCAGCGGAACGGGCTCAGCGTCGGCGTGGCCGTCGCCGCGATCCTGGCGTGCGGGGTCGTCGCGATCTTGCTGTACCGGCTGATGTCGCGAACCGCCGGGCTGAACCTGGGCACCGGCTGGGCGACCGTCGGCATCGCCTTCGGCGCCGCGATCGTGCTCGCGCTTGCCGTCCCGACCGTCTGCCGGCTGCTGCTGCGACGCTGGCGGTGGATACGGGCCACGGACGACGCCACCCGGGCGCATGCCGCCTGGCATGAGCTGCGCGCGGACCTGGCCGACTTCGGCATCGGCTACCGGCCGAGCGAATCACCGCGGACGCTGGCGGGCCGGGTCACCGGCAGCCTGACGCTGCCCGACTCCGCGACCGAGGCGGTGAACCGGATCGCCCTCGCCGAGGAACGCGCCACGTACGCGGCCAGCCCGGCCAGCGCGGAGACGCTGCGCCGCGACGGCACCGTCGCCAGGCGCGGCATCGCGGCAGCGGCCAGCCGCGGCGCACGCTGGCGCTCCCGGATCTTCCCTGCCTCGGTAATGCACGTGATCGCCGAGTGGACAGCCGGGCTCGCGGAGTCCTGGAGTACCCGGAACCGGCTGCGTTGGGGCTCGGACCGGTGGAGCCCGGGCCGCGGCTGATTTCCTGGATGCCGCGGCTGATTTTCTGGATGCCGCGGCTGAGTCCTGGATGTTGTGAAATCCAGGGCCCGGGCGTTACATCTGGCGGTCGCCCTCCTGGCGACGGCGCCACCGCTCCTCGAGCCGCTCCATCAGGCTCGAACGGCTCGACCGGCCTCCGGCGGGCGGGCGACGGCGCTCCGGCCTGCCCTTCTTGGCACGGGAACGGGCCTTGCGCGTCCGCGCCACGTGCTGCCGCCAGTTGACGACCGCCCATAGCAGCGACAGCACAAGCACAGCTGCCCCGGCCGCCTCCAGATAGACATGGTGGGTCACCACGCCGCCCGCTACCAGCCCGGCGCCGATCAGCACCCCGACCAGTGCCTGCACTAGCTTGCGCTTATAGTGCACACGCGGATCGCTGGAGCGCACGAGACGCCCGAACTTCGGATCCTCCCTGTACAGAGCCTGCTCGATCTGCTCGAGCTGGCGCTGCTCATGCTCAGAGAGCGGCACGACGCCTCCCCTAACACCCTTCGACAGGCACGTGTGCGGTGACCTTTCACCTCACATACCCGGTTCATTTTCCAGAATACGAGCGTTGACACGTGCCTCCAAGGGTGCACCCCGCTATGCGCCGGAAAGTCTCTCATCTTGCCCGGTCTTCGTCTCATCCGGTATCGAGTATGTCACTGTGGGTTTATCCGATCCGGGCCGGTTGGCCCCAGACTGGTCATCGACAAGAGCGGCCGGCCGAACCGCGTTCGCGCCGAACCGCCGGACGATGAGATCGACCGCCCGATCGGCCTCCCGCCAGCCGCTCGGCCGCTCGTCCAGGGTGGGCTGCGCGGTCGCCCTGGCGACCGGGATGAGCCCAGAAGCGCGTACCCCGACCAGGCGCAGCCTGGCGCCCGGCTCCAGCCCGGAGGCCGCGTACAGCGCGCACGCTGTGGCGTATATCTCACGGGAGACGTCGGTCGGGTGGGCCAGAGTGCGCGACCGTGTCATCGTCTTGAAGTTCGCCAGGCGGAGCTTGACGGAGATGGTCCTGGCGACGTGACCGCCCGCCCGCAGGCCGTCCGCGGTGCGCCCGGACAGCCTCAGCAATTCCCGCCTGATCCGCTCCGGGTCGGCCACGTCGGTGTCGAACGTCTCCTCCGCGCCGATGCTCTTATCCGGCGTGTGCGGGGTCACCTGCCGCTCGTCGCGGCCCAGCGCCAGCGCCGCCAGGTGCGTGCCGTGCGCGGAGCCAAGCTCGCGCTGAAGGGCGCTGAGCGGCGTTCTGGCGATGTCTCCCACGGTGCGCAGGCCCAGCCTCGCCATGACCTCTCCGGTCCGCTCCCCCACTCCCCACAGCGCCGACACCGGCAGCGGGTGGAGGAACGCCAGGACACCATCGACGGGAACGACCCGCATCCCGTCCGGCTTGCACCGGGCGGATGCGATCTTCGCGACGAACTTGGTCGGCGCCACCCCCACCGAGCACGTTATCCCTTGCTGCTCGGCGACCGCGGCCCGGATCCTGGCGCCGATGGTGGCGGGCGAGCCGAGCAGCCGTACCGCGCCGGCCACGTCAAGGAATGCCTCGTCCAGGGCCAGCGGCTCGACCACCGGAGTGAACGACCGGAAGATCGCCATGACCTCTTTGGAAACCGCGCCGTACACCCGGTGCCGGGGCGGGACGAAGATCGCCTTAGGACACAACCGCCGCGCCCTGATCACCGGCATCGCCGACCGGACGCCGAACGCGCGGGCCTGATACGTCGCGGACAGCACGACGCCCCTGGTGCCGTCGCCCCCCACCACGACCGGCTTCCCGGCCAGCTCCGGGCGATCGCGCACCTCCACGCTGGCGTAGAAGGCATCCATGTCGACATGCAGGACGTGGCAGCCCGTGTCGTCCGGAGCGCCGCCCATGGGCTCAGTGGGGACCGAGCAGGTGGTGACCGAGCAGGTGCAACTGGGCGGCGATGTCGCGCAGCGGCGGGTAGGTCGCGGCCGCGCTCTCCAGCGCCAGCAGGCCCATCGCCGCGCCCGGGTCGCCGTCGACCAGGGCACCGGGCACCAGCCCGCCGAAGATCCGCAGGCCGTGCGCCTCCCCCGCGCGCAGTCCGGCACCCTCGACGAGTGCCGTCAGCTCCGGCAGGGTGAACCGACGGGGCGCACCCTGGCTCACGGCGGCGTCCGCGTCACCGGGCAGCATCCGCCTGGCGTCGGTGAACCGGCCCGCCAGGGCGCGGTGCAGCACCGCGGCCACCGAGTTGGCCGCGAGCACGCTCACCGTGCCGGACGGCCGCAGCACCCTGGCGATGGCGGCCATCGCCTCGGCCGGCGAATCCACGTACTCGAGCACGTTGTGGCAGATGATCAGGTCGGCCGCGGCGTGCCCGGCCAGGCTGTCGACGCTGGCCGCCTCGCCCTGGACGGCGGTCAGGCCGACGCTCACCTCGGCGGCCCGGCGCTGCGCGGCGGCGAGCGCGTCCGGACTGGGGTCGACCACGGTCACGTTGTGCCCGAGGGTCGCCAGGGGCACCGCCAGGCCGCCGGTCCCGCCGCCCACGTCGACGATGTCCAGCACCGGCCGGCCGCTGGCGGCGATGACGCCGAGCAGGACGTCCCCGAGCACGGCGTCCCACAGCGCCAAGGAGCGCCCGCCGTCTCGTCTGAGGTCTGCCACCACGCCAGCCTCCCCTTACCTGCCGCTTACCTGCCGCTTGCGTGCCGCCGGAGCGTCTCCCACTGTAGTGCTGGCCACCGACATTCTGAACGACTAGGCCATGGGCACGACACGCCCGGGCGGCCACATATTGCTGCAAATCCGTGAACCTCTGTAACCACCCGTTCGTTCTAGGAGTATGCGGAACTCCGAGGTTCTTCATAGCCTCACCTGCCGGCATTTCCAGCGGGACCGAGGGTTGCCGCCGTATGCTCTTCGCCATGGCTGAGCACCTGGAGCTGCCCCGCCCGTGGCGGCTGACGCTGACCGCGAGCTGGAACCTCGCCGAGTCCCTCGGCCTGCCGGTTGCGGGGTACCTGCTCGGCGAACAGGCTGGCGGCCGCGGCGCGGGCATGATCGCGGCAACCGGGGTCGTCTGGCTGACCGTGCTCGGCCGCAAGGTCTTCACCGGTGGCGTCCCCGGCCTGCTCACGATTTCGGCGCTCGTGCTCACGTTGCAGACCGCCGTCGTGCTCATCACCGGCAGCGTGCTGTTCTTCCTGCTTCAGTTCCCGCTCGCCAACCTGGGCCTGTGCCTGCTGTTCGCGCGCACCGCGCCCACCCGCAAGCCGCTGGTCGCCCAGCTGGCGGCCGAGGTGGTAGCGCTCAGGCACCCGTCGCACCACGTCGGCCTGCACAAGTTCTTCCAGGGCGCCACCTGGCTTTGGGCCGGCATCTTCGCGCTGTCCACGATCGGCATGTCGATCATGCTGGCGCTGGAGAGCACCAAGGTCTTCCTGCTGCTCACCACCGCGGTCACGATCGGCGGCGTCGTGGCCGGCACGGCGCTTTCCGCCCTCTGGTTCGTCCGGGTACTGCGCCGCTTCGGCCTCAAGGTCCGCTTCTCCCAGGGCTAAGCGCCGCGACGACAGCGCGCGCCGATTCCAGTTGTGAGTGGAGCTGTGTGCGCGGCCCTAGAGGCGCGAGAAGGCGGGCTTATTCCGGGGCTTGCCCGGGTTGCTAGTCGCCCGTGGGTCAGCGGCCGGCTCGATCGGCGTCGGTTAACGTGGCGGATTTCCCCTTCGTGGTAACGGGACCCCTGGTCACGAGGGTCGATCCACCACAAAGGGCTAATCTTCCACGTTGCTCGCGGGACTGCCGCTGCGCTCCCATCCCGGTAGTCGCACACTGCACTCCAGGCACAGGCTGCGCGCACGCCGCCAGGCAGGCCCGCGGGGCTAGTTGGCTTCGCGGAGGTTGTCTTCGGGCTGGGGCTGGGGCTCGGGCTGGGGCTGGGGGTCCGCTTCGTCGTGCAGGAGGGTGGGCTTGAGCTGGGCCAGGCGAGCCAGCAGGCCGTTGACGAAGGCGGGGGACGCGTCGGTGGACAGGTCGGTGGCCAGCTCGGTGGCCTCGCTCAGCACGACACCGTCCGGGACATCCGGCGCCCAGAGCAGTTCGAACACGCCGATCCGCAGGATGTTCCGGTCCACGGCGGGCATCCGGTCCAGCGTCCAGCCTTCCGCATAGGAAGCGAGCAGCGAGTCGATCCGGTCCCGATGCGACACGACACCACGCACAAGCGAGGCCGCGTACTCGGGCACGGGCGGCGAATCGATGGTCATCTGCTCGGCGAGCAGATCCAGGGTGGAAACCTCACGGACCTCGGCGGCGTACAGCACGTCGAGGGCCCGCTTGCGGGCCTTGCTACGAGCAGCCATGAAACTCAGGCGCGGCCGAGATAGGTGCCGGTCCTGGTGTCGACCTTGATCTTCTCGCCGGTGGAGATGAACAGCGGCACCTGGATCTGCGCACCGGTCTCCAGCGTGGCCGGCTTGGTGCCGCCCGTGGAGCGATCGCCCTGCAGGCCCGGATCGGTCTGGCTGATGGTCAGCTCCACCGCGGCCGGCATGTCCAGGTACAGCGGCACGCCGTCGTTGAACGCGACCGTGACCATCTGCTCCTCGAGCAGGTAGTTGGCGGCGTCACCGACGACCGAGGCGGGGATGTGCGGCTGGTCGTAGTCGGTCATGTCCATGAACACGAAGTCCGGGCCCTCGCGGTACAGGTACTGCATGTCGCGCCTGTCGACGTTGGCCACGTCCACCTTGACGCCCGCGTTGAAGGTCCGGTCCACGACCTTGCCGGACAGCACGTTCTTCAGCTTGGTGCGCACGAAGGCGGGGCCCTTGCCCGGCTTGACATGCTGGAACTCCACGACACTCCAGAGCTGACCCTCGATGTTCAGCGTCATGCCGTTCTTCAAGTCGTTCGTGGTGGCCACGTCTAAATCTCCATAGCTAAAGGACAAGCAGGTCTCTGGTGGTCGTGGTGAGAAGCCGTACCGTGTCCCCCACGACGAGAACGTCTTCGATCCGGACCCCGCCCTTGCCTGGCAGGTAGACGCCTGGTTCTACGGTGACCGGAACCCGAGTGCCTAGCTTACCCGTTCTTCCGTACCCGAGGGTCGGCGCCTCGTGCACCTCCAGGCCCACGCCATGGCCCAGTCCGTGCTGGAAGTGCTCGCCGTGTCCGGCGTCCCTGATCAGGTCCCTCGCCGCCGCGTCCACATCCCCGACGTCCGCGCCCGGCCTGGCCGCGTCGATCCCCGCCCGCTGGGCGGCGGCGACCAGTTCGTAGATCTCCCGCTGCCAGCCGGACGGCTCGCCGAGCGCGACCGTGCGCGTCATGTCCGCGTGGTAACCGCCGTACCTGGCGCCGAAGTCCATGGTGATCAGGTCGCCGCGGCGCAGCGGCCGGTCGGTGGGCGAATGATGCGGGATCGCGCCGTTCGGCCCGCTTGCCACAATCGTGTCGAAGGCCGGCCCGTCCGCACCCAGCGCGATCATCGTCCGGTCCAGCACGGCGGCGAGCCCGCGCTCGGTCAGGCCGGGACGAATCAGCGGGAAAACGTCGGCGAGGGCCTGGCCGCTGATCCGGCAGGCGGTGGCCAGCAGCTCCAGCTCGGCGGGATCCTTGACCTCGCGCAGCTTCTCTATTTTTCTGCCGAACGGGATTGTGGTGACTCCTTCGGCTTTCGCTGCTAGTTCAGCATGGCGTTCCACCGTCATCTCGTGCGCCTCGAACGCCACCGTGCGCAAGCCACGGGCGCTCATCTCGGTGGCCAGCCTCGGTTCGATGAACCGCTCGACGATCAGCTCCAGGTCAGGGCACTCCTGCCGCGCCTTCAGCGCGTACCGTGAGTCGGTGGCCAGGACCGGAGCACCGCTCGCCGGGAGCAGCAATGCGGCGTTCGAGGATGCCAGGCCCGTGAGGTAACGGACGTTCGGCCCGCAGGTTATGAGAGCGGCATCGGCGCCGGCCTCAGCGATTATCTCCTGCGCCCGCCCGCGGCGCGCCGCGTGAATGTCAGGCATGCAACCAGGTTAAGGCCCGCGGGTAATACAGGGCGGAAGGAGGGACGGTGGCCCTTGATACGGAAACGATCACGGGTTGGCTAGGTCGCGGACGTGTTCGATGAGGCGGACGCGGGCCTCGTGGGTGGAGCCGAGCGGCATGACGTTGAGCGTGGTGACGCCCGTTTCGCGGTAGGCGGCGATGCGGTCCCTGACGTAATCCTCGGTGCCGATCAGCGACGTCTGCTCGAGCAGGTCCGTGGGCACGAGGGCGGCGGCTTCCTCCTTGCGGCCGGACAGGTAGGCGTCCTGGATCGCCTCGGCCTCCGCCTCGTAGCCGAAGCGACGGGCCAGGTCGTTGTAGAAGTTCTTGCCCTTGGCGCCCATCCCCCCGATGTACAGCGCGAAGTACGGCCGGGCGAAGTCGCGCAGCCCGGCCACGTCGTCGCCCATCGCCAGCGGGGCGTTGGCCACCACGTCGAGCTTGCCGAGCGCCGGATCGCGCCGGACCATGCCCTCGGCGACCGCGCCTCCCCACACCGCCGCGGCCTTCTCTGGCAGGTAGAAGACGGGCTCCCAGGCTTCGGCAAGCTCGGCGGCGAGTGCCACGTTCTTGGGACCGATGGCGGCGAGCATGACCGGGATGCGCTCCCGTACCGGCTGGTTGATCAGCTTGAGCGGCTTGCCGAGGCCCGTTCCCTGACCGGCCGGCAGCGGAAGCTGGTAGTGCCGCCCGGCATATTCGAGCCGCTCGCGACGCCAGACCATCCGGCAGATCTCGATCAGCTCCCTGGTCCGCCCCAGCGGGGCGTCGTAGGGAACCCCGTGCCAGCCCTCGATGACCTGCGGGCCGGATGCCCCGATGCCGAGCGTGAAGCGGCCGCCGGAGACGTAGTCCAGTCCCGCCGCGGTCATCGCGGTCAGCGCCGGCGTGCGCGAGTAGATCTGGAGGATGCCCGAGGCGATCTGGAGCCGGTCGGTCTTCGCCGCGATGTAACCGAGCTGGCTGACCGCGTCGAAGGTGTACACCTCGGGCACGAACACGATGTCCAGGCCCGCCTTCTCGTAGTCGGCCAGTTCGGTCACGGTCTCCGCGAAACCGCCCGCGTAGTTGAGTGACATCCCGATGCGCACGCGATCAACTGCCTTTCTCCGGAATTACCTACTGGCCAGTATGGTCTGCGGCCGAGGCTCCGGAACAGGCGGCCGTCACTCAGGGTCTTCGCCGGTCAGGCCGTCCACCGATTCCCTGATAAGGTCGGCGTGGCCCATGTGGCGGGCGTACTCCTCGATGATGTCGACGATCATCCGCCGCAGGCTCGGCGTCCGGCCGTCGGGCCAGGTGAACGCCGCCAGCCGGTCCAGGCCGCCGTCAGCCAGGGCTTCCGCGACGGCGGCTCGCGACCTGGCCACCGCGTCCGACCAGAGCGCGTGCAGTTCCTCGGGGGAATCGCCGGCGGCGGAGTGCCACTCCCAGTCCCGGTCGGCATCCCAGTCCACCGCGTTCCACGGACTGCCCGGGTCCCGGCCCCACAGCTTCCAGATGAACCAGTCCGCCTCCACCAGGGCCAGATGCTTGAGCAAACCGCCCAGCGTGATGGCCGACGGCCCCAGCGTCGCCCGCAGCCCGGCGGCGTCCAGGTTCCCGCACTTCCACGCGATGTACCGGCGCTGGCGCTCCAGCGAGCCCAGGAGCGTGTCGACCTCGCTCCCGGCCACCGGGGGCTCCTTCATGATCTCTTCCATGCCGGTCACCGTACCGGCCATTCAGGACGATCTACTTCCGGAACAGCATCGTCATCAGTAGTCAGTCAGCCTCGTGAACAAGAGTTCTAAATTATTGCGGACACTTACCCTCCCAGATCGGGGGGGTAAGTGTCCGCAATAATTGGCGTACGTCCTTACGGGTGGAACGAATCCGGAAATATCCGGATTCGGGAGCGGCGGTGCCGCGGGGCGGCGCTTAGGTCGGCGCGGACGGGTTCAGCGTCGCCGCGGCCGACCCGCCAAGCGCCCGAGGTGCGCGATGACGTCGCCGGCGATCGCCTCGGGGGGCCGCCCGTCGGTGGCGACGGTCAGCGTCGCGACCGAGCCGTAGACGTCCAGCCTGCGCCCGTAGAGCCGGTCGAGGTCCGGCCGGCGCAGCAGCGGCCGCTCCTCGTCGCCCGCCACCCGCTGCATCGCCTGCGCGTACCCTACCCGCAAATAGACGACGTCGGCCTGCTTCAGCGCGACCTGCGTCGCCGGGTGCTCGGCCGCACCGCCGCCCAACGCGAGAATGGCCTCGGGCCCGGCCAGCAGGTCCGCGATCACCTCGTGCTCGAGCACGCGGAACGCCGGCTCGCCGTCGGTCGCGAAGATGTCCCTGACCGACCGCCCGGCCCGCTGCTCGATCACCTGGTCGCTGTCCAGGAACGGGAGCCCGAGCCGGTCCGCGAGCAGCCGCCCGACAGTCGTCTTGCCGGCTCCCATGAAGCCGACCAGGACGATCACGCTGTGTCCTCGGCCGCCAGCTCCGCGATCGCCTGGAGCGCGAGCTGGTAGGACACGAAGCCGAACCCCGCGATGATCCCGTTCGCGACCGCGGTCAGCACCGAGGTGGCCCGGTGCGGTTCGCTGGCGGCCCGCGCGGCGATGTTCGAAATGTGCACCTCGACCAGCGGCGCGGTGCGCATCTTCGCGGCGTCCATCAGCGCGTACGAATAGTGGGTGAGCGCGCCCGCGTTGAGCACCACCGGCGTACGCGCGTCGGCCGCCTCGTGCAGCCAGCCGATCAGCTCGCCCTCGCTGTCGCTCTGCCGCACCTCGACGTGCAGGCCGAGCTTGCGGCCGGTGTCCCGGCACAGCTCGACCAGGTCGTCGTAGGTCGCGGTGCCGTAAATAGACGGCTCGCGCGTGCCCAGCCTGCCGAGGTTCGGGCCGTTGAGCACGAGCACGCGGGTGATCACTTGGCCACCTCCTGGTACGCCAGCGACAGGAGTTCTTCGCCGGGATTGTCGAGGATGACGGGCTTGGCCAGGCCATCGAGAACGACGAACCGCAGCTGTGCGCCGCGCGCCTTCTTGTCCACCCCCATCGTCTCCCGCAGCTCTCGCCACGCCCCCCGCTGGTACGCCGTCGGCAGCCCGACAGCAGCCAGGATCTCGCGGTGAAGCTGGGCCGTCGCGTCGTCCAGGTGCCCCGCGCGCCGGCCCAGCTCAGCGGCGTACACCATGCCGATCGCCACCGCGTCCCCGTGCCGGAACCGGTACTCCTCCACGCGTTCGATGGCGTGCCCGAGCGTGTGCCCGTAGTTCAGCATCTCCCGCGGCCCGGCCTCCTTGAGGTCGCTGGCCACGACCTCCGCCTTGACCGCGATGGCCCGCTCGATCAGCTCCCTGGTGTGGCGGCCGTGCGGCACGGTCGCGCCGTCCGGATCGTCCCGCACCAGGTCGAGGATGACCGGGTCGGCGATGAAGCCGGCCTTGATGACCTCGGCCAGCCCGCTCACGTACTCGGCGCGCGGCAGCGTCTCCAGCGTGGCCAGGTCGGCGAGCACGCCGGCCGGCGGGTGGAACGCGCCGACCAGGTTCTTGCCCTCAGGGATGTCGATCGCGGTCTTGCCGCCGATCGCCGCGTCCACCACGCCGAGCACCGTGGTGGGCACCAGCACGTGCCGCACCCCGCGCAGCCACGTCGCCGCGACGAACCCGGCCAGGTCGGTGGCCGCTCCCCCGCCCAGCCCGACGACGCAGTCCGACCTGGTGACCCTGTGGCTGGCCAGCCTGGACCACAGCCCCGCCGCGACCGCGGCGGTCTTGGCCCGCTCCCCGTCCGGCACCGGCTCGGCGAAAACCTGAAACCCAGCGCCGGCCAGGGCTTTGTGCACAGGCCGGGCGATCTCACCAAGACCTTCGGCATATATCAGAACGACAGTGGTTGCTCCCGCCGGGACCATGCTGGCGAGCTCACCGAGGATGCCGGCCCCGACGACCACGTCGTAAGGGGCCGCACCGCCGACCCGGATGCGCGTGGCGGTCATCGGGCCTCGTCCAGCCGACGGGAGATCTCGGCCGCCAGCTCACCGGCGTCCGCCGCGTCGTCGGCCTGCACGGTGATCGTGGCGAGCGACTCGTACACCGCGCGGCGCTCCTCCAGCATGGCGCGCAGCCTGCCGCGCGGGTTGCCGGGCAGCACGACCCTGGGCCGGTCCAGGCCGGCCCGCTTGGCCACCGTGGTGAAGTCGGCCGCGAGATAGACGACGGTTCTGCCGGCCAGGATCTCGCGCACAGTCGTGTTGAGCACGGCGCCGCTGCCCAGCGCTAGCACGCCGTCGTGCTCGTCCAGCGCCTTCGCGACGGCGGTGCGCTCCAAGTCACGGAACGCGTCCTCGCCGTCCTCCAGGAAGATGTCCGGCACCGGCTTGCCGGCCGTGGCCTCGATGTCCTCGTCGGTGTCACGGAACGACGTGCCGAGTTGTCGCGCCAGCAGCGCGCCGGCCGCGGACTTGCCGGCCCCGGGCGGGCCGATGAGCACAACCTGGCTCATGAGATGACCAGATGATTCAGGTAACTCTCCGCGTTGCGCTTCAGCTCGGCCACCGAATCACCGCCGAACTTCTCGGTCGCCGCCTCGGCCAGCACCATGGCGACCATCGCCTCGGCGACCACGCCCGCCGCCGGCACCGCGGTCACGTCGCTGCGCTGGTTGATCGCCTTGGCAGGCTCCCCGGTGCTGGTGTCGATCGTGTCCAGCGCGCGAGGCACCGTGGAGATCGGTTTCATCGCGACCCGGACGCGGATCACCTCACCGGTGGACATGCCGCCCTCGATGCCACCCGCGCGGTTGGTGCGGCGCCTGATCTGGCCAGCACCGTCGCCGTTGTCGTCCCGCTCGATCTCGTCGTGTGCCTGCGAGCCGCGCCGGCTCGCGGTCGTGAAGCCGTCGCCGACCTCGACGCCCTTGATCGCCTGGATCGACATCAGCGCGGCGGCCAGCCGCGCGTCCAGCCGGCGGTCCCAGTGCGTGAAGCTGCCGAGCCCCGGCGGGGCGCCGTAGACGGCCACCTCGAGGACACCGCCGAGCGTGTCGCCGTCCTTGCGGGCGGCGTCTATCTCCGCGACCATTCGCTCGCTGGACGCCGGGTCCGCGCAGCGGACCGGATCGGCGTCGACGGCCTCCTGCTGGGCCGGCAGCGGCGGATCGGTGCCCTCAGGGACCCGGACTTCGCCGAGCGCGACGACATGGCTGACGATCTCGATGCCGAGCGCCTGGTCGAGCAGCCGCCGCGCGATTTCGCCGAGCGCGACCCGCGCCGCGGTCTCCCTGGCGCTGGCCCGCTCCAGGATCGGCCGGGCGTCGGTGTGCCCGTACTTCTGCATGCCGGCCAGGTCGGCGTGGCCGGGGCGCGGGCGGGTCAGCGGGGCGTTGCGCGCCTGGGCGCCGAGCACGTCCTCGTCGACCGGGTCGGCGGACATCACCGTCTCCCACTTGGGCCACTCGGTGTTGCCGACGCGGAGCGCGACCGGGCCGCCGAGCGTGCGGCCGTGCCGCACTCCCCCGGTCAGCTCGACCTCGTCCTGCTCGAACTTCATCCGTGCGCCCCTGCCGTATCCGGCACGGCGCCTGGCCAGCGCGGCGGCGATGTCCTTGGTCGTCAAGGCGACTCCCGCGGGCACGCCGTCGCAGATCGCGACGAGCGCGGGCCCGTGCGACTCACCTGCGGTCAGCCAGCGGAACATGCTGCTGAGCCTACCGCGCGGCGCTTACCTCGATGCCACGGCGCAGGCGGGGAGCCAGTCCACGGGAAAGCCGGGTGGCGGCCCGCTGGACAGCTTGTTCCCAATCGGTCTCTGGCCGCACCACGAACTGGACGGCCAGGTCGCCGCCCGCCCGCCCGGCGGTGACCCGCGCACCGGCGATCGCGTTCTCGGGCACGATGGCCGCCTCGACCTCGGCCCTGATGTCGGGGTCCTCGTGCGGCGCGGGCGGCGGCTGCCCGGCGGCCAGCGCCGCCAGGCGCGCGCCCTCGACCACCACCGGTACCGGGCCCGCGACGTCGACCACGACAGCGCCAGCAGGGCCGGCGGGACTCACGGGGCTCACGGGGCCGGCGGGCTGGTCCTCAGCCACCGCGGCCTGCCACACCCGGCCGGCCTCAACCGGGATCGGGCGCGCGTCGGGCCGCCAGGCGGTGAGCGCGGCCAGGCCGGTGAACGCGATGATCGCGGCCCGCCCGTCGTTGCCGATCAGCGTCGGCAGTGCCATCGCGGAGTCTTTGTCGCTCCCGTCGTCGGCCTGCTCGCCGAGCACGGCGACCACCGGTACGAGCAGCCGCGCCGAGGCGAGCGCGATCAGCACCTCGCGCTCGGTGCCGCGACCCGCCGCGTATGCCTCCAGTGCCGCGGCGACGCGCTCGTCGGCCGCCCCGGCGTCGTCGCGGTACCCCTCCGCCGACGCCCGGATCTCGCGACCTGCCCGGATCTCACGGCCTGCCCGGATCCCGCCGTCTGCCCGGATCTCCCTGTCACCCGACACCCATCCGAGCCTACGCGCACCCGCCCGCACCCTGTGGCGGATGGGGTCGGCAGTGGCTGCGAAACGTGATGGAACCTGTGAATCCCGCACTTTGACCCAGATCTTGGTGAAGATCTGGGCACAATCGGCAGAAGGGTATTGCGCGGACGAAGGGAGCCTGGTGACTGAGCCCCAGCCGGAGGTCGCGCCTGGCACACCGATGCGGAAGGTGGTGCCGCCGCGGCTGGTCGCCCCCTACCTGACTGGTCAGCGGGACGTGCTGGCCGGGTATGTGTACCGTGCGGCGGACCTGGCGTTCCGCGATCCAGCCGAAGCGTACGAAGCACTGCGCCTCGGGTTCGAGGGATCCAACTTCACACCGGACATGAACGAGTACTACGTCATCTGCTGGCCGGCCAGACGGGCCGACGGCTATGAGCAAAGAGACGATGGGGAGTTCTTCATCGAGCCGATCCCGATTCCGGTCGGGGCGGCGATGCGTCGGGTGGATGCGGAAACGGAGGAACTCGTGGCGGAGTATGACGGCCTTACGTGGGTGAGCCATGCGTTACCGGTTGATGGCCAGTTACCTGGGCGCGCAGTACCAGGCGGCCTACGGGCCCGGCGGCAACGAGGTCACGCTGTTCGCCGCGTGCCCGCCGCCGGAAGAAATCGGGTTCAGCTCCGCCGAAGGGCACTGGCGCAAGCAGGTCAGCCTCGGTGAGCTCGACGGGCTGTTCCAGTCCCGGCCGGCCGGCTGGTACGGCGGCGAGCCGTGCCTGGTGCTGGACGACCAGGGCGACCGGCTGCACATCGCGTTCCTGGGCAGCGACCCCGCGACGGCCGTGCAGCTCGGCTACTGGGAGATCGACCGCGAGGTTTTCGAGGTCGTGACGCCGCGCGAGAACGTGACCGACCTCACCGAGGACCAGATCACGATCCCGCTGACCGCGGTGGCGATCCCCGTGCTGCTGGACGCCCCGGCACCTGCCCCGGTGCCCGCGGACCCGGCGCCCCTCGAGCCGGTGGTCGCCGAGCCGGCCGCGGAGAGATACGCCGCGCCGGACCGTGCGGCGGCGTGGCACGGCTCGCCGGAGCCGTGGTCCCCGTACACCGCCGACGCTCGCCCCAACGGAAACGGATCGGGGCCGGCAACTGGCTCGCGGGCGGCCCGCCGGGACCGGGTGGAGATCCAGTCGGTGTTCGGCGAACTGCTCGATCTCGCCGCGATTCCGCGCTGGGCGTACGCGGTAGACGACGAAGTGCCCGGCGCGATGTGCCTCCTGAAGGTCGAGGGCGGTTACGAAGTGTTCGCAAGCTCTGACGACGCGCGACACGAAGTCCGGTTTTTCGACGACGAAGAAGCGGCCTACTTCTACCTGTTTGGCGTGCTAGCGGCCGAGGCGGTACGCAACGGAGCCCTCCGCCCGGGCGCGCAGTCGAACTCCTACACAAGTTACTCAGAGCAACTTGAAAACGTTTCGAAGTACTTACAAGCACGAAATTGTCCCAATTGGCCCCGTAATCCGGTTAGGGTTCTTAATAGCCGGCGGGGCTGACGGTCCCCCGCTCCCCAAGCAGCCCCGTCGGCCCCCTTCCCAAACCGCCCGCGATGTCTTCGCAAGGGTGGACATTAATGCCTTTATGTATCATAAAACGTATTTTTCACCATTTGATAACTTAGTGCCCGTTGCTCTTGCGGATACAGTGGCGTCGTGTCCCCGGTCACCGGCGTCGCGAGCCTGGCGGTCCGTGACCTACTGCGCGGCCCGCGCCGGTCCGGCCGGGTGCTGGCCGTCCTCCCCCAGGCGATCTACCTAGAGTTCCCGGACAGCGCGCCCGCGCCGCGAGTGCTCGCGGTATCCCAGCCCGAAGCCGTCCGGCTGCCGAACGCCGTCGTCGCGCGTTACCCGGGCTCGCCGCTGACCGGCGCCGACGCGTCGGCCGGCGAGGACCGGGTGACCGCCGGCGATCTGGACGTGCGGGTGGTGCGCTGGTGGGACCCGTCACCGGTGTTCGGCCCGCTGTCCCGGGTACGGCTGGACCATGGCGCGGGCGCGCTCGCCCGGCACTGCCAGGTGTCCGCCTGGCAGAACGGGCTGACCGGCCATGACGCGGTGTCCGGCCTGGCTTCGGCGTGCGCGGCGGGTGACCTGGCCGGGGCGGTGGAGGCGGCGGAACTGCTCGCCGGGCTCGGCCCCGGGCTGGTGCCCAGCGGCGACGGCGTGGTGTGCGGGATGCTGCTCGCCCTCCGGTTGCTGGGCGGTGCGATTTCCGGCGGAACGCGGGCAGTGTGGCTGGCGGACTGGCTCGGCGCGGCGGCCACCGGGTACGCCGCGCAACGGACGACTCCACTGGGCGCGGCGCTGCTGCACTGCGCGGCCGGCGGGCAGGCGGCCGACTCGGTGGCCGCGGTGCTGCTCGGAATGGCGGGCCAGGAACCGCTGGAGGGAGCGGCGTCGCGGCTGCTCACCGACACCGCGGGGGCCGACCTCGCGTGGGGGTTGGTGGCCGGATGCCGCGCGGCGCTGATGCTGTCCGTATCCTTACCGGGTGACCGAAGCATCCGTGGCTTATGTAGTGCCGCTGACTGGTGACCAGTACGAAATCTCGGACGGGCCGTACCGGGCGGCGGTGACCGGGCTCGGCGCCGGCCTGCGCACGCTGTCCTACGAGGGCGCTGACCTGGTGCACGGGTTCGAGGCCGACGAGCTGCCGCCCGCCGGGGCGGGCCAGCTGCTCGCGCCGTGGCCGAACCGCATCGACGGCGGGAGCTACACGTTCGAGGGCGCCTCCTATCAGCTGGCGGTCAACGAGCCTGCCAAGGCGACCGCGATCCACGGGCTGACCAGGTGGGCGGCCTGGTCGGTCGTGTCGCGCACCGGCAACGCCGTCACGCTGCGATGCGCGGCGCACGGGCAGCAGGGCTATCCGTTCAGCGTGGAGCTCACCGCCCTGTACGCGGTGTCCGCGGCTTCCGGGCTGACCGTGACGGTCACCGCGGTCAACCGGGGCACGCGCCCCGCGCCGTACGGGCTCGGCTTCCACCCGTACCTGGCCGTGGCGACCCCGACGATCGACACGTGCACGCTGACGCTGCCCGCGTCGCAGGTGCTGCCGCTGGACGCGCGCGGCATCCCGTCAGGGCCGCCGTCTCCCGTCGCCGGGACGGAGTTCGACTTCCGGTCCGGGCGGGTCGTCGGGCAGACGCGGCTCGACCACGCGCTGACCGGGCTTTCGCGTGAGGCGGACGCGTCGGGCGATCGTAAGGCCTGGGCGCACCTGACCAGCGGCGACCGGCGCGTCAGCCTGTGGGCCGGACCCGGGTACGACTGGCTCCAGGTGTTCACCGGCGACCCGCTCGAGCCGAGCCGCCGCCGCAAGGCGATCGCCATCGAGCCCATGACGTGCCCGCCCAACGCGTTCGTCACCGGCCACGACCTGATCACGCTCCACCCCCGCGACGAGGTAACTCGCACCTGGGGCATCACCACCACCCCCGCCTAACCCCCCGGCCCACGTCCCACCAGCCCCACTGGTAACGCTACATCTGTCTTGGTACCCGGACGGAGGGCCTAAGCGCCCGATTCGTCCCGGTTTGTGGTCGACGATTGGGTACCAAGACGCGTGTAGCGTTAACGGGCCCGGGGGTGGCTCGCGGGGCTCGGGTGGTGGGGGCGAGGGGCGTGGGTGGTACAGGGCGCGAGTTACGGGTGGTGGGCGCGGAGGCGGGCTAGGTCTTCGGGGGTGTCAATGTCGTCTGGGGTGCCGGTGCCGGTGCAGTCCACGAGCGTGACCAGGTCGGGGTGGGCGCGCAGGAACGCGCGGGCGCCCTGGTCGCCGGTCGCCGACGCGATCACGTCCGGCCAGTGCTCGGCGGCGATCAGCACCGGGTTGCGCGGCCGGCCGTCGTAGGCGGCGACCGCGACCGAGGCGCCGGCCGAAAACGCCTTGATCAGGCGACGCACGGCCTCGGCCCCGACCAGCGGCTGGTCCGCGAGCGCGATCACCGCGGCGCCGACGCCGGCATCCGCGAGCGAGCCGAGCCCGGCCCGCAACGACGAACCCATCCCGGACTCCCAGTCCGGATTGTGCACGATCCGCACGCCGGACAGCGAGACCGGGGCGGCGCCAGTCACGACAAGCAACGGATCAGCCCCGCCAGCACGAAGCAGCGCGACGCCCCGCTCCGCGAGGGTCATCTCACCGAGGCGGACCAGCGCTTTCGGCTGGCCGAGCCGGGAACCCGCACCGGCGGCGAGCAGCACACCCGCTACCGGCCTCACGCTGACTGCGCGGCGCTCTCGTGGTGGATGCGCCCTTCGGTCACGGTCAGCGGCCGCCCGCTGCCGCCCCAGCGAAGCTGGATCAGCTCCGCGGCGATCGACACCGCGGTCTCCTCCGGCGTCCGCGCCCCCAGGTCGAGCCCGATCGGCGAGCGCAGCCGAGCGAGTTCTTCCTCGCCAAGCCCGGCCTCGCGGAGCCGCGTCAGCCTGTCCTCGTGCGTGCGCCTGCTGCCCATCGCGCCGATGTACCCGGCCGGCGTGCGCAGCGCCACCTCGAGCAGCGGCACGTCGAACTTCGGGTCGTGGGTGAGCACGCAGATCACGGTCCTGGCATCCACCTCGGTCGACGCCAGGAACCGGTGCGGCCAGTCGACCACGACCTCGTCGGCGTCAGGGAAGCGCGACGACGTCGCGAAGATCTTCCTGGCGTCGCACACGATGACGTGGTACCCGAGGAACTTGCCCGCCCGCGCGACCGCGGCGGCGAAATCGATCGCGCCGAACACCAGCATCCGCGGCGGCGGCGCGAACGAGTTGACGAACACGCTCAGCTCGTCGCCGCGCCGCTCCCCGTGCGCGCCGTAGCGGCGCACACCGGTCACGCCCTGGGCGAGCATGCCACGCACGTCGTCGTCGACCGCCGCGTCAAGCCGCGGCCCCGACCCCAGGCTTCCGGACGTCCCGGACTCGGCGTTTCCCCAGATCACCCGCCGCGCGCCCACCTTCCCGGGACCGGCCAGCACGGTCGCGACGGCGACCGGCTCGCCGCGCTCCACCGCGGCGGCGATCTCACCCAGCTCGGGGAACGTCTCGCGGTTGACCGGCTCGACGAAGATGTCGAGGATGCCGCCGCAGGTCAGGCCCACCGCGAACGCGTCGTCGTCGCTCACCCCGTACGTCTGGAGCACCGGCACCCCGGTCCGGATCACGTCGAGCGAGAGCTCGTAGACCGCGCCCTCCACGCACCCGCCGGACACCGAACCCACGACCTCGCTGTCCCCGGCCGCGGCAACGGCCAGCGCGGCACCCGGATCCCGCGGCGCGCTGCGGAACGTGCGCACGACGGTGGCCAGCCCGAACGTCTCCCCGGCCTCCCACCACTTGGTGACCTTGCCCAGGATGTCACGCATGCCGCCATGCTACCCGCCAGGTAGCGGACCGCTCAGTCCACGATCTTGGAGATGGGGATCTCCAGGATGTCCCGCGCGCCCGCCGCCTTCAGCGCCGGGATCAGCGTATTGACGCCGCGCTTGGGCACCACGGTTTCGACCGCGTTCATGTCGCCGCGGGCCAGCGTGGTGATCGTCGGCGAGGACAGGGCCGGCAGCATCTCGGTGACCGCGACGAGCTTGTCCGCGGGCACGTTGAGCTTGAGCAACACGTTGCCGCGAGCCTGGATCGCGCCGCGCAGCAGCAGCGCGATGTCCTCCATCGCGGCCCGCTTGGCCGGCTCCTCGTGCGCGGCCGCGCTGGCGATCAGCTCGGTGTAGCTGGTCAGCAGCGTGTCCAGGATCCGGAGCCCGTTCTTGCGCAGCGACGAACCGGTCTCGGTGAGGTCGACGATCGCGTCGACGATGTCCGGCACCTTCGCCTCGGTGGCGCCGTAGGACGGGATGACCATCGCCTTGACCCCGTGCTGGTCGAGAAACCGCCTGGTCAGCGCCGGGAACTCGGTCGAGACGCGGACGCCTTCCGGCAGGTCGGACACTCGCTGCCAGGGCGCGGCCTCCGGCACCGCCAGCACCACGCGGACCGGCTGCGAGGTGGCCTTGGAGTACTGAAGCTCGCCGAGCGACACGACGGACGCATCGGTCTCGGCGATCCAGTCCCGCCCGGTGATGCCCAGATCGAACATCCCGCGCTCGATGTAGGACGGGATTTCCTGCGGCCGCAAGAACCGCACCCGGTCGATCCGCGGGTCATCTATCGCGGCGTGATAATCGCGTTCTGAACCGCGCCGCACGGTCAGGTCGGCGGCATCGAACAACGCCAGCGTCGCTTTTTCTAGCGACCCCTTAGGCAATACCAGCGAAAGCATTTAAACGGCCCCATTTTCATAACGACATGACTTACTCGCCTGAGTCCGAGATTGGAGCACGATTAATGTCGCGGCGCGGCGGACGCGGAGCGGATGGCGCCGAGGACCAGTGCGGTGTCGAGAGCGGCCACCACTGCCTCCCATCCCTTGTCCTCGCGGCTGCCGGGCAGACCTGCCCGGTCACGTGCGGATTCTACTGTGTCACAGGTGAGCACGCCGTTACCGACCGGGGTCCCGGTGTCCAGCGCGACCCGGGTCAGCCCGGCGGTCACCGAATCGCAGACGTACTCGAAGTGCGGCGTGCCGCCCCTGATCACCACGCCGAGACAGGCCACCGCGTCGTAGTGCCGGGCCAGCTCGGCGGCCACCACCGGCAGCTCGATGGCGCCGGCCACGCGGACCACGAGCGGATCCGTGACGCCGCACGCGGCGGCCGCCGCGCTGGCCCGGTCCACCAGGGAGTCGGTGATCTCCCGGTGCCAGCGCGTTGCCACGATCGCGAGCCGCACGCCCGCGGCGTCGACCAGGTCACCGGCGGGGCGTCCCGCTCCGCTCACGCCGATTCCGCCAGCCGGGCCGGCTGTGCCGGCGGGCGCGCTACGTCGCCTTGCAGGTGAATATCGTGACCCAGGCGATCCCGTTTTGTCGTTAGGTACCTCAGGTTATAAGGGGTGATCGCGGGGGGTAGCGGGACCCGTTCGACGACGTCGACACCACCCGCGGTCAGGCCGTCGACCTTCGCCGGGTTGTTGGTGAGCAGGCGCACCGAGCGGACGCCGAGGTCGGCGAGCATGTGCGCGCCGGCCGAGTACTCGCGGGAGTCCACCGGGAGGCCGAGCTCGGTGTTGGCGTCCACCGTGTCGGCGCCGGCGTCCTGAAGCTCGTAGGCGCGCAGCTTGCCGAGCAGGCCGACGCCACGCCCCTCGTGCCCGCGCAGGTAGAGCACCACACCGCGGCCCTCGGCCGCGATCGCCGCCATCGCGGCCTCGAGCTGAGCGCCGCAGTCGCAGCGCAGCGAGCCGAACACATCTCCGGTCAGGCACTCCGAGTGCAGCCTGGTGAGCACGTCCGTGCCGTCCGTGACTTCACCGAGGACAAGCGCCACGTACTCGGTGTCGTCCACGTCGTGCCGGTACCCGTAGGCCTGCCACAGCCCGTGCGCGTTCGGGATCTGGGTGCGGGCCTGGCGGGTGAGCTGGTGCTCGGTGCGCCGCCGGTAGTCGACGAGCTGCTCGATGGAGATCAGCGCCAGGCCGTGCGTGTCGGCGAACTCGCGCAGCTGGGGCAGCCGGGCCATGGTGCCGTCGTCGTTGATGACCTCGCACACCACGCCTGCCGGGCGCAACCCGGCCAGCCTGGTGAGGTCGACGGCCGCCTCGGTGTGGCCGGTCCGGCGCAGCACGCCGCCTTCGGCGTAGCGGAGCGGGAAGACATGGCCGGGACGCACGAAGTCCTGCGAGCTGCTTCCGGGCTCCGCGAGCAACCGGATCGTCCTGGCCCGGTCGGCGGCGGAGATGCCGGTGCTCGTTCCCTCGCGCGCGTCCACGCTGATCGTAAACGCGGTGCCGTGGTGTTCGGTGTTCTCCGCGGTCATCTGCGGTATGTGCAGCCGGTCCAGGTCCTCGCCCGGCATCGGCACGCAGATCAGGCCCCTGGCGTACCGGATCGTGAAGCCGAGGAGTTCGGGGGTGGCGAGGCTGGCCGCGAAGACCAGATCGCCCTCGTTCTCCCGGTTCTCGTCGTCAACCACGATGACCGGCCTGCCCGCGGCGATGTCCTTGATCGCGCGGTCGATCTCATCGAGTATCCCGTTCACCGGGCCACCAGCCTCTCCACGTACTTGGCGATCACGTCGACTTCGAGGTTCACCACGTCGCCCGGCTGCCTGGTGCCGAGCGTGGTCCGCTTCAGGGTCTCGGGGATGAGGCTGACCTCGAACCACTCGTCGTTCCCGGCGAGGGCGGAGACGGTCAGGCTGACGCCGTCGACCGCGATCGAGCCTTTTTCCACCACGTAGCGTCCGATCGTGGCCGGCAGCGCTATGCGCACCTGGTCCCAGTGCTCGCTGGGGGCGCGGGAGATGACGGTCCCGGTCGCGTCTACGTGACCTTGGACCAGATGGCCGCCGAGGCGGTCTTTCAGCCGGACCGAGCGCTCCAGGTTGACCTGTGCGCCGGGCTTCAGCTCGCCGAGGCCGGACCGGTTGAGGGTCTCCAGCATCACGTCGGCGGTGAATTCGCCTGCGGTGATGGTGGTGACGGTCAGGCAGACGCCGTTCACGGCGATGGAGTCGCCGGGGGACGTGTCGTCGATCGATGCCTGGATGGTGAGTCGCGCCGAATCGGCATAATGCTCGACGGCGGATACCTCGCCGAGCTCTTCAACAATCCCGGTGAACATTGGGTTCCCTCCTCGGAGCCGCATGTTCGCCTCCGGGGGAACGCCAAGCAGACCCCTGCTAAGGGCCCACTCGCGTGCTACCTCCCATCCGGACTTTAACCGTCGGTCCCGGAATTTCACCGGGTCAGCCAGCCGCTGGCTGCGGCTGGGTCGCGGACTGTAACCGCCGGTTCGGAATTTCACCGACCCCGGAGCACGCTTTCTGTCGCTAGAACCAGTGTGCCACATTCCGTTATTCCGGACTGCCCCTGGCACCCCGTTCGTCCCGGTTCGGATACCTTGAGACCATGCGCTCAGTCCTTCTCGCGGCCGCGGCGGGCCTGACCGCGCTGCTCGCGGCCGGCTGCTCGGGAACGCCCCAGGCCAGTAACGCCAGGACGCACGCGGCTTCCCCCGCGCCCTCGGCCGGCCAGGCCATCGAGCTGGCGGCGGCGCACGCCGCGGTGGCGAACTCGGTGACCGCCACCATCGCCATGCAGGGTACCGGCGCCACCGCTGTGCGGATGTCCGGTTCCCTCAGCGAGGTGCTCCGGCCCGACTTCGGGGCCGAGCTGAACTTCCCGTCGGTGAGCGCGGCCGGCCAGTCCCTGCCCGGCGGCATGTCCGAGATCGTCACGGGCAAGGCCGCCTACGTCAAGCTCAGCGTGCTCGACTCGCTGACCGGGGGCAAATCCTGGCTCGAGGTGCCGTTCAGCGAGCTGGACAAGGCCATCGGCGTGAACTTCGAGCAGCTCATCCAGCAGGCCGAGAACAACAGCCCGCTGGTGCAGATGCAGCTGCTGGCGGGCGCGACCGGTGTGCGCGTGGTGGGCACCGGAACCATCGACGGGGTTCATGTGACCGAGTACGCGGGCAGCTACACGATGGCCGCGGCGATGAAGCGGCTGCCGGCCACGCTGCGGTCCCGGGTCGGACAGCAGGCGGCCAAGGCCGGCATTACCTCGGTCAGCTTCAACGTCTGGCTGGACAGCCAGCAGCAGGTCAGGAAGATCGTCACGGTCGACCACGGCGCGCTGGGGGAAATGACCGTCACGATGCTGGTGACCAGCATCAACCAGCCGGTCAGCATCCGGCTTCCGTCGGCCGCGGATGTCGCCACCATTCCGCGGAGCGCACTGCCCGCGGGGAGCTGATTTCTCCCGATGGCGATCAGCGCGGTCATCTTCGACTGGGGCGGCACCCTCACGCCGTGGCACACCATCGACCACGAGGCGCTGTGGCTGGCGGTCTGCGCACGGCACTATCCGGAAGCCGCGGCGGCGCGCCTGGCCGCGGCGGCGCGCGCGGCCGAGGCGGACCTGTGGCAGCTCGGTACGCGGGAGCACCGCAGCGCCACGCTGGCCGAGGTGTTCGTCCAGGCCGGCCTTGAGGCGTCACCGGAGTTGCTGGCCAGCTACTACGAGCTGTGGGACCCGCACACGGTTACCGATCCCCTGGTGCCGCCGTTGCTCTCGTCGCTGCGGCAGCGCGGGATCAAGGTCGGCGTGCTTTCCAACACGATGTGGCCGCGGGACGCGCACGAGCGGATCTTCGTCAGGGACCGGGTGTTTGACCTGATCGACGGCGCCGTCTACAGCAGCGAGATCCCTTGGGTCAAACCGCACCCGGAGGCGTTCCGCGCCGCGATGGCCGCCATCGGGGTGAGCGACCCGGCCCGCTGCGTGTTCGTGGGCGACCGCCCGTACGACGACGTGCACGGCGCGCAGGCGGCCGGCATGCGGGCGGTGCTCGTGCCGAACAGCGCCGTGCCGGCGTTCGCCGGCGCCACCCCGGACGCGGTCATCGCCAGCCTCGCCGAACTGCCCCGCTACCTGGACCTCTGGTCCTAACCGGGTCCTAACCGGGTCCTAACCGGGTCCTAGCCGGGTCCTAGCCGGCGGACGAGTTCAGATTTTTCGGAAAAATTCTGCGGAAAACTGTTGGCCGGCCGGGTCGACCACGCTCATACCCGTGTGTGGTGCGGATGGGGACACACGGGCCGCCGGGGCCTTGGCCGAGGGGGGGCAAGGCCCCGGCGTTCCGCACGGTCCGCTGCCGTACCGAAGATTCCGGTAACGCAACGACCTTGAATAATGTCGTCCAGACTTGTCCTCATATGCGATCGCGCGACTACCGTAGCGGTATGCGCGACACTGAAGTCGTCGCGGCCATTGTGGAGGGAGATCCCGAGGGTCTGGCCGCGGCCTACGACAAGTACGCGGCGCAGCTGTATACCTACTGCCGGGCGCTGCTCCGCGAGCCGGCCGACGCGGCGGACGCGGTGCAGGACACGTTCGTCATCGCCGCGTCCCGGCTCGACGGGCTGCGCGACCGGGAGCGGCTGCGTCCGTGGCTGTACGCGGTGGCTCGCAACGAGTGCCGCCGCAGGATGCGGGAGCGTTCGGCGACCTCGACGCTGGACGAAGCGCAGGACATGACCGACGAGACGGCGGAGGTCGGCACCGACGCGGAGCGGGAGGAGCTGCGCGCGCTGATGCGCGCGGCGGTGCTCGGCCTGAACCCGGCCGAGCAGGAGGTTATCGAGCTCCAGCTGCGCCAGGGCCTGGAGGGCACCGAGGTGGCCGACGTGCTCGGCATCTCGCGCAACCACGCGCACGCGCTCATCTCTCGTGCCCGCGACCAGCTCGAGGTCTGTCTCGGCGTGCTGCTCGTCGCCCGGACGGGCCGAAGTGCCTGCGAGGCCCTGAACACGCTGCTCCAGGACTGGGACGGGCAGCTGACCACCCTGCTCCGCAAGCGGCTCAACCGGCACGTCGAGCGCTGTCCGGTGTGTACCGAACGCCGGCGCAACGAATTGCGCCCGGCGCTGCTGCTCGGCATCGCGCCGCTGGCCGCGTTGCCGGCCATCGCCACCCCGCCCGGCCTGCGCGAACAGGTCCTGCGGCTGGCGTCGAGCAACGGGCCGGAGGCCATCGCGCACCGGGCCAGCGTCGCCGCGCGGCGCCTCCAGTTCGGTCAGCATGGCTTCCCCAAGCCGCTGGACCCGCCGCGGTATCGCTGGTGGCAGGCGAGGTCCGCGCAGGTGGCCGTCGGCGCGGCGGGCGCCGCCGCGGCGATCGCGGTGGCCGCGGTGCTGATCAGCGGCAGCGGCGGCGGCCCGCACCGGGCCGAAGCGGCCGGAAACGGCGCCGCGCCCGGCTCCTCGCCCGGCTCCTCGGCCGGGTCCTCGGCGGGCCAGACCGCACCGGCCACGGCTCCCGGGACCGGGCCGGGATCCTCCGGCACCGCGCCCGGTCCTGGCCCTGGCACGCCCGGTCAGGTGAGCCCCGGCTCGCCCGGCCAGAGCCCCGGCTCGCCGCTGGCGAGCGCGTCGTCCACGTCCGGCGGCAGCCCTGGCCCGACCACACCGGGGGCCAGCTCGCCGGGAAGGTCGCCGACCTCCCCGGCGCCGTCGCGGTCCTCGCCGGCGCCTCGGCCGTCATCCTCCTCGCCGTCCTCCCCCGCGCCGCCGCCGACTTCGGCCGCACCCGGCACGCTGAGCGTGTCCCCGACGAGCATCGTGCTCAGCACGCTGGGCGGCACCCACGTCACGATCACCGCCGAGGGCGGACCGGTGAGCTGGTCGGTCAGCGAGCCGTCCAGCCTGCTCGGCACGCTGAGCGTGAGTCCGGCGTCGGGCACGCTGAAGGCCGGGCAGAGTGCGACCGTGGTCATTTCGGTCAGCAGCCTCGTCTCGCTGGACACGACGCTCAGCGTGAACCCCGGCGGCCATGCCATCTCGGTCGTGATCGGCCTGCTCTAACCCCGTGGCTGTAGGTATGTCGACCGGTTGCCGCCCGCCGTTCCCATATCGGGACATTCCGTCCTATTCCGGGCGCGCCGACAGGCGCGCCAGATTATTGCGGACAGTTACCCCCCGATCTGGACTCTGTTGGCGAATGCGCACGCATGGCCCGTGCCGGCCGCTGGGCCTGGCCGCTGGGCCTGGCCGCCGGGTCTGGCCGGGTGCGCGCAGCCTGTGCCTGGAGTGCAGCGTGCGGCTACCGGGACAGGAGCGCACCCGCAGTCCGTCAGCAACGTGGAAGATTTCCCCATCGTGGAAGACCGGCCCCCGTGAACAGGGGTCCCGCTACCACAAAGGGAAAAACCACCACGCTATCGAGGCCCATCAAGCCAGCCGCAGGCCCACCGGGCAGCCAGCGACCCCGGGCAAACCCCGGAATAAGCCAACGAGGTCCAAACTGGGGGAGTAAGTGTCCGCAATAATTTCGGGATATCAGCTGGCCGGCTAGAGGGATCCGATCATGGCGCCGAGCCGGGTCGCGAGGATCAGTACGCAGCAGGCACAGCCGATGGCCAGCGCGATCCACGGCAGCGCGTGGTTCACGGTGAACAGCCAGCCGAACAGTCCGGGCGCCGCCGCCTGGGCCAGCGCCCAGGACAGCTGGTACACGGCCATGTAGCGGCCGCGCAAGTGCTCCGGCGCGGCGGCGACGACCAGGCCGTTGAACACCGGGCCCTGGATCAGCTCGGCGATCGTGTAGACGGCGATGGCGACGAAGACGCCGGGGACGGCGAGGCTGGCCGGCAGCGCGGCCAGCAGCCCCATGAGCAGGAACGAGCTGCCCCACACCGCGGCGCTGAGCTGCAGCACCCGTACGGGGCGGCGGCTCGCGAACAGCCCCCAGACGGTCGTCTGGCACAGGGCGACCGCGACGGTATTGGCAGCGAAACAGAGTCCGCTGAGCCATACCGGTTCATGCAGCACGCGGACCAGGTACAGCGCAAGCAGCACGTCGAGCACCATCATGCACAGCACGAACAGCACGTTCATGGCAGTCAGCAGCAGAAACGGCCGGTCGGTCAGCGCCGCCCGGTACCCGTGACTCTCGTCCTCCGGCACCGGGCGCCTGGCGTTCCGTTCGCTGGCCGAGGCGCGCCGCGACCAGCGGAACACGAGCGTGGCGGCGAGCAGGAAGCTCACCGCGTTGGCCATCGCCAGCGCGCGGTAGCCGATGCCGCTGCCGCTGCCGAGCGCCGCGGCGGCGAGCAGGCCGCCGAGCCCGTAGCCGGCGTTGCGCGCCGCCCGCTGGAACGCGAACCAGCGCGCCCGTTCCCGGCCCTCGAATGCCTCCCCGACCAGGGCGAGGTTGCCGGTCCAGAAAAAACGGTTGCCGGCGGCAGCCAAGAACGCGAAGAAGATCAGCTGCCACAGCCGGTCCACCGCCAGGTAGCTGGCGAACGCCACGGCGGACACCAGGTTTCCGCCGATCACCACCGCGGCGGGACTGAACCGGTCGATCAGGATCCCGCCGATGGGCGCGACCGGCAGCGCGAGCATGCTCGCCACGCTCAGGCCGAGCCCCACCAGCGAGAGCGGCAGCCCGGTGGTGTGCAGGAAGTACACCACGGCGAACGGGACGAACAGGCCGTCGCCGAGGCTGTCGGTGAACAGCGCGCCGGCGAGCTGATACCGTCCGCCCAGATCTGGCAGGCCCAGCCGGTTTCTGGTGAGTTCGCGGACGGCCACAGTTATACAGGCTACAGGTATATAGGCTACTGGCTATGGATGCGGAACTCTTCCGGGCACTCGGGCATCCGATCCGGCTTGGCATCATGCGCCGGCTCGCCGCGGAGCCCGAGACGTGCGCGTGCGACTTCACCGAGGTGTTCGGCGTGGCGCAGCCGACGATCAGCCAGCATCTCAAGGTCCTGCGTGAGGCCGGCCTGGTGCGGACCAGGCGCCGTGGCACCCAGATCTGCTACTCGGTCGACCCGGCCGGCGTCGAGGCGGCGGCCATCGTGCTGGCCGCCATCACCCCGCGGCGTGCCGCGGCGGCCGGCTAGCCCCGGGTGGCCCGGCGAGATTACGGAGCCCAGGCCGCGTGCGCGGTGGCCCGCTCGGCCTGCGCACGGAGCGCCTGAACGGCGGCAGCGGGGTCTGCCGCGCCGTAGACGGCCGAGCCGGCCACGAACACGTCCGCGCCGGCGTCGGCGCACCGTTCGATCGTCTCCTCGCTGACCCCGCCGTCGACCTGGAGCCACACCTCGGCATCGAGCTTGGCGACCAGCGTACGAGCACGGCGGAGCTTCGGCAGCACCATGTCGAGGAAGTGCTGGCCGCCGAATCCGGGCTCGACCGTCATCAGCAGCAGCATGTCGAGTTCCCCGAGCAGGTCCTCGTACGGCTCGATCGCGGTACCCGGGTTCACCGCCAGGCCGGCCCGTGCGCCCGCCGCGCGGATCTCCCGCAGCGTGCGGACCGGCGCGGCCGCCGCCTCGACGTGAATCGTCACGTTACGCGCGCCGGCTTCCGCGTACCGCCGCGCCCAGCGGTCCGGGTCGGTGATCATGAGATGGCAGTCAAGCGGCAGCGTGGCATGCTTGAGCAGCGACTCGACAACCGGGAGGCCGAGCGTGAGGTTCGGCACGAAGTGATTGTCCATGACGTCTACGTGCAGCCAGTCCGCAGTTCCGGAGACGGCCGCGGCCTCGTCGGCCAGCCGGGCGAAGTCCGCGGACAGTATGCTCGGCGAGATCTGAACGGCCATAGTAGTTCCGAGTGTAAGGTGCGTTCCCGCGACTAGACTCCCCAACCCGGGGGCTGCGCGACGGCAAATGTCGTACCCACCGAGTATGCTTCGCTGATGAATTCGAGTTAGCACGATCGGGAGGTCGTTTGTGCAGACAGAAACATCAACCGCGCTGCTTGACCGGGTACGCAAGCTCCTGGCCAAGGCCGAAGCGGAGGGCGTGACCGCGCCCGAGGCGGAAGCGCTCACCGCGAAGGCGGCGGAGCTGATGGCCCGGTACGGCATCGACCGGGCCATGCTGGCCGCGGCCCGGCCGGAGACCGACAAGCCGGACAGCCGGATCATCGACATCGCCAACCCGTGGGCCCAGGTCCGCGCGCACCTGCTCGCCGGGCTGGCCGGCGCCCTGCGGTGCCAGGTCATCCTGCTCAGCCCCGACGGGCCCGGGGCGCGCGTGCACGTGTTCGGCTACACCTCGGACCTGGAACGGGCCGACATCCTCTACACCTCGCTGCTGCTCCAGATGGCACACGGCCTCACGTCGGCGCCGCCCCCGGCGGGAGTGCGCAGCGTGCGCGCCTGGCGGCGCAGCTGGCTGCTCGGCTTCGCCGCCGCGGTCATCGCCAGGGTCAAGGCGGCCGAGGAACGCGCCGTCTCCCGGGCCGAGGCGGAGTCGCGGGACGGGCCGAGCACCGCGCTGGTCCTGGCCGACCGCTCGGTGGTGATCAGGAGGCACCTGGACCAGGCCTACCCGGTGACCCGGCAGGCCAGGATCACGTATTCGGGGAGCGGGTACCGGGCGGGGTACTCCAAGGGCCAGCAGGCCGACATCGGCAGCACCCGGATCGGCAGGAAGAAGGCGCTCAGCCGCGCGTGATGAGGGGGGTCTGGGGGGAGACGTCCTCCCAGCGGATTAGCAGCGCTAGGAAGATCGCATCGGTGCCATGCCGGTGCGGCCAGAACTGAGCGAATCGCTTGTCGCGGGGAGCGGGCAAGCCGGGGATTTCAGCGTCGAGCAGCCCATCGTTGAGGATGGCGGGCGCGTCGAGAATGGTGACGTCGGACCGCTCGCCGGTGACGGCGGTGACGATGTCGTGGGTTTCGGCGACATGCGGGGAACAGGTGACGTAGGCGACCACTCCCCCTGGCCGCACCGAGTCGATGGCGGAGCGCAGCAGCTGGCGCTGAAGCTCAGCCAGCTCGGGGATGTCGGACGGGGATTTCCGCCAGCGGGCTTCCGGCCGCCGCCGCAGCGAGCCTAGCCCGGAGCACGGCACGTCCGCGAGCACCCGGTCGAACGTCCCGGGGCGCCACGGCGCGCGCCGTCCGTCCGCGACGACCACTTGCGCCTCGACCCGGGGCGCGCGGTCGTTCGCCGCGGGGCCGTCCGATGCGGGGCTGTTGGATGCGGGGGCGTCCGGCGCGGGGGCCGGGATGCGGTCCAGCGCCTCGCGGACGCGGGCGGCGCGGTGCGGACGGAGCTCGGCGGCGACCAGGCGGGCGTCGCGCGCCGCGGCGAGGCAGGCGAGCAGGCGTGCCTTGCCGCCAGGCCCAGCGCACAAGTCGAGCCAGCGCGCGTCTGTTCCGGACAGCGGGGCGGCGGCTAGGGCGAGCGCGGCTAGCTGGCTGGCCTCGTCCTGGGCGGCGGCATGGCCCGTGGCGATCAGCGGTGCGGGGTCGCCGCCGGCCAGGCGTACCCCGAACGGCGACCATTGCGTGCGCCGTGCGCCGTCCGGCAGGGCGAGGTGCGCGGAGACACGCTCTAGTGGGCTCAACTGCGCAATTGACACGCTGGGGGCGGGCCTGGGAGCGGGGGCGGGCCTGGGGCGCAGGGGGCGGGCCTGGGGGCGGGCCGTTACGCGTTGTCGTGCAGTTGTTGCAGGTACTGCGCGGCGACGTCGTCGAACGCGGTCTGGGTCACCGGCTCGTCGCCGGCCTCTGTGTCGACGAGTTCGGGAGTCTCCTGCGCGATGAACGAGCCGGTGTCGTCCAGCCCGAGGTCGCTGATGTTCGCGGCGTCGACGAGGCTCGCCATGTGGGTCTGCTGAAGCGCGGTGATCGTGGCGTCGCCCGGCGCGACAGCCCCTGCGGTGTCGTCGAGCCCGGCGCTTTGCTGGAAGCTCGACAGCGCACTTGTCATCTCATCGGTGACCGTGTCACCGACGGCGATGACCGTGTTTCCCGTGCCACCGAGCCAGTCGTTCAGCAGCGCTTGGACGTACCGGACGTCCTGGGCGCCGTTGGTTCCATCGGGACCGACGGAGTCGGCGAGCACGGGCGCGCCGCCGCCGGGGACCTCGATGCCGCCGCCCTCGGGCAAGCCCTTGAAAATGAGGTAGGCCAGGACGATGAGCGCGCTCACGATGACCGCCTTGGCCAAGGCCTCGACGATTACCGTGTCGGCGGTCACGCAGACTTCGTAGACGATGAGTGCGTCTTCGTTGCGGACGTAATGAAGCTGTACTTCCACCGGGACGATGCCGAGGTACAGCCTTGAGTAGAACGTGATCGCGCGGTCCGGCGTGAACTGCGTGCCCTTCGCGAGCTTGCCGACGGACGGGTCCGTCTCCTTGAGGAAGTCGACCAGCGACAGGAACGTCTCGATCTTCTTGTGCCCGGCATCGATTCCATTGGCCGAATTCGGCTTTACCTCGTAGAACTCGGTCCGCACGCCGGGGAGATCGGTGATGATGTCCGGGACGGCAAAGCGCTCGTTCTCGTCGTCTTCGTCGTCGACGGGCTTCTTCCGCATCTCGCAGCTGCTCGAGATGAAGTTCCCGTCGAGCGTGGGATGGTGGGCGACCAGATAGCCGGACAGGAACCTGCACCGGGTGGTTTTCGAGCCGGCGAAGTTCTCGTCGAAGAAGTCAAC
>DASRFJ010000058.1:0-30890 GCA_035651595.1 Streptosporangiaceae bacterium | reverse complement strand
CGATGCCATCGGGAAGCCGGCCGCCGTCGCCTCGGATGCCGGGAGCTCTCCGCAAAACTGAGCGTGATCGCCAGTGTGAGACTGGCTCGCGGTTCGTAACGCGGAAAATGAAGATGTAGGAAGTAGAAAGGCAAGGATTTTTTCTCGAGGCTCATGCTGTGGAGAATGACAGGCGCAAGTCGCAGAGAATCCCGCTCGTGGCGCATATCGAGCTGCTGGAAGAAGCCACGGAAACGCGGCTCAAGTCGCGCGTGAGCGACATCAGCCGCGACGGCTGCTATTTGGACATGGTGAATCCCCTGCCGAGCGGCACCAAGGTGCGGCTGACCATCACCGCCGGGGACGCGGTGTTCAAGGCGCGCGGAAGAATCGTCTATTCCGTGACGCACATGGGCGCGGGAGTGAATTTTGAGGAAATTGAGCCGCGCTCGTTGCCCGTGCTGGAAAGCTGGCTGGCTTAATGCTACACAACCGCCCTGCTTTGTTCGCCACAGTTTCTCAGCGGATTGCCTAAGGCAAAGAGAATGTGAACAGCGCCGCACCCGCGGCGATCGCCACGTATTGCTTCCCGTCCACCGCAAAAGACATCGGTGAAGCATAAACGGATGCGCCGCACTGGAAGTGCCAGAGCGCCTTTCCGGTCGTGGCATCCAGCGCGATGAAGTTGCCCTCCGCATCTCCTGTGAAGACGAGGCCGCCGGCGGTGGAAAGGACCCCGGACCATGTTGGCGAGGGATGTTTCCATTCCCAGACGAGCTTGCCCGTATGTGGATCGAGGGCGCGAAGGGCGCCCCAGAATGGGCTGGCGTCCTCGTTGGGAAAATACGCGGAGCCGTAGTAGGCGTGACCGGCTTCGTAGGGCTGCGGAGCCGTGGAAAAAACGTCGCACTGCTCGCGCGCGGTGACGTAGAAGAGCTTGGTTTGCGGGTCGTACGTCGGGGACATCCAGTTCGTGGCTCCGGCTGCGCCGGGACACACGCGGTTTCCATCCGGGGTGGGAGAAGCGTCCTGCGAAGGGATAGGGCGTCCCTCCGAATCTCTCTCTTTGCTCCATGAAACCTTCGCATAGGCGGTAGCGGAAATCAGTTTTCCCGTGGCGCGATCCAGTACATAGAAAAATCCGTTGCGATCGGCCTGCGCAATCAGCTTTTTGTCTCCGTCGTCGATGATCACGGGAACTTGCGTAGCGTCATAATCGTGCTCATCGTGGCGCGTGAACTGGAAATACCATTTGAGTTTTCCCGTGTCCGGATCGAGGGCTAGGAGAGAGTCCGCGTAAAGATTGTCCCCGGCACGGCCGATGCCGCGATTGGAGGGAGAAGGATTGCCCGTGGTCCAGAAGCTCGTGTTGGTTTCCGGATCATACGTGCCGGTAATCCAGGCCGGTGATCCGCCGATTTTCCAGGAGTCGCCTTCCCAGGTGTCATGGCCCGGTTCGCCCGGCCCGGGAATAGTGTGGAAGCGCCATTTCCGCTCGCCCGTATCGGCATCGTAGGCATCGATGAAACCGCGAATGCCATATTCGCCGCCGGATATGCCAACGAGAATCATGCCTTTGATTGCCAAGGGAGCCAGGGTAAAGCTGTAGCCCTTCGTATAGTCCACGGCGGTCACATCCCACACGACATTTCCTGTCTTTGCGTCGAGAGCGATAACGTGGGAATCCAGGGTGCCCATGAAAACCTTATCTCCGAGGATGGCGAAGCCACGGTTGACCCGGCCGCAGCATGGACGAACATCCGCGGGGAGAGCGCGCTGGTACTGCCAGATCGGACGGCCGGAACGTGCATCGAGCGCAAAAGCGCGGTCGTCGGGTCCCGTGCCGTAAAGAACACCGTCAACCACCAGCGGGGTGGTTTCAAATTTCCCGCCGGCCATGGTCTGGTAAACCCACTTGGGCACAAGTTGTGCGGCGTTTTTGGCGTTGATTTGATCGAGGGCGGAGTAGCGATGGCCCGCGTAATCCCCCGAATACAGGAGCCAGTTTTGAGGCTCTTTCGAGGAATTGAGAAGCCGATCGGAAGTGACTTGAGCAAGAGAAGAAGATGCAAGAAGACAGAAGGCAACGGAGCCCAAAACAAATGAAAGCGTGCGGACCAGGCGCAAGAAGGAAAAGGCCACAGTGCCGGAAGCAGAAATCATCGGGCACCTCCGGAAGAGTTGACCGAGCCTAGAAACGCAAGGATATCGTCGAGGTCTTTTTCTGGCAGAGTTTTCTCATCGTAGGCGGGCATGAGAGACTCGCGGGATTTCCGGAAGGATTTCAAACTGGCTTTATCGAGAGAATGAAGTTGCTCGCGTGTGTCAAGCATCTGCACGGTGAAGCTATCCTCATTGAGGATCACCCCACGAAGTTTGACGCCATCGGAGGTGACCACATCCGCTGTTTCGTATTCCTGAGAGAATTCCTTCATAGCCTCGCTAATGCCCTGGGCAAGGCGGCGGTTTGGATTGCGGACGGACTCGATGAGATATTTCGAAGAGCGCCCGGAAGCAGCAGCTGTTAGATCAGGCCCCAGGCGGCCGCCTTTGCCGTTCACCATGTGGCAGGTTCCGCAGGCCGCGGAGCCATAGAACAGTTCGCGGCCACGAGCGGGATTGCCCGTGGCAGCTGAAGGCTTTTTCTCGACGCTGCGGATGTAGGTTACGACCTGCCAGATCTCCGCTTCCGTCATGCCGACGCCTTGTTGCGTTGCGCCATTGGGAGGCATGGCGGTGCCGGGGACACCTTCATTGATGGTGCGGAAGAGGTCGGCGTCGGCGTCGCCATGTTTCTTTGGAGTGCGTGTGAGGTCTGGGCCGCGACCGCCCCCGCGGGCGCCCAGGCCATGACAGAAAGCGCAGTTGGCGCGGAATTCGTATTCGCCAAGCTTGACTACCTTGGCGTCACCGGCGTACGGGTTTCTGGTCTGACCTAACAACGGGAAATCCGGAAAACAAAGGAAGCCCAGGAAGCACGCCAAATAGAGCAGCGTTCTATGGGCGGGTATGGCTGTGCACATCGGCTAACTCCGAGGGTACGGCACAGAATTTTGCGGAGACTATATCATTGAATCGTCGCTAGAAGCCGCAGACTCCCAAGCCGAGCGGGCCGCGTGAAGTTCGAGGAGCCGGATAGACGACCGCGCCCCGGTTTCTGTAGAGTGTTGGCGGGCGCCCAGCGGGCATCTCAAATGATCGGCCTCCCAGACAAAAGGCAGCACAAGGACGAGGGAATGACACAAACGACGGAAGCGAACAATAGAATGCAGAGGCCGCTGGAAGCGGTGGATCCGCGGATTGCGGAACTCCTGCGCGAGGAAGCGGTGCGGCAAGCCACGGGCCTCGAACTTATCCCCTCCGAAAACCTGGTCTCGGAAGCGGTGCTCGAAGCGATGGGGTCCGTCTTCACCAACAAGTACGCGGAGGGTTACCCGGGGAAACGATACTACGGGGGATGCGAATACGCGGACAAAGTCGAGCAACTTGCGATTGACCGGGCGAAGGAGCTTTTCGGCGCGGAGCACGCGAACGTGCAGGCGCATTCCGGGACGCAGGCGAACGTTTCGGTGTATATGAGCGCGCTGCAGCCGGGCGACACCGTGCTGGGGATGAACCTGTCGCACGGCGGCCACCTGACGCACGGGCACCCGCTGAACTTTTCCGGCCGCATGTACAAATTCGTATCGTACGGGGTGCGGCAGGATTCCGAGCAGATCGACTACGATGAAATCGAGAGGCTGGGGCGGGAGCACAAACCGAAGATGATCGTGGCAGGCGCCAGCGCGTACTCGCGGATCATCGATTTTGAGCGGATTGCAAAAGCGGCGAAGAGCGTGGGCGCGCTGTTTTTTGTGGACATGGCCCACATCGCGGGGCTCGTGGCGGCGGGCGAGCACCCAAGCCCGGTGCCGCACGCGGATTTTGTGAGCACCACGACGCACAAGACGCTGCGCGGGCCGCGCGGCGCCATGATCATGTCCGACGCCGAGCACGCCTCCGCCGTCGACAAGGCGGTGTTTCCTGGGCTCCAGGGCGGCCCGCACAACCACACGACGGCCGCCATCGCCGTCGCGCTCCGCGAGGCCGCGCTGCCCGGCTTCCGTGACTACGCCCACCAGGTCGTCGCGAACGCCAAGGCGCTCGCCGACGGTCTGCTCGACCGCGGCTACGACCTGGTGTCCGGCGGCACGGACAACCACCTCATCCTGGTCGACCTGACGTCGAAGGGCATCGGCGGCAAGCCCGCCGCCAAGGCGCTGGACCGGGCCGGCCTGGAGACCAACTACAACACGGTGCCGTTTGACCAGCGCAAACCCTTCGACCCATCAGGCCTGCGGATCGGCACCCCGGCGATCACCACCAGGGGCCTGACCACCGAGCACATGGCGAAGGTCGCCGCCTGGATGGACGAGGCCATCACCGCGGCCGGCAAGTCCGACGAGGCCACCCTCGACCGCATCGCCGCCGAAGTCCGCGAGCTCCTCGCCAGCTTCCCCGCCCCCGGCTGGTCTCCCACCCCCGCATAGTCGCAATCCACACATGAGTCACGTTTCGGGCGCGCCGTCAGGCGTGCCGAATCACCGCGGACCGTTACCCTCCCGGATCGCCGGATCGGATCCTGCTGGCTTATTCTCCTGAGCTTTGGATGCGCCGACCTGGCCGTCTGCGGCACCTGCCCGGTAGCCGCTGGGGCTGGCGTGCATTCTGTGGCTGACGATGTGCCAGCGCACTTGCTGGCTCCGCGCAATGTGGTGGATGGGTAATCCGCCACGTTGTTCGAGTGTTACCCGGCAGGGGCCGCTCGCCTCCAGCCGCGCGGCACGAACCAGACGCAACGGTCCCGGTCAAACCACTGCCGTTCGGAATGATGGTTGTCTTTGCCTTTCGATTTGCATTCCAGTTCGAAGGAACCTATATTCGAGGTGTCGGCTCGGAGCGGCACCGGAACCGATTACATATAGTACTGCCTGTCTTCCCCCACAGGTGGCAGTTCGTCACCCGCGGCAGGGAGGAAAGGCGCATGAACCGCGCGTACGGCGAGCCTGTCGACGTGCAGTATCGGCCAGACGGCAGACCTGTCAGGTTCGTGTGGCGCGGACGGTTGTACACAGTTCGCGCGATCGTCGAGCACTGGGTCATTAACCGAGAGTGGTGGCAGCAACCGGAAGGGGAACCGCGGCAGCCTGAACTGGTTTTCTGGCGGGTCGAGGCATCGCCAGGACAGGGCCTGGCCGTCGGCGTCTACGAGCTTCGCCGTGACATGGCGGAGGACACGTGGACGCTGCGGCGGGTCAGCGACTGACCGTCGCAGGTAAGGCTGGGGGGATCGTGGTTCGGCAGTTCGTGCATCTGCACGTCGCGTCGTGGTACTCGCTGCGCTTCGGGACGGCAAGCCCAGCCGCCCTGGCGACGGCGGCTCGCGAGCTGGGCATGCCCGCGCTCGCACTGACCGACCGCGACGGGCTGTACGGCGCGTTCAAGCACGCCCTGGCCTGCCGAGCGGCCGGCATCGCGCCGATCCTGGGCGCGGATCTGCCCGCCGGCGAGCACGAGCACGGCGGGCGGATCACGCTGCTCGCGACCGGCAGGCGGGGATGGGCGACGCTGTGCCGCCTCGTCAGCACCTCCAGTCCCGTCACTCCCACTGCCGACCTGGACGGCCTGGTCGTCCTGCTCGGTCCGGACAGCGACGTCGGTCACGCCGCGGCCGCCCGGCGCCCGGACCTGGCCAACGCCGCGCTGCGCCGCTGGCTGACAACGCCCGGCCCGGAAACCGTCGCGATCGAAGTCACCGACAACCGCGGTCCTGGGGACACCCGTCGCGCCCGTGCCATGCTCCGGCTTGCCCGCGAGACCGGCACGACCGCCGTCCTCACCAACAACGTCAGGTACATCTCGCCCGCCGACAGCACCGTCGCCCAGGTGCTCGACGCCGCGCGCGGCAACGTTCCGCTCGGCGCCCCCCGCCTGCACAAGCACAACGGCCAGGCCCACCTCGCCGCACCCGACGAGATGACCCAGCGAGCGGAGGTCCTGGCAGCAGACAGGCGCGACCGCGACAAGCTCCTCGGCGACACCATGGAAATCGCCGCGCGCTGCATCCTCGATCCGGGCAGCGACCTCGGCATCGGCACCCGCCACCTGCCCAGAGAAGACGGCGACGCCGAACTCCGAGCGCGATGCGAGCAAGCCCTGCGTACCTACCGGGGCGACCGCGAGAAGGCGAAAAACCGCCTCGAGGACGAGCTCACGATCATCACCGGAATCGGCCTCGCGCCGTACTTCGTCACGGTCGCCGACGTCGCGGACCGCATCAAGGCCAGGGGCATTCGCTGCGCGATCCGCGGCTCGGGCGCCGGCAGCCTGGTCAACCACCTGCTCGGCATCTCCGCCATCGACCCGCTCGACTACGGCCTGATCATGGAGCGGTTCCTGTCGCCGACCCGGGAGACGATGCCGGACATCGACCTCGACGTGGAGTCGGCGCGCCGGATCGAGGCGTACCGGGTGATCATCGACGCGTACGGCGAGCGGAGCACCGCGACCGTCGCCATGATGGAGACCTACCGGGCGCGCAGCGCGATCAGGGATGTCGCCGCCGCGTTCGGCCTGCCGCGCGACGAGATCGGCCGCCTGGCGAAGGCGTTTCCGCACATCAGGGCCGTCCATATCGGTGCCGCGCTAGACGAACTGCCCGAACTGCGCACCAGCAGCCTGCCCAGCGTCAAGCAGCTGACCGGCCTGTTCCGGATGGCCGAGCGTCTGGACGGCCTGCCGCGGCACGTCGCCATGCACCCGTGCGGCGTGCTGCTGTCCGACACTACGCTGCCTGACCGCACCGCTATCACCCGCAGCAGCGGCGATGACCTGCCGCTCAGCCAGCTCGACAAGGACGACGCGGAGACCGCCGGGGTGATCAAGCTGGACGTGCTCGGCGTCCGGATGCAGTCCGCGATGGCCTACGCGCTCACCCAGATCCCCGAACCGGTCGACCTCGAAACGATTCCGCACGACGACGAGCCGACGTTCGAGCTGATCAGGACCGCGCGGACAATCGGCTGCTTCCAGATCGAGTCGCCCGGCCAGCGCGAGCTCGTGGCCAAGGTCGCGCCGCGCGACATCGACGACCTGATCACGGAGATTTCGCTGTTCCGCCCCGGCCCGGTCAACTCCGACATGATCACGCCGTACCTGGCCACCCGGCACGGCCGGCAAGATGCGACGTACCCGCACGCAGACCTCCGCGAAGTGCTACGCGAAACGGGCGGCGTGATCATCTTCCACGAGCAGGTGCTCACCGTCATCGACACGATGACCGGCTGCGGTCTGGCCGAGGCCGACCGGATCCGCCGCAAACTCTCCGCGGTGCCAGCGGGCCCGGCTGTGCCGGCGGGTCAAGCCGGCGCGGCCGCGTGGTTCCGCGACGCGGCCCGCGCCCGGGGCTACGACCAGGTGGTAATCGATTCCGTCTGGGAGGTGCTCGCCGCGTTCGGCGCGTTCGGCTTCTGCAAGGCGCACGCGGCCGCGTTCGCGATCCCGGTGTACCAGTCGGCCTGGCTCAAGCGGCACCACCCGGCCGCGTTCTACGCCGGCGTGCTCACCCACGATCCCGGCATGTACCCCAAGCGCGTGATCATCCAGGACGCCCGGCTGGCTGGGGTCCGCGTGCTAGGTCCCGATGTCAGCACCTCTCAGGCCTCGTGGGTCATAACGACAAACGGTTCCACCCCAGCACTGCTGACGTCTCTGCGCGAGGTAAAAGGCATCACCGGCGCCGAGATATCGAGCATCGTCGCAGGTCAGCCGTACCGTTCCCTGCGCGACTTCACCGACCGCGCCAAGGTATCCCGCCGGGTTGCCGAACGGCTGATCACGGTCGGCGCGTTCGACCGGCTGTACTCCCCGCCCGTGACTCGCCGCGACCTGCTCGCCCGGCTCGGCGTGCTCGATCGTCCCGCACCGCAGCAGGCGCTCACTTTGGATATCCCAGGTGACGGCTTCGCCGATCTGGTGCCGGCCGGGGAACTGCGCGACCTGGACCCGGCCGAACGCGTCGCCGCCGAGCTTGACATCCTGGGTTTCGATGTCACCCAGCACGTGCTGGGCTTCTACGACGAACTGCTCGACGACCTCGGCGTGGTCCGGTCCAGCGAGCTGGCCGGATGCCGCCCGGGCAGCACGGTGCTCGTGGCCGGCGTGAAGGTGGCGACGCAGACCCCGGCGATCCGGTCCGGCCAGCGGATCATCTTCGCCAGCCTGGACGACGCGGTCGGCGTGGTCGACCTGGCGTTCTTCGAGTCGGTGCAGGACAGGTGCGCCGCGCGGCTGTTCGGCTCGTGGCTGCTGCTGGTGCGCGGGCGGGTGCGCAGCCCCGCGGCCGGTACCAGCACGATCAACGCGATCGACTGCTGGGACCTGACCGAGCTTGAGGCGTTGCGGGCCAGCGGCGGGATGGGCGCGGTGCGCGAACTGCTCGCCGTCGCGGCCGCCGCGGCCGACGCGGCCGAGCGGCGACGCCGGAACCGTCGCCGCCACGCCGAAGCGGCGCTGGTCTACCCGACCGGATTCACGCTGTCGCCGTACGCGGAAACGGGTTCACCCGGCGCCCCGCCGAAGGCGGCACCGCGCAACCTCTGGGATCCCCCATGTCCCCAGAAGAGGTGACATGCGTGCGGCGCCGGGGGTTCCTAGCGTGGGCCGCATGAGTACCACGAATCCGGTGACCACCGGGGGCGACTAAGCGCCCCTGGTGAGCAGCTCGATGTAGCGTTCCGCGGACCGGCGCACGGTGTCCTTGGCGCCGGAACGCAGGATCGGCGTCCACCAGCCGCCGTAGACGCGGTCGAACTCGTACGATTCGACCGCCTGCCAGACGCCGCGCACCGCGGGTTCAGACAGCGGCAACCGATTCGGCGCGGACCAGACGAACGTCACCCGGTCCTCGCCCGGCGTGACGAAGATTGTGTCCCCGGACAGCAGCACGCCGCCGCCAGCCGCGCCCGCCACCCAGTGCACCACGGCGCTGCCGGGGAAGTGCCCGCCGCACTGGATGAGCGTCACGCCCGGCAGCGCGCCGAACGTTCCCGACCAGGTACGCACCGGGTCATCCGGACCCGCCCGCAGCCAGGACGCGTCCGCCTCCGGCACCAGGATCTCGGCGCCAAGGGCGCGGCTCCACTGCGCGATCGAGCCGTAGAAGTGCGGGTGGCTGGCGGTCACGTAGCGCAGTCCGCCGCGGGAGCGCACCGCCTCGACCGCCGCGTCGTCGATGAACCCCGACGGGTCCCACAGCAGGTTGCCGTCCGGTGTGTGGACCAGCAGCGAACGCTGGCCGATCGCGACCGCCGGCTGCGCGCCGATCCCGGTCAGCCCGGGCTCGACCTCGCGTACGTCGGACCGGTGCCCTGCCGCGGCCAGTTCGGCCAGGCTGGTCCAGCGCTGGCCGCCGGGTGGCACCCACTGCCGTTCGTCGGCGCAGACCACACACGTCTCGGGTGTATCGCCGAGATAGTGATTACCGCAGGTAGCACACACAGTCGCGTCAGTCACGGCACCTCACCCCCGGCTCGCCCAGCATCGCCCTACCGAGCCTATAGCACCCGCCGTCGGCGGCTTCCTGTGCGAATCCTGAGAGATATCCCAGGCCAGAGGTTTGGCATTGTCCGAATTCCGTGAGCTGCTAGCATCAAGGCCGATCCAGCGTTTTCGAGCAGTCAATTGGAGTAGTCGTGCGCGTTCTCGTCCTCGGTGGTGACGGTTTCTGTGGCTGGCCGACGTCGCTGTACCTGTCGGATCGTGGTCATGAGGTCACCATCGTCGACAACCTGAGCCGCCGGAAGATCGACGTCGAGCTCGAGGTTGAGTCGTTGACGCCGATCCGTCCGATCAGCGAACGGCTGCGGGCCTGGGAGGAAGTCTCCGGCAAGCAGATCAGTTTCGTGAACGTGGACCTGGCCACCGAGTACGACAAGCTCGTCGCGGTGCTGCTGGAGATCCGCCCCGACGCGATCGTCCACTTCGCGGAGCAGCGCGCCGCGCCGTACTCGATGCGTACCGAGAAGACGAAGCGGTACACCGTGGACAACAATGTCCGCGGCTCGCACAACCTGCTCACCGCGCTGGTCACCGCTGGAATTGACGCCTCGCTCGTGCACCTGGGCACGATGGGCGTCTACGGCTATGGCTGGTCCGGCACCGCGCCGATCCCCGAGGGCTACCTGACCGTGAAGGTGCCGACCCCGGACGGCGAGCTGGAGCGGGAGATCCTGCACCCGGCCAACCCCGGTTCGGTCTACCACATGACCAAGACGCTCGACCAGCTGATGTTCGCGTTCTACGCCAAGAACGACGGGCTGCGGATCACCGACCTGCACCAGGGCATCGTGTGGGGCACCCAGACCGACCAGACGATCAGGGACGAGCGGCTGATCAACCGCTTCGACTACGACGGTGACTACGGCACGGTGCTGAACCGGTTCCTCATGCAGGCGGCCATCGCCCATCCGCTGACCGTGCACGGCACCGGCGGCCAGACCCGCGCGTTCATCCACATCCGGGACACCGTCCGCTGCATCGAGCTGGCGTGCGAGAACCCGCCCGAGTCCGGTGACCAGGTGCTGGTGCGCAACCAGATCACCGAGGTTCACCGGGTCCGCGACCTGGCCAAGCTGATCAACGAGATGACCGGCGTCGAGGTCGCCTGCCTGCCCAACCCCCGCCGCGAGGCGGAGGAGAACGAGTTGCGCGTCCTGAACGCCCAGTTCCTCGCGCTCGGCCTCCAGCCGACCACGCTCTCCGAGGGCCTGATGGAGGAGATCACCGAGGTGGCCGGCCGCTACCGCGACCGCGTCGACCCCTCCAAGATCATCTCCCGCTCGGTCTGGCGGGCCGGCATGGAGACCGCCCCCGACCTGATGACCGAAGTCCCCGACCCGGAGTAGACGTCCGCAGGTCCCGTCGAGGCCCCTGCCGTCGCAGTCCCGCCCGCTGCAGGCGCGGGTCAGGGGCCGCGCGTCAGGGCGCAACAGCTGCGCGGCCCCGCGCAACCCAGCCGCACAAACCGGATATATGCCCATATTTCGCGCGGGTCGTCGGGCGCTCCAGATTATTGCGGACACTTACCCCACCAGTTCGGGGGGGTAAGTGTCCGCAATCTTTTTCGGACCGCCCCGGCGCCGCCTCCCGGGGCCTTGCCGCCCGCGTATGCCCTTTTCGTCCTGGGGTTTGCGGCGGAGACCCGCCCGTTCACGCCCTCTGGAGGGGGGTCGGCGGGGACCCGCCCGTTCACGCCCTCTGGAGGGGGGTCGGCGGAGACCCGCCCGTTCGCGCCCGCTGGAGGGGGTCCGTGGGCCACGCACCCCTCAAGAGGGGGGTCCGTGGGCCACGCACCCCGCCGCCAGCGGCTGGCTAGCCGACCGGCAGCGCCGGCCACCTACCGGGTGCGGGTGTTGCGCCAGTTGACCGTGGGGCGGAGTGCGTCCACGCGGACCCGGTGCGCGTACTGCTTGGTGATGTCGAACAGCGACTCGATCAGCGTGTCCGACAGCAGGTGCGGCTCCAGACCGAGGTCGACCAGCTTGGTGTGGTTGACCTTGTAGTAGTGCTCCGGCGCCTCGATCCGCGGGTTCTCCAGGTTCTCGATCGTGACCTCGCCCGGATACGCCTGGGCTACCGTGTCGGCGATCTCGCGCACCGACAGCGACTCGGTCATCTGGTTGAACACCCGGAACTCGCCGCGGTTCGCCGGGTTCTCGCAGGCCAGCTGGATGCAGCGGACCGTGTCGCGGATGTCGATGATGCCGCGGATCTGCCCGCCGCTGCCGTAGACGGTGAGCGGGTGGCCGATCACCGCCTGGATCGTGAACCTGTTCAGCACCGTGCCGAACACCGCGTCATAGTCGAACCGGGTCGCCAGCCGCTCGTCGAGAGCGGTCTGCGGCGTCTGCTGACCGTAGACGACGCCCTGGTTCAGGTCGGTCGCGCGCAGGTCCCAGATCCGGCAGGCGAACTCGATGTTGTAGCTGTCGTGCACCTTGGACAGGTGGTAGAACGAGCCTGGCCGCTTGGGGAACAGCATGCGGTCGCGGCGGCCGTTGTACTCGAGCTCGAGCCAGCCCTCCTCGATGTCGATGTTCGGCGTGCCGTAGACGCCCATCGTGCCGAGCTTGACCAGGTGGATGTCCGGGTTGAGTTCGGCGATCGCGTAGAGCAGCGTGAGGTTGCCCACAACATTGTTCTGCTGGGTGTAGACCGCGTGCTGGCGGTCAATCATCGAATATGGCGCTGCCCGCTGCTCCGCATAGTGCACGATCGCCGCCGGGTCGAAGTCCTCGATCACCTGGTAGGTGAACTGCGCGTCGCACAGGTCGCCGATGTAGCAGCCGATGGCCTTGCCGGTCAGTTCGCGCCAGACCTCGATGCGGGTCTGCAGTGGCGCGATCGGCACCAGCGACTCGAGGCCAAGCTCGTTGTCATAGCCACGACGGGCGAAGTTGTCGAGGACCGCTACCTCGTGGCCCTGCTCAGATAGGTGCAGCGCCGTCGGCCAGCCAAGGTATCCGTCCCCGCCAAGGACCAAGATCTTCATTGCCGGAACCTCCTGTGTCCGTGCCTCACGAGCGCGCCCGGGCAGGTAACGTGCTCTAGTACGGCTGGCCGGGCCTGCGGCCCCCGTACCCTGTATCGTCGGCCTTCTGGCACGGTGCCCGCCAGCTAACCTAGGACATTTAATTGGATTTCTCCCGAAACCAGGCCACTGCGGCGCTCTGGAGCAAGGTGCGCGGCAAGGTTGGTGTCAGGTTTGCCCGGTTTGTGCCTGTAGCGATCGCGTCGCTCGCGACCAGCCAGGTCGCGCTGATCGTGTTCAACCACGCGCTGCACTTGACGGCCGGTGTCGCGGGCTTCACCGCCGCGGTCGTCGGCGCGGGGGTCAGCTACGTGCTGAGCCGGTGGGCATGGGAGCGGAAGGGACGACCGCACCTGCTCAAGGAGACGCTGCCGTTCTGGGCGATTTCGGTGTGTGTCTGGTTGATCCTGGCGGGAGCGAACAAGCTTGGCGTTTACTTCGTGCACGAGATGGGCCTGCACAAGGGGTGGAAGAAGATCGTCGTCGAGAACGGCACCTACTTCGCCGCGAACTGCGTCACGTTCGTCGCACGGTTCCTGATCTTCCACTACGTGCTCTTCGCCGACCGTGACTCATCGGACCGGGGCGCATCCGAGGCACCGCCGGGGGAGTCGCTTGAGATGGCGCCCGCCGAGGACTTGACCCGCTGACGCTCCCGCCACCACGTGCCGTAGATCACCCGGGCGAACCGCAGCCCGTAGAAGAGGTTGTTCACTCCAGGGATGTGCAGGTGGTAGAGCGGGTTGTGACCCTTCTTGCTCTCCCCGACCCGGCGCCGGTGGATCGTGGCCGGCACCTCGGTGACCTTGTAGCCGTGGGTGATCACGCCGATCAGCAGCTCTGACGCCTGGTACTGCGGCTGATCGAGGCGGACGGCGCCGGTCACCTCGGCCCGCATCGCGCGCAGGCCGAACGTCGTGTCGCTGATCTTCTGACCAGTCAGCGCGCTCAGCGTGAACGCGAAGAACCACGAGCCGGCCCGCCGGATCGCGTCCTTGGTCTCCTGGCTGCCGAGCTGCCGGGACCCGGTCACGAAGTCCGCCTCGCCGGCCACGACGGGACCGAGCACGGTCTCGATTTCGGCCGGGTTGTACTGACCGTCGGCGTCGGTGGTGACGATGTACGTCGCGCCGCCCTCGCGGGCCAGACGGTAGCCGAGCCGCAGCGCGGCCCCCTGACCGCGGTTGACCGGCACGTCGCAGACCAGCGCCCCGGCCTCGCGCGCTTCTGCGGCCGTCCCGTCCTTGCAGCCGTCCGCGACGACGATGGTGGTGGCCGCCAGGTCGCAGACCTTGTCGGGGAGCGCCCTGATCACCGGGCCGATGGCGCCTTCCTCGTTGTAGGCGGCGATCACGATCGCGACCGGCGGGAGCGAGGCCGAGTCGGGGTAGGCGGCGCGGAACGCGGCCTGCGCGTCGTCGTCGGTCGCCTTGTCCGAAGGGCTGGAGTAGATCATGACTGGGTCGGCCTCCCCACCGCGTTGTCCGGGTCGAAGTCGGGCCACACGGTGGCCATGCCCCGCTCCAGGTCGTATCGCGGCTGGTAGCCGAGCGCCCGGATGGCGGAGATGTCGAGGACCACGGCTGGCATCTCCCCGCTGGGAACCGGAACATGCTCGACCGGAATCGGCCTGCCGGTGACCCGGCGCGCGGTTTCCACCATCTGGTTCACCGTCACGGACTCACCGGAGCCCAGGATCAGCGGGCCGGTGTGCCCGGCGTTCCAGGCGATGAACAGGCCCTGCACCACGTCGTCCACGTGCACCACGTCGCGGATCATGGACCCGTCGCCGCGGACCTGGACGCCCTCGCCGTCCCGGGCGGCGCGCATCAGCCGCGGAATGAAGCTGTCCTTGGCCTCCATGCCCGGGCCGTACACGTTGGAGAACCGCAACGCCACGCCGCGAATGCCGTAGGCGTTCGTGTACGCGGACAGGATCATCTCCGCGGCCGCCTTGGTCGCGCCGTACGGCACCAGCGGCCGCAGCGGCACGCGCTCGTTCATCACCGCGCCGCCCACGTTGCCGGCGACCGCGTTGGTCGATGCCAGCAGGAACGTGCCGACCTCGTTCTCCCTGGCCGCCTCCAGCAGCCGCGCGGTGGCGTCCACGTTCAGCCGGTGCGTGCTGACCGGATCCTCGACGGACTTCAGCACCGAGGTCAGCGCCGCCAAGTGAATGATCACGTCGGTACCCGGCCGCACGGCCTGCCCGACCGTACCGGGCTCGCAGAGATCCCCGACGACCGACTGGACCTCGTCATCGGGGAAGGCCCTGAGGTCGACCACGGTGACCTCGTGTCCCTCGGCTTGCAGGGCACGGACCACCCTGCGGCCGATGAAGCCGGCTCCGCCGGTCACCAGGACACGGGAACTCTTCGCCATGAACGCTCCGTTCAACCTGTTACGTCGCCTTTGTCCGCCATGCCTGGCCTTGTACTGGCCCGCGGCGCCCGTTCGCTCACGCTACCCGGATGCACTGAGAATTTCCTGGTGAATGCGTGGCAATGGCGGGCCCAAGTGTACCCGCCGCAAGCGGCCGGTTTCCGGATAGACGTGCCCGTGCACCGGTGACGTCGATCATGTGTCATGCTGTGCTGAGGTAGCAACGCGGAGGAACGCCGGTGCGAATCCGGGGCTGTCCCGCAACTGTGACCGGGGAGTGACCCCTGATCAAGCCACCGTCGCCCAGCCGCCAGGCCGGGTGACGGGAAGGCCAGGGCGAGCATCGATCCGGGAGCCAGGAGACTCCGGCTGCCCTGTTTTCCGGACTGAGGGCGCGGAACCCTGGCGAGGGAAGGAACAAGGCTCGATGACAACGGCTGCCGGATATCCGGCGACACCGGGCGGCTACCCGTTCGCGGGCATCGTCGGCATGGCCGACCTCAAGCTGGCGCTGCTGCTCAACGCGGTGTCCCCGACCATCGGTGGCGTGCTCGTGCGCGGCGAGAAGGGCACTGCGAAGTCCACCGTGGTGCGCGGGCTGGCCGCCCTGCTCCCGCCGGTGCCGGTGATCGCAGGCTGCCGCTACTCCTGCGACCCGGCCGCGCCCGACCCGGACTGCCCGTCCGGCCCGCACGCCAGACAGCCACCGCATCCAGGCGGCTACGCCGTGGAACTGCGGGCGGTCACGCTGGCGGAGCTGCCGGTGGGCGCCACCGAGGACCGGCTGACCGGCTCGCTGGACATCGAGCGGGTGCTGACCAGCGGCGTCACCGCGTTCCAGCCCGGCCTGCTGGCCGACGCGCACCGTGGCGTGCTGTACGTCGACGAGGTCAACCTGCTGCACGACCATCTGGTCGACCTGCTGCTGGACGCCGCCGCGCTGGGCGTCAACTACGTGGAGCGCGAGGGCGTCTCGGTCCGGCACGCGGCGCGCTTCCTGCTCGTCGGCACCATGAATCCGGAGGAAGGCGAGCTGCGCCCGCAGCTGCTCGACCGGTTCGGGCTGACCGTCGAGGTCGCTGCCAGCCGCGACCCGGCAGAACGCGCGGAGGTCGTCCGCCGCAGGCTCGCCTTCGAGGCCGACCCTGCCTCGTTCGCGAACCGATTCGCCGCCGAGACGGCCGCGCTCGCCGCCCAGGTCGCCGCCGCCCGGGACCGGCTCGGCGCCGTGGTCCTGCCGGACGCCGCGCTCCGCCAGATCTGCGCGGTCTGCGGCGCGTTCGGCGTGGACGGCATGCGCGCCGACTTGGTGACCGCGCGGACCGCGATCGCGCTCGCCGCCTGGCACGGCCGCGACGTCGTCACCACGGAGGACGTCCGCACCGCGGCCCGCCTCGCCCTCCCGCATCGCCGCCGCCGCGACCCCTTCGACGCCCCTGGCCTGGACGAGCAGGCCCTCGACGAGGCCCTCGACGACGCGACCAACCCCGACGGCCCGCCCGACGACGACCCCGACCGACCCGACGGACCCGACGGCCCGGACGGCGGCGGCGGTCAGCCCGCCGCCGAAGAAAACGCCACCTCCCAGCGAGCACCGGCAGCCGCCGGCCAGCAGCGAACCGCCACGCTGCCCCCCGCCGCCCCGTTCCGCGCCCGTCTGCTCACCGTGCCGGGCACCGGCGAAGGCAGCCCCGGCCGCCGCTCCGCCGCCCGCGGCCCGTCCGGCCGCACCGTCGCGGTCCGCATCCCCGTCACCCGCCGCTTCCCGCTCCACCTCCCCGCCACGATCCGCGCGGCCGCCGCGACAGCCCGGCCGCCCAGCATGCCGATTGCGCAGTTGAGCCCACTAGACCGTGTCAACGCGCTCACCATCACACCAGGCAGCCTCCGGGAGGCGGTACGCGAGGGACGTGAGGGGAACCTGGTGCTGTTTGTCGTGGACGCCAGCGGCTCGATGGCGGCCCGCGAGCGGATGCGCGTCGTGAAAGCAGCGATCCTGTCCCTGCTGCTCGACGCCTATCAGCGCCGCGACAAGGTCGGGCTTGTCACCTTCCGCGGCAGCACCGCCGAACGCACCCTGCCTCCCACCTCGTCGGTCGAGGCCGCCGCCCGCCGCCTGGCCGCGCTGCCCACCGGGGGCCGGACGCCGCTCGCCGCCGGCCTGGCCGAGGCCGCAGCCGTCCTGGCCGCCGAACGCCTCCGCGATCCCCGCCGCAGACCCCTGCTCGTCCTGGTCACCGACGGCCGCGCGACCTCGGGTACCGATGCTGACCTGCGCAAAGCCGTCGCCATGCTGCGCGGCACCGCGTCGGTCGTGGTCGACTGCGAGAACTCCGTCGTCCGCCTCGGCCTGGCCGCCCGTCTGGCCACCTTGCTCAACGCCCCGGTCCTCAGTCTGGAGGACCTCCGCCGTTCTGCCCTAAAGGCGGCCTGATCATGCCCCAAGGCACGCCGGCGCAGATCCCGGACGACGGTCTCACGACGAAGCAGCGCCGCAACCGCCCGCTGCTGATCGTGCACACCGGGCCGGGCAAGGGGAAGTCGACCGCCGCGTTCGGCCTGGCGCTGCGCGCGTGGAACCAGGGCTGGCCGGTCGGCGTGTTCCAGTTCGTCAAGTCCGCCAAGTGGCGGGTCGGCGAGGAGAACGCCCTGCGCACGCTCGGCGCGACCGGCCAGGGCGGGCCGGTCACCTGGCACAAGATGGGCGAGGGCTGGTCCTGGATCCAACGCGACCAGGCCGACCACGCCGAGCAGGCGGCCGAAGGCTGGGCGCAGATCGCCCGTGACCTCGCCGCGCAGACCTACCGCCTGTACGTGCTCGACGAGTTCACCTACCCGATCAAATGGGGCTGGGTCGACGTCGAGGACGTGCTCGCGACCCTGAGCGCCCGTCCTGGCGCCCAGCACGTGGTCATCACCGGCCGCGACGCGCACCCGAAGCTGCTCGAAGCCGCCGACCTGGTCACCGAGATGACCAAGGTCAAGCACCCGATGGACGCGGGGCAGAAGGGGCAGAAGGGGATCGAGTGGTAACGATCCCGCGCCTGGTGCTGGCTGCCCCCGCCTCCGGCAGCGGCAAAACCACGGTCGCGTGCGGCCTGATGGCGGCGTTCCGCGCCCGTGGCCTGGTGGTATCCGGCCACAAGGTCGGCCCGGACTACATCGACCCGTCGTACCACGCGATCGCCACCGGCCGCCCGGCACGGAACCTGGACCCGGTCTTGTGCGGCGAGGAACTTGTGGCGCCCCTGTTCGCGCATGGTGCGGCCGGTGCGCAAGTGGCGGTGGTGGAGGGGGTGATGGGTTACTTCGATGGTCTCTCCGAACGAGGGGTGGTGTCACGCTCGAGCCCCGACTTCGGCTCCACGGCACACGTCGCACGGCTGCTGCGCGCGCCGGTCATCCTGGTCCTCGACGCGTCGAAGGCCGGGCGTTCGGTGGCCGCTCTGGTCGCCGGCTTCGCCGCGTTCGATCCGCACAGCCCGCTGGCCGGCCTCATCCTCAACCGCGTCGGCTCCGAACGCCACGAACGCCTGCTCCGGGATGCGCTCGCTCCGCTCGGCCTCCCGGTCTTCGGCGCCATCCGCCGCACCGACCGCATCGTCACCCCCTCCCGCCACCTGGGCCTGATCCCCGCTGCCGAACGCCACACGTCAGCCGCCGCCACAATCGCCCACCTAGCCGCGCTCGTGGCCCAGTCGTGCGACCTAGCAGCCCTGCTGGCGCTGGCTCGCCACTCGCCGCCCCTCCCGGGGCCAGCCTGGGATCCCGCCCCGCCCCGCGTGGGCCCCCCGGATGGCCGCAGGGCCGTGCGGGTGGCTGTGGCGGGTGGGGCGGCGTTTACATTTGGGTACACCGAGCAAGTGGAGTTGCTCGAGGCCGCCGGGGCGGAAGTCACGCGGGTAGATCCGCTGCGCGACGAGGACCTGCCGGACGGGACGGATGGCCTGATCATCGGCGGCGGTTTCCCCGAGGTGCACGCGGCGGAACTGTCCGCCAACGAGCGGCTGCGCGCCCGGGTCGCCGCGCTCGCCGCGAGCGGCGCACCGGTGGCGGCCGAATGCGCCGGGCTCCTGTACCTGGCGCGATCGCTCGACCGCCGGCCGATGTGCGGCGTACTCGACGTCGACGCCACGATGACGCCGTCGCTGACCCTCGGCTACCGCCGGGCCCGGGCGCTCACCGACTCGCCCGTCGCTCAGGCCGGCGACGTGGTTCGCGGCCATGAGTTCCACCGCACCGCCGCCGCGTCAGGTTCCCAGCCCGCGTGGTGCCTGGAGCCGGGCGGGCCAGAGGGTCACGTCAAGGGCTCGGTCGTGGCCTCCTACCTGCACACTCACTGGGCCGGCCACCCCGCCGCGGCGGCCCGGTTCGTGGCGGCATGTGCCTCATGAAGACGCTGATCGGTGTCGGTATGGGCCCGGGCGACCCGGAACTCGTCACGATGAAGGCCGTGCGTGTGTTGCGCGAGGCCGACGTCGTCGTGGTCCCCGTGCTCGGCGGCGCTCTGCTAGCTAATCCGGGCGAGCCGGGGCGGGCGGAGAGCATCGTCCGCGCGTACGTGGACGACAATCGGGTCAAGCGGCTGGAGTTCGCGCTCGACGACACCGGCGGCGTCACCCCGCGCCGGGCCGCGGCGTGGCGGGACGCCGCCGCCGCGGTCGCCGCCGAGTTCGACGGCGGGGCGGTGACGGTCGCGTTCGGCACGCTCGGGGACCCCAACCTGTACTCGACGTTCAGCTACCTAGCGCAGACCGTCCGCGAGCTGGTGCCAGACGTCCAGGTGGCGACCGTGGCCGGCATCACCGCCATGCAGGATCTCGCCTCCCGCTCCGGCATCTCCCTGGCCGAAGGCACCGAGCCGCTCACCCTGGTCCCGCTCAACGCCAGCCCCGAAGTCCTCGACCAGGCGCTTGCGCACGGCGGCGCCGTCGTCGGCTACAAGCTGGGCGCCAAAGCCAGCCCGCCCCCCGCCGCGCTCCGCGCCCGCCTGGCCGCGGCTGGCCGCCTAGACGGCGCCGTCATCGGCGCCCGGCTAGGCCTCCCCGGCGAACACATCACCCCCGCCGGCACCCTCCTCCCCGAGCCCGCACCCCCCGCACCCCCCGCACCCCAAGCCACTCCCGCGCACATATCCGACATTCCGTATTTGTCTACGCTTATCGTCCCTGCCCTGCGCAGCCCGGGCGCCGGTAGCAGCTTGGCGAATCGCGTGGTTGCGGCAACCACGCGGCTCTATGCGCGTGGTTGCCACAACGACGCGGACGGGGAGGCGCACGAGGGGCGTTCTGGCGGGGAGCGTCGGGGGACGGTTGCGTTTGTGGGGGCGGGGCCGGGGGCGGCGGACCTGCTGACGTTGCGCGGAGCCCGGACGATCAGGGCGGCGGACATCGTGATCTGGGCGTCCAGCCTGGTGCACCCGGACGTGCCGCGGCATGCCGCGGCCGGTGCGGAGATCGTCGATTCGGCCGCGCTGCCGATGGAGGGCGTGCTGCCATATTACGAGCGGGCCGCGCGCGACGGGCTGCGGGTGGCTCGGGTGCACTCCGGCGACCCGTCGCTGTGGGGCGCGATCCAGGAGCAGCTCGAACAGTGCGAGCGGCTCGGCCTGGCGACCGAGATCGTGCCGGGCGTCTCCAGCTTCACCGCGGTTGCCGCCCGGATCGGGCGCGAGCTGACGATCCCGGAGGTCGCCCAGTCGGTGATCCTCACCCGGCTGGGTGGCGGCAAGACGCCGATGCCGCCCGGCGAGCGGGTGGCCGACTTCGCCCGGCACGGCACGACGATGGCGCTGTTCCTGTCCGCCGCGCGTTCCGGGCAACTGCAGGATGAGCTGCTCGCGGGCGGCTACCCAGCGGACACGCCGTGCGTGGTCGCGTTCCAGGTGACCTGGCCGGACGAGCTGATCCTGCACTGCGCGCTTGCGGACCTGGCCGGGACGATCCGCGGGCACAAGCTGTGGAAGCACACGCTTGTCCTGGTCGGCCCGGGCCTGGCGGCCGGCGGAAGCCGGTCGCACCTGTACCACCCCGGGCATTTCCACGGGCACCGCAAGGCGGACCGGGCGGCGCGGCTGGAACTGCGGGGGAGCAGACCGTGACCGGGCCGGAGATCCGCGAGCCGGACCTGCCGCGCACCGCGAAGGTCCGCGCCAAGGCGCTGCGCACCGGCTGGACGACCGGCACCTGCGCGGCGGCGGCCGCCAAGGCCGCGGTGACCGCGCTCGACACCGGCGAAGTCCAGCGGACCGTGGAGATCGGCCTGCCGTCCGGCCGGCGGGTCCGGTTCCCGGTGGCGGACTGCGTCATGAAACGGCAAACGGCGGAGGCCGTCGTGGTCAAGGACGCCGGCGACGACCCGGACGTCACCGACAGCGCGCGGCTGACCGCCGCCGTGCGCTGGCGGGACGAGGCCGGCCTCGAGCTGGACGGCGGCGTCGGCGTCGGCGTCGTCACCAAGCCCGGGCTCGGGCTGGAGGTCGGCGGCCCGGCGATCAATCCGGTGCCGCGCGCGATGATCACGCAATCGGTCGGCGAGGCGGTCGACCTGGCCAGCCGCGGAGTCCGGGTGGTGATCTCCGTCCCGGACGGCGAGGTGATGGCGCGCAAGACCACGAACGCGCGGCTCGGCATCATCGGCGGCATCTCGATCCTCGGCACCACCGGCATCGTCCGCCCGTTCTCCACCGCGTCGTGGCGGGCCAGCGTGGAGCAGGCCATCTCCGTGCTCGCGGCGCAGGGCGAGGACACGGTCGTGCTGTGCACCGGCGGCCGCACCGAGCAGGGCGCCATGGCGCTGCTGCCGGACCTGCCCGAAGTGTGCTTCGTCGAGGTGGGCGACTTCACCGGCGCCGCGCTGCGGCGGGCCGTCGAGCACGGCCTGCGCCGCGTCGTGTTCGTCGGCATGGCGGGCAAGCTCACCAAGCTGGCGGCCGGCGTGGTGATGACGCACTACACCCGCTCGAAGGTGTCCCTCGATCTGCTGCGCGACATCACCCTCACGATAGGCGGGACCGCGGAACTCGCCGGCGAGGTCGCCGCCGCGAACACCGCGCGCCACGCGGCCGAACTCTGGGAGTGCAACGATCTCTTGCCCGCCGCCGGCACAGAACTATGCGAACGCGCGGCCGAAGTGCTCGGCCGGTTCTCCGGCCTGCCGGTCCAGGTGATCATGGTGGACTTCACCGGCCGGAACCGGATCGCCGTATCCAGGGGGGTGCCGGGGGGAGGGTCCCCCCGGTCGGGCAGGGGGGTTCCGGGGGGAGGGTCCCCCCGGACGGGGGGACCGCGGCAATGATCACCGTGATCGGCTGCGACGGGTCGCCCCCGCGGCCGCGGGCGGCGCACGCGCTCGCCCAGGCAACAAGGGTCCTCGGCGCCCCACGGCACCTCGACGCGGTGGAACTCCCGCCCGGCGCCGAGCGCGTCGAGCTGAAGAACCTGGACGACGCCCTCGACACGATCCTGGCGACAGAAGGCCACGTGGTAGTGCTCGCGTCCGGCGACCCTGGGTTCTTCGGCATCGTGCGCGCGATCCGGGCTCGCGGCGCGGAGCCCGCGGTGGTGCCGGCCCTGTCCTCGGTCGCGCTTGCCTTCGGCCACCTGGGCCTGGACTGGGACGATGCGCTGGTGATCTCCGCGCACGGCCGGGACCCGCGCCAGGCGTTGGCCGCCGCCCTCGCGCACCCCAAGGCGGCGATCCTCACCGCGCCTGGCGCCGCGCGCGAACTCGGCCACGCGCTGCGCGCCGAGGGCCGGACCGTCTATGTGGCGGAACGCCTCGGTACCGACCTGGAACGAGTCACCGAGTACGGCGACCGCGATCCCGCTGAGCCCAATGTCCTCATCGCACTAGCGGAGAGCACATCGGCAAAAACGCCGCGCTGGCTGGCCGGGCACACCGGCGCGCCGCGCGGCTGGGCGCTGCCCGAGGACGCGTTCGAGCACCGGGACTCGATGATCACCAAATCCGAGGTGCGCGCGTTCGTCCTGGCCCGGCTCGGTCCCGGACCGGGCCGGGTGATCTGGGACATCGGCGCCGGCTCCGGTTCGGTCGCGGTCGAGTGCGCCAGGTTCGGCGCCTGGGTGGTCGCGGTCGAGCAGGATCGTGACCAGTGCGCCCGGATCCGCCGCAACGCCGCCGCACACGGCGTGCTGCTGCGCGTCGTGCCCGGCAAAGCGCCCGACGCACTGGCAAACCTGCCGCACCCCGACGCGATCTTCGCCGGCGGGGGCGACGGCACGACCATGGAGCAGACCGTCCGGGCGGGCGATCCGGAGCGGGTTGTCGTCACGATCGCCGCCGTGGACCGGGTCGGCGCGGTGAGCACCGTGCTCCAGGCCCTGGACTACCGGGTCGACGGCGTCCAGCTTCAGGCGTCGCGGCTGGCCGGGCTGCCGAATGGCACGCACCGGCTCGCCGCGCAGAACCCGGTTTTCGTGCTGTGGGGGGAACGACGATGATCGGACTGATAGCGGTGACCCAGTCGGGTCGCCTGGCCGCCAAGCGGCTCGCCAGCGAGTGGCCGGACGCGCACGCCTACGAGGGGCCTGCCGGTGCGGCGCTGCCGCGGGCGTTCGGCGAGTGCGAGGCGATCGTCTGCTTCTTCGCGGTCGGCGCCGCGGTGCGGCTGCTCGCCCCGTTGCTGCACGGCAAGGGCGACGACCCCGGCGTGGTGTGCGTGGACGAGGCGCAGCGGTACGCGATTCCGCTGCTCGGCGCCCACAGCGGCGGCGCGAACGCGCTCGCCCAGCGGGTCGCCGCCGCGCTGGGCGCCGAGGCGGTGATCACGACCGGGAGCGACGCGGCCGGCAACGTCGGCCTCGACGAATTCGGCGCCGACCTCGGGCTCACCGTCGAGCCGGGCAGCGACCTGTCCGGCGTCGGCGCCGCGATCCTGTCCGGCCAGCGGGTCACGCTGGTGTGCGACCAGGAATGGCCGCTGCCCGCGCTCCCCTCGAACGTGGTCCGCGATACCGAGCCGATACGCCCGGCGATCGTCGTGACCGACCGCGCGGACGCAAGGCCGGGTCCGGGGCTCGTGGTGTACCGGCCGCCGTCGCTCGTGGTGGGGCTGGGCGCCAGCAGGGGCGTGTCGAGCGATGAAATCCGCCAGCTGATCGACGCGGCGCTCGTTGACCTGGGTGTGTCACCACAGTCCGTTCTGACCATCGCCACAGCGGATGTGAAGGCGGACGAGCAGGGTCTGCGCGCGGCAGCGGTGGAGAAGGGGTGGCCTGTTGCGACGTTCCCGGCGGACCGGCTCGCGGCGGTGCCGGTGCCGAACCCGAGCGAGACGGTGCGGCGGGCGGTGGGGACGCCGAGCGTGGCAGAGGCGGCCGCGCTGCTCGCGGGCGGGGCCGGAGCGACGCTGGCCGCGGCGAAGCGGGCCAGCGCGCACGCCACGGTCGCGGTCGCCCGGCGGCTGCCGCGCGGGCGGCTCGCGCTGATCGGAATCGGGCCGGGCGCCAGGGACCTGACCACGCCGCGCGCGGTCGCCGAACTGCGGCGTGCCGCGGTCGTCGTGGGGCTCGACTCGTACCTTGAGCAGGTCGCCGACCTGCTGCGACCGGGAACCCGGGTGCTGTCGAGCGGGCTCGGCGCGGAGCAGGCACGTGCCGAGGCGGCGGTGGCGGAGGCCCGGGCGGGCCGGGCGGTCGCGCTGATCGGCTCGGGGGACACGGGCGTGTACGCGATGGCCAGCCCGGCTCTCGAGCTGGCTGACGACTGGATCGACGTGGTCGTCGTGCCCGGCGTGACCGCCGCGCTCGCCGTCGCGTCGGTGCTGGGCGCGCCGCTGGGCCACGACCACGCGATGATCTCGCTGTCCGACCTGCACACGCCGTGGGAGGTCATCGAGCGGCGGATCGCCGCGGCCGCCGACGGCGACCTGGTCACCTGCTTCTACAACCCGGCGAGCGTCAAGCGGGACTGGCAGCTGCGCCGCGGCTGCGAGCTGCTGGCGACGCGGCGGCCGGCGACGACCCCGGTCGGCTGGGTACGGGACGCGACCAGGGACGGTCAGTCCGCCGGGATGAGTACGCTGGCCGAGTTCGACCCCGCGGTGGCGGACATGCACACGCTGGTCGTGGTCGGGTCGTCCCGGACTCGCGTGGTGGCCGGCCGGATGGTCACCTCGCGCGACTACCGGTGGGCGCCATGACCGCGGCCGTCATCACCGCGCGCTGCCAGGGATGCGGCGCCTGCCTGCTGACCTGCCCGGAGCACGCGATCCGCCCCGCGCCGCGGCTGCCGGCGCCCGGCCTGGCGGTGCTCGACGAGCTGTGCACAGGGTGCGGCGAGTGCGTGGAGGTGTGCCCGGTGGATGCCGTGTTGCTGCCTGATGAGCTCCTTCCCGTGAAGCCGGAGGTGGGGACTTGACAGATGGTCCGATCGAGGTTCATCCGATAGAGGCCGAGTCCTACCGGATCCTGCGATCCCGAGCCGACCTGAGCGCGTTGCCTCCTCTCACTCGAGCGGTTCTCGAACGGGTGATCCATGCGACGGCAGATTTCGACTATATCACCGATCTGGTGTGTGACGAGACGTCGCTGGCGGCCGGTGTCGAGGCGTTGCGCCGCGGCGCGCGGGTCGTTGCCGACGTCGGCATGGTGGCGTCCGGGATCACCGGTTATCCGGTGATCTGCAAGGCCGGCGACTCGCTGTCCAGCCGGCTCGCCCGGACGACCGGGATCACGGTCAGCGCGGCGGCGATGCGGCTGGCGGCGAGCGAGGCCGGGCCCGGCGCGATCTGGGTGGTGGGCTGCGCGCCCACCGCGCTCACCGAAGTGCTGAGCAGAGGCGTCGAGCCCACGCTGGTCATCGGCGTGCCGGTCGGGTTCGTCGGCGCGGCGGAGTCGAAGCGGCAGCTGCGGGAGAGCGGGCTGCCGGCGGTGAGCAACGTGTCGGAAAAGGGCGGCTCCGCGGTGGCCGCGGCCGCGTTCAACGCGCTGCTCCGGGTCGCGAGGGGAACGCGATCATGAAACCGCCGCTGCTGCTCGCCGCGCACGGCACCCGCGACCAGGCCGGAGTCGACGCGTTCACGAGCTTCGCCGCGCGGGTCGGGCGGCTGGTCGGCGGCCATGGGATCACCTCGGCGGGCGGCTTCATCGAACTGTCCCCGCCGCCGGTGCGGGACGCCGTCGCCACCCTCACCGCCGGCGCCCGGCCAGCGAAGATCGTCGCGGTGCCGCTGATGCTGTCCGCGGCCGGGCACGCCAAGGGCGACATCCCCGCCGCCCTTGCCAGGGAGCAGGCCAGGCATCCCGGCTTGAGCTGGCACTACGGCCGGCCGTTGGGTCCGCACCCGGCGCTCTTGGACCTGCTCGACGCGAGGATCAGGGCGGCGGGCGCCGGCCCGGACACGGCGGTGCTCGTCATCGGGCGCGGCTCCACCGACCCAGACGCCAACGCGGACGTGGTGAAGACCGCGCGGCTGCTCTGGGAGGGCCGGGGGTTCCGGTTCGCGGAGACCGCGTTCGTGTCGCTGGCCAGGCCGGACGTCGCCGAAGGCCTGGAGCGTTGCCGGCTGCTCGGCGCCCGCCGGATCGTAGTGGCGCGGTACTTCCTGTTCCCCGGCGTGCTGCCGGACCGGGTGGCAGACCAGGCGGCGGCCTACGCCAAGCAGCACGAGGAACTCGACATCACGACGGCGGACGTGCTCGGTGACTGCGACGAACTCGCCGGGCTAGTGTACGAACGATACAAAGAGGCGTTGTCAGGAGATATCCGCATGAATTGCGATATGTGCGTCTACCGTGCTGCGATGCCGGGATTCGAGCACCGCGTCGGCGAGGCCCAGCACCCGCACCACCACCCGGACGACCACACAACCCACGCACATGCCTGACGAGACGGCGTACCGGGCGTACCCCGCCGAGCAGCGGGAGGCCATCTACCGGGTCATCGCCGAACGACGGGATGTCCGCCGCGGCTTCCTGCCCGAACCGATTCCGCCGGGGATCCTCCAGAAGATCCTGCACGCCGCGCACCAGGCACCGTCCGTCGGCTTCTCTCAGCCCTGGGACTTCATCGTGATCACCGACCGGGAACGCCGGGAGCGGATCGCCGCCCTGGCCCGCGCCCGCCGGGACGAGTACGCGGCGGAACTGCCCGCCGCGCGCGCCAAAAAGTTCGACGCACTGAAGATCGAATCGATTCTCGACACACCCGTCAACATCGTGGTGACCTGCGACCGGACCAGGGGCGGGCGCCACACGCTCGGCAGGCAGACCCAGCCACGCACCGCGGACTTCTCCAGCGTGCTCGCGGTGTCGAACCTGTGGCTCGCCGCGCGCGCCGAGGGCCTGGGCATCGGCTGGGTGAGCTTCTTCGGCGAGGACGAACTGGCCACAGAGCTGGGCTTGCCGGCCCACATCCAGGTCATCGCGTACCTGTGCGTGGGATACGTGACGGAATTCGGGGACGAGCCGGAGCTGGCCGTCTCCGGCTGGGCCCGCCGCCGCCCGGTCGCCTGGGCGGTGCACGCCGAAAAGTACGGCCACCGCGGACTATCAGGGGAGGAAACCGTGAACCAGCTCGAAGAGGTCATTGCCTCGATCGCGCCGCCGGACGAAACAGCCATGACCGCCGCGCGCGAGCGCCAGGACCGGATGACCAAGCCGCGCGGCTCGCTGGGCGAACTGGAGGACGTGTCGGTGCGGCTGGCCGGCCTGGCGGGGGAGTGCCCGCCCCCGCTGCCCGAGCCCGCCTGCGTCGCGGTGTTCGCCGGCGACCACGGCGTGCACGCGCAGCAGGTCACTCCGTGGCCGCAGGAGGTCACCGCGCAGATGGTCGCGAACTTCCTGGCCGGCGGCGCCGTCGTCAACGCCTTCGCCGCCCAGGTCGGCGCGGAGGTGACCGTGGTGGACGTGGGGGTCGCCGCCGACCTGGACGCCGTGCCTGGCCTGCTGCCGCGCAAGATCGGCCGCGGCACCGCGGACTTCACCGCCGGGCCGGCGATGACGCGCGACCAGGCGGTCGCCGCCCTGACCGCCGGGATCGAGGTGGCCAGGGACCTGGTCGCGGCCGGCAACCAGTGCCTGCTCACCGGCGACATGGGCATCGCGAACACGACCGCGTCGGCGGCGCTGATCTGCGCCTTCACCGGCGCGGACCCCGCGGCGGCGACCGGCCGCGGCACCGGGATCGACGCCGCGACGTTCGCCCGCAAGGTGGATGTGGTGTGCCGCGGGCTGGCCCTGCACCGGCCCGACGCGGGTGACCCGGTCGGGGTGCTGGCGGCGTTCGGCGGCTTCGAGCACGCGGCGATCGCCGGATTCATCCTCGGCGCCGCGGCGCTCCGGGTCCCGGTGATCCTGGACGGGGTGATCGCGGGCGCGGCCGCGCTGGCCGCGGTGGCCCTGGCGCCGGACGCCGTCGCCGCCTGCTTCGCGGGTCATCGCAGTGCCGAGCCGGGGCACGCCATCGCCCTCGGTCACCTGGGCCTGCGGCCGATGGTGGACCTGGGGCTGCGGCTCGGCGAGGGGACCGGCGCGGTCCTCGCGCTTCCGCTGGTGCAGAGCGCCGCGCGGGCGCTGCGCGACGTCGCCACGTTCGATTCGGCGGGCGTCGCGGAGAAATCGCCATGATCGTTTGCGGTTTTGAAAAGATTGCGGACACTTACCCCCCCAGATCGGGGGGTAAGTGTCCGCAGTAATCCGGCCGACCCGACGGCCCGCGCGGGTTGTGGTGATATGTCTCGGTTTGCGTGGCAGCGCGGGTGGCGCGGGTCGCAGCGGGGCGGCGCGGCGGGGTGGCGGCGCGGCGGGGTGGCGGCGCGGCGCGGCGGGGTGGCGGCGCGGCGCGGCGGGTCGTGGCGGCGCGGGGGCGCGGGTGGTGCGGGTGGTGCGGCGGCGCGCGGGGGGCGGCGCGCGGGGGCGCGGGGGAATGATCTGTGGGAGGGAGCGGGATGGATCCGTATTTGCTGGGGCTGCGGCTTGATGGACGGCGGGTGGTTGTCGTGGGCGGCGGCGCCGTCGCGACGCGGCGGATTCCGGCGTTGCTCGACGCCGGCGCGGACGTCGAGCTGATCTCGCCCGAGGTGACCGCGTCCCTGGAAGACCTGGCCGCCGCGGAAAGGATTCGCTGGACGCGGCGCGCGTACACAGCGGGCGACTGTCACGGCGCCTGGCTGGTGTGTGCGTGCGCGGACGACGCGGCGGTCAACGCGGCCGTCGCCGCGGAAGCCGAGGAACAGACGATATGGTGCGTCCGCGCCGACGACCGGGCCAATTCCACGGCGTGGACGCCCGCGTCCGGCGCGGCCGGCGACGTGCGGGTCGGCGTGCTGACCGGCAACCCCCGGCGCAGCGCCGCGATCCGCGACGCCATCCTGCGGTCGGCGGCCATAGCCCAAGGCCAAGCCACCGAACAATCCCGAGGGCAGGTGGCGATCGTCGGCGGCGGCCCCGGCGACCCGGGCCTGATCACGGTCCGCGGCAGGGAACTGCTGGCCCGCGCCGATGTCGTGGTGACCGACCGGCTCGCGCCGCGCTCGCTGCTCGCCGAACTGCCCGGCGACGTGGAAATCGTCGACGCGGCGAAGATCCCGTACGGCCGCGCGATGGCGCAGGAACACATCAACCAGGCGCTGATCGAGCACGCGAAGCAGGGCAAGTTCGTGGTCCGGCTCAAGGGCGGCGACCCGTTCGTGTTCGGCCGCGGCGCCGAGGAGGTGATCGCCTGCGTGGCGGCGGGGATACCGGTCACGGTTGTGCCCGGAGTGACCAGTGCGACCGGAGTGCCCACCGCGGCCGGGGTTCCGGTGACCCATCGCGGCGTCGCGCAGGACTTCCACGTCGTGTCGGTGCACGTCCCGCCCGGCGACGAACGCTCGACCGTGGACTGGAAGGCGCTCGCCGCGAGCACCGGGACGCTGGTGCTGCTGATGGCGGTGGAGCGAATCGATTCGATTGCGGACGCGCTCATCGGTCACGGCCGCGACCCCCGGACGCCCGTGTCGGTGATCGCCGACGGCACCCTCCCCACCCAGCGCACCCTCGCCTCCACGCTGGCGCAGGTAGCCGGCCTGGTGCGGGCCGAGGCGATCCGGCCGCCCGCGATCGTCGTGGTCGGCGACGTCGTGCGGGTGGCCGCCGAGATAGCGGGACTTGAGTGATCTCGGCGATCCTATTTATATGGCTGAACGACATACGGTGACACCTCAGGAAAACGTCGCTACGCCAGCGAACGAGCCGAGCCTGCGCGTGGTACGCGGCACCGCTACCGCGGCCGAGATCGCCGCGCTGATCGCCCTGCTGGCCCTCCCCCCCGTCAGCCCTCGATCCGGCAGATCGTCGCCCCCGTGGTCACGGTCTGGCCGACCGTGGCGGACAGGCTGGTGACGATGCCGTCCTTATGGGCGGTCAGCGGCTGTTCCATTTTCATCGCCTCGAGCACCACCACCGGCTGGCCAGCCGAAACCCGCTGGCTGTCGGTGACCGCGACACTGATGATCGTGCCCTGCATGGGCGAGATCAGCGCGTCCCCGCCCGCCGCCGGGGCGGACGTCCGGCGGCTGGCCCGCCGGACCGGACCGGGCGCCGCGGCGGGCGCGAACGACGTGCCGCGCGGCACGGTGACCTCGAGCCGCTTGCCGCCGACCTCGACGGTGAGTCCGGTCCTGTCGGCGGGCCCGGCGAGCGTGGCCTGGTCCTGGGACGGCAGGTCCGCGCTGAACTCGGTCTCGATCCAGCGGGTGTGCACGCTGAAGGAGTGGCAGGAGAAGGCCGGGTCGGCGAGGACGGCGCGGTGGAACTGTAGCACGGTCGGCATGCCGCCGACTTCGAATTCACCTAGGGCGCGGGCGGCGCGCTGGAGTGCTTCGCGGCGGGTGGCGCCGGTGATGATCAGCTTGGCGATCATCGAGTCGTAGGCTTGCGGGACGGTCTGCCCGGCGGTG
>DASRFJ010000057.1:0-1264 GCA_035651595.1 Streptosporangiaceae bacterium | reverse complement strand
GGAGCGCGGGTTTTCCACCCGCGACACGACGTAGAGATGGTTGAGCCTGGCACGCAGCTGGGCGGCGGCCCGGCGCGGGGTGGGCAACGGCACGATGTGCCGCGGCACCGGCTGGTAGAGCTGGTCCGCTCGCTTCGTGGTAAGCACGGCACGCTCGTTCTCGGTCAGCGGCCGGCTGACCCCCGTGTACGCCGTCCCCTCGCCGTCGGCGCTCTGGGCCACGATGCCCATCTCGATGCCGCGCCGTGCCCGCCGCCGGTCCGCGCGTTCCAGCGCGACGCACACCCGCCGGGTCACGAAGAACGCCACGACGGGCAGCACGAGGAAGCACCCGCGCAGCGCCCACACCATGCCCTGCACCGAGAACCCGAAGCGGTAGCCGATGACGTCGTCGCCGCCGGCCAGCTCGATCACCAGGGCCTGTGCGACGATCGCGACGCCCAGGCCGGTCCTGGTCGGCGTGTTCCGGGGCCGGTCGAGCACATGGTGGGTCCGCTTGTCCCCGGTGATCCACCGCTCGATGGACGGATAGCCGCCCATCAGCAGGAAGAACGCGGCCGGCAGCACCGCGCCGGGAATGAACACCTCCCATGCCACCGTGTGGCCGAGGAAATTGGTCTCCCAGGCCGGCATCAGCCGCAGCGCACCCTCGAGGAAGCCGATGTACCAGTCCGGCTGCGACCCGTTCGAGGACACCGCCGGGTCGTACGGTCCGAACAGCCAGATCGGGTTGATCTGCGCGACGGCGCCGAGCAGGCACAGCCCGCCGAACACGGACAGGAACAGCGACGTCGTCTTGGCCCCGAACGCCGGGTACAGCGGCTCGCCGATCTCCTTGCGGTCCGGCTGGCCCTTGCCTGGCCACTGCGTGTGCCCCTGGTGCCACACCAGCATCAGGTGTGCGGCGATCAGCGCGAGGAGCAGCCCGGGGATCAGCAGGACGTGGATGATGTACAGCCGGGGCACGATCAGGTGCCCGGGATACTGCCCGCCGAACAGGAAGAAGCTGACATAGCTCCCGACGACCGGCAGGGAGTACATGATGCCGTCGGCGATCCGGAGCCCGGTGCCGGACAGCAGGTCGTCGGGCAGCGAATAGCCGCAGAACCCCTCGAGCGCGGCCAGCGCGAACATCGCGGTGCCGATCACCCAGCTGAGCTCGCGCGGCTTGCGGAACGCGCCGGTGAAGAACATCCGCAGCGCGTGCACCGCGATCGCGGCGACGAACAGCAGCGCCGCCCAGTGGTGGATCTGCCGCATGAGC
>DASRFJ010000056.1:0-19390 GCA_035651595.1 Streptosporangiaceae bacterium | reverse complement strand
CTACAAGTACGCCTTCCACGACGTCGTGACCGGGAACAACGCCTGGGACGTGACCGGCGTGCCGGGTTACTCGGCCGGCCCAGGCTGGGACCCCGCCACCGGCCTCGGTACCCCCGACGCCGCCCACCTGATCCACCTGCTCACCCTGGGCCGCGCCTAGCCTTTAATCACCGAACCTCTGGCCGCCGCTCCCGGTTCCTCCGGGGCGGCGGCTAGCTGTCTAGGCGCCCGGCTCCCTACGTGCAGGCTGCCGGACATATCCGGTTTGTCGCGGGACGGCCATTGTCGGAAATTATTGCGGACACTTACCCCCCCGGATTGGGGGGGTAACTGTCCGCAATGATCTGGCCCGCCTGGCTGCGCGCCCGAAGTAATACCAAATATCCTGATACGGGGCGCAAGCTGGACGACCGCAGCTGGATCGACGCCGCGAGCACATGTTTGGATACCGGCCGCGCCGTCCGCATATAAGCGGCAAAAGCAAACGGCTTCTCCGGGGAATCTGGAGAAGCCGTTTGCAAATCCCGTCGCGATACGCCAGCACACGAAAACGCCGGGGAACTCTATTCGTAGTTCTCCGGGGTGGCGTGCGCCTCGACCGCGGGCTGGAAGATGCCCTGGTTAACCAGGTCGCGGATCTGCTCGATCTGGGCCGCGTCCAGGTGGTATTCGCTAGCTACCGACTCGGGGTTGCTCAGCACTTGCATCGCGAAGTCCGCGTCGGACGCCGCACGGACAACCAGCTCACGCAGCTTCGGCTTCTGACCCTCAGGCATTGTCACTCCTTACGGTTCTCACCAGGCCATGATTTCCGGGGCTCACCTGGTGATCTGTTACTCACATCCTTGACGTCGGGCGCAGAGCCCGCGTCCGCCGAATCGGCGCAACTTCCCGCGCCAGCCAACCCGGGGCACCGGCCCGGTCCGCTGACCTCCGCCGCCGGCCTGCTGACCCGTGGCCAGTTCTGGCTTAGCCGCCGCGCCCAGATGGCGTAGGCGGCTCCGAACCCGGGCCCAAGGAGCCGACCTGCACGCCCAACTGCTTGATCCAGTCCGGAATGCCGTGCCCGCTTCTGATTCCCTTACGCAAGAAGGCGATGTTGTGGTACACGCACACTTCAGAAGGGTGGGCGAGCTGGGTTCTGTCGAGTTCCCGGCCCGCGTACTCGCTGACGTGCAGCCCCTCGAGCAGGTCTTTGAGCAGGCCGATCGTCGTCTGGGACGAACAGGGCGGAGCCTCACCGCCGAACTCCGGCCAGAAGGACGTGTGCAGGTCCTCTATCACGTAGTACCCGCCGGGTCGCACGCTGCCGAACAGCTCCTCGAAGCTCGTCCGCACGTGCTCGTTAATGTGGCTGCCGTCGTCGATGATGATGTCGAACGGGCCGAACTCGGCCGCGAGCGAGCGGAGAAAGGAGGGGTCATTCTGGTCGCCCTGGATGGTGCGGATACGGGACCCGCGGACGCTGGGCTTGGGGTAGAGGTCCACGCCGTAGATGAGGCCGCGCGGGAAGAAATGCTGCCACATATAGAGCGACTCTCCGCCGCAGGAGGCGTACTTGTATCCGCCGATGCCGATCTCGAGCACCTTCACCGGGTCGTATCGCAGCGGCGAAAAGTGATTCATATAGCGCGGGGTGTACCAGTGCATCCCGCCCCACTTGTCCGATCCGTAGCGAGCGGCCAGGTCATTCAGGCTGGCGCTGCCCGCCGAGCAGGCACTGATCAGGCAGTGCACGGACTGGTAGACGCGGGCCATCCAGGCCTGGCCCGCCGCGAACATCTGCTCCGAGTCGACCTTCGCGCGCTGGACCATTTCCTCCATCTGGAGCTTGCCGGTTCCTGGCTGGTCCCATGACCAGAGCAGCCGGGCGTCGCGGCTGGTGGACTCGTAATCCGGCCGATGGGGGTAGAGCAGCCGGGTGAGGTCGAGCAGCGAGTAGCTCACCTCCGCCGACGCGTCGTCCGCTTCGCCCGGTACGACGAGCGCCTGACCGTCCTTGAGCGAGACGGCATAGCGATATGCCGTGCCATCGTGATCGATGCGCAGGTTAATGCTGACGGTCGTCGTGCCGACGCTGGACGGCACGTCGGCGCGCTCCTGGATTTCCGCGGCGAGCATCCCGGCCACGTTGCCCGGCCCGATGCGTCCGATCACCCGGAGCAGGTCGGCGTCGCGGCCGCCCACGGCGCTGACCAGCTCGTCGATACCGTTCCACGACTCCATTCCTGGCACGGGACCCTCCATCCTCGGGGGTAGGGGCCGGATCGGCAGCACCACGGTAAGCACGGCACCCCACAATTCTTGACGGCGTGCGGAGCGCCCGCCTCCGCCGAATAGGCGCAACCAGCGCCGCCGGCCGGCTGACTCAGGAGCCGGACATGGCTTAGCCGCCCGCCCGGCTGGCTTACGCACCGCGGGCCGGCGGCCAGAACCCGGCCACCGCCGGCTCTCATGGTCCCGCCGCCAAATCGGTCATGATCCGCGTCGCCCGCAGCAGGCTGTGCAGTGCGCTGCGCTCGATGGCCCGGCGCTGATCCGCGCTCAGCGCGAGGTCGTCGAGCAGCGCGAACACCGCGTCCGCGTGCCCGGGATCCAGCTCGGCGTGCGCTCGCAGCGTGCGGAAGGCCGACGGGGGCAGGCCGGTGGCACCGATGAGGTGGTCCACGAGTTCCGGCTTCGGCGGATTTCCCTCGAGCACGGCGATGTACCCGAGCAGGGTCACCGGGTGATAGTGCTCCAGCCAGTAGTACTGCGCACCGACAAGCGCGGCCACCTCGGCAGGCGGAATCCTGGCGATGCACCGGCTGGGATCCTCGCCAGCCGCGGCAAGGTCGGCGACGATCCAGTCGTCGTGCCCGCGTTCCTCCGCTATGTGGCCGTGCAGGTACTCGCGCAGCCCGAGCGCGACCGGGTCGCCGCCCGCCGTCGCGCACCGGCGAGCCGCCGCCTGCATGAGCGGGACCGACGCCCTGATCACGGCATGCATCACGGACAGGTAGCCGATGTAGCGCTCCCGGGCCGGGGGCGTGTCCCAGACCCGGTCGGCGGCGGTCTGGAGGGCCGGGAGCAGCAGGCCGAGCTTGGTCCGCAGTACGGCGCCGGCGCCCTGCACGGTGGTCATGCCGGGCTCCGCTGGCCGAGCAGGGTGAGCACCGTCCGGTCGGCGGGCGCTGGCTCCCGCACGACCATCTGGAAGCACAGCTGGCAGATATGCGCAAAGCGTTGCGTGGACAGGTCCCGGTAGGTGTGCAGCGCGGTGAGCGCACCCATCCCCGCGGTGCCGATCGCCCGGAGGTAGCGATCGTCCGCGAATTCGGTGAGCGCGGCGGTGAGCTCGGTGGCCGTGCTGACCCGCCGGCGCAGCCGGCCCGGGCCGCCGCGCGTGATGACGGTCTCGTTGCAGCACGCGCTGACCCAGCCGTCGTACCGGACCACGGGAGCCGCGGCCAGGCGGCACGTGCCGAAGTCCGCACCGGGCTCGGCGGACGCACGGGCGGCACGGGAAAGGCCCGCTCCGCGGCCAGCCTCCAGCAACGGCACGCGCCGGACTTCCGCGTGCTCCCGCCACGCGGTGCCCAGCGCGGTGGCGAGCAGGTGTTCCGCCTGCGTCGCCTGTGCCGCCGAACCGGCGACCTGGGTGACGATCCACGGGCCCGCGGCCTGGATCGCGCGGGCGGCCCGGCCGAACGTCGCGTCGTCGATGTGCGCCGCATGATAGGCGTCGGTGCTGAGGTATACGCAGCTCGCCAGCGCGAGCACGTCCGTCGCCCAGCGCGGCGCGTCCGCGCGCACCGCCCACATGCCGCTGGTGTAAATGACCAGTTTTTTCCCGGCACCGGCGAGCGCGCGCGCGGCCATCGTCAGGCCACGGCGCTCGACGAACGGCTCGCCACCGGAGATGCCGACGACCGTGGCCCGGGACATGGACAGGCCGGCGACGAGCTCCTCGAGCAGCGCGAAGTCGCTGATCCTGGGGCTGTCGCGGCGGGAGTCGACCGAGCAGTGGGCGCAGCCCACCGGGCAGCGGTCGGTGAGGAACAGCAGCGCCGAGTTGCCGGGAAGCAGCCGGGCCCGCTCGACCTCCGCCGCGGTGAGCTGACGCATGGCTAACGGCCTTCGGCGCCGAGCGAGACGAGGCCGGCGAATCGAGCCGACCCCTGACGGCGGACAAACCCGGCTGGTCCCTGGTGGCCGCCGGACGCGGCCACCTGGGGTTCCATCAGTTCGATGACCGAACGGCCGGCCGCACTGGCGGCCCATCGTCCCGCCTCCGGCGATTCAGCGAGGCGCCAGCACGCCTGGCAGTAGCCGGCGGTGTCCTCGGCCGCGCCGGCCAGCCGCGCCGTCACGTGCGGTCCCAGTACCCGGACCGCTTTCAGCAGCGGCGCCGTGCGGCAGCGGTCCAGGACCGCCGGCCAGTCGTCGTGCGCGGCGTGGCCGAGCGCGAGATGGCCTGGCCGCCCGCCGCCGGGACCCGCCACGCCGTCGACCGCGGCCTGGTTGCAGCACGCGGTGATCGTCCCGTCCGGGCCGATCACCGGCCACGAAGCGAACGAGCAGGGACCGCCGAGATCCGCGCTGGGCTGCTGACTCAGCCGCGGCAGCAGGCGCGCCCTGCCGTACGGCCGGACCAGCCCGGCGAGGATCGGCACCCGGTCCCCGAACTCCGCGCGCACCGCGGCCACGTTGTCCGCCAGCTCCGGGTCGTCGTCGCCCGAGCCGGTGATCTGGACGCTGAGGTCCACGCCTTCGGCCGCCATCAGGTGCATGGCGCGGAACACCCGGTCACGTGGCACGAATTCGGCGTGAAAGCCGTCAATGCTGACCGCCACGTGATCCACGGCTGTTATCGCGCGGAACACCGGACCCGGAATCGTGCCGGCCCGGGCGAAAAACATCCCGGTGAGCAGATAGCTGCTGGTGCCGGCCGCTGCGGCGGACCGGGCCAGCTCGGCGACCAGCCGCGGGCGCAGCAGCGGCTCGCCGCCGGTCAGCAGCAGGTACTCGGGATGGCAGTCCTGCGTGAATGAATGCACAAATCGCCGGAATATGCTTCCGTCATATTCTTCGCTATCATTTCCAGAATTTGTCGAACAGTGCCGGCAGCCAAGCGGGCAGCGGCGGGTAAGTGCCGCGAAAATACCCGCGCCCGCTACGTGCCGTCGGCTAATCAGCTCCACAAGGTGCATATGATCCCCCGTCCGTCCGACACTGGATAATATATTCTCACGCGTCATTGATCCTCTTTGTCAAGCGTCTGGCCGTACCGCCGTGCCATAGCTAAGCGATGCCAAACCGGCGCTTAACCCGGAGCCGCGGTCTCGCCCGCATGATGGCGTTTGGACCGCGGGCCGGCCGTGCTCGCTTGGCCCGCGGAGGGAGCATGCTCGCATGAAGGCCCTGATACTGGCGGGCGGGACGGGAACCCGCCTCCGGCCGTTTACCCACACAATGCCCAAGCAGCTCATCCCGGTCGCCAACAAGCCAGTACTGGAGCACGTCCTCGGCAACGTGCGGGAGCTTGGCATTACCGAGGTAGGAATAATTGTAAATGACTGGGCGCCAGAAATTGTCGCGCAACTGGGCGGCGGGTCGCGTTTCGGGCTTCGGCTGAAATACATTCGGCAAGATAAGCCACGCGGCCTCGCACACGCGGTATTGGTCGCCCGGGATTTTATCGGCACCGACGACTTCGTCATGTATCTGGGCGACAATGTTCTGGCCGACAGCATCACCAATTGCTACGAGGAATTCGCCGCCAAGCGGCCCGCCGCGCATATCTTGGTGACCAAGGTGACCGATCCCCGCGCGTTCGGGGTGGCCGAGATCGACCGCGACGGCGCGGTGCTCCGCCTCACCGAGAAGCCCCGCCACCCGCGCAGTGACCTGGCCCTCACCGGCGTGTATTTCTTCACGCCGGCCATCCACCGGGCCGTCGCGGCCATCGGGCTCAGCGCGCGCGGCGAACTCGAGATCACCGACGCCATCCAGTGGCTGCTGACCGCCGGCGAGGAGGTCACCGCCAGCCAGTACGACGGGTATTTCCGTGACATCGGCCGGGTCAAGGACGTACTGGAGTGCAACCGCAAGCTGCTCGACGACCTGCGCCCCAGCGTGGGCGGCACGATCGACGCGGACAGCACGCTGACCGGTCCGGTCACCGTCGAGGCGGGGGCCCGGGTGACTCGATCGGTGATCGAAGGCCCGGCGATCGTCGGCGCGGGCAGCCTGGTGCGGGACAGCCACGTGGGCCCGCACACCTCGATCGGGCGGGACTGCGTGCTGACCCGCGCGCGCATCGACTATTCCGTCGTGCTGGAGGGCGCCACGATATCGGACGTCCGGGACATCCGCGGGTCCATGATCGGCCGCCACGCGACGGTTACCACCGCCGATCCCGGCACACTCGGCCAGTGCCTGGTGGTCGGCGACGGCAGCAGCGTCACCCTGGCTCGCTGAGGGATTGGAGCACCCATGCGTTTCCTGCCCGAGCACCAACACTGGCGGGTCGCCATCGTCGGACTGGGCTTTGTCGGTTCGTGCATGGCCGCGGCCCTCGCCGACCGCGGCCTGGACGTCGTGGGCATCGACGTCGATCCGCGGCTGGCCGCGGAACTGGAACGCGGCCAGTGCCGGTTCCACGAGGACGAGCTGGCTGAGTTGCTGGCAAGCAGCATCGCCGCGGGACGACTGCGAGTGACCACTGACTTCGCCGCGGCCGGAACAGCCGACGTCGTTCTGATATCTGTCGGAACGCCGGTCGGTGACGACGGCTCGCTGGCAGCCGAACAGCTGTCGGCAGCCTGCGCCGGCCTCAGCGGCCATGTGCGGGACGGCAGCCTGGTCATCCTCAAAAGCACGGTGCCGCCGGGCACGACCAGGAGCCTGGTGCTGCCGCTGCTCGAGAGCGGCGGCCGGTGCGGCGGCGCGGACTTCGGGCTGGCGTTCATGCCCGAGCGCCTGGCGGAGGGCACCGCGATGCGGGAGCTGCGGGCCTTCCCGATGGTGGCCGGCGGCCTGGACCTCGACAGCACACAGGCGGCGGCGACGTTCTGGCGCACCGCGCTCGGAGTGGCGGTGATGGAGCTCGACTCGCTGGAAGCCGCGGAGATCGTGAAGCTGGCCGACAACTGGTGGATCGACCTGAACATCGCCCTCGGCAACGAGCTCGCCAAGTTCTGCGCGCTGTTCGACGTTGATGTGCTCGACGTCATCGGCGCGGCGAACTCCATCCCCAAGGGCGCCGGCCACGTGAACATCCTGCTGCCCAGCGTGGGCGTGGGCGGATCCTGCCTGACCAAGGACCCGTACATGGTCTGGCAGTCCGCGCGCCACCGCGGCCTTGACATCCGGACCGCGGTCGCGGGCAGGGAAGTCAACGCCGGGATGCCGGAGTACACCGCCCAGCTGATCATCGACACGCTGGCCACGCTCGGCAAGGACCCGGCCGACACCACGATCGCCGTGCTCGGGCTCGCGTTCAAGAACAACACCGGCGATCTGCGCGCGACGCCGGTGCACGGCGCCGTGGCCGCCCTGGTGAAGACCGGCGCCGACGTCCGGCTCTTCGACCCGCTGGTGGACGCCGGGCAGGCCGCGGAGCTGTTCGGCATCGCGCCGGCGCGGACGCTGCGGGACGCCGTCACCGGGGCGGACTGCGTCGCCGTGCTGGCCCTGCACCGGGAGTTCGAGGACATCGACTTCGCCACGTTGCCGGTCGCCCCGTCCTGCGTGCTCGTGGACGGGCGAGCGTATTACCCCAAGGAAAAGATCGCCGCGCTGACCGCGCTCGGCTACGTTTACCGCGGTATCGGGCGGCGGGCATGAGCCGCGCGGTTGTCACCGGCGGCTGCGGCTTCCTCGGCAGTCACCTGGCCGAGGCGCTGATCAGCAGGGGCGACGACGTGACGGTCTTCGACACCGCACCGCCGCCGGACCACCTCAGCATGGTGCGGGACCATGCCCGGCACGTCACGGGCGACATCCGCGACCCGCGGAGCGTGGCGGAGGCGATCACGGCGGGTGTGGATGTGGTGTATCACCTGGCGAGCGTCGTCGGCGTCGACCAGTACCTGGCGCGTCCGCTGGACGTGATCGACATCAACGTCACGGGCACCCGCAACGTGCTCGACCTCGCGCTGCGGGCCGATGCCACCGTGGTGCTGGCCAGCACCAGCGAGGTCTTCGGCAAGAACCCGCGGGTGCCGTGGGCCGAGGACGCCGACCGGGTCCTGGGTCCGACCACCGCGACCCGCTGGACGTATGCCACCAGCAAGGCGCTGGCCGAGCACCTCACGTTCGCGTTCGCCGGACAGCACGGACTCGCGGCGACGATCGTGCGGTACTTCAACGTGTACGGCCCGCGCCAGCGGCCGGGGTTTGTCATCAGCCGCTCGGTGCACCGGGCGCTCAACGGCATCCCGCCCGTGGTCTACGACGGCGGCGGACAGACCCGGTGCTTCACCTACGTCGATGACGCGGTGGACGGAACGATACGCGCCGCGGCCTCGCCGGCCGCGATCGGCGAGGTCTTCAACCTCGGCAGCAGCGCCGAGACGACGGTGGCGGAGGCGATCGGGCTGATCGCCGAGCTGACCGGGTTCGGACCTCAGGTGGCTCCGGTGGACACCGGCAAGCGGCTCAGCGCGTCCTACGAAGACCTGCCGCGCCGCGCCCCGGACACGGCGAAGGCCCGCGCGGTTCTGGACTGGACATGCGACACGCCGCTGCGGCCGGGACTAGCCAAGACCATTGGCTGGGCACTCGACAGCCCCTGGTGGCTCGCCCTGCCGGACAGCGGCGCCAGCTGATCAGAAAAACAACCCGCCGATGGTCATCGCAACATGCGCACTCGTCTCCGGCTCCTCTTCGGCAAGCCGGTGCCCGACATCGATGAGCACGCCAAGCTCGTTCTCGGACAGGCTGCCGAGAATCTCCAGCTGTTCGTCGCTGAACATCTCCAGCGCATACCCCTCGGCGCGGAGCAGGTCCAGCTTGCGCTCGTCTCTCACGCGCGCCTCCTTTATTCGTGTACCTCGCGGCCATTGTGTGCGGACACCGCCTGCGTTCCGGGATGGCGGCGGTTTTGAACCGGTTTGACCGCCTGTACGAGGGCGCCGGTACCATCGCCGTGCGAGTGCCGGTCCTGCCCGTGTCCCGGCTGCCCGCCGGCCGCGCCGACCCCGCGTCGTGGATCCGTGAGCTGGCGGCCGACCAGCGGTTCCGCGCGGCGCTCGAGGTGTCCAGCCCGGACCTCGCCGGCGCGCTGCGGTCGGCGGCCGACCGGATGCCGGCCGCCGGGCGCAAGCTCGACCGGCTCGTCGGCTCGCTCACCGCGTACCGGCTGCGGATGGCGTACCGCCCGACCCCCTTCGGCCTGCTCGCCGGCGTCGCGCTCGGGTCGGCCGGCGTCGCGCTCGGGTCGGCCGGGTCGGCCGGGTCGGCCGGCTCGGCCGGGTCGGCCGGGTCGGCCCGGTCTGCCGGCCTGCCTGCCGCCGGGCGCCTCGGCGCCGGCCACCTGATCGGGCTGCGCCCGGACGCCGGCTGGCTGAGCGAGGTCGTGCACGGCATTTCGCGCGACACCGGTATCCGCCTCGGGCGGGTGCGGGTGACCGCCGGCCGGCACATGCACCGGGGGCGAGACGCGTTCGTGGTCCGGCCTCCCGGTGCGACGGCGGAGGCCAGGGTGCGGGCGACGCCGCTGATCGAGCTGGTCCTCGACGCGGTCGCCGACGGCGCGGATCTCGACGAGCTCGCCGCTCACCTGGCGACGGCCGCGCCGCGGATCCCCGCGGAGCGCTTCGACGTGCTGTTGCGGACGCTGATCAGCCACGGCGTCCTCGACACCGATCTGCTGCCGCCGCCCGGCGCGGCCGACCCGCTGGGCCACGTACTCGCTCGGCTGGCGCCATCGGGGCCCGATGCTCGCGGCCTCGCCGCCGGACTTGCCGCTGTCCGTGACCGGACGGGGCTGGTGCCGGAGCCTGGGTTCGGCGCGGTACTTGACGAGGTTCGCGCGCGCATGCGCGCCGTCCACCCGGCCGAGCCGCTGGTGCATGCCGACCTGGCGCTCGACGCGTGCGTGCGGCTGCCGCCCGAGGTGCGGCGGGAGGCCGAGATCGCGGCGGACTTCGGCTGGCGCTGCGCGTCGGACCGCGGTCCCGGCACCGACGCGGCGCGGCACTATCATCGCGCGTTCGTCGAACGCTACGGATACGGCCAGCTCGTGCCGCTGACCGAGGTGCTTGACGACGTCCGCGGCCTGCGCGAGCCGTCGCCGTCACCGTTGCCGGCGGCCGACGACGTTCGCGATCCGGTGCTCATGGAACTCGCGGTGCTGGCAGGTGCGGAGCGTCGTCGCGAGGTGTCGCTGGACGACGCCATCCTGGACCGCCTGTCGGCCCGGGCCGGACCCGGCGACGCGGCTCACGCGCCGGCCTGCGTGGAACTGCACGCGGAGCTGATCGCGAACTCGCTGGCCGACCTCGACGCCGGCCGGTTCCTGCTGGCCGTGTCCCCGCAAGGCGGCGCGCGGCAAGCAGGTGCCAGCCTCGGACGGTTCGCCTACCTGCTGCCCGCAGCCAGGGAGTGCGCTGATCCGGCACGCGCGCCCCACGCGGAGGTGGTGTTCCGGCCGCACGACCCGCGGCTCGGCAACCTGGTGGCACAGACCGGGTGGGCCGGCCACCGGATACCCATCGGGCTCGGCGACAGCCAGCCGGGCGACCTGCCCATGCGCGACCTGGCGGTCTGCGCGGATGAGCACCGCCTGTGGCTGTTCAGCCGCGCGCTCGACCGGTTCGTCGAGCCGGTCTGTTACACGATGCTCCGGCCGGATGCCGCTCCCCCGGCCGCCAGGTTCCTGTTCGCCCTCGCGTCGGCGCGCGGCGGCGCCTGGCGGCCCTGGCGCTGGGGCCCGGCGCTGCACCTGCCCTACCGCCCCCGGATCCGCCTCGGCCGGGTGATCCTGTCGCCGGCGAGCTGGCGCGTCCCGCCCGAACTTGACGCGGCCGCCCGGCGCGACGACGTGCCCGGCTGGCACGACGCGGTCGCCGCCTGGCGCGCCGCGCGCGACGTGCCGCGCTGGCTGCTGGCCGGCGAGGACGACCAGCGGCTTCCGCTCTGCCTTGACGACCCGGTGCACGTGGATCTGTTCCGCCGGATATGCCGGCGCACTCCCGGCGGCGCGGTGTCCGAACTCAACGGCGGGCTGGAGGAGCCGGCCACGCAGAGCTGGCTGTCCGGTCCGGACGGCCCGCACCTCGCGGAGATCGTCTTCCCGCTGTTCCGCCGGGCGGCGCCGCGGGTCTCGCCGCCGGCGGTGCCGCGTTTCCGGTCTGACCGGGCCCGCCCTGAGGCGCCGGGGGGCCAGTGGCTGTACGCGAAGCTGTTCATCCGGCCGGATCTCCAGGACGAGGTACTCGGCTGGCTGCGCGGGCAACTGCTGCCGGCCGCCGCCGACGCCGGCGTCGACCGCTGGTTCTTCATCCGGTACCAGGACTCCGGCGAGGCCGCCGGTCACCACCTGCGCGTCCGGTTCCACGGCGATCCGGCGCGGCTGCGCGAGCACCTGCTCCCCGCCCTGCACGACTGGACGGCCGAGCTGGCCGCGGCCGGGCTGTGCCGGCGGGTCACGCTCGACACCTACGAGCCCGAGACCGGGCAGTACGGCGGCCCGGCGATGATCGAGGCGGCGGAGCACGCGTTCGCGGCCGATTCGCGCTGGGCGATCGACCTGCTCGCGACCTCGGCGAACCGGCCGGAACCGCCCGAGCAGCTCGCCGCGGCCAGTCTCGCCAGCCTGGCGCTGACGCTTGGCCCCGCGCCCATGAGCCCCGCGGCGGACCCCGCTCACATGGTGCCGCTGACGCGGGGGCGCCGCGCCATGGTGCGCGCGCTCACCGACGGAACCGCCGCGCTGCTGCCGAGCCTCGCCGCGGCACCGTGGCTGGCGGCGATGCGCGATTACGCGCGGCCGCTCAGCGAAAGCCTGCCGCCGGCTGACTCGGCGCGGATCGCCGCGCGGCTGCTGCACCTGCACGAGAACCGGCTCCTTGGCGGCGGGTTCGCCGCCAAGGACGTCGCACTGGCGCTGGCCCGCGCGGCGGTCAGGAGGTCGCGTGCATGCGCTCCCGTGCGTACAGGCGCAGCCAGTTCGGGACACTGAACACGCGCTGGCCAGTGCCGCCCGGCGGAGTCGTGTTGCTGATCACGTTCGCGGCGACCAGCCGGTCGAGCAAGGCCTCCGCGTCGGGCGCCGAGCCGTTCAGCACCGCGGCGAAATCTTCGGTGGTAAAGCGGTCGGCCGTCAGCAACCCGAGCCGCAGGAACGGCATCGTGTCCCGGCCGGTCAGCTCCCGCTCGTACTCCGCGGCGCAGGCCCGGATCGTCAGATCCCCGACCGAGAGCTCGTCGAGCAGGTGACGCTCGTCTGTCAGCCTGGCCGCCAGCTCCGCCAGGGTAATCCTGGATTCGGCATTGAGTCGCGCGCCGCTGATCCTGATCGCCAGCGGCATCATGCCGCAGGCGACCGCGATCCGCTCCGCCGCCTCTGGCGCTTGCCGGACCCGGTCCGCGCCGGCGATCTTCGCGAGCAGCGCCACTGCCTCGGCGGTGTCGAACGGCTCGACGCGAACGTGGTGGGCCGCCTCGAGGCCGCCAAGGTGGCGCCTGCTCGTGACCAGCACGTCGCAGTCACCCGCTCCCGGCAGCAACGGGCGGACCTGGGATTCGTCCTTGGCGCCGTCGAGGATGATGAGCATCTTCCGCTCGGCGAGCCAGGACCGGTACAGCGCGGCCCGCTCCTCAAGGCCGCGCGGCAGCCGCGATCCGAGCCCGAAGCTGCGCAGCAGCTCGCCGAGGATCTCCCCGGCGGGGCGCGGACGTCCGGCGGCCCCTCGCATCCTGACCAGGATCTGGCCGTCGGCACGCTCCTTCATCAGCAGATGCCCGACGTGCACGGCGAGCGCCGTCTTCCCCACCCCGGGCGGCCCGGACAGGACGGTCACCCGGCCCGGCCGGCTGCCACCCTGCACCGCGTCGACGAGCTGGCTGGTCAGCTGTTCGCGACCGGTGAAGTCCTCCAGGTCCCTGGTCAGCTGATTCAGGTGCGCCGTCGTGTCGGCGAACAGCCGCGTCTGCCCGGCCGAGCCACGCGGCGCGTCCAGGGACGGATCATCGGCCAGGATCGCCTGGTACAGGCGGGCGAGCGCCGGGCTGGGCCGCAGCCCGAGCTCGCGGGCGAGCAGTTGCCGGAGCTCGTCGTACTCGGCGAGCGCCTCGGCCCGCCGGCCACACCGGTTGAGCGCGACGAACTGCGCGATCCGCAGGCGCTCACGCATCGGATGCCGCCGCACCAGATCCTCGATCGAGTCGAGCACGTGGGCGTGGTTCCCGATGGCCAGCTCCGCCTCGAACCAGTCCTCGTAGACCGATAGCCTGCGATTCTCCAGCCGGACGGCCTCGGCCTCGACGGCCGGTACGCCGCGCAGGTCCATCAGCGCATCGCCCCGCCACATCGCAAGCGCGGCCTCCAGCGTTCGCGCCGCGCTCGCCACCGCGCCATCGCGCAGCGCCATGCGGCCCTGATGCGCCAGATCGCTGAACAGCAGCGCATCCAGCTCGCTGGTGCTCAACTCGATCTGGTAGCCGCGGATCCGGTACGCCAGACGCGATTGCCCGTTGCCGGAGAAGAGGATCCGGCGGAGCGTCGAAATGTATACCTGAAGGTTCTTGTAGGCGGTCCTTGGCAGGTCATCGCCCCAGAGAGCCTCGGCAAGAAGGTCTACCGGCACAATGGAATTGGCATTGCACAGCAGTAGCGCGAGAACGACACGTTGCTTGAACGGGCCGAGCTGGCACGGCACATCGCCAATTCGCACCTCCAGCGTGCCTAGTACACCGAAGTGAATGTTGTTCACCGTACGGTGAAAAATTTCCGTTGACACACGGCGCCACCCGATTCATGTACCTCGCAAGCCAAACTTCTGAACCATATTGAAAGTATTCCGATTCATACCATGCTGTCAATATATGGACACCATGCCGCGAGCGGCATTCTAGCGGCGCACAAGCGGCGCTCAAGCGCATTTCGCGGTCGATTACTTTGCATTTTCATTCCGCCCCGCGAAACCACTCAGCGGCTGCGTCCGCCCACCATGCGTCATTGGCCGGCTGCGGGCCAGCACTATGACTTGCATGGTCAGCGGGCAGGCGCCCGACGATAAATTGCCCCACGGTCGGCTCTACGCGCCAGTCAACGCCGAACGCTCGAGCGGTCAGGTCAATATTCGCGGAACCGAGCGCGCACGGAGCGAGACGCATTGCGGTCGACACAAGATACAGATTCTGCGTCAGCACCCCGACGTGCTTCAATACCAGCGAGTAGACCAGCCCCTCATACTTCCACGAGAGGCGGCCAATCCGTGCGGTAATCGTGATGAGCAGCGGTGGCAGGGTATCCGTGTTTGCCATCTTGCTCGCGCATTTCAGTAGCTTCTCGGCTACTCTCCGGTCAACGTCTAGCGGCTCAAGCGCGTGTTTCAGCGGGTCGTAATGATAGACGCCCTTCTCCAGACCGTCACATTCTCCCACGGTCACGTACAGCTCAAGTTCGTGGCACGCACCGCCGCTTGGATAAGGCCGGTCGCTCCGTTCCGCGCCGGCTCCGTCCGGCGGTTCTGTGGCGACCACGCGACGTCCCGGCGTGGCAAAATTGCTCACCGATCGCACCCTTGCCGCGCGATAGAGCAATTCCCCGAGTTCGGCCGCGGTCGGCGGCGCCGCCGCGTAGTCGCGCACCGAGGTTCTGCCTTCTATCGCCACGCTCAGCGGCGGGTCGTTCGCGAGCAGCTCGTCCCAGGCGGGCCGGTACAGCGGGATTTCCGCGTCGCCCATCGCGGGTTTCACCACGGGCTCGGCCGACCTCTCCAGCGGAAACGTCGCACCGATGTCCTCGTCATGCCTGCCGAGCGTGCTGCGGGTGTGGAACATCAGATCAACCGCGGACCAGCCGGTGAGCGTGGCATCACTGTCCTCGGCGAACGACGGCTTCTCCCGGTCCTGCTCGTCCTCGGCGCCGGCCAGCATGCCCGCCGCCCACAGATAGGACAGTGCGGCCGCGGTCACCGGTGCCTGCCGCGGGAGCGCGTCCACGCACGCGGTCACCGTGGTGGCCCGCGCCAGTGAGCCGATGAGCCACAGCGCTTCGGGCCGGTGCAGCAGCACCCGGTGCCGTGAGATGGAAGACTCGAGCCGGTACTCGGTCCCGTCGGTGCGCATCTGCGCGAATCGGGACAGCCGCACCGGCAGCCGCGGCGGCAGGGGTACCGGATGAAACTTCGAGCTTGGCGTCAGCGGTACCACGGACAACAGCGCCTGCCCGGATTCGAGCGCCAGCGACCGGACCACCAGCGACTGCACGCCCTCGAGCGCCTGATAGAGCGATCCCGCGCCGGCCTTCGCCTCCCGCTGCTGCCCGGCACCCGGCGAACGCCCGTTCCCAGCGACGTTCCGCAGCGAGACCGGGCCAAGGCTCATCCGGCGCAGGGCGTCCTCCACCACCGACGTCGCCCGCTGGATCGTGATCACGCCCCAGGGATTGCGCAGCCGGATCAGGCCGTCGGGATCGGCCTCGACGGACACGTCTTCGCGTAGCGACCACAGCTCGCGTCCCTCTGATCCGGGCAAGCCGCCATAGACGGCATCGGTGGTCATGCCAGGCCTCCACATTTCCGTCAACCACCTCCTGCGGCCCGCCCCCGGGTAGGACCGCAGTCACATGCACATGGGAACCGGGTTCAGCTCCTCGTATGGCGTACTGCTGGCAATGCGCCCGAGGCGCACGGGAACGTCGAACAGACGGCCCGGCGCGAACCTCGGCCAGAAGTGACGCATCCCCGGAACGAGCACCTTGACGACGGGCATCCGGACATCGGGCCGCGTCTGGTCGACGACGAGCATGTCCAGATCCGCCGCGGTGACGGCGTCCCGGATCCGGTCGAGGTCCTCGGCGAGGTCGAGGTGCCTGGTGTACCGGTAGTCGCTTGCCTGAACCGGTGCCCCGGGGCGTGGCCGCAGGTAAGACTGGTCCGGCGTCCGCATGGCAGGTCCCTTGCCCCTGGCGCCCGCCGCGATCATCTGGCCGAGCTCAGTGCAGGCTCGGGTGAGCGCGACACGCGGATCGACGTGTGCCCCGAACCCCATCGCGAGCCCGCCGAAGCCCTCGGATACCGCAGCCATCGCCGGAATTCCAAGATCCGACGTTATGTCGAGGACCCAGAGCCGACGGCCCATTTGCGCGTAGCCCAGTTCCAGCTGCGTTATCCGCGGATCCTCGAAGGATTCGATGTCGACCTGCGGCTGGGATGTCCGGTTGTACCACCAAAGTGCCACGGCGTCACGTTCGACGAGCTCCAGGAAGCCTTGCAGAATAGCGTCCTCCAAGCTCGCGCCGGCCGCATTGCCATTGGAATCCGCCCACATAGAGGCGGAACGCCGACTGGGGTCTAGATCAAAGTACACCAGTGCCGTCGGCAGCCACCGACGTTTACCGGTGATGAGCGACCAGGCCGGCGACCACTCGATCTCGCTTGCCTCATCAAATGGTTCTGGCACTCGATGGAGTGGATTGCATCCTTTATTCCAATGGTCGCGGTCGGCGTATTGCCGCTCGTCATAGAGCAGGCAAGAATTGGGATGCACGGCATCCGCGCCCAGGCCCCGGTAACTGGCTCTGACCGTCGGCTCGTCGCCGCAGCGTGACCCGCAGTATCGCTCGACCGCCTCGCCGAGGGCACTCACCCTCGCCTCGATGTCGCTCATGCCCTTCCCGCCGCTCTGCGCTCGCAGGCTGTTCCGCAGTGCCGACAGGCTGCGCGCGGCCACCGCACGGTTCGGGCCGGACGTATAGCAATGCAGGAAGGGCGGGCTGTGCGGATCGGGCCGCAATTCGGCGACGATCCCGGTCACCGGGTCAATCAGGTCGCCATATCGTTCGAGTACCTGCTCCGGGCCAAGCGCGCGGTGCCCGTTCCCGGCGGTTGCCGTCTTCGCGCGCGAGCCCGCCACTACCGCGGATCCGAGCCGTCTGGCGATCAGCCCGGGATCGCCGCAGACGGGACACTGCGGCCGGCGCGTCACCTTGTGGCACCCGCTGCGCAGCGTGAGGCTGTCCAGCGTGTGCACCGCGTCCTGCCCGTCGTAACGCAGGCCAGCCAGCCATTTGGCCGCCTCCAGCGCCGCTACCTGAAGGCCGACGGCGCGCACGGCCGGCAGCGAGGTCTCCGGCGGACGTACCGGCTCCAGGGAACCGCAGGCGCGGCGCAGCAGCTGCTCCGGCAGCCGGTTTCCCTCCAGGCGGGCGGCCAGGCACGCCCAGCAGGGGCCCTCGCCGGGCCGGAACACTGGGCCTACCCAGGGATCCGGCCCGGATGGCTTCGCCAGCAGCCATGGCTGACCGCTGGCGAGATGGCAAGAGTTCACCGCCGCTAGCTCCGGGTCAAGGTAGTCATCGCACAGGACGAGGGTGAGGCTCGCCGCACCCTGCTCCTCCGCGAATCTCGCCAGCCCGCAGGCACGGAACGCGGTTGATACCGCGTCTGCGTCGAAATCGCCGTGCGTCACAAGTTCCAGCCGTGCGTCGCTGATCCGCGAGACGGCCTGATCCGCATCCAGCCCGGCTAGCTGCCAGTACGCGTCCGCGGCCTTATCCGGCCGCGGAGCGTTTCGTTGCGGGCGGTACCTGATCAGCTTCGCCTCGGCCAGGCGAACCAGCGTCCTATCGACTTCACCCGCCGACATGTCCGGCGCGACCTCTTGCTTAACCTCGGCGAGGCTTCGCGTGCCGTCAAGTAGCGGGGCCAGCTTCTCCAGTGATTGACCGGAAAGAGCGGTGACTCCTCGTCGTGAAATAAGGTATACCGCCTCCGCGGGGACCGTCCACACACGCAGATGGCTCGCGAAACCTACAATCAATGAATCGGCCGGCTCCTCCTGGGTGCGGCCGATTACGCTGCCGAGCATGCCTCTTCGGGCTGTCCGGACCAGCAAAGGCAGGTCACCGACATGCCCATTGTGAATTCATCGAGATCTTCGATAATGATGATCGGGCCGGGATCCGTTATTGCCTGATCCAGGCAGACTGGCTGAGCTGTCATTGTGTTCATGCTCGCCCTCCCAGAAGGGGTTTAGCTGCTTAAGATCGATTATGATCGGAGTGCTCCGGCCCAGGTAGTGAGCCGTTCAACGGGGCACTATGACTTTCTCACCCCCGCTGACCACGGCAGATGCGCGAACAAACCAAACGACAAGCGAACGGCAGCCAGGTACCAAGCGGCCAAGCGGACCATCATTCTGTGAACGCCATGAGCCAACCTGACGGGCTGGTCGCCGCCGTCTCGGCGGCAGTAGTTGACTGGCGCCGGGAACACGACACTCTGATTCAATCCGTCGTTGATGTCGCCAGGGCGATCTTCAACGCCGCCGCGAGCTCCATCTTCCTGCTGGACGAGTCCACGAACGAGCTTGTGTTCGAGGCAGTTTCCGGCGAGGGTGCCAGCATCCTGCCTGGCCGCCGCTTCCCCGCCAGCAAGGGAATCGCCGGATGGGTGCTCGTCTCGCACGAGCCGATCATGGTGAGCGACGTGTCGCTGAACAACGCCTTCGCCAGAGACGTCGCCGAGTCGACCGGATACGTGCCGCAGTCGCTCATGGCCGCGCCGCTGCTGAGCGACGACAAGGCCCTGGGTGTGCTGGAAGTACTCGACGGCGACCGCAACCCGAGCACCACCCTCGAAGCGATGGACCTGCTTCAGCTGTTCGCGCGGCAGGCCGCCGTGGGGCTGCGGATCGTGCAGCGCAGCCGAGCCGCGCGCCGGATCCTGGAGCGCGAGGGCGGCGAGTTCGAGGAACTCGTCTCCGTGGCACACACGCTCAACACGCTCGATGACGACCAGCGAGCCGCCGGGCTGCAGCTCCTGGGATCGGTCCGCGCGCTGCTCACCAACTCCCAGTGACCCGACCTGGGCAGGCCTAACCCGCCACACCGCCCGCCCGCCACACCGCCCGCCCGCACACCGCCCGCCCGCCAGGCCGCCAGCGCGCCGAGCCGCCAGCCCGCCGAGCCGCTTAAGCGCCCCGCGCCGCCGCGCCCCCCCGCGCCATCCGATCGCGCGCCGCCCCTGCGACCGCGCCGCCCCTGCGATCGCGCGCCGCCCCCCGACCGCGCGCCTTTAACACAACACCTGTCTTGTTACCCGGACGGCGGGGACAAACAGGTGTATAACGGCACGTCAGGCCCTCCGAACGGGTAAGAAGACACCTGTAGCGTTACCGGTGATACGCGTGGGACGACACGGCAGCGGCTCGCGGGGCCGGGTGCAGAGGGTGC
>DASRFJ010000055.1:0-31181 GCA_035651595.1 Streptosporangiaceae bacterium | reverse complement strand
ATAGCTCATGATCTGATCACGAATGGTTTTTTGGCCTAGAGGATCCTGGTGGCTTATTCTCCTGGGCTTCGGATGTGCCGGCCCGGCCATCTGCCGGCAGCCGCCTGATGGCGACTGGAGCTGGCGTGCGGCATGGGGCTGGCGATGCGCCAGCGCGCCGCCTGGCTCTGCATCAATGTGGTGGATTTCCCTATTGTGGTGGACTGGCCTTTGAAAACGAGGGTCAGCCCGCCACGAAGGGGTAATCCGCCACGTTGTTCGAGATTTTTGCCGCCAGCGGGCCGCCTGCGAGCGCCGGTCGCCTCGCCGCAGGACACTGAATAAGCCACCAGGATCCTAGAGCACGCAAAACCCTTCGTAGTGATCGTGAAACGAGCCACGCGAACCGGCGGAACGCACACCCACATAGCAGGACAAACCAGACCGCATACCCCCTGTATTGATGGCCGGCCGGGTGGGCGTTAGCCGGCGCTTGAGGCTGCCCAGATGTTGATGCCGGCTTCGACGGCGTCGCGGTCGATGGCGTCGAGTTCTTCGGCGGTGAATTCGGGGCCGCTGACGGCGGCTAGGTTCTCCTCGAGCTGGGCCACGCTGCTGGCGCCGATCAGCACCGACGTCACGCGCGGGTCGCGCAGCGCCCAGGCCAGCGCCAGCTGGGCCAGCGTCTGGCCGCGGCCCTGCGCGATCGTCGCCAGCGACCGGACGTGCCCCAGCGTCGCCTCGGACAGCTGGTCACCCGACAGCGAGCCGCCGGAGATGGCCGCCCGGGACCCGGACGGCACGCCGCCCAGGTACTTGCCGGTGAGCACGCCCTGGGCCAGCGGAGAGAACGCGATGCACCCCACGCCCTCGCGGCCCAGCACGTCAAGCAGGCTCGGCCCGCCGTCCTCGCCGCCCTCGATCCACCGGTTCAGCATCGAATACGAGGGCTGGTGGATCAGTAGTGGCGTGCCGAGCGAACGGAGTATGGCACAAGCCTCCACCGTACGTTCGGCCGAATAGGACGAGATGCCGGCATACAACGCCCGCCCTGAGCGCACCGCGGTGTCGAGCGCCCCCATGGTTTCCTCAAGCGGAGTTTCCGGGTCGAAGCGGTGCGAGTAGAAGATGTCGACGTAGTCCAGGCCCATCCGGCTCAGCGACTGGTCGAGGCTGGCCAGCAGGTACTTCCGGGAGCCCCACTCGCCATACGGGCCAGGCCACATGTCGTAGCCGGCCTTCGTCGAGATGACCAGCTCATCCCGGTACGGTCGGAAATCCTCGCGCATCAGCCGGCCGAAGTTGATCTCCGCGCTGCCGTACGGCGGGCCGTAGTTGTTCGCCAGGTCGAAGTGCGTCACGCCCAGGTCGAAGGCGCGGCGCAGGACCGCGCGCTGCTCCTCGACCGGCTTGGTATCGCCGAAGTTCTGCCACAGGCCGAGGGACACTTCGGGCAGCCTGAGCCCGCTGCGTCCGCAGCGCCGGTAGGGGTGCTTGGTGTAACGGTCATCGGCAGCGAGGTACGTCATGGTGAGAAGTCTCCCACTGCGGACATGGGCTGGCGCGGGCGGCTGCCCCGGTGACATCATGTTTGCCGGCTGTATACGACCGTTTTCAAGGAAGCCGGGGTACTCGATGTACAACGCGATGCTTGCCGAGAACGTCACGATCAGCGGCCACGGCGGCGACCCGATCCAGGCGTATTCCGCGCGGCCGATGACGCCAGGCCCGGTGGGCGGCGTGGTGATGATCCACCACATCATGGGCCTGGACCGGATGGGCGCCGAGTTCACCAGGTCGCTCGCGGTCGGCGGGTACAACGCGGTGATGCCGAACCTCTACCACCGCGACGCGCCGGATGCCAGCCCGGACGACGCGATGGCGGCGATGCGCGCGGCGGGCAAACTGCCGCTGCCCGACGAGCAGCTCGTGGGGGAGGTGGCCGGCGCGGTCGATTACCTGCGCGGACTCAGCAACTCCAACGGCAAGGTGGGCGTGATCGGGCACTGCTCCGGCGGCCGGCAGGCGTTTCTCGCCGGGGTGAGCCTGGAGCTGGACGCGGTAGTGGACTGCTGGGGCGGCTTCGTCGTCGGCGACGCGCCGGAAGGCCATCCGCTGCACGGCTGGCCGCCCCTGGTCGAGCGGACCGGCGACCTGTCCTGCCCGCTGCTCGGGCTGTTCGGGAACGACGACTCCGCGCCGTCTCCCGCGCAAGTGGACGAGCTGGAGGCGGCACTGAAGCAGCATGGCAAGACCTATGAGTTCCACCGTTACGACGGTGCGGGGCACGCGTTCATGAACGTCGACCGGCCGAGCTACCGGCCGGAGGCGGCGCTGGACGCCTGGCAGCGGATCTGGGCCTGGTTCGGCAAGTACCTGACGGCGTGAGAGGATCAGCGAGCATGTGCACGTACCTGACGGAGCGGATTTCGGTGAGCGGCAGCGGCAAGGGGCCGTCCGGCTGGTTCAAGGTCACCGATGCGAGCGTCTACTTCGACCACCCGGTGCACGCGCCGGCCGAGCACACGCTGAACATCGACTTCCTCGACCCGGGCGCGGGGCCGTCCGCGCGGGTCGCCGTCGAGCTCACCGCGGACTCCGCCCGCGCGTTGGTCAAGGCCATCCAGGCGACGCTCGACTCGGTCCCGCCCGGCCTGGCCTGAGGGCTTTCAGCGCATCCGAAAACCATCCCCGCTCTGCCAGCCGGGGGCGACCCCCGAATCCCCGCAAATGTCAGACCCGCGTGCGAGTATGCGAGGGAAGAGCGACGGAGAGGCGGGACGGCGATGCGGTGCGGGATCGAGCGGGACACCCTGACGGAGGCGGTCGCGTGGGTAGCCCGCGCGCTGCCCAACCGGCCGGTGCTGCCGATCCTGTCCGGGCTGCTGCTGACCGCGGCGAAGACGCCGGACGGGCCTGGCGAGCTCACGCTGTCCTGCTTTGACTACGAGGTATCGGCGCGGATCCGGGTCGAGGCGGACGTCACCGAGCCCGGCACCGTGCTGGTGCCCGGCCGGCTGCTGGCGGAGATCACCAGGAGCCTGCCCGGCTTTCCGGTCGAACTCGACGACGAAGCCGGCCAGGACGTGACGCTGACCTGCGGCGCGGCATCGTTCACGCTGGTCACACTGCCGGTTGCGGAGTATCCGGAGCTGCCCGACCTGCCGGTGCTGGCCGGCACGGTGGACGGCGGCGCGCTGGGCGCGGCGATCAGCCAGGTCGTGCCCGCGGCCAGCCGGGACGACACGCTGCCGATCCTGACCGGCGTGAACATCGAGTTCGAGGGCGACGTGATGACGTTCGCCGCGACGGACCGGTACCGGCTGGCGATGCGCCAGCTGGCCTGGAGCCCGGCGGACCCGGACCTGTCCGCGACCGTGCTGATCCCGGCGAAAACCCTGGCCGACGCCGCGCGGATGATGGCCAACGGCCTGCCCGTGCAGGTCATGCTCCGGGCCGGCACTGGGGTCCGCGGCGGCGGCCAGCGGACCGAACTGCGCGCGGCCGACGCGATGATCGGCTTCGAGTCCGGCGGACGCCGGCTGACCACCCGGCTCATCGCGGGCGAGTTCATCAAGTACAAGTCGCGGTTTCCCGCCGAGTTCGCGTGCCATGCGGACATGCCGGCCGCGCCGCTGGCCGAGGCGGTCAAGCGGGTCGCGCTGGTCGCGGAGCGCGGCAGTTCGGTGCGGCTGTCGTTCAACGAGGGCACGGTCACGATCGAGGCCGGCACCGAGGGGCAGGCGCGGGCACGGGAGACCGTGGCCGCCGAGTTCACCGGGGACGAGCCCGCGATCGCATTCAGCCCCGGCTACCTGCTCGACGGCCTGGCGGCGGCGCTCACCGCGACCGGTGACGGGACCAGCGGCGAACAGGCGCGCATCGTGCTCCGGTTCACCAGCCCGACCAAGCCGGCCGTGATCACCGGGACGCACCGGGACCGGGCGGGGGAGGCGCCGGACTTCCGCTACCTGGTGGTGCCGCTGCGGGCGCTCGCCGCCGCGTGACCCGCTACTTCCCCGGGTACGGCGGGTATGCCGGATACGACCGGCTGTAGATCCACGCCATCATCAGCAGCCAGGCGGCGAGCGCGAACAGCAGCAGCAACAGCACGATGTAGCGCCCGGCGTCGCTGGGCTCGTCGGCGGTCTTAGCGGGCACGACCGGGTACCTGAGCCGCGGCAGGTCCGCCATCAGCGCCTCGATCTGGCGCTGCGTCTTTGCGGTGAGGGCGTAGTCGATGCGCTCGGTCAGCTCGTCGAGGGTCAGCCGTCCGGCCGCGAAGTGCTCCCGGAGTTGCGCCATGGCCGCGTCGCGTTCCGCGTCGCCGATCCGCAGGTCGTAGCTGTATCTGGTCTCGCCGGGGACCCGCCAGCCAGGGACGCGAGGCATCGTCTCGTCGGGGACGATCATGCCGGTTCGGACGTCGTAGCGCATACCCATTGAGTACCCGGTTTCGCGAGACCGATCTTTAATCCACGATAAGTCGGCCAACGCCGTCCGGGGAACCCACTAGGGCCGGACGCCTGTTTCGAAGCGGCGGCTACCAGCGGCGGCCGCAGCGCCGGCCACGCGGGCCGCCGCCCCGGCGGCGCCGGAAGCCGAGCAGCCGGCGCAGGAACGCCAGCGCCGCGAGGAAGAACACGATGGCCAGCGGCTTCTCCCCGCCGAGGCCGAACGCGAACAGGCTGCCCAGGATCACGAACAGCCACACCAGGGCCATCATCGGCGCCAGCATCGCGAACTGCCGCCGCGAATGAGACGACCCGGAAGACCCGGACGTGGCGTCCTGCCACGGGTTCAGCCCGGCGGCCGGGCTCGTGGTGGCGAACGGGCGGCCGGAAACCGGCAGGTCACGCGTCACCGCGGTCAGGTCGGCCCGGGTTCTGGCCGCGAACGCCTGGTCGAGGCGCTCGTTCAGCTCGTCGAGCGTCAGCCTGCCGTCGGCGTAGTGCTCACGCAACTGCGCGGCCACGGCTTCGCGCTCCGCGTCCCCCACACGCATGTTCGATCCCGACGCCATGTTCCCTCCGTACACCACCGTCCGAGGTTCAGGCCTCCACGATATATCGCGAAATACCGGATCGCAACATGAATCCAGAGGCGCGTTGACAGCGCGATCCTCCACCTGTAAGTTAAACATTACATGTGGCAAACGACGTAGGAGTAGGCCCTGACTAGCGAAGAGCTGCTCGCCTTGCTCACGGCGATGGCCCACCCCCTGCGGCTGCGCATCATCGCGGAGCTCGCCGGCGGCCGGGTGCACGTCAGTGAGCTGGCCCGCAGGCTCGACATGTCGCGGCCGCTGCTCTATATGCATCTTGACCGGCTCGAGAAGGCCGACCTGGTGCATGGCACCCTCGAGTTGTCGGCAGACGGGAAGGCGATGAAGTACTTCGAGCTCGTCCCGTTCGAGTTCCTGATCACCGCGGATACCGTCATCGCCGCGCTCCAAGCGGATGCGGACGCACACCCAGACGAGGAGAAGATCCATGAGTAGCGGCGCCACGGCGGGCATCATCATCACGCTCGGCGTCTTGTTCATCATCGGCGGCACGACGGCGATCGTCGTCTGGTCATGGCACCGGCTGCAGCAGCACCGGGCGGACGCGGTCGCCATGGCCTCCTATCGCAAGCTGGCCGAAGAAGCGGTCGCCAACCAGGCGGAGCTGCGGGACGAGATCCGCAAGCTCTCCGACAAGGTCAGCGCGGTCGAGCAGCTCATGCGGGACGTGGGTTAGATGGTTGCCCACACCCTCCGCGCCGCGTGGTACCTGCTCGCCTACCCGATCCTTGGCGCGGCGCTGTGCGCGCTGGTGCTGGCCGCCGCGGCCGCCGCGGCGGCGCTGGCCGTCACGATCGCCGGCTTCCCGCTGCTGATCGCGGCCGCTACGGTGATCCGCGGCTGCGCGAACGTCGAGCGCGCCCGGCTCCGCAAGATCCTGCCGGGCCAGGTCGAGCCCGGCTACCGGGTGGCGACCCGCCCCGGCCTGGTCGCCAACGCGGCGGTCCGCTGGAAGGATTCAGCTACCTGGCGGGACATCGCCTACCTGGTCGGCATGTTCCTGCCGCTGGTGATCCTCGGCGCCGTGGTGTTCTCCGTCTGGCTGACCATCGTGGCCGGCGTCACCGCGCCGATCTGGTACTGGGCCCCGGTCCAGCACTACGCGCACGGCCTGACCGTGCACGGCATCCAGCTCGGCTACTTCCCGAACGGCCCGCACGGCACCGGGGGCCACGGCCTGTACATCGAGACCCTGCCCGAGGCACTGCTCACCGCGGTGGTCTGCGCGGTGCTGCTGATCCCGGCCAGCATGCTACTGGTCACTACTGCACGAGCACACGCGACCGTTGCCCGGGCGCTGCTCCGCGCCCCTCGAGACCCGCTGTCTCCGGCTAGGCGAACGCTGGAACGTCCCGGTCCGCTTCCCCCTCTTTTGTCTCAGAACGACATGTAGTTCAACGGCCCCGCCCGTGAGGGTCCAGCTCACGGGCGGAGCACTTAAGAAACGACCATCCATCGTCAACTCGCCAGAGAGGCCGAAATGCGACAGCCGTCCTTCGATCAAGTATTGCTCAGACAAGAGCCAGAGGTGACAAGCCTCGCCGCAACGCCCGCGACCAGACGCCGTCCGGTCGTGGAGCGGATCGCCGGGTGGAGCGCCCGGCACCGGAAGACAGCGGTGTTCGGCTGGCTGCTGCTGGTCGCCGTGGTGTTCCTGGCCGGGCAGGCGCTCGGCACCAAGAGCGTGCCGCCCTACGATCCCGGCCAGTCCGGCCAGGCCCAGCGGGCGCTCCAGCAGATCACCGGCGACTACCAGCCCGCGCCGACCGAGAACGTGCTGATCCAGGGCGGCACTGGCGGCCTGCGTGACCATGCCGCGCGGGCGGTCGAGGCCGCGCTCCGCGGCGTCCCGTCCTCGGCCGCTGACGTGCGCGGACCGCGGCTGTCCGCCGACGGACGCAGCGAGCTGGTCACGTTTACCGTGCCCGGCAAGGCGGCCGACACGACGACCACGGTGCAGGCCGCCCAGCAGGCGGTCGCCGCGGTCCAGGCGCGATACCCGGGGCTGACCGTCGCCGAATCGGGCGACGCCAGCATCTCGGGCGCGGTCTCCACCGCGCTCGGCCACGACTTTCACAAGGCCGAGGAGACGTCCGTCCCGATCACGCTGCTCTTGCTGCTCGTGGTGTTCGGATCGCTGATCGCGGCCGGCATCCCGCTGCTGCTCGCGATCACCGCGGTGATGGCGGCGATCTCCCTGCTGTCCGTCGTCGGCCAGTGGCTGCCGGTCGGGTCGAGCACGTCGGAGGTGGTGCTGCTCATCGGCATGGCGGTCGGCATCGACTACTCGCTGTTCTACCTGCGCCGGGAGCGGGAAGAGCGGGCTCGCGGCGCGTCGCACGCGGAGGCGCTGCGGATCGCGGCGGGCACGTCCGGCAAGGCGGTCCTGATCTCCGGGCTGACCGTGATGGTCGCGCTCGCGGGGCTGTTCCTCACCGGGCTGAGCATCTTCGACGGTGTGGCGCTCGGCTCGATCGCCGTCGTGGGCATCGCGGTCGTGGGCTCGCTCACGGTGCTCCCCGCGGTGCTGTCCTGGCTGGGCCCGCGACTTGAGCGGGGGCGTGTCCCGCTGCTGCGGCGGCGGGCCAGGGCGACGCGGCCGTCGCGGCTGTGGGGGGCGCTGGCCCGGCAGGTGGTCAAGCACCCGCTGGCCTGGGGCGGCATCGCCTCGCTTGCCCTGCTCGCGCTCGCGGCGCCGGCGCTCGGCATGCGGATCGGCTATCCCGCGATCGACGCGCCGAAGGGCCTGCCCGTGGTGCAGACCATGGACCGCATCGAGCGAGCCTTCCCGCAGGGTCCGTCCCCGGCCGAGGTCGTGGTGACCGGCAAGGACCTGGGCGGACCCGCGGTGCGGCACGCGGTCGAGGCGTTGCGGGGGCGCGCCACGGCCAGCGGTCCCATCCGCGGGCCGATCAGCGCGGTCCCGGTGGCCGGTGACCGGGCGCTGCTGATCTCGGTGCCGCTTGCGGGGGACGGCTCGGACAGCGCGTCCGCGAATGCTCTTGCCACGCTGCGGAACCAGGTCCTCCCGTCGACGCTGGGCACGGTGCCTGGCGTGAGCTTCGCGGTGACCGGTGACACGGCGAGCAACGTCGACTTCAACCAGCAGATGCGGGACACGGTGCCGCTCGTGTTCGCGGCGGTGGCTGCCGCGGCGTTCGTGCTGCTCGCGGTCGCGTTCGGCTCGATCGCGATCCCGCTGATCTCCATCCTGCTGAACCTGCTGTCGGTGGGTGCCGCGTACGGCCTGGTCACGCTCATCTTCCAGGACGGCCGGCTACAGGGGCCGCTCGGGTATACGTCGTTCGGCGGGATCATCGCCTGGGAGCCGCTGTTCATGTTCGTGTTCCTGTTCGGGATCAGCATGGACTATCACGTGTTCCTGCTCTCCCGGATCCGTGAGCTGCGTACGCGCGGCGCGTCGACAAGGGACGCGGTGACCGGCGGCATCGCGTCCAGCGCGGGCGTGGTCACCAGTGCCGCGTTCATCATGGTGGCGGTGTTCTCGGTGTTCGCCACGCTGTCGCTGATCGACCTGAAGATCCTCGGGATCGGCATGGCCGCCGCCGTGCTCATCGACGCGACGGTCGTCCGTGGCGTGCTGATGCCGGCCGCGCTGTCCCTGCTCGGCGACCGTACCTGGGCGGCGCCGCGCTGGCTGCGCCGGCGCGCCGACCGGGCCGAACTGGCCGCCTAGCGGTTCTCGCCTGCCTCGGTCTGGCCTGCTCCGGTGGCGGACGCGACGAGCGCGTCCGCCACCGGGGTTCTCGCGTACAGGACCGAACGGCCGGAGCGTGCCCGGCGCACCAGCCCGGCCGCACGCAGCACCGCCAGGTGATCGCCGACGGCGCCGATCGACTGGCCGAGCGTGATGGCCAGCTGGCTGGTGCTGGCCGGCTGCTCGAGCGCCAGCACAATCGCGGCACGGGCCGGGCCGATCAGCCGCGTCAGGCCGGTCACCTGGGTGGTGCGCCCGCCGGCCGTGCCGTGGCGCTCCCACAGGGCAGCCACCCCGCGCGCCGGGTAGATCATCGCCGGCGGCCACGGCGGGTCGAGCCGCAACGACAGTGACGGCCAGGCGAACACCGACGGCAGGAACAGCAGTCCCCGGCCGTTGAGACAGGCGTCACCCCCGGCCGCCTGGGCCAGCTCGATGCGGCCTTCGCGCCAGCTCAGCCGCGGATGCAGCTCGGCCAGCGCGGCGGCCCAGCCCCGCGCGGCGAGCTGGCCTGCCCGGTAGGCCACGTCGCGTTCCAAGATGGCGCGCAGCACCGGCCACTCGGGCTCGAGCAAGGCGTGCCAGGCGACCTCGAGCACGTCGGCGAGGTAGCCGGCGGCCTCCTCGCCGGTGAGGATGCGGGTGATCCGCGGGTCCAGCCGGGGGTGCCGCCGCAGCGCCTCGGCGATGTCGGCACGCGCCTGGTCCGGGGGAGTGGCCCGGACCTGGGCGAGCATCTCCTCGATCGTGGTGGTCATCCCGGTCGGCACCGCGACGAGGAAGTCCGCGCCCCAGCCGGGCGCCTCCAGCGCGAGCACCGTGTCGAGGTCGGTTTCCTTGCGTAGCAGCTGGTAGCGGCTGGTTGCCCGGGCCAGCCACGGCCGGAGCGCCGTCGCCTCGCCGCGCGGCGAGCGCCCGGCGAGCTGGCGCAGCGCCTGGGTGAGCTCCCACAGCGGCGAGATCGCGAACCGGCTGGCGGTCACGTCGTCGCCGCTGACCTCGATCCGCAGCGTCACTTTCGTCCCACGACGAAAGATTACCGCTTGTCGTGGTTGCCGCCGAGGCTGGCCGGTATGACTGTCACCACGACATACCGGTCGGTCCTGGCGGTGCGGGAGTTCCGCGTGCTGCTGACCGGACTGCTGGTGTACTCGATCGGGTTCGAGTTCGAGATCCTCGGCCTGTCGGTGGTGGTGTACGCGCAGACGAGGTCGGCGTTCTGGGCGGCGCTCGCGTTCGGCGCGGGGTTCGCGCCGCAGGCCGTTGGCGGGGCGCTGCTCACCTCGCTGGCGGACCGGCTGCCGCCGCGGACCGTGATCACGGGCGGCTTGCTCATCCGCGCCGCGCCCGGGGTGCTGATCGGGCTGGTGCCCGGCATGCCGGTCGTGCTCATGCTCGTGCTGGTCGCCGTCGTGGCGACGACGGCCCCGGTGTTCAACGCGGCCATCGCCGCCGTGCTGCCCGACGTGCTCGACGGGGACCGGTACGTGCTGGGCAGGTCGGTGCTCAGCCTCACCTCGTCCGGCACGCAGATCCTCGGCCTGGGCATCGGCGGCGCCGTGCTGGTGCTGCTGCCCGCCCGGCAGTTGCTGCTGCTGGCCGGCTGCGCGATCGCGCTGTCCGCCCTGGTCCGCTTCCGCCTGCGGCCCCGCTCCGCTCGGTCCGCTGCGTCGCGTTCCGGGCGGGGCGTGGTCCGGGCGACGATGGCCGGCAATGCGGTGCTGTTCGGCGATGCGACGGTGCGCGGGCTGCTGCTGGCGCTGTGGCTGCCGTGCTCGCTGCTCACCGGCGCCGAGTCGCTGATCGTGCCGTACACCGGATCGCTTGGCCATCCGGCCAGCGCGGCCGGGCCGCTGCTCGCGGCCGTGCCGGCCGGCATGCTGACCGGCGACGTGCTCGTCGGCCGGTTCTGCCGGCCCGTCACCCGCCAGCTGCTCGCGTTCCCGCTTGGCTTGCTGCTCGGCGCGCCGCTGCTGCCGCTGGCGGCCCGCCCGCCGCTGCTGGCCGCCGCGGTGCTGCTGTTCGCGGCCGGGTTCGCCACCGCGTATCAGCTCGGCATCCAGCAGGCTCTTGTCGACAGCGTGCCGGCTGCACTGCGCGGCCAGGCGTTCGGCCTGATCTCGGGCGGCCTGATGGGTGGTCAGGGCGTGCTGCCCGCGTTGGCCGGAGTGCTCGCGCTCGCGGCCGGGCCCGGTGGTGCGATGGCCCTGACCGGCGGTGGCACCGTCCTGACGGTACTAGCCCTCCGCCGCCCGCTGCGCCCGGCTTCAGCGACCCAGGTAGGCGCCGCCGTTGACGTGGACGACCTGGCCGGTGATGTGGCCCGCGGCGGGAGAGGCGAGGAACGCCACGGTGGCGGCGACGTCGGCGGTGGTGCCGGCCCGGCCGGTGCGGGTCTCGCCGACGAGCCGCTGGGTACGCGCGTCGGTGAGCCGGCCGCGGAAGAACTCGCTGCCGAGCGTCAGGCCGGGGGAGACCACGTTCGCGGTGATCCCGCGCGGTCCTAGCTCCGCCGCGACGTCAGCGGTCCACGCCTCGACGGCCGCCTTCGCCGCGCCGTACCCACCCGCGCCGCGCTTGGCGGCGATCGAGCCGAGCGTCACGATGCGCGCGTCCGGCGCGAAGCGCGGCGTCAGCGCCGCCGTGACCAGCACCGCCGACATCAGGTTGGCGTCCAGGTTGGCGCGCCACGCCGCGGCAAGGCCGGCCAGGTCGCCGTCCCCGGGTGGCTCGCGGTCGAAGTCCGTGTTCCCGCCCGCGTTGTTCACCAGCACGTCCACCCGCTCCGGCAGCTGGCCAAGCGCGGCCGACACCGCCGCCGGGTCGGCCGCGTCGAAACACACATAGCCGAGCCCGGTCTCCTTCAGCACATGCTCCCGGCGTCCGGTGATCGTCACCTGGTCGCCGGCCCGAGCGAACTCGGTGGCGATCGCGAGCCCGATCCCGGTCCCGCCGCCGGTCACCACGATCTGACGCCCGATCATAGGCGGAGTCATAGGCAGGCAACTCCTTTAGGTCTAAAGTATCTCTGTGAACCCTAGTATGCCGGACCCGGTCGACGAGATCCAGCGGGGCTGGGAGCGGGAGCGCCCCGGCACTCCCGCGGGCTCGATCGGCGTCATCACCCGGATCTGGCGGATCGGCAAGCTGCTGTCCGACGACAGGCGCCGCACGCTCGCCCGCCTCGGCATCGACGCGGCGACCCTGGATCTGCTGGCTACCCTGCGCCGGGCCGGCGAACCCTACCGGCTCACCGCCGGCGCACTGGCCGAACACGCCCTGGTAAGCGCCGGCGCGATCTCGCAGCGAGTGGCCCGCGCCGAACGCGACGGCCTGGTCACCCGGGAGCGTTCGGCCGCCGACGGCCGTTTGAGCTACGTCACCCTGACCGCCGCGGGCCACACGCTGATCGAGCGCAGCGTCGACGGCCTGCTGCGACACGAGGAAACACTGCTCGCCGCGCTGACCCCCGATCAGCGCGGCGAGCTGGCCGACCTGCTCCGCACCCTCCTGGCCGGCCTGCCCAGGTGAGCGTCCCGGCGACCCGAGGGTTGTTCGAGGCTTGCCCGGTACGCTGACCGTCCCGGTGGGTCAGCGGCCGGCGGACAGGCTCGACAGCCCTCGGTGGGCCCCGAATAACGTGTCGGTTTTCCCCTTTGTGGTAGCCGGGCCCTCGGGTACGGGGGTCAATCTGCCACGAGGGGGTAATCGTTCACGTTGTTGACGAACCTGGCGGTGCGCTGGCATCCCGCCAGCCGCACAGTGCACTCCAGGCACAGACCGCGCACTGGAACACCCGACCGCTCGCCGCACGTACCGGAAATATGGGCATATATCCGGTAGGTGCGTTCGTGCGGTCGTGCGGTCGTGCGTTCGCGCGGTCGTGCGGGGGGCCGGCGGAGAGGGTCAGGCGCCTTGGGCGCGGCGGGCGGCGAGGACGGTGCGGGCGAGCGGGATACCCGCGATCACGCTGAGCGTCATCGCGGCCGTCACCCAGGCCATGGTTACCGCGAGCGCGTGGCCGGAGGCCACGGCCGGGCCGGAGCGCGCGGCGTTGTCGGTGGTCAGCGTCAGGAACAGGCTGCCGAACGCCGCTACGCCGATCGCCTGGCCAAGCTGGATCGTGGTGGTCAGCAGCCCGCTTGCGTCGGCCGCCTGGTGCAGCGGCACGCGGACCAGCGCGTGGGTCACCACCGGGCTGAAGCCGAGCGCCAAGGCGGCGCCGGTGACGATGAGCACGACCTGGAGCAGCGCGCCCCCGGAGGTCCCCGACCGCAGGTCCGCGGCCACGGCGGCGTAGCCGCCGACCGCCACGAGGCAGGCCACCGGCGCGAGCAGGTGGTGCCACCGGCCCGGCAGCCGCCGCCAGAAGTACCCGCACAGGCCGAACGCCAGCGCGCACGGCGCGAACGTCAGCCCGGCGCGCAGGGCGCTGTCGCCCAGCCCCGCCTGGAGGTGCAGCGCGAACGAGAACAGGAAGCCGCCGTAGGTGATCATCAGCACGGCGACCGACGCCAGGCCGGCCACCAGCCCAGGCGCGCGCAGCACCGCGAGGTTCAGCAGCGGGTCCCCGCCCCGCGCCGCGATCCGGCGCTCGACCACAACGAACACCGCGCTCAGCAGGACGCCGGCCGCGATGGCGCCGAACACCCAGCCCGGCCAGTTCTCCTGATGGCCGAGCATCAGCGGCAGCACGATCGCGAACACGGCAGGTACCGCGATGGCGAGCCCCGCCAGGTCCAGCCGCCGGGTGCCGGACGGCCGGTCGGCCGGCACCGCCCGGGGGACCAGGGCGAGCACGACCAGCCCGATCGGCACGTTGACAAGGAACACTGGCCGCCAGGTCTGGCCGGCGATGTTGGCGGTCACCAGCACCCCGCCGACCACCTGCCCGGCGACGAAGCCGGACGACAGCACGGCGGTGTACGCGCTCAGCGCCCGCGCCCGGGCGGCGCCGTCGAACCGCACCTGGATCACGCTCATGATCTGCGGCATCATCGCCGCCGCCCCCGCACCCTGGACGAACCTGGCGGCGATGAGCACCCCGATTCCCGGCGCCAGCCCGCAGATCAGCGACGCCAGCGTGAATACCCCGACCCCCGTCACGAACATCCGGCGCCGCCCGTACAGGTCGCCCAGGCGAGCCCCGGTGATCAGCATCATCGCGTAGCTGACCGTGTACCCGGAGACGACGAGCTGGAGCTCGGCGCCCGACGCGTGCAGCGTCCGGCCGATCGTCGGCATCGCCACGTTGACGATCGTGACGTCGAGCAGCGCCATGAACTGCCCGGCGAGCAGCACGATCAGCATCAGCCAGCGACCCTGCCCGGACGCCGGCCCCGCGGCTTGAACCCGGGCGTCTGTTGTCGTAGTCATAGAACAAGGCTGGTGCCTGGCCGACCCTGGTACCGAGAGCCTGCTGATCCTGGTGTTCCCACTACCTGGCTACCGGCGGCCGCCAGTACTGCGTCGCGGAAAATGTCAGTGGGTACCGTTATGGTGGTGTTGCACACCAGGTAATGGGGAAACGGTGGTTACACAGGCCATAGAGCGGCGCCGCGCGGAGCTCGGCGGGTTTCTCAAGGCGCACCGGGCTCGGCTGAGCCCGGCGGACTTCGGCATGCCGCCGGGGTCGCGGCGGCGGACGCCCGGTCTGCGCCGCGAGGAGGTCGCCCTGCTCGCCGGGGTAGGCGTCACCTGGTACACCTGGCTCGAGCAGGGCCGCGAGATCAACGCTAGTCAGCAGGTGCTCGACGCGGTGGCGCGTACGCTCCGGCTCAGCCAGGCCGAGCGGGAGCACATGTACCGGCTGGCCGAGGCGACGCCGCTGCGGGCCGAGGACGCGTGCAGCGCGATCCCCGAGGCGATCCGCGAGATCGTGCTGTCGCTCGAGCCGCTGCCGGCCAGCCTGGTCAACGCCAGGTATGACCTGCTGCTGTCCAACCCCGCGCACGAGGACCTGTTCTGGGAGTGGCACACGCTGCCGTGCATCCACAAGAACACGCTCTGGTGCTGCGTCACCGAGCCGACCGCGCGTGCCAAGTTCCCGGAGTACGAACCGCACGTCCGGTACATGGTGGGGCGGCTGCGCGCCGCGTACAGCAACCACATCGGCGACAAGGGGTGGGAGGAGGACATCCGGCGGCTGTCGAGCCTGAGCAGCGAGTTCGCCGACCTGTGGGCGCGGCACGAGGTGGCCAGCTCGCAGCCCCGTGTCATCACCTACCTGCACCCGACGGCGGGCACGCTGCGGCTGGCGTCGAGCGAGCTTGACGTGCCGGAACTGCCCGAGGCACGGATCACGGTGTACACGCCACAGGACCGCGACACCCGGGAACGGCTCAAGCTCACCCGCAGGGACCGGGACTGTGACCAGTGACTACGAGCCGCGGGTACCGGAGGACGTGGACGTCAGCCGGCCGAGCGTGGCCCGGATCTACGACTACCTGCTGTTCGGCAAGGACAACTTCGCGGTCGACCGGGAGGCCGCGCAGAAGCTGATGGAGTCGCGGCTGGATCCGCGGCGGCACGCGCTGGCCAACCGCGGGTTCCTGGTCCGCGCGGTGCAGTTCCTTGCCGATGCCGGGATCGGCCAGTACCTCGACCTGGGCAGCGGGCTCCCCACCTCGCCCAGCGTGCACGAGGTGGCGCGGGACGGCCACCCGGACGCCCGCGTGGTCTATGTCGACATCGACCCGATCGTGGTGACCCACAACGCCGCGCTGCTGGCCACCCGCGACGGCGTGATCACGGTCCGCGGCGACATCCGGGACCCGGACGGCATTCTGGCCACCCCCGAGCTGCACGACTGCATCGACTTCTCCAGGCCGGTCGCGGTGCTGCTGGTCTCGGTGCTGCACTTCATCAGCGAGGACGACGACCCCTTGAAGATCATCCGGCGGCTCCGCGAGGAGCTGGCGCCGGGCAGCTACCTGGTGCTCACCTGCGGCACCACTGAGGGGGCCGACCCGGATATCGTCGCGGGGACAACCAGCGCCTACGAGCGTTCCCGGATGCCGTTCACGCTCCGGTCACGTGCCCGGATCATGGAGTTCTTCGACGGATTCACGCTGGTCTCGCCCGGACTGGTCGGCCTGCCCGAGTGGCGGCCGGAGAGCTGGACCGACCGGACTCCGCTGAACGGGCCGACGCTGTGCGGGGTGGCCCGGCTCAGTTGAGGAAGTAGCTGCTGCCGCCGGATTCGGGGTCCGTGACAAGCGCGATCACGCTGATCGTGCCGGCGTGGGCGAACGTCAGCGTCACCGTGATCGCCTTCCCGCTGGGCATCGCGCCGGCGCCGCTGATCAGCAGGTGATAGCTGTTCGGGTCAAGCCGGAGTGTCGAGTCCGCCGGGACCGGGATCTCACTGACGCTGCGCATCGCGGTGACGTGCGTGCCGCGGGTGACCGGCGCACGCAGCACCACCGTCCCGCCGGCGCTGGTGCGTGCCGCAACGAGTTCGTCGGCCCTGCCGTTGTTCCTGATCTGGAGGTACGCGACCGTATCCCCCGGTGTGGTCGGGGCCGGAATGTACGCGTTGGCCGCCGCGATCGGCCCGCTCGCCGAGCACCCGGTCACACCGAGTGACGTCGCGACCGCGACGGCCGCGGCGAGCGGAACGGACGCTAGCAGACGCACGACCCAAGGCTACGCGCACTAGGGCGTCACCCGGACCCACCGGTAGCGATGCTCGGGCCGACCGCCGCTGCCGTAGCGGAGCCTGATCTCGACCCGCCCTATCTCGTGCAGGTGGCTGAGATAGCGCTGTGCCGTGGCCCGGCTCATCCCGGTTGTCTTCGCCACCTCCGTGGCGGACATCTCCTGCCCGCCGGCGGCGAGCAGGCGCTCGACGGCCTCCAGCGTGTGCGGCGACCGGCCCTTCGCGCCGGCCAGCTGGTCTGGCGCCCTGAGCGCGCCGAAGACACGGTCGACGTTGCGCTGGTCGGGTTCCCGCAGTGCGTCGAGGCGGGACCGCATCTGACCGTAGGACAGCAGCTTGTCGCGCAGCACCGGAAAGCTGAACGGTTTCAGCAGATAGTGCAGGGCACCGCCTTGCATGGCGGCGCGCACACTGTCCGCGTCTTTGGCGGCGGTGATGACGATCACGTCCACTGGCGGGTGGCCCTCCTGGCGCAGCCGGGCCACCAGGTTCAGGCCGTGCTCGTCCGGTAGGTACAGGTCGAGCAGCAGCAGGTCCGGCCGCAGCCTGTCCACCGCCGCGACCGCCTCGGCCGCGGTATGCGCCCGTGCGATGGCCTCGAAGCCGTCTATCTTGTCCACGTAAGCGGCGTGGATTCCGGCGATGCGGAAATCGTCGTCGACGACCACGACCCGGATCATGGCGAGACTGGTGCCTTCTCGGACTGTGCCTTCTGGGGCTGGGCCTTCTCGGGCTGGGCCTTCTGGTCCATGCTGACGCACTTCGGCAGGACCGCGGTGAAGACCGCCCCGCCGTCGTGACCGACGCTGATCATCCCGCCGCGGCTCTGCACGACCTGGTGGACTAGCGCCAGCCCGAGTCCGCGACGCGCGCCCGTCGCGGAGGATTTCGTCGTGACGCCGTCCATGAAGATGGCCTCCCGCATGTCCCGGGCAACCCCGGCTCCCGAGTCGCGCACGCGTACCAGGAGGTCATGCTCGGCGGCAACGAGCGTCAGCTCCACCCATCTCGGCCTGGGCGCCTGGGCGGCGGCATCGATCGCGTTGTCTATGAGGTTGCCCACCACGGTCAGCACCTCGCTGACGTCGCTGATGTCGCCGTCGACGTGGCTGTCGTCCATGACGCGCAGCCGCACGTCGCGCTCGTCGGCCAGCGACACCTTGGCCAGGATCAGCGCCACCAGCTTGGCGTCGCGGATGTCCGCCTGGAGCCGTTCGGACAGATCCGCCCGTGCGGCGGAGACGTCCGTCACGAACTGGATCGCCTCGGTGTACCGGCCCAGTTCCACCAGCCCCACCAGGGTATGCAGCCGGTTGGCGAACTCGTGAGACTGGGCGCGCAGCGTCTCGGTCAGACCGTTCGCGTCGTCCAGTTGCCGCTTCAGCGCCTCGGATTCGGTGCGATCCTGGAACGTGACGACCCAGCCCAGATGGCGCCGTCGCTCGTGCCAGATCGGCATCCGGTTCGCCACCAGCACGCGGTCGCCGTGCAGCACGAGCAGGTCGCTCCCCTCAACCTCACCCGTCACCACGTCGGCGAGCCGTCCGGGCGGGAGCACCTGCCGCAACGGGAGGCCCGCGAAATCCGGCGGCAGGGCCAGCAGCTGACGGGCGAAATCGTTGGCGATCCCGATCCGCTCGTTCTTGTCGTAGCCGAGCACTCCCTCACGGATGCCGTGCAGCATGGCCTCCCGTTCCTGGAGCAGTGCCGCGATCTCCCGGAGCTCGAGGCCGAAGGTCTGCCGCTTCAGCCGGCGCGACAGCCCTAGTGCGGCGAGCACGCCGAGGGCGAGGACGCCGAGAAAGTAGACGGCCAGCCCGGGCAGCGTCCTGGCCACCTGCCCGGCCACCGTGGCGGTGAGGAAACCGACCGATACCTGGCCAATCAGCTTGCCATCGCGGTAGATCGGGGCCTTGCCGGTCGCCTCCACGCCGAGCGTGCCCTGCTGGACGCCCATCCACGGCTTGCCGGTGCGGAACGACTCGGTGAACGCCGGTTCCTGGTCGGGGTAGCCGACCGGCGTGCCGATCAGCCGCGGATTCGGGTGGGAGAGCCTGATTCCTCGCGCGTCGGTGACCACGACGAACTTGGCCGACGTATCGTGCAGGGCCGCCATCGCCATGCTCTGCACCACGCCGTGCGGACCGATCCCGCCGGGGTCGCCCGCGCTCACCGCCTGCTGGAGGCCTGGCTGTGAGGCGAGGCTCTGCGCGACGGCCATGGCCCGCTGCTCGTACTGCTGATCGAGCTGCCGGTTCAGGTTCCACTGCACGACGGCAAAGCCACCCGCCATGGTGACCACGAGGATCGCGACCATCATGATGACGACCTGGGTGGACAGGCGCTGCCGCAGCAGGCGCCGCACGCAAGCTCGCATGCGGCAGTGTAACAACCAGCTGAGTAGCTACTGAAGATCGCCGATCGTGCGAAAAACGAGCAAAACCAGCAATACGAGCAGTGCGCATGCCCGAGCAGAATGCGCAGAACTGCCGCAAACGCGGTTTATTCACGTAACTGACATAAATATTGTGCGCCGTATTCCGCCATTTTACGTTAGTGGCTCCCCGAACCGAGGAGCAGATCAACGTGGCAAGCGCATTCGCGCACATTGAATTGACCGGCGTGACGAAACGCTTCGTCACCCCGTCGGGATCGGCGTTCACCGCGTTGCGCGACGTCGACCTGGTCATCGAGCCGGGGAAGTTCTGCGCGGTGGTCGGTCCGACCGGGTGCGGTAAGTCGACCACGCTGACCATGGTCGCCGGGCTGGATCGGCCCAGCGCGGGAGTCGTAAGCGTGGGCCGGCGGCCTGTCGACGGCATCACCGCCGGCATTAGCTTCATGTTCCAGGCCGACGCGCTGCTGCCGTGGAAGACCGTTATCGGCAACGTGGCGCTGGGGCCGGTATTCCGCGGCGTCCCGAAGCGCGAGGCGCGGTCCCAGGCGCGCGAGTGGGTGCGCCGGGTCGGCCTGGCGGGCTTTGAGGACCATCACCCGCACCAGCTCTCTGGCGGCATGCGCAAGCGCGTCAGCCTCGCGGCCGCGCTGATCAACGAACCCTCGATCCTGCTCATGGACGAGCCCTTCGGCGCGCTGGACGTGCAGACGAAGGCGATCATGTCCAACGAGCTGCTGGGCTTGTGGGAGCAGACCACGCCGTCGGTCATCTTCGTCACCCACGACCTGGAAGAAGCGATCGCCCTCGCGGACCAGGTGGTGGTGATGACGGCCGGACCGGGGACCGTCAAGGCGGTCTACGAGGTCGACCTGCCCAGGCCGCGGGGGGCGGTGCAGGAGATCCGTTTCGAGCCGCGTTTCGCCGAACTCCAGCATCAGATCTGGGCATCGCTGCGTGAAGAGGTCGAACGCGCGTATGCCAGAACCGCCGCGGCCCCGGAAGCGGGGCAGTCATGAGCGCCATCACCGTCCAGACACAGCCGGTTCCGGACGAAGCCGCGATCGCCGGCCAGGCTCGCCGCGCGGTCCGTCGCCGCCGGGTGCTGCTGTGGGCGGCCCGCGCCGCGGCGGTGGTGATCGTGATCGGGGGCTGGCAGCTGCTGGCCAACGCGAAGATCGTGGACCCGTTCTTCTGGGGCAAGCCGAGCGGGATCGTCGCTCAGCTGAAGGACTGGGTGCGGAACGGGACCGAGTACGGCTCCATCTGGCTGCAGATCTGGATCACGATGAAGGAGGCGCTGCTCGGCTTCGGCTTCGGCGTCGTGACTGGCGTGCTGACCGGTGTCCTGCTCGGGCAGTTCCGCTTCCTGGCCGACGTGGTCGGCCCGTTCATCAAGGTCATGAACGCGATCCCGCGGATCGTCCTCGGCTCGCTGTTCACCGTGGCCCTCGGCCTAGGGGTGACGCCCAAGGTGGCGCTCGCCGCCGTACTGGTGTTTTTCGTGGTGTTCTTCAACGCGTTTCAGGGCGTACGTGAGGTGGACCGCAACCTGCTCGCCAACGCTCGCGTGCTCGGCGCCTCGCGGCTCGCGGTCACCCGCCACGTGGTGCTGCCCTCCGCGCTGACCTGGATCATCGCGAGCCTGCACACGGCATTCGGATTCGCGATCATCGGCGCCATCGTCGGCGAGTTCCTCGGCGCCCAGAAGGGGCTCGGCCTGGTGATCGCCAGCTCGCAGAACAACTTCAACCCGGACGGCGTGTTCGGCGCGATGTTCATCATCGCGGTCATCACGCTGACCGCCGAGGGCCTGATCAGCCTGCTGGAACGACGGCTGCTGTCCTGGCGGCCGAAGTCACAGAACGACCCCGGCATGGCATAGATATCTGCATCAAGCACCCAAGGAGCAGCCGCAATGTCCAGACACATCCTCACCACGATCGCGAGCGCCGCGGCGCTCACCGCCGGCCTGGCGGCCTGTAGTTCGAGCGGGTCGAGCAGTTCGACGGCCACCGGGTCGAACGCCGCGAGCAACGTGTCCAGCATGCCAACCGTCACGCTGATGGTCGGCGGCATCGACAAGCAGATCTACCTGCCCTACCAGCTCGCGCAGGATCTGGGCTTCTACAAGAAGTACGGCGTCAACGTGCAGCTGTCCACAGAGACCGAAGGCGGCGTCGGCGCGGAGACCGCGATGGTGTCCGGGCAGGTCGACATGGCCGGCGCGTGGTACGTGCACGCCATCGACTTCCAGGCCCAGGGCAAGAGCGTCGTCGACGTGGTGCAGCTCAGCGGTGCGCCAGGAGAACGGGAGATGTGCGGCAAAGATTCCGGCGTCACCTCGCCGGCGGACTGGAAGGGCAAGAGCGTCGGGGTGACCGACATCGGCTCGGGCACCGATGAGCTGACCCGCTACCTCGCCGCGCGGTACCACCTGACGAGCAAGGAGTTCAACCGCGTTGGCGTCGGCGCCGGCCCCACCTTCGTCGCCTCGTTGCAGCACGACCGGATCGTCTGCGGCATGACCACGCAGCCGACCGTCAACGCGATCGAGAAGGAGGGCATCGGCACGTCGGTGATCGATCTCTCCTCTACCAGCGGCGCGCAGCACTGGCTGGGCGGCGCATACCCGGCGGCCGGCGTGCTGGCCCGCTCCGACTGGGTCGCATCGCACCAGGCCACCGTGCAGAAGGTGGTCGACGCGCTGGTGGCGACCATGCACTGGATCAACACGCACAGCGCCGCCGACATCGCGGACGCGATGCCCGCCGCGTTCGTCGCCAACGGGCTCACCACGAAGGCGGACTACATCACCGCACTGGCGCAGGACAAGGGCCAGTTCCTGCCCGACGGGATGATGCCGGCCAGCGGCCCGGCCACCGTGCTGGCGATCGAGAAGTTCACCGGCAACGTCACGGGGTCCGTGGACCTCGCCAGCACCTATACGAACCAGTACGCGATCACCGCGAACAAGCTGGAAGGGTTCACCAGGTGATCCCATCGGGAATCCCAGCTCGAGATACCACAGCCCGTTCAGCCGAGATCGACAGCGTTGCTGAGCAGACCGAGCGCTGGGGAGCCGAGATCAAGCATCGCCGTGTGGAAGCGCTTGAGGCTGTAGCCGGTTCCCCACTCCTTGCGGGCGCGCTCGCGAAGCTTGAGGATCTCCAGTTTGCCCCAGGTGTAGCGGCCGTAGGTGGGGTCGAACGTGGCCCGCCGGGCCTCGGAGAGCGCGGCGGAGCCGGACAGATGGGTGTCCGCCTCGAACCGGCGCGCCGCCTCGGCGACCGTCATGTCGGCCGTGTGCACGCCGATCGCGCAGGCCAGCCGGGTGACCCGGACCAGGGCCTCGAGCCAGACGCCGATCGCGATCCGCGGGTCGCCGTCACCGAAGCCCTCCTCAAGGCACATCTCCTCGGCGTAGTGTGCCCAGCCCTCGATGAACGAGCCCGACTGGAGCGTGCGGCGCACGTCGGAGCCGGCCCGGCGCAGCGCCCGGCCGTGCGAGAAGTGCCCGGGCGCGACCTCGTGCGCCGCGATGCCGGGGAGCGTGGTGGCGCTGAACACCTCCAGCCACTCTTCCTTCTCGCTGTCCGGCCAGGATTCCTCCGGCGGCGTGATGTGGAACCAGGACGGACCCTCCGGCTCGCCGGGGGCGGCCGGCGACATCATCGCCATCGCCCAGCGGCGGGACTCCGGCGCCAGCCCGACCAGGCACTCGCCGTCGTGATAGGGGACCAGGTCGTGCTCGCGGGTGAATGCGATGGCACGCTCGGTCTGCACCCGGGCCGCGTCGATGACGCCGGGCCCATCGGGGTGGTCGCGCACCAGCTCACGCGCGACGTCCAGCGGCGCCGCGCCCGGCTTGACCCGGGCCGCGTCGTCGGCGAGCAGGGCGTGCAGGCGGTCGCGTTCGGCGTCCGCTTGCTCGGCGAGCCTGCCCAGGTCGACGGGCATGGCCTCGGCGCTGCTCATCAGCGCGGTGAGCGCCGGGGCGCCGAGGGCTGCGTCCGGGTCGCCATGCGCCGCGACGTCGGTCAGGTGGGCGATCAGCCGGCCGTGCGCCGCCATCGCGGGATCATCGGGTCCGACGCCCGCCGCGGCGAGCCCCGCCGCCAGGCCGCGGAAGCCGCTGAGCAGGGCCTCCGCCACCGGGGCGCTGACCTGGTCGAGGGCGGTGACCGCGATGTCCGCGGCGGCGGGCCAGGCGGTGACGTGCTCCGCCCGGGCCTTGTCCCGCTCCGCGCGCGGCGCGTACTCCCTGTCGTAGCAGGCGAGGTCGAGCTCGAACAGGTGGTAGGTCGGGTTGCGCCGGTACAGCTCGAGGTCGCCGAGCGCCACCCGGTGGGCGTCCTCGGCCGCGGTGAGCTGAGCCTCGTCGTGCGCGTCCGCGCACCGGTCGCCGCTGTCCCTGGCCGCCGCGAGCCGGGCGAGCCCGGCGCGGACGCCGTCGGCAGACAGATCCTGTGTCTTGCCGTCGTACTCGTGGCGGCCGCTGTACTCACGCATCTCCGCGACACTCAGATCGCAGACGGCGCGCACGCGAGGCGAAAGTCCCATAAGCCCAGACGTTACAGTAACTTCAGGGCGTGCTGCCCTGTGCGGCCTTGCCCGGCCGGACCGGCAGGATCGTCAGCAATCCGGCCGAGGGCAGGGCGCAGGCGGGGAAGTCCTGGGCCACGTAGCCCGCCTGTGTCTGGTTCGGCGGGTAGATCCGCAGGCCATGGGCCGTCACCGGATGGCAGGACGGCTCCGGGTAGTTGCCGGCCGAGCCGACCTGAAGCCAGGCGTGCGCGTGGCCGTGCGGGGCCAGCCGGACCACGGTGGCGCTGTACTGCGGGTCCCGCGCCGCGGCCGCCCCTATCTGGTGCCCGCTCACGTTCGCGGCGGTGACGAACGACACTCCCGGGTAACCGGTCATGGCGCACGCGGTGCCCGAGGTGTTGGTGAAGTCGACCGGAAAGTACGTGCTGCCGGCCGCGGCGTCCGCCTGGCTGTTGTCGACCGCGACGGTCAGCGCGGCGGTCGCGCATCGGGCGGCGCCCGCCTGGTGGCCCGCCGCGGCGGAGCCGGCGCTGCTCGCGGACTGGCCCTCGGTACCGGTTGCGCCGGTTGCGCCGGATGCGCCGGATGCGCCGGTTGTGCTGGTCGTGGTGGTTGTGCCCGCGTGGCAGCCGGTGGCGGTCGCGATGACCCCCACCGCCGTGACCGCGGCCGCCAGCGTGGCCGATACCCGCGAATGCATGCCGATCGTCCCCTCGTCGCTCCCTCGCTCAATCATCGGTGATTCGCTCGCGGGTGCCCGTCGCTTGGGCCGGTGGGGCGGTTCTGGGAAAATCGAGGGCATGGGCGACATACCTGAGTTCACGACCAGGCCCGAGCTGGCGGGCACGTTCGGCATGGTGGCCTCCACGCACTGGCTCGCGTCCGCCGCCGGGATGGCGGTGCTGGAGCGGGGCGGCAACGCGTTCGACGCGGTGGTGGCGACCGGGCTCGTACTGCAGGTCGTGGAGCCGCACCTGAACGGTCCGGGCGGCGAGGTGCCGGTGATCGCCTTCGACGCGGCCCGCGGGGAGACGTTCGTGGTGTGCGGCCAGGGCACGGCGCCGGCCGCCGCTACCGTTTCCGCCTACAGCGGTCTTGACCTGGTGCCCGGGAGCGGCCTGCTCGCCGCGTGCGTGCCCGGCGCCTTCGGCGCGTGGATGCTGCTGCTGCGCGAGTACGGCACGCTCCGGCTGCGTGACGTGCTGGGTTACGCGATCGGGTACGCCGAGCACGGCTACCCGCTGGTTCCGGCGATCAGCTGGGGGATCGCCAGCGTGGCGGACATGTTCCGCGAGCACTGGCCGAGTTCGGCCGAGGTCTACCTGCCCGGCGGGAACGTGCCCGCGCCCGGCGCATTGTTCACCAACCCGGCGCTCGCCGCGACCTACCGCGGCGTGCTCGACGCGGCCGAGGCGGCCAGCGCGGACCGGGACGAGCAGATCGACGCGGCGCGGCACGTGTTCTACGAGGGCTTCGTCGCCGAGACCATCGCGTCCTACCTGTCCTCGGCCGAGGTGATGGACGTGACCGGCGAGCGGCACCGGGGACTGCTGAGTTACGCCGACCTGGCGGGCTGGCGGGCCCGGCTGGAGGAGCCGCTGACGGTCGACTTCGACGGGCTGACCGTGTGCAAGACCAAGCCGTGGGGGCAGGGGCCGGTGTTCCTCCAGCAGCTCGCGCTGCTGGACGGCTTCGACCTGGGTGCTCCGGGCGCGGCGGAATTCATTCACACGGTCACCGAGTGCGCGAAGCTGGCGTTCGCCGACCGGGAGGCGTGGTACGGCGACCCTGACTTCGGCGATGTGCCGGCGGAGACGCTGATCTCGGCGAAGTACGCGGACGAGCGGCGCGGGCTGGTGGGCGCCGCTGCTTCCGCGAAGCTGACGCCAGGCTCGCCGGACGGGCGCGAGCCGGTGCTGCCGGGGTATGCGGCGCGGGCGTATCCCGGCAGTGTCGGCGCCGCCGAGCACGCGGACGTGACGCCGAACTTCAACGCCGGGCCGCTCCCGAAGCTGGATGCCGGGACTGGCGAGCCGACCGCGCGAACCGTCGGCCCGGGCGACACGTGCCACATCGACGTCGCGGACCGGTTCGGCAACATGGTGTCGGCGACGCCCAGCGGGGGCTGGCTCCAGTCCTCGCCGGTCATCCCCGGGCTGGGCTTCTGCCTGGGCACCAGGGCGCAGATGTTCACGCTGACGCCCGGTCTTATCGGCACGATCGCGCCGGGTAAGCGGCCGCGGACCACGCTCACGCCCGGCCTCGCGCTACGCGACGGTGAGCCGTACCTGGCGTTCGGCACGCCGGGTGGCGATCAGCAGGACCAGTGGGCGCTGTCGTTCTTCCTCAACCACGTGCGGTTCGGCATGAACCTCCAGCAGGCCATCGACTTCCCGGCGTTCCACTCGGCGCACATGCCATCCTCGTTCTACCCCCGCGAGGCGCAGCCGAAGGTGCTCGACGTCGAGGCCCGGGTCGGGGCGGACGTTGTTGCGGAGCTGCGCCGACGGGGGCACGTCGTGAACGTCCGGCCGCCCTGGTCGCTCGGCCGGATGAGCGCGGTGTCCCGCCGCAACGGCATGCTCTACGCCGCCGCCAACCCCCGCGGCATGCAAGGCTACGCCATCGGTCACTGAGGTCGCTGAGGTCGCTGAGGTCGCTGGGGTCGCCGAGGCGGCTGGTGTCGCTGGGGCTGGGCTCTCGGCTCGCTGGGCTGGGGCTGCTGGGGCTGCTGGGGTCGCGGGCGCGGGGGCAACTGGGGCCGGTGCGGCTGGTGGCCGCTCTGACGGCGCGGCGCGGCCCATGCGTGGGTGCTCCTGTGACGGAGGATGCGCAAGTGGCGCCCGGTCGGACGACCTTCCAAGACCTCAGAACAACGTGGGCTCGTGGCGCATGGCTTACGCCCAGCGAATCAGGAAATTCTGCTCATTCCGGGCGCGCCAACAGGGGTGTCAGATTATTGCGGACACTTACCCCCCCGAAGTGGGGGGGTAAGTGTCCGCAATAATTTCGAGCCCCTTTGCCGGTCTGGAGCTAGCGCCGAACGTATCGGGTAAAAGGGGACATTACGGGCAACGTGCATGACAAGCGGCGTGCGACACGCCGCACGCGCAAGGTGTCGCGGAACGCCGCAGCCCGCGCCTCACGGAAACCCGCGCCGCGCCGGATATAACCGATAAATCGGGCGCGGGCGGGCGGTGCGCGGGCGGGCGGTGCGCGGGCGCGCGGTGCGCGGCAACCGCTCTGGCTGCCCCGCCGCGGACCGGTCGCTACCCGTGACGGATGTCATGTGTGGCCGCTGAGGGACGGCACTACCCGGGACGGGCGCCCACCTGGTGATATGGAGCATGCCAGATGACCGGAGACAGGGGTAAACATGAGCCAGTACGGGACGGGGGCGCTCGTCGAGAACACGAGCCAAGGCCACGGCAGGGCCAACAGCCCGATTGTGTCGTTCGAAAACGTTTCAAAACACTATGGCAGCCTGAAAGCCGTGGACGGGCTGAACCTTGAGCTGGCCGCGGGCCAGACCGTCGCACTGCTCGGGCCGAACGGCGCGGGCAAGTCGACATCGCTGGACATGCTCCTCGCCCTGCGCAAGCCGACAAAGGGCACGATCCGGATGTTCGGCCAGGACCCGTATCACGCGGTGAAGTCCGGCCGGGTTGGCGCCATGCTCCAGTCGGGCGGACTGATGCCCGAAGTCACGGTGCGCGAGCTGGTAACCCTGGTAACCGGCTTCCACCCGAACCCCGAGCCGGTCGACCTGACGATGAAACGGGCCGGCGTCGCGGGGTTCGCGGATCAGCGGGTGGACAAGCTGTCCGGCGGCCAGACCCAGCGGGTCCGGTTCGCGCTGGCGATCTGCGGCAAGTCCGAGCTGATCGTGCTGGACGAGCCGACGGTCGCGATGGACGTGGAGACCAGAAGGCTGTTCTGGGCCAGCATGAAGGACGAGGTTGCGCAGGGCCGAACGCTGCTGTTCGCCACGCACTACCTGGAGGAGGCCGACCAGGCCGCGGACCGGATCCTGGTGATCAACCGGGGCCGGCTGCTCGCGGACGGCACCCCGGCCGAGATCAAGGCCAGGGCCGGCGCCAAGCGGATCTCGTTCCGCCTGGACAACATCGACGAGCCGTTCCTGCTGGGCCTGCCCGCGCTGGTCAACGTCGAGATCAGGAACGACGTCGTGCAGATCCAGTCCGACGACTCCGACCGGACGCTGTACGCGCTGCTCGACGCCGGCTACCGGCCGCGCGAGCTAGAGGTCGGCAGCCTGGGCCTGGAGCAGGCGTTCATCGCGATCACCGAGGAAGACGACCGGGCCAACGGAGGGACGAAGTAACGATGAACGGCACCCTGTCGCTAGCGAAGGCGGAGATCATCAGGCTCCGCCGCAACAAGCGCTACCTTCTGTTCACGCTGGCCCTGCCGGTCCTGCTCTACATGGCGTTCGGGAGGTCCACCGGGCGCGGCTACGGCGTCGATTTCAAGGCCTTCTACATGGTGGGCATGGCGACGCTGGGCGGGTTCAGCGGCGTGCTCACCGGCAACGCCCAGCGCATCTCCCAGGAGATGAAGGACGGCTGGATCCGCCAGCTCCGCATTACCCCGCTGCCAGCCAACGCGTACGTGGTCAGCAAGATTCTCGCCGCGCTGACGTCCGCGATACCCGTGGTGCTGGTCGTGCTGCTGCTCGGCCGCTTCTACGGCGGCGTCCACCTCGCGGCCTGGCAGTGGATCGCCGTCGCGGTCACGATCTGGTTCGGCTCCACGATCTTCGCGGCGCTCGCGGTGGCGATCGGCTACAAGTTCCAGCCGGACCAGGTGCAGGCGCTCAGCGTGCTGCTTTACCTGGGCTTCGCCTTCCTGGGCGGCCTGTACTTCCCGCTCGGCGGGGCCTGGCAGAAGGTCGGTGACGCGCTGCCCACGTACGCCGTGGTCAAGATCAGCACCGACGTGATCGAGGGCGCCAGCGTGCCGGCCGGCCTCGCGATCGGCCTGGTCATCTGGCTGGCGGTGTTCGCCGGGCTGGCGACGCTGGCGGTCCGGTCCAGCGCCGAGACCCTCTAGCGTCCAGCGGCGACCGGCGGAGCCTCGGGGGCCCGCCGGTCGCCCTGGTACCCAGGCGCGTGGCAGCATGAATGGGAGGTGAGCAGTGATGGCAGGTAAGGCCGGCGTGACCCAGCAGTCCTGGGTGCGCACCGAACTCGACGCCAGGGCGCAGCGCGGGCCGATGAAGCTCCCGCCGGGCATGGCGTCGACGATGCTGCCCGGCAACGGCAGCCCGTTGCGCTGGTTCTTCTCCTCGATCTGGCTGGTTTACCTGATCCAGCCGATCAGCGAGCTGTTCGGCCGCCAGCACGGCGTGCTGTACACGGCCGGCGGCCTGGCGATCGCCGCGGCCTTCTGCGCGGTGTACGTGCCGATCGTCGGTAACTCGATCCGCTGGCCGCAGCTGGCCCTGTGCGGCCTGGTCGTGATCGCGCTGCTCACGATCATCGCCTGCACGGTGTACGGCAAGGACTGGACGCCGATGTGGATCTACGTGTCGGCCGCCACCGGAATGGTGCTGGCCGGCCAGATCTCCCGGCGCAAGACGCTGCTCGCGGTCGCCGCCGTCGGCGCCGCGTACACGTTCTTCAGCTGGCTGGGCCACGATCACCCGGGGGACTACCTGGTCGTGCTGCTCCCGGTGCTGCTCATCGGCGTGGCGATGATCGGCTTCCGGATGCAGGTCGAGCTGATGCACGAGCTGAGCCAGGCACGCGAGACCGTGGCCAAGATGGCGGCCAACGAAGAACGGCTGCGCCTGGCCAGGGACATGCACGACCTGACCGGCCAGTCGCTGTCCGTGATCACCCTGAAGGCCGAGCTGGCGGCCAAGCGGCTGACCCGGCTGCCCGCCTCGGCCGAGCGCGACGCGATCCTGACCGAGCTCGGCGACGTCAGCCAGGTCAGCAGGCAGACCCTGCACGACATCAGGGAGGCGGTCAGCGGCTACCGCAGGCCGACGCTCGCCATCGAGGTCATCACGGCGCGCAGCGCCCTCGACGCGGCCGGCATCCAGCTGGACGACGACCCGGAGCTGACCATCAGGTCGGGCACGTTCGACCCGGAGGCCGAGGCGGTCCTGGCCTGGTGCCTGCGCGAGGCGGTCACCAACGTGATCAGGCATTCCCGCGCCCGGCACTGCCGGCTCCGCCTCACCGAGCGCCCGGGCGAGGTCTCGCTCCAGGTCACCGACGACGGGCGTGGCTTCTCCGGTCCCGCCATGGACAGCGCCAAGGCCGCCGCCACCGGCAGCGGCCTGCGCGGCATCTCCGAGCGCCTGTCCGCCGCCGACGGCCACCTGTCCCTCGGCCGGGGCGACAGCGGCCGCGGTTTCCGCCTCACCGCCACCGTCCGCACCACCACGGCAGGAACCGGCCATAATTGCGAGCCATGACGCCTAAGGATCCGGTTCGCCTGCTGCTCGCCGAGGACCAGGTGATGATCAGGGAGGCCCTGGCCGCGCTGCTCTCCTTCGAGGGCGACATCGAGGTGGTGGCCCAGGTCGGCCGGGGCGACGAGGTGATCGGCGCGGCGCGGGAGAGCAACCCCGACGTGGCCGTGCTCGACATCGAGATGCCGGGCATGGACGGCCTGGCCGCCGCGGCCGAGCTCAGGAAGCACAACCCGGATACCAAGATCGTGATCCTGACGACGTTCGGCCGTCCCGGGTTCCTGCGCCGGGCGATGGAGTCCGGGGTATCGGCGTTCCTGGTCAAGGACTCCCCGGCGGACAAGCTCACCGACACCATCCGCCGGGTGCTGGCGGGGGAGCGGGTCATCGACCCGGACCTGGCCGCCGCCGCGCTCGCCGACGGGCTCAACCCGCTCACCCCGCGCGAGCGCGACGTGCTCGACGCGTCCGCGGACGGCCGGACCATCGCCGAGATCGCCGCGCAGCTCTACCTCTCCGAGGGAACGGTGCGCAATTACCTGTCCGCGTGCATCCAGAAGACCGGCGCCAGGAACCGGGCCGAGGCACTGCGGATCGCCTCTGAGCGCGGCTGGCTCTAGACCATAGGATGAAGTGCGTGACTTCATCCGGATACCTGCGCTACCCGCATATTCACGGTGACCTTCTCGTCTTCGCATCCGAGGACGACATCTGGCTCGCTCCGGCCGACGGCGGCCGGGCCTGGCGGCTATCCGCCGACAGCGCCCAGGTGAGCTATCCCCGTTTCTCCCGCGACGGCGCCAGGATCGCCTGGACCAGCTGGCGGGACGGCAGTCCCGAGGTCTACACGGCCGACCCGGACGGCAACGCGGCCGCCCGGCTCAGCTACCTGAGCGACGCCAGGACCCGGGTGGCGGGCTGGACCCGGGACGGCGAGGTGCTCGCGGTCTCCGCCGCCGGCCAGCCTCAGAGCTACCTGACCTGGGCGTACGCGATCCCGCTGGAGGGTGCGCCGCCGCGGCGGCTGCCGTTCGGACCGGTGGCGGACCTGGCGCTGGAGGAGACGGGCACGGCCCTGCTCACCGGCCGGATGAACAACGAGCCCGCGTTCTGGAAGCGCTACCGCGGCGGCACCCACGGCAAGCTGTGGACCGCCAGCGCCGGCTCCGCCATTAGTCTCCCGCCCGCGTCCTCCGTGCACGGGGGACTCCCGCCCCCCGTCCCCCCCGGCCCCACCTCCGGTCCCGTGTTCACCCAGGTGCTCACGGACCTGGGCGGCCAGCTGGCCGCCCCGATGCTGATCGGCGGGCGGCTGTTCTTCCTGTCCGATCACGAGGGCACCGGGAACATCTACTCCTGCGCGCTGGACGG
>DASRFJ010000054.1:0-26106 GCA_035651595.1 Streptosporangiaceae bacterium | reverse complement strand
AGTGTCCGCAATAATCCAGCGGACCGCAGCAGCATCCGAAATATGGCTAGATGTCCGGTTCATCGGCCCGGCAGCCATTATCACAGCCAGGTCGCGCGACGCGCCGCGGACACACTTTGTTCTGGAACGCCTACGATTGGGGGGTAACTGTCCGCAATAATTTCCGGGTCGCCGTCCGGTGCCCCGGACCGGGACATTCCGGGCAGCCCGCGCGTCCCGCACGGCCCTCGGCGCGTGCTGTACACAGCGAACGGCGGCTCGGAGGACGCGGTCCCCCGATGCCGCCGTTCGCTATGCGTTGCGTCCTAGTGTTGTGGACTCGCTAGGCGCTTACTTCTTCTTGCCGGCCGGCTTGGCGCTGTTGACGAGGTTCTTGAAGTCGGCGCCGGCCCGGAACTTCGGCACCGAGGACGCCGGCACGTTGATCGTGGCACCGGTGGCCGGGTTACGAGCGGTGCGAGCCGGGCGGTCGCTCTTCTCGAACACGCCGAAACCGGTGATGGATACCTTGTCACCCTTGGCGACGGCCGACTGGATGGTCTCGAGTACCGCGTTCACGGCTTCGGTCGCGGACTTCTTGTCCCCCATCCGTTCCGAGATCGCGTCGATCAGATCACGCTTGTTCATTATTCACTCCTGCGGTTCCCCCACGGGAGGTCGCGTGGGCTCCGGTTTCGGGGTTCGCGACCTCTGACCTGCCCGAAAGTAGGCGATCCAGCGCCGTTGCACAATAACCACGGCCAGATTCGCCGGCGTGTCGGGCAAGATCAACCCCGTTGGTGAACACATCGTGCTCATATAGGCACGGACAGGAATCCTGCACGTCCGGGACACGCCACCTGTCGATCTGGGGGTGTCCAGTTCGTATCGGTAGTGAATCCCATCACCGAGCAGACTGGAGGCAGAAAATGGGAACGATCCGGGTGCACGAGTTCATCACTCTCGACGGCGTGATCGACGCACCGATCTGGACCGCGGAATACGGCTTCGACCCGAGGATGGGCGCGGCGATCGGCCGGCTCACCGAGAGCAGCGACGCCATCCTGCTGGGCCGGACGACCTACGAGATGTTCGCGCCGACGTGGTCCAAGCGGACCGCCGAAGAGGATCCCGGCGCGCCGTTCTTCAACGACACCACGAAGTACGTGGTGTCGTCGACGCTCACCGAGCCGGTGTGGCAGAACTCGGAGATCACCGGGGCATACGACGCCGGGAAGATCCGGCGCCTCAAGGAGACGTCCGGCGGACTGTACGTGAGCGGCAGCGCGACGCTGGTGCACGCGCTGCTCGCCGACGGACTGGTCGACGAACTGCACCTGTTCGTGTACCCGCTCACCCGCTCGGCGTCGCCGCGCCTGTTCGAGGCGGGGCTGCCGTCGTCCCGGTGGACCAGGACGAACGCCGAGCTTTACGACAACGGCGTCGTCTACCTTCAGCTCACCGCCGTCACGTCGTTATGCGGTGACCGGCAGCCAGTCCGGCCGGGACTGCTCGAACGTGGTGATCGCGTCGGCGTGCCGCAGGGTCAGGCCGATGTCGTCCAGGCCCTCGATCAGCCGCCAGCGCGTGTAGTCGTCGATCTCGAACGGCACGGCCGACGCGGCACCGTACCGCACCTCGCGCGCGTCGAGGTCCACGGTCACCGAGGCGGCGGGATCCGCCTCGGCCAGCGACTGGAGTTCGTCCACGACGGCGGCGGGCAGCACGACGGGGAGCAGCCCGGCCTTGGTCGCGTTGGACCGGAAGATGTCGCCGAACCGCGGCGCGATCACCACCCGGAACCCGTAGTCGGTCAGCGCCCAGACCGCGTGCTCGCGGGACGACCCGGTGCCGAAGTCGGTCCCGGCCACCAGCACGGTCGCGCCGGTGTACGCGGGCTGGTTGAGCACGAACGACGGGTCCTCACGCCACGCGGCGAACAGCCCTTCGCCGAAGCCCGCCCGGGACACCCGCTTGAGCCACACGGCCGGGATGATCTGGTCGGTGTCCACGTTGGTGCGCCGCAGCGGCATGACGCGGCCGGTGTGGACGACAAATGGTTCCATGTCGGATTTGTCCTCGCGGTCGAAGGGGTGGGGCGATGGGGCGGGCGATGGGTCGGCGGGCTAGAGGTCGGCGGGCTAGAGGTCGGCGGGGGCGGTCAGGCGGCCGGTGACCGCGGTGGCGGCGGCCACCGCCGGGGACACCAGGTGGGTGCGTCCGCCCTTGCCCTGCCGGCCTTCGAAGTTGCGGTTGGACGTGGACGCGCTGCGCTCCCCCGGCGCCAGCGTGTCCGGGTTCATGCCCAGGCACATCGAGCACCCGGCGCCGCGCCACTCGGCGCCGGCCGCGAGGAACACCTGGTCCAGCCCTTCGGCTTCGGCCGCGGCGCGGACCGCCATCGAACCGGGCACGACCAGCATGCGCACGCCGGAAGCGACCCGGCGGCCGGACAGCACACCGGCCGCGGTTCGCAGGTCTTCCAGGCGCCCGTTCGTGCACGAGCCGACGAACACCGTGTCCACCGCGATCTCCCGCAGCGGGGTGCCCGCCGTGAGGCCCATGTACTCCAGCGCGCGTTCCGCCGCCGCCCGCGCCCCGGCGTCATCAAACGTCGAGGGATCGGGCACGGCAGCCGACAGCGGCAGCCCCTGTCCGGGGTTGGTGCCCCAGGTCACGTACGGCGTCAGCGCGGACGCGTCGATCGTCACCGAGCGGTCGAACACCGCGTCGTCGTCGGTGACCAGGGAGCGCCAGTACGCGACGGCGGCGTCCCACGCGGCGCCGGCCGGCGCGTACGGCTTGCCGGCCAGGTACGCGAACGTCACCTCGTCCGGCGCGATCAGGCCGGCCCGCGCGCCCGCCTCGATGGACATGTTGCAGACCGTCAGCCGGCCCTCCATCGACAGCGCCCGGATGGCCTCGCCCCGGTACTCGATCACGTACCCCTGGCCGCCGCCGGTGCCGATCTGCGCGATGATCGCCAGGATCAGGTCCTTGGCGGTGACCCCGTCCGGGAGGGAGCCGAAAACGTTGACCGCCATCGTCTTGGGCCGGCCCTGCGGCAGCGTCTGGGTGGCCAGCACATGCTCGACCTCGGAGGTCCCGATGCCGAACGCCAGCGCGCCGACCGCGCCGTGCGTCGAGGTGTGCGAGTCGCCGCAGACGATCGTCATGCCCGGCTGGGTGAGGCCGAACTGCGGGCCGATGACGTGCACCACGCCCTGCCCGGCGTCCCCCATCGGGAACAGCTGGATGCCGAACTCCGCGCAGTTCTTCCGCAGCGCCTCGATCTGGGCCCGGGACACCGGGTCGGTCACCGGCGACGCGGGCCCGGACAGCGGCAGCCCCGGCCCGGTGACGCCCAGCGTGGGCACGTTGTGGTCCTCGGTGGCCACGGTCAGGTCCGGCCGCCGCACCCCGCGTCCGGCGGCCCGCAGCCCGTCGAACGCCTGCGGGCTGGTGACCTCGTGGACAAGATGGAGGTCAATGTAGAGCAGGTCAGGCTCGCCCTGCGCGCTGCGCACCAGGTGGGCGTCCCAGATCTTTTCAGCGAGCGTGCGGCCCATGGATAGCGCCTCCGATTCGATTTGACGTCTCACATTCCGAGACGGCAATATTCAGTACATGAACAACTCTAGCGGAGTCGGCGTGCTGGACAAGACGATTTCGGTACTGACCGCCCTGGAAGACGGCCCGGCCTCGCTAGCACAGCTGGTCCAGGCGACCGGTCTGGCCCGCCCGACGGCGCATCGCATCGCCGTTGCGCTCGAGGCGCATCGGATGCTGGCTCGTGATACCCAAGGTCGTTTCGTACTGGGCCCGAGAATCGGCGAGCTGGCGGCGGCGGCCGGCGAGGACCGGCTGCTGGCCATCGCCCAGCCGATCCTGACCCAGCTCCGGGACATAACCGGAGAAAGCGCCCAGCTGTACCGGCCGCACGGGGACGCCCGGGTCTGCGTGGCCGCGGCCGAGCGGGCCAGCGGGCTGCGCGACACCGTTCCGGTCGGCGCGGCGCTGCCGATGACGGCCGGCTCGGCCGCGCAGATCCTGCTCGCCTGGGAGGACGGCGCCCGGATGCACCGCGGCCTGCGCGGCGCGAAGTTCACCGCGACCACGCTCGCCCAGGTCCGGCGGCGCGGGTGGGCGGCCACCGCCGCCGAGCGCGAGCCCGGCGTCGCGTCCGTGTCCGCGCCGATCCGCGGACCGGGCGGCCGGGTGCTCGCCGCCGTCTCGGTATCCGGGCCGATCGAGCGGCTGACCCGCTCCCCGGGCCGCCTGCACGCGGGCGCGGTCGTCGCGGCCGGGGAGAAGATCGCCGAACTGCTCCGCGCTGAAACCTGAGCGCTGTCCGAGCCTCTCGCGACCGAGAAGCTTTTGGACGCAGGGCATGATGGATATGGTCAGCTTCCGGAGGTGCCATGAAGGTAGCCGTCGTCAGGGAAACAGCTCACGGTGAGCAGCGGGTCGCACTGGTGCCAGAGGGCGTCGCCAAGTTGCGCGGCGCCGGCGTCGACATCCTGGTCGAACGCGGCGCCGGCGACGGCGCGTGGCTGCCGGACGCGGCCTACGAGCAAGCCGGCGCGACGATCGTCGAGCAGGCCGAGCTGTACCAGACCGCCGACGTCGTCCTGACCGTCACCAAGCCGGACGCGGAGACGATCGGCCTGCTCGGCCCGGGCCAGGCGGTGATCGGGATGCTCGCTCCGCTCACCGATCCAGAGCTGGCGGCGAAACTGGCGGCCAGGAACGTGACCGCGATCAGCCTGGACGGCCTGCCCCGCACGCTGTCCCGCGCCCAGCCGATGGACGCGCTAACCTCGCAGGCCAATGTGGCCGGGTACAAGGCGGCGATCGTCGCGGCCGAGGCGTTCGGCCGGTTCTTCCCCATGCTGATCACGGCGGCGGGCACCGCGCGGCCGACCAAGGTGCTTGTGCTCGGCGCCGGCGTGGCCGGCCTCCAGGCGATCGGCACCGCGCGCCGCCTCGGCGCGGTGGTCAGCGGCTACGACGTGCGGCCCGCCTCCAAGCAAGAGGTCGAGTCGCTCGGCGCGACGTTCATCGAGCTGAAGTCCGCGCTCGCGGCGGCCGGCGAGGGCGGCTACGCCCGCGAGCTGACCGCGGACGAGCGCCAGGCCCAGCAGGAGGAACTGGAGCAGCACATCGCCAGGCACGACGTGGTGATCACCACCGCCCAGGTGCCCGGCCGCCGCCCGCCGCTGCTGGTCACCGACGACGCGGTCAAGGCGATGTCCGCCGGGGCGGTGATCGTCGACATGGCCGCCAGCGCGCTGGGCGGGAATGTGGCGGGCGCCAAGCCCGGCGAGGTCGTGACGACGGGGAACGGCGTCACGATCGTCGGGGCAGGCAACCTGGCGGCGAGCGTGCCGACCGCGGCGAGCAACGCCTACTCCCGCAACATCTCGGCGCTGCTGCTGCACATGACCAAGGAGGCCACCCTGGCCATCGACGCCGCCGACGAGATCCAGGCCGGTGTCGTGATCACGCACCAGGGCCGGGTCGTGAACCCGGCGGTGGCGGCGCTGATCCAGCCTCAGGAGGGAGACGCCGGTGTCGACGGCGCTAGTGACTGACCTGACCATCTTCGTGCTGGCGCTGCTCGTCGGCATCGAGGTCATCGGGAAGGTGCCCGCCACGCTGCACACGCCGCTGATGTCGGCGACGAACTCGATCCACGGCATCGTGCTCGCGGGGGCACTGCTGATCGGCGTGACGGCGCACAGCGTGCTCGGCTACGTCCTCGCGTTCGTGGCCGCGGTGTTCGCCTCCGCCAACGTGGTCGGCGGCTACGTGGTGACCGGCCGGATGCTGAAGATGTTCCGGCGGCGCACCCCCGTCGAAAAGGGCCCTGGAGCCGGCGAATGAGCAGCTTCGACACGAGCATCCAGCTGATCTACGTGCTGGCCGCGGCCTGCTTCGTGATGGGCCTGCACCTGATGAACAGCCCGGCGACCGCGCGCCGCGGCAACCAGGCGTCGACCGCCGGCATGGTGATCGCGGGGATCGCCACGCTGATCCTGCTCATTCACTCGGGCTCGGTCACAGGGGTCGGCTGGACGGTGCTGATCGTCGGCTCGGCGATCGGCTCGGCGATCGGCCTGTTCGCCGCCCGCGGCGTGCAGATGACCGCGATGCCGCAGCTCGTGTCCATGTTCAACTCGGTCGGCGGCGGCGCGGCGGCGCTGATCGCGATCTACGAGTACATCCACGACGAGGGACTGCGCAGCGGCGTGCTCGGCACGACCACGGTGACCACGCTGCTCGACGTGATCATCGGCGCGGTCACGTTCTCCGGCTCGATCGTCGCGGCCGGCAAGCTCCAGGGCCTGATCCCCGGCCAGCCGCTGATCTTTCGCGGCGGCCGACTGCTGAACATCGCGCTCGGCGTGGTGATCGTCGGCACCGCGATCTTCATGCTCACGACCGCCAGCCTGCCCGCCCTGGTCATCGTGCTCCTGGCAGCACTGGCGTTCGGTGTGATGATGGTCCTGCCGATCGGCGGTGCCGACATGCCCGTGGTGATCTCGCTGCTGAACGCGTTCACCGGGACCGCGGTCGCGATGGCGGGGTTCGTGATCGCCAACTGGGCGCTGATCGTGGCCGGCGCGCTGGTCGGCGCGTCCGGTGGCATCTTGACCAAGCTGATGGCCGACGCGATGAACCGGTCGCTGGCCAACATCATCGTCGGCGGCTTCGGTACCGGCGACGCGGCGGTTGCCCTGGAGGGCGCCGCGGACGCTTCGGTCCGGGCGATAGCCGCGGACGACGCGGCGATCCAGCTGGCGTACGCGGCCAAGGTGATCATCGTGCCCGGCTACGGCCTGGCCGCCGCGCAGGCTCAGCACGGCGTCGCCGAACTGGCGAAGCTGCTTGAGGAGCGCGGCATCGAGGTCTCGTACGCGATCCACCCGGTGGCCGGCCGGATGCCCGGCCACATGAACGTGCTGCTCGCCGAAGCGAACGTGCCGTATCCGCAGCTGGTCGAGATGGACGAGATCAACCCCGAGTTCGCGCGCACCGATGTCGCGCTGGTGATCGGCGCCAACGACGTGACGAATCCGGCCGCCCGCCGGGCCGGCACGGCGATCTCCGGCATGCCGATCCTGGACGTCGACCAGGCCAAGTCGATCATCGTGGTCAAGCGCTCGATGGGGCACGGGTACGCAGGCCTGGACAACGAGCTCTACACCGACCCCAAGACCAGCATGTACTTCGCCGATGCGAAAAAGGCGATGCAGCAGCTCACCGCGGCCGTCAAGACCCTGGTCGGCTAACCCCACCTTCATAACGTACGGTTGTTGCACTGATACTCTCCGTGTTTGTGATTGCAAGCAGTCCGACACTGAGGGGAACCCGCATGCGAATCTTCAAGCTGGTCGCTGCCGCAGCGGCCGCCGGGGCGATGCTCCTGACCGCGACATCCGCGTACGCGTCCGGCGGTGCGACCGGCGGTGCGACCGGCGGTGCGATGCTCAAGGCCTCGTCCGACACGGTCTACCAGGGCGGAAAGGTTTATCTCGCCGCGCGGTGCCGGAACGACGCGTACTCACCGGTGCTGGCCTCGAAGCTGTTCGACGGCGGGGCGTTCATCGGCACGGCCGGGCACACAACGTTTGTCCAGGTCAACGTCTCCAAGACGAAGAAGCCCCGCCCGTACGCCGTCAGGCTTCTTTGCGTGTCCATCACCAAGAAGCTCGTGGTGCGCGTCCACGCCTGGGCGGTCGTCTGGGTGACCGTGCTCAAGGCGACGCACAAGACGAGCCCGGGGACGATCGCGAACTCGGGCGGCAAGCCGCTGGGCGTGCCCACCGTCATCATCGAGACCGGCTTCGGCGGCATGGCCGGCCTTGTCGCGCACCACCACCCGATGGGCTGAAAGCGATGATCATGAAGGGTTGTACGTGCTATAGGACGTATAACCCTTCGTGATCATGCGGTGTATGGTGCGGATATGGACGAGCGGACCAAGATCACGCTGGACGAGTCCGAGATTCCTCGGCAGTGGTACAACGTCGTCCCGGACCTGCCGTCGCCGCAGCCGCCGCCGCTGCACCCGGGCACGCTCCAGCCGGTAGGACCGGAGGACCTGGCTCCGCTGTTCCCGATGGAACTGATCCGGCAGGAGGTGTCCGGCGAGAACTGGGTGCCGATCCCGGACGAGGTCGTCGACGTGTACCGGCTGTGGCGGCCCACGCCGCTGTTCCGTGCCCGCCGCCTGGAGAAGGCGCTCGGCACCCCGGCCCGGATCTACTACAAGTACGAGGGAGTCTCCCCGGCCGGCTCGCACAAGCCGAACACCGCGGTCCCCCAGGCGTTCTACAACGCGGCCGAAGGCACCAAGCGCCTCACCACCGAGACCGGCGCCGGCCAGTGGGGCAGCGCGCTCGCGTTCGCCTGCGCACAGTACGGCATCGGCTGCGAGATCTGGATGGTGCGCGCCTCCTACGACCAGAAGCCGCATCGCCGCACGCTGATGGAAACCTGGGGCGCGGTCGTGCACGCCAGCCCGTCCCGGGCGACGAACGCGGGCGCCAAGGTGCTGGCCGAATCCCCTGACTCGCCGGGCAGCCTGGGCATCGCGATCAGCGAGGCGGTGGAGGCCGCCGGGGGCGACCCGGAGACCCGGTACGCGCTGGGCAGCGTGCTGAATCACGTGCTCATGCACCAGACCGTCATCGGCCAGGAGGCGATCAAGCAGTTCGCTTCGGCCGGCGAGCGGATGCCCGACCTGATCGTCGGGTGCACCGGCGGCGGGTCGAACTTCGCCGGGCTGTTCCTGCCATTCCTGCGGGAGAAGCTGGCCGGCCGGGCCAACCCGGTGATCCGGGCCGTCGAGCCGGCCGCGTGCCCGTCGTTCACCCGGGGTCGTTACGCGTACGACTTCGGCGACACGGCCGGGTTCACGCCCCTGCTGAAGATGCACACGCTCGGCCACGAATTCATCCCGGAGCCGGTGCACGCCGGCGGGCTGCGCTACCACGGCATGTCGCCGCTGCTGTCGCACATGTACGAACTCGGCATGTTCGAGGCGGTCGCCAAGCAGCAGCGCGAGTGCTTCGGCGCCGCGGTGACGTTCGCGCGCGCCGAGGGCATCCTGCCCGCCCCCGAGCCGTCGCACGCGATCGCGGCGGTGATCGAGGAGGCCAAGCGCTGCGCCGAATCCGGCGAGGAGAAGGTGCTGCTCACCGCGCTGTGCGGGCACGGGCACTTCGACATGGTCGCGTACGAGCGCTACCTGTCCGGCGAGATGGCCGACTACGACCTCCCCCAGTCCCGCATCGACGCCGCTGTCGCCAACCTCCCGGTGGTCGGCTAGCCCGCGGCGTCCGCTGGCGCCGGATGCCGGCATCCGCTGGCGCCGGATAAGTCCCGGAACAACGTGGAGGATTGCCCCTTTGTGGGGGCCAGACCCCCGTTTACGAGGGTCAACTCACCACGATGGGGGAATCCACCACATTGATGCGAGGCATACAGTGGCGTCCGCGCATCGCCAGGCACATGATCCACGCCAGCCTCAGCCGTAAGGGGTGCGGGCGCGTAGCAGGTGCCGGGCGGCGCGCAAGGGGTTAGTTGAGCGTTACGGTGAGCTTGTTGCCGCCTGGGTTGATGACGATCCAGGTGTTGATGGGGCCGTTGCTGGTGGTGGTCACGGTGATCGTCACGCTCTGGCCGGCGGCCAGCGACCCCGAGGACGGGGAGACGCTGAGCTCGTGCGCGGACCGGACGGTGATGTTGAAGTGACTGATCGGGCCGCCGCTGGCCGTGATCGTGAACGATCCGCTCGCGCCGCCGCCGCCCGGCGCCAGCGTCACCGCGCTCGGGGATATCGCCAGTGTGCCCTGTCCCCCGCCGGCCGACGCCGACGATGACGCCACCGCGGGCGACGCCGGTGAGGACGACACGCCGGGGGACGTCGGCGGCGCGGGCGGCGTGGCGAGCGGCGTGGTTGTGGCCGGCGTATCCGTCACGCCCGGCAGCACCGTGGCGACGGGACTGGGCGAGGCCGACGCGACAAGCGTCACGTTCGGGCTGGGACCGGTGGGGACTCCGGACGCGCTGGGCGCCAGCCCGCGGCCGCCGCCCGACGACGTGACCTGACCGGCATAGGTCGCGGTCACGCCGGGCTGTGCCGCGTTGCCCGAACCGGCCGCGGATGGCGAGCCGTGGTGTGGCGCGGTACCGATCACCACGACGGCGATGACCCCGGCCGCCGCGATCGACGTCCCGGCAACCGCCATCCCGTGTGAATAGTGTGAATAGTGTGAGTAGTGTGCGGCGTGCCGCCACGCGGCCGCACCACGAGCACCATGAGCACCGTGCGGAGCGAGCGGTCTGGGGAAGCCGGCCGGGCCGAACTGGTGCGACGGCGCGGCCCTCGTGGCGTCCGCGCAGTGCCGCAGCACCTGCTCGCGGAACCCGGGCAGCAGCGTGGCCAGCGGCACGCCCACGGCCAGCAGTGCCGGGGTCAGCTCGCGGCGCTTGCGCTCGCCGCATACCCCGCAGTGGTCGATGTGCCGGCTGATCCGCTTGCGCATCAGCACGGTCATCCGGCCGTCCCAGCCGTCCAGCATGACCTGGAGCGCGGGGCAGGCCTGGCGCCCGGTCCGCGCGACCATCAGCGCGCCGAGCGACCGCTCGAACTGGCTGCGGGCACGGGACAGCAGCGCGTGCGCGTGGTTCCGCGACACGCCCAGCGCCGCCGCGAGATCGTCGCCCTCGAACGCGTGCCCCAGGCTCAGCTCGATGACATCCCGCTCACCGGGGTTGAGCCCGTCGATCGCGTCCCTGACCAGCTCGCGCAAATCGGTCTGCTCCGCGGTACTGCGGACCTCGACCGGGTCAACCGGCAGCTGGGCCGCCTCATCGAGCCCGAGCGTGACGTTGCCGGCGCGCAGCCGCCGCAGGCATTCATTGCGCGCGACCGCGTACAGCCACGGGCGCAGCTTGCCGGGATCGCGGAGCCCGGCCAGCTTGGACGCCGCGACGAGGAACGTGTCCTGCACCGCGTCGGCGGCGTCGGCGGGCTCGCGCAGCATGGCACGGCAGTAGGTGTAGAGCGGGATCGCGTACTTGTCGTATGCCGCACCGAGCCCGGCCGGATCTCCCGCCACGATGGCGGCGACGACCTCGCTGTCCTCCATGCGGCTACGGTAGTAAACCGCTTATGGAAAATATCCGGTATCCGCGGACAAATTTGCGCCTAGGGGACTGTGCCCTGGTCAGCTCGTCAACCGATTAACGCTAACGGCGCTCGCGGACGGCGGCGGTCAGCGAACGCAGCACAGCTGCCGTCGTGTCAATGTTCATGCACGCGTCGGTGACGCTCTGCCCGTAGACCAGCGTGGCGGGCGCGCCGGGCTCCTGGCGGCCCTCGACGAGGAAGCTCTCCAGCATCACGCCGATGACGCCGCGCTCGCCGGCGGCGATCTGCTCGCCGAGTGCGGTGGCGACCACGGGCTGACGCCGGTGGTCCTTGCCGCTGTTGCCGTGGCTCGCGTCGACCATCAGCCGCCGCGGCAGGCCCGCGTGCTCGATCAGGTCGAGTGCCCTGGTGACGTCCGCGGCCGAGTAGTTGGGGCCGGAGCGGCCGCCGCGCAGGATCACGTGCGTGTCGGGGTTGCCCGCGGTCGTCACCACGGCCGCCGCGCCGAACGGGGTGACCCCGAAGAACGTGTGGCCCGAGGCAGCGGCCCGGCAGGCGTCGACCGCGACCTGAACGTCGCCGTCGGTGCCGTTCTTGAAGCCGACCGGCATAGACAGGCCGGACGCGAGCTGGCGGTGCACCTGGCTCTCCGTGGTCCGCGCGCCGATCGCGCCCCACGTCACGGTGTCCGCGATGTACTGCGGGGTGATCGGGTCCAGCCACTCGCAGCCGACCGGCAGGTCCTGGGCGACGATGTCAAGCAGCAGCCGCCGGGCCGCGCGCAGGCCGCGGTGCACGTCGTGGCGGCCGTCCATGCCCGGGTCGTTGATCAGGCCCTTCCAGCCGGTCACCGTGCGCGGCTTCTCGAAGTAGACCCGCATCACGACCAGCAGGCTGTCCGCGAGCTCGTCGCGCAGTGCGGCCAGTCCGCCGGCGTAGTCCAGCGCGGCGACCGGGTCGTGCACCGAGCACGGGCCCGCGATCACCAGCAGCCGGTCGTCGTCGCCGTCGAGCACCGCGCGGATCTCGGACCGGGTGCGCTCCACGGTTGCCGCGGCCTTCTCGCCGAGCGGGAGTTCGTCCAGCAACGCCGCGGGCGGCAGCAGCGGCTCATAGCCGGTGATCCTGGTGTCTCTGGTTAGGGGCATCAAGGCCCGATGTTATACCCCCGGTCCGCCCGGATTTCCGGCGCGGTGCGTAGTCACCTCGGGGGGTTGCCCGGTGCCCCAGACGAGCTGTTTTGCGGGCAACTGGGAGATTCACCGGGCCAACCCAGTGTTTACCCATAAAGTTCCCAGGATTGCTCGGGACGCTGTTCCGCGTCCACGCGACGCCGAGCCGCGACCGCGTCGCGATTGAAACGACCCGAGCACCCTGGGAGGGGCAGCCCCATGTCCGCGCCACCCGTCCAGGCGAGCGAGGCTGTCCCGTCCGCGCCGGCCGCGGCTACGGCGGGCCGCACCGCTCGCCGCTGGGGCCTGCTACTCGTCGCGGGCTGGCTGTGCCAGGCGGCGCTGCGCGCCTGGCTGAGCGCCGGGCAGTCGCTGCCGCTCGCGAACCCGGACGAGACCGCGTACCTGATCACCGCGCGGGTGCTGGCCGGCGGGCCGGCCACCAACCTATCCGGCGGCACGATGTACCCGGCCGGCTATCCGCTGCTGATCACCCCGGTGTTCTGGTTCACCCGCAACCCGCAGACGGCGTATCACGCGGTGATGGTGGTCAACGCGCTGATCAGCGCGCTGCTGATGCCCCTTGCGTATGTGGCCGCGCGGCGGCTGGGACTGACCCGCCCGGCGGCCTACGGCACCGCGATGGTGACCGCGCTGCTGCCGGCCGGTTTCTTCTACAGCCAGTACGCGCTCACCGACGCGGTCTTCCCGGTGCTGACGCTGGCCTGGCTGCTCGCCGTGCACAGCTGGATGCGGCACGGCATAACCTGGCGCGGCCAGGGCGGCAGGTGGCGCGGCGGCAGCGCGCCGCCCGGCGTGTACCTGAGCGCCGCCGGGTCCGCGGCGCTGGCCGGATACACCGACGCGGTGCACTCCCGCGGCCTGGTGATCGTCGCCGCCTATCTGGGATTCTGCGCGATCGTGTTCGTCCGGCGGCTGGTGCCGCGGGACAGCGTGGTCGCCGCGGGGGCCGGGCTCGGCGTGATCCTGCTGGCCAGCTGGGCGCTCAACCTGCACCTCACGAAGGCCCTGTACCCGCGCGGTGCGCGCAGCCTGTCCGGTCAGGCCAAACAGCGGCTGACCAGCGTGCACGGCACCGTCTCCGTGCTGGAGATGGCGGCCGGGCAGATGTGGCGGCTGGTGCTGGACGGCTGGGGCGTCGCCGCGATCGGCCTGATCGCGGGCATCGCGGTGATGCTGCGGTTCGACGGTATCCCCGCGCGCTTCGTGCCGCCTGGCACCCGGCTGATCGCGGCCCTGATGGTCGCCGTGACGATCGGCATCGCGGTCACCGCGCCCGCCGCGCTTCCCGCGAATCAGCCGCAGGCCTGGGCCTCCGGGCGATATCTGGACGGGATGATCACGGCGTTCTTCGTGGTCGGCGCCGCGGTGCTGATGCGGGTCGACCGGCGGCGAGTTCTCGCCTGCGCGGCGCTGGTCGTGCCGGTGCTGGTGATCTCCGGTGTCGCGGTGGACGCCTACGCGGGCACGGAGGTGCCCACCAACGGGTTCAGCGCCGCGTTCAACTTCGCCGAGCCCGCTATCCTCACCCAGAACTGGCTGCGGGCCAACGTCGCGCTGGCCACAATCGTCGCGCTGGCGATACTCGGGCTGTGGGTGCTGGTGGCGGTTGTGCTGCCGGGTCCGCGGGTCCGGCGCCGGATCACGATGCTCGCCGGGCTGGCGGCGATCAGCACGGTGGCGACGACGCAGATGACGATCACCGTGTCCCGGGCGAGCGCGGCGCAGGAGCGCCCGGCGCTGATGACCGGCCTGACACCTTCGGACCAGGTTTCGGTCAGCCGCCAGCTGAGCTGGACGATAGCCGTGCCGCAGGCGTACCAGATCTGGTGGATGCAGCTGGGATACTTCAGCCCGTCGCACCAGACGCCGCTGCCGGGGTCCACCGTCGTGGAGGTGCCGTGGGCCGGCGACTCGGCGGCGCAGAGCTGGCCAGACCGGCCGGACGGCTGGCACGTCGACCAGGCCTCCGAGTCGGGCGGCTGGGTGTCCTGGCGCAACACGCCGTAGTCATCCGGGGTCCCCGCGCCCGCCGGCGGCGCCCGCTACAGTCCTGTCTCGGTTAGGTAAGCCTTACCTAACTGAGAGGGGGATATCCGGGGTGGCGGAACGACTGTGCCTGGTGACGGCCAAGCCGACCGACGCGGTGGCGCGCGGGTTCCTGCCCGCGGCGTCCCGGCTCGGGCTGGACACCGTGGTGGTGACCGATCGTCCGCGGGCATATCCGGACGTCCCGGCGGTCGCCGACTGTGACGTGCGGGACTTCCGCGCGCTGATCTCGTGCCTTGCGCGATACCGGCCGGCCGCGGTGTTCACCAACTCGGACCACCTCCAGGCACAGGTGGCGCTCGCGGCGGCGTACCTCGGCCTGCCCGGCAAGGACTGGCGGTCGAGCCTGCGGGCGAAGGACAAGCCGCTGATGCGCCGCCGTCTCGCCGAAACCGGGACCGAACGGGTGTCGTGGTTCGACCTCGGGTCGACCGACCCCGGCGACCTGCCGTACCCGGTGGTGGTGAAGCCGGCCGACGGTGTGGCCAGCGAGGACGTGGTCCTGGTGACCGGGCCGGACGAGCTGGCCGACCATCTCGCGCGAATCCGCGCCCGCCGGGGGCCGGACGCGCGCGGCTGATCGCCGAACAGTACCTGCCGGGCACGCTGCGCACACTGGAGACCATCGGCGACGGCTCGGTGACGTGGGTGCTCGGCGGCTTCCGCACCGAGCTGTCCCCGCCGCCGTTCTTCGTCGAGCGAGGCCTGACCTGGGATCCTCCCGATGACGCCGCGACCTCGCACGTGCTGGGCGCGCTGGCCGCGCTCGGCGTGTCGTTCGGCGCGTGCCATACCGAGTTCACCGCCGCGGGCCTGATCGAGGTGAACGCCGCCACCGCGCGCACGGTTCGCGGTGGCTTCCTGCCGCCGGACCTGACGCCGCTGCTCGCCGCGTCGCTGACCGAGCCTGGCGAGCCGATGTTCGCGGCGCGGGACGATGACTGGCTGCTCGTCTGGTGGTCGGCGTACGTCCGGCTGGTCGCGCCGCCGGTACTCGCGGCGTTCTTCCGGCACGGCGTGGTACTCGAACCGCACCTGCAGAACGTGCTGATCGCCGTCGATGAGGATGACTGGCCGGCCGCCGTGGTGTTCCGCGACCTGGAGGGCGTCAAGCTGGTCACGCCCCGGCACGAGCCGCTGCTCGCCGGGCTGCCGGCCGGTGTGGCGCGCGGCCTGCGCTACGACGAGGCGCGCGGCTGGGACCGGGTCGCGTACTGCCTGCTGGTCAACCACCTCGCCGAGGTTGCCGCCGCGATCGCGGACGGTCGCGGGGACGCGCGGCTGGCCAGCGCGCGCCGGGTGCTCGATGTCGCGCGAGCCTGGTGCGCGCGGCACGGCGTGGCCAACCCGGAAGTGAACCTTGGCGGCGGGATGGCGGTGGACTACCAGCGGCCCGAGGCCGTCTTCGACTGGGCCGGGTTCGGGCGCGGGCTCGCCGGGTTGGCCAGGCCGGGTGAGACGCTGCGGATCGAGCCGGGGCGCGCGGTGACCGCGTACTGCGGCTGGTACCTGACCAGGGTCCTGGACGTGAAGCTGAGCCACGGCGAGGCGTTCGCGGTGGTGGCCGGCGGCACCCATCACCTGCGGACGCCGGCCGCCAAGGGGCACAACCAGCCGTTCGCGGTCATCTCGTCGGCTGATTCTGGTGCGGACATCGAGGCCAGCCCGGTAACTGTCTGCGGTCAGCTGTGCACGCCGAAGGATATCCTGGCCAGGCGCGTCGGGGTGCGACGGCTCCGGGCCGGGGATCTGCTTGCGTTCGGCTTGGCCGGCGCTTATGCGTGGAACATCTCGCACCACGGCTTTCTCATGCACCCACCCCCCGCATTTCACTATCTATCCTGTTAACGACGTAACTGATCGGGGTTGATGAGCTTTGCCGTTCGAATGCGAGCATGGTGCCGCGTGCCACGACGGGACGGAGCCGGCCGCGGCTTCGGCACCGGAGGCGTCGCGCGCCTGGCTGCTGATCGAGCATCCGGGTCCGTGGCCGCCGGAGGCGGTCGACGCGGAACTGCCGCCGCCGCTGCGGGACCTGGTCACGGAGGCCGCGGCGCGCGGCGTCCGGGTGCAGCTGATCCGCAGGCCGGGCCGGCGCGCCGCGCTCGGCGAGGAGCGCACGGTGCTGACGGGCTGGACCGCCGGCGACGAGCCCTGGCTGCGGCGGGGCGTCGTCGGGTCGTCGGTGGAGCTGGATGTTGCCGCGCTGTCGGCGGGGCGGGCTGTTTCGTTCGGTTCGCCGGCCGCGGAGCCGGTGTTCCTGGTGTGCGTGCACGCGAAGCGGAACGCCTGCTGCGCGCGCTTCGGCGTGCCGCTCGCGCAGGCGCTTGCCGAGCGGTACCCGGGGCAGGTGTGGGAAACTACGCACGTCGGCGGCCACCGCTACGCGGCGAACCTGGTGCTGCTGCCGCACGGGCTGTACTACGGACCTGTCGACGTGCCGCTGGCCGCCGCCGCGATCGACGCGTACCAGCACGGCGTCACCGCGCCGGACCGGTACCGCGGCCGGGCCGGCCAGCCGCGCGCGGCCCAGGAGGCCGAGCACGCACTGCTCGCTGAGGCCGAGTTTCTGGGCTAACCGGCACTCGCGCGGGACGATGCCCTGTTTGTCCTGTTCTGACCTGCCGTTCGACCGTCTGCGTCGCCCGATGAGCGTCGACAACGTGGTGAGTTTCCCCTTTGTGGTAAACGGGCCCTCGGGTACGGGGGCCGATCCACCACGAAGGGGTAATCGTCCACGTTGCTGCGGCCCTGCTGATGCACTCCCATCGCGGCAGCCACACACAATCGCTGCGGAGCTCGACAACGTGGATCGTTGGGTGCGGGTAGCCGGACACAACGATCCACGTTGTCAGCGGCGGGGGCGGATCGTGGTGAGCGCGACCGCGAGCATGAGCACCGCGATGCCGGCGGCCACCAGGAAGGCCCGGTCGAAGCCGGCCACGAGGGCGTGCTGGTAGGCGGCCCGGGCAACCGCCGGGTAGGCGGTCCGGACGGGCCCGACGTGGTCGCGGCCCCTGTTCGCGACCACCGTCCAGGCCACGGTGCCCAGCACCGCGAGCCCGACGGACGCGCCGACCTGCCGGCCGGCGTTGAGCAGGCTGGAGGCCGCCCCGGAGTCCCCCTCGGCGACGCCGGCCAGCGAGAGCAGTGACAGCGGCAGGAACAACAGGCCGAGCCCGGCGGCGACGATCAGCATGGGTCCGAGCAGCCCGGCCGCGTACGTGCTGTGCTCGGTCACCAGGGACAGCCAGTACAGGCCGCCGGCGGTGAGAATTGAGCCGGCCGCGAGCAGCGGGCGGGCGCCGAGCCGCGGGATGAGCCTGGTGGCGGCGCCGGTGGCCACCAGCATCACGGCGGTCAGCGGCAGGAACGACATTCCGGTCCGGAGCGGGGAATAGCCCCACACCTCCTGCACGAACAGGCTGATGAAGAAGAACACGCCGCCGAGGGCCGCGCCCACCCCGAGCATGATGAGGTTGGCGCCGATCCGGTCCCGGTCGCGCAGCAGCCGCGCGGGCAGCAGCGCGTGCGGGCTGCGCGCCGAGATGACCCCGAACAGGGCGAGCAGGACCGCCCCGCCGGCCAGCGCGGCCACCACGTTGGCGTCGCCCCAGTGGGACGCCCCGCCCCGGCTGGGCGCGGCGGTGGACAGGCCGTAGACGAGCGCGGCCACTCCCCCGGTGCCGGTGACAGCGCCGAGGACGTCGAACCGGCCGGGCTGGGGGGCGGCCCCCGGCAGCACCGCCCACGCGGCCAGCGCGGCGACGACGCCGAACGGCACGTTGACGAACAGCACCCAGCGCCACGAGACGTAGCTGACGAGCAGCCCGCCGGCGACCAGCCCGATCACGCTGCCGGCCACGCTCATCGCGGCGTAGACGCCCATCGCCCGGTTACGCGCCGGGCCTTCGGGAAACGTGGTCGCGACCAGGGAGAGCGCGGTGGGTGCGACGATCGCGCCGCCGGCGCCCTGAACCGCGCGCGCCGCCAGCAGCCACGCGCCGGACGTGGCGAGCCCGCCAGCAAGTGACGCGACCGAGAACAGCACCAGCCCGAGGATGAACATCCGCCGGCGGCCGAACAGGTCTCCGGCACGCCCGCCGAGCAGCAGCAGGCCGCCGAGCGTCAGGACGTATGCGTTGACCACCCACTCCAGGCCGCTGCCGGAGAACCCGAGCGCGGTCTGGATGTGCGGCAGCGCGACGGTGACGATCGTCGCGTCCAGGACGACCATCAGCTGGGCGGTCGCGATGACCAGCAGCGCCACGCCGAGATGGCCTCTGGTCCCGGTCTTGTGGGGTGATCGGAGTGTTGTTGTTGCCATGACACCGATGGTGCGCGGCGGGCACGGGCCGCGTCGTCGCCCGCAGGACCCGACTTCTGCCTGGTCAGCGGGGAGGCGAGCGGACTGCTGGCTACTCCGGCGGGAGTAGCCGGCAATCGGCACCACGGGCCGATGCGCTCGCGGACAGGACGCGTACGCTCGGAGGATGCGCACGGATCGGGGCCTGCGGGGGTTGTCCGCGGCCGGATGGCTTATCTCGGCGGGCGTCATGGCCGTGTCGTTCCGCATGTGGCAGCTGCACCTCCGCGAGGTCGAGCAGCGCGCCGAAGAAGCGGAGCGGACCAGGGACGAGGCCGCTCGGCGCCGGGCGATGGAGGAGCGCCTGCGCATCGCCAGGGAGCTGCACGACTCCCTGACGCACAGCATTTCGGTGATTCAGATCCAGGCCGGCGTCGCCGTGCACCTCGCGCGCAAGCGCGGCGACGACATCCCGCCCGCGCTGCTGGCGATCGAGGAGGCCGGCGCGGACGCCGCCAGGGAACTGCGCGCCACGCTCGGCGTGCTGCGCAGCGCGGAGGACGGCGACGGCAGCGGACTCTGCCAGCTGGACGGCCTGGTGACCCGCGCGCGGACGGCCGGGCTCCCGGTGACAGTGACGGTGACCGGCACCGAGCGGCCGCTGCCGCCCGAAGTGGATCAGGCCGCCTACCGGATCGTGCAGGAGGCGCTCACCAACGTCAGCCGGCACGCCGGGCACGCCTGCGCGTCGGTAACCCTGCACTACACGCCGGAAACCCTGTCGGTGCAGGTCGACGACGATGGAAACGGCACCCTCGCCACTGCCGTCGGTCCGCCAGGCCCCGGGCTTGGCCTGGTCGGCATGCGGGAACGGGTCTCCGCGCTCGGTGGCCGGCTCCAGGCCGGGCCGCGGGACGGCGGCGGCTTCCGGGTGCGCGCCGAACTCCCCGCGGGGTCGCCGCCGTGATCAGGATCCTGCTGGCCGACGACCAGGCGCTGATCCGCAGCGGCATCCGGTCACTGCTCGAGGCCGAAGACGACATCGAGGTCGTCGCGGAGGCCGCCGACGGGCAGGAAGCGGTGGCCATGACCGCCGCGCACCGCCCGGACATCGCGCTCCTGGACATCCAGATGCCGGTGCTCGACGGCATCGAGGCGACCCGGCAGATCGTCGCGGACGAGCGGCTTGACCGCGTGCACGTGGTGATCCTCACGAACTTCGGCCTCGACGAGTACATCTTCCGCGCGCTGCGGGTGGGGGCCAGCGGGTTCCTGCTGAAAGACACCCAGCCCGCCGAACTACTCCAGGCTCTTCGGGTCGTCGTGCGCGGGGACGCCCTGCTGTCCCCCGCCATCACCCGCCGCCTGATCAGCGAGTTCGTCGCGCGGCCCGCGGACGCCGTCGCCGCGGCGGGGATGGAGACCCTCACCAACCGGGAACGCGAGGTGATGGCCCTGGTCGCGCACGGCCTGTCCAACGACGAGATCGCCGATTCCATGGTGCTCAGTCCCGCCACCGTCAAGACCCACGTGAGCCACGCGATGCTCAAGCTCGGCGCCCGCGACCGGGCGCAGCTCGTCGTCTTCGCTTACCAGAGCGGCCTGGTCACGCCCCGTGCCGCCCGGGGATAATGGTTGTCATGCGAGCGGTGTGGATCACGCGGCCGGGCGGACCCGATGCCCTGGAGGTGCGGGAAACCCCCGATCCCGAGCCCGGCCCGGGTCAGGTGCGCATCCGGGTCCACGCGGCCGGCCTGAATTTCGCCGAGGTGATGGCCGCGCAGGGCCTGTACCCGGACGCCCCGAAGCGGCCGTGCGTGGTCGGCTATGAGGTGGCCGGGGAGGTCGACGCGCTCGGCGACGGTGCTTCGGAACCCGCCGTGGGCAGCCGGGTGGTGGCCCTGACGCAGTTCGGCGGGCATGCGGACGTCGTGTGCGTGCCGGCCGGGCAGGTGCTGCCGATTCCGGACTCGATGAGCTTCGAGGAAGCCGCCGCGATCCCGGTCAACTACATCACCGCGTACCACATGCTGTTCCGGGTCGCGAGCATCCGGCCGGGAGAGCGGGTGCTGGTGCACATGGCGGCGGGCGGGGTGGGCATGGCGGTGCTGCAACTGTGCCGCACCGTGGCGGATACCGAGGTGTTCGGCACGGCCTCGGCCGCCAAGCACGAGGCGCTCCGGGCCGAGGGCTGCGCGCATCCCATCGACTACCGGACCACCGACTACGCCGCCGAGGTCCGCAGGCTGACCGGCGGCGAGGGCGTGGACATAGTCCTGGACGCGCTGGGCGGCAGCGACTGGCGCAAGGGCATGAAGCTGCTGCGTCCGTGCGGCCGGCTGGTCGCGTTCGGGTTCGCCAACATGGCCAGCGGGCAGCGGCGCCGCCCCGCCCGCATGGCCGCCCAGGTCGTGGGCATTCCGCTGTTCACGCCGCTGCAACTGATGAACCAGAACCGGACGGTCAGCGGCGTGCACATCGGCCACCTGCTGGAGCAGGCCGCGCTGCTTCGCGAAGAACTCGAGGCGGTCCTGGCATTGTGGGATCAGGGCAAGATCAAACCGCGGATCGACATGGCGTACCCCTTCGCCGAGGCAGCGGACGCCCACCGCCGGATCCTGCAACGCCAGAACATCGGCAAGGTGCTGCTCACCCCCTGATCAGAGCGGCGTTCCCGCCCGTAGCGGACATTGCCTCGCATTGTATTGTCCAGGTCGTGGACGAACACGGGGACGCACGCGAAAGTCAGCTAGCCGCGCCGCGGCTTGCCGGCCGGTGGCACCTGGTGTCATGGCGCACGATCAGCGATGACGGGACCATCGCAGGAATGCCGTTCGGCGAACACCCGCAGGGTGTCTTGATCTACACACCAGGCGGCGCGATGGCCGGCCAGGTCGCGGCGACCAGCAGGCCGGCGGTGGACAGCGCCGGCCCGCTGGACGGCCCGCCCGATCAGCGCGCCGCCGCGTACTCCACCTACGTGGCGTATTGCGGCAGCTACGAGGTAGCCAGCGACCGCATCGTCCACCACGTGGACACCAGCTTGATCCCCGCCTGGGTCGGCACGGAGCAGGTGCGCTACTTCTCGCTGGCCGATGACGTCCTGGTGCTGCGCACGCCTCCGACACTGATCGGCGGGGCCACCGTGGTCAGCGAACTCACCTGGCGGCGAGTGGAATCCTGGTAGCTAGACCGGTGTGGTCCGGCTGGCCTGGCTGGTTGCCGCGGCCCTGACGGCGGCCGCGGCTGGCCCTGACCCGCTTGGCAGGCCGAACGACAGGCGAGTGAACTCGGCCGAGATCGCGTGCCACAGGCTTGCCCGGCGGAGCATGGGGTGGTCTCCGCCGCGGACCTCCAGCGCCGTCACCGACGTCACCGCGCGGGCGCGCGCGGCGTAAGCCCAGGTCTCAGCCGGGCTGGTGACGGTGTCGGCGGTGCCGTGCGCAAGCAGCACCCGTCGTCCAGCCAGCTGAGCAGCGGGTTCTCCCAGCGGCAGCCACGGCGCCAGCCCGGCCACGGCGCACACCGCCGGATGGCCCGCCGCCCGGAAGGCGGCGCGTGCCCCCATCGAGTGCCCGGCCAGCACCACCGCAATGCCGTCGTACCGCGCCCGGATGTCATCGAGCAGCCGGTTCAGGTCGCCGACCGGCGACGCCTGGTCGCCGTTCCAGCCGCGTACCTCGAACCGGTGCCGCCACACCGCCACCCCGCTCCCCCGGACCGCGTGCCGGATCGCCCAGGCCACCGGGATCATCCGGAGCACGGGCGGATCAATCGCGGTGACGGGCCGCGTGCTGTGTTCACTGCCGCCGTGCGCGACCACGACGATGCCCGCTGGAGTAGCCATCTCACCTGGCACGCTACCGCCATGCAAGCCGGCGGCGATGCCGCTTGACAGACAGATATCGTTTATCGATAATATCGACTATCGATAAACTTTCCCCGTCTGCCCCCCAGTAACCCGAGGTGAAACGGCATGAACCGATGCTGACGACGCGGCGTCCGAATATGACCGAGCCGCTGGAGACGGTCACGACCATCTTCGGCGGCCTGCTGCTGGCCTTCCTGGCGCTCGTGATCGTGACCACGGTGTTCGGGTCGGGTTCCGTGCTGGGTTTCGGCCACGGCGACATCTGCACAGCGCAGCCTTACACCACCTACGGCTCCAGCCAGTGGGCTGGCCCCATGGGTGTCACCGCCCATCCGGGCACGTCGATCAGTATCAACGGCACCGTACAGGCCTGTGCCGAGCATCCCGGTTTAGGCCAGCGGGTCCTGTACACCGTCGCCAAGCTGCCCAGCACGCTGCTCTGGGCATGCATTCTGTTCCTGCTCTGGCGGCTCATCAGGACCGCCGGACGGACCGGGCCGTTCACCGTGCCGGTCGCGGCGGCAATGCGGCGGCTCGGCTGGCTGATCATCGTGGGCAGCGCCGCAGCAGCAGTGGTGCAGTCACTCGCCCTCAGCCAGCTGCTGCGCACCATCGTCACGCTGCAAGACTGGTCACCCGGCCTTGACCTCGGGATTGCCGTCGTTCGCGCCGTGCTGCCCATTCCCGCGCTGGCCGGGGCCGCGCTGCTGACATTCGCGCGCATCATCGGTATCGGCGCGGACATGGACGACGAGATCAAGGGAACCGTGTGACCAGGCCGTCTGACGACGATGACGGGCTAGCGGATGAGATACCGGGCATCCAGGTCCACCTCGACGACCTGCTCAGCCAGCGCGGCATGACGCTCACCGAACTGGCGGCCAGGGTCGACCTCACGATCGCCAACCTGTCCATCCTCAAGAACGGCCGGGCGCGGGCGATCCGGTTCAGCACCATGGCGCGGCTGTGCGAAGTGCTGCGGTGCCAGCCGGGTGACCTGCTCAGTTACCAGCCGGTCACCCAGTCGTCCGGACGGTGATCCGGCGAGCGGTTGGGCCGGGGAGGGGCAGGGACTCGGCTTCCGCCGCGACGGCGTCGCGTTCCGCGGGTGACAGCGGGCGCCAGGGCTGGATTGATACCAGCCGGTCCGCACGGCGCCAGGTGCCGGCGATCTCGCCGCCGACGAGCAGGGCCCCCGGCCAGACGCGTGGGGTCCAGAGCGTGTCGCGGCGGGCGGTGTCCGGTACCAGCAGATCCCGGTCGGCCGCTTGGAGCAGGTAGAACGCGTCGCCGCTTGGCAGCAGCCGCGCGGGTGCGGCCGGCCCGGGCTCGGCGCGGATTGCTGCCTCGTCGTCCGCGAGAATCCACGCGTCGCCGATCGGGGTCCGGACCGGCGTCAGCTCCCCGCCGAGTGCTTCGAATGCCGCGATGCCTGCTCGCGGGCCGATACCCGCCCATCGGCCGAACGCTTCGGGCGTGGTGGGTCCGTAGCTGTGCAGGTAGCGGCGGGCAAGCTCGAGACGGGCCGTGCGGGGGTCCACCTCCGGACGCGGCACGGCCCAGATGACCGGCTGCCGCGCGCCTTCCCAGCGGATCAGCACGGTACCCGTCGGCGCGGCGTACCTGAGGCTGTTGTGGTGCCTGCCGAGCTTCTGTCCCGCCTCCGCGTAGGGCATCCGCGCGTCACCGAGGGCGGCGGCCAGGCTCTTCGCGGTGTCCTCGGCCCGCCGCCGGCCCTTTTCGTCGTCGGGCAGGATGCCCAGCGAGAACACGGCGTGGTCGCACGCGGCCACGACGAATACGCTGTACCGCGGCCCCCATAGCTGCACCAGCGACGGGTCCGCCCACGCGGAAGGCTCGGTTCCCGCGACGCGGGCATGGATCGACAGCAGGGCCGCCCGCGGCATGCTGTCCTGGAGCCCCGCCCAGGCCGCGCGCCGGAGCGAGTCCGGTCCGGGAGGCAGCCGTTCGTCGAGCGCGCCGACGCGCCGCCGGAACGTCAGAACCTGCGTCCTCGTGAGCTCCAGCGTCATGACCGCCGTAGCCCATCCATGAGCAGGTCGAGCAGGCGGCCGACCTGGTCGCGGCGTCCGGAATCGGCCGTGGCCAGCGATATGCCGCTGAGGCTGAGCAGGACGTCGTCCGGGCTGACATCCGCGCGCAGCGTGCCGGCCTCCGCGCCGGCCCTCAGCAGCTGCGCGATCGCGCCGGTGAGCTTGGCCCGGCTTTCCGAGAACGGGTTGCCGCCGGAGGCGATGAGCGCGCGGAGCGCGTCCCCCATGCCTCGCTTGGTGGCCATGTACTCGGTGAAGCGGTCCATCCAGGTACGCAGCGCCTTGTCCGGCGCGTTGTCGCGGAGCAGGTCGCCGGCCGAGTCGCAGAGCCGGGCAAGCTCGCTGCGGTAGGCCGCGTCGACCAGCGCCTCGCGGGTCGGGAAGTGCCGGTACAGCGTGCCGATGCCGACGCCGGCCTCCTTCGCGATCGCGTCGAGCGTCACGTCCGGGCCATCCTGCGAGAACGCGCGGACGGCGACCTCAAGTAGCCGGTCCCGGTTGCGCCGCGCGTCGGCACGCAGCGGTCGTGCGGCATTCATCGCGCCTCCCGGGAACGAATCGGAGCCTCCTCCGGTTATCACGGAGGAACGGAGGACCCTCCGATTCGAGTCTACTCAGACGGGACACGCCATGACCGGCCGCATTACGACACCGTTCACCGCCGAGTCGACCGCCGCGGAGGTGATCACCGGCATCGACCTCACCGGCCGCCGCGCCATCGTCACCGGCGGCGCCTCCGGCATCGGCATCGAGACCGCCCGCGCGCTGGCCGGCGCCGGCGCCGAGGTTACCCTGGCCGTCCGCGATCTCGAGGCCGGGAAGCGCACCGCCGCCGACATCACCGAGGGCACCGGCGGCAATCAGGTGCTCGTCGCTCCGCTCGACTTGGCGGACCAGGCATCTGTGGCGGACTTCACCGAGCGCTGGGATGACCAGCTGCACATCCTGGTCAACAACGCCGGGATCATGGCCTCGCCGCTGATGCGCACGCCGCGGGGCTGGGAGATGCAGTTCGCCACGAACCACCTCGGGCACTTCGCGCTGACCACCGGCTTGCACCGGGCGCTGGCGGCGGCCGGGGGCGCGCGCATCGTGTCGGTCAGCTCCAGCGCGCATCATCGCTCACCGGTCGTCTTCGACGACATCCACTTCGAGCGCCGTGCGTACGACCCGTGGCTGGCGTACGGGCAGTCAAAGACGGCCAACGTGCTGTTCGCCGTCGAGGCGACCAAGCGGTGGGCGAGCGACGGCATCACCGCCAACGCGCTGATGCCCGGCGGCATCCGCACCAACCTCCAGCGGTACGTGACCGACCAAGAACTCGACCGGCTGCGCGCCGCCGCTGGCGGTGCCGGCCTGCGGTGGAAGACGCCCGAGCAGGGCGCGGCAACCTCCGTCCTAGTCGCGACGTCACCACTGCTCGACGGCATCGGCGGACGTTATTTCGAGGACTGCAACGAGGCCGAGACCGGCAAGCTCGGCGCCCGGAG
>DASRFJ010000053.1:0-9935 GCA_035651595.1 Streptosporangiaceae bacterium | reverse complement strand
CCCCCCAACCCCACCGCGTCCACCCAACCCAGCGTAGTCGTCGATGGTCGACCATACGCGAGGCAAGCCGGATGGGACCATTTCCGCTAGCGGAAGGCGGTCTACCGCCCGTAGAGTGCGTCTACCGCCCGCAGAGTGCGTCGGATGTGACTCAAGTGACGGCAGCGACCCCTCTTGTGTCAGAAAAGTGCTTCATGTCAGAAAAGGCGCCGGATCTGCACCCTTTTCTACCACGAAGCCCTTTTCCAACATGAAAAGTTGGCCGAGCGAGCCCGACTTGTGGCACGACATCCTAAATGTTCCGGGACGAAAAACCGCTCGCAACGCCAACGAGCCCACCAGAGCAGCCACGGAACCTGCCTTAACCGCGAGCGACGCTCAACCTCAGTCCCAATACTCACCCAAAGCCACACTGGCCTCGGTGCCGCGTTTAGACGAGCCGCGTCGCAGCAGCCCCAGCGCTCACCTCGACCGCACGGGCAACAGCCCTAACGGGCGACCTTGCCGGCCTTGATGCAGGAGGTGCAGACGTTCATGCGCTTGCGGTTGCCGCCGATCATCGCGCGCACGGTCTGGATGTTCGGGTTAAAGCGGCGGCGGGTGCGTCGGTGCGAGAACGACACGTTGTTGCCGAAGGCCGGCCCCTTACCGCATACGTCGCAGACGGAAGCCACGGTTCGCTCCATTGCATAGGGTTCGAAGGATTAACGCCGCGCTCCGCTCACCGCGGAAACCCGACAGCCGTCGAAGCTTACCCGATGCCGCCGGGCACTGGCGAATCGCGCGCCTACACCGCGGGAAATGTCGGCCCCTCACCCTATGCTGCAAAGAGTGAGCACCCTCCGCGACCCGCTGAACCGGCTGCTCGGCCCGAAGACGTCCAAGGCGCTCGAGTCGGCCTTCGGCCTGCGTACCGCCGTGGACCTGCTGCGCCACTATCCGCGCCGCTACTACACCCGGGGCGAGCTGTCCGACCTGGCTTCGCTGCGCGAGGGCGACCACGTCACGGTGGTCGCCCGGGTCGTGACGACCCACCTGCACCCGCAGCGCGGCAAGACCAGCCAGCGCCGCCTGGAGGTCGTTGTCACCGACGAAACGGCCCGGCTCACGCTGATGTTCTTCGCCAACACCGGATACTTCCACAAGGTGCTCACGCCGCACACGGTGTACATGTTCGCGGGCACGGTCAGCACGTTCCGTGGCCGCAGGCAGCTGGTCCACCCGGACTGCCAGCCGCTGCCCGGCGCGTCGCCCAACGCGGACCTCACCCCGGAGCTGGCCTCTGAGTTCGCCGCCGAGGTGATCCCGGTTTACCCCGCCAGCGCCAAGATCAGCTCCTGGGCGATTGCCAAGTCGGTCAAGACCGTGCTCGGCTCGCTGGACGCCGGCGAGGACCCGCTGCCCCAAGACATCAGGGATCGGTACGGGCTGATGGGCCGCGCCGAGGCGCTGCGGGCCATCCACTCCCCGCTGGACATGGACGACGTCCGGCGAGCCAAGGACCGGCTCAAGTGGGACGAGGCGTTCACGCTCCAGGCCGCGCTGGCCCGCCGCCGCGCGGCGGCGGCCGCCATGCCCGCCATGCCTCGCCCGCCCGAGCCGGACGGCATCGCGGCGGAGTTCGACGGCAGGCTCCCGTTCACCCTCACCACCGGTCAGCAGCAGGTCGGCCACACGATCTCGCACGACCTTTCCTGCGCCTATCCGATGCACCGGCTGCTCCAGGGCGAGGTCGGCTCGGGCAAGACGGTCATCGCGATCCGGGCAATGCTCCAGGTGATCGACGCGGGGGGCCAAGCAGCGCTGCTCGCGCCGACCGAAGTCCTCGCTCAGCAGCACTACCGCTCCGTGACTGACCTGCTCGGCCCGCTGGCGCAACGCGGCCAGCTCGGCGGCGCCGAACACGCCACGGGAGTCGTGCTGCTCACCGGATCGTCGGGCGCGGCGGCCAGGCGCCAGGCGATGCTAGACGCCTGCACCGGCGAGGCCGGCATCGTGATCGGCACGCACGCCCTGCTCGAGGACAAGGTGCAGTTCGCCGACCTCGGCCTGATCGTCATCGACGAGCAGCACAGGTTCGGCGTCGAGCAGCGCGACACGCTGCGCGCCAAGGCACAGGACAACCGGCCGCACGTGCTGGTGATGACCGCGACGCCGATCCCGCGAACTGTCGCGATGACCGTCTACGGCGATCTGGAGACATCGACGCTGACCGAGCTGCCGGCCGGCCGCTCGCCGATCGCCACCCACGTCGTGCCGGCCGCGGACAAGCCGCACTTCCTCGAGCGCGCCTGGGAGCGGGTCCGCGAGGAAGTGGCGCACGGCAAGCAGGCCTACGTGGTGTGCCCGCGCATCGGGGGCGATCTCTACGACGATGACGAGGCGCCCAAGCTGCCGCCCGGCCGGCGCCAGCCGCTCGCCGTCGCGGACGTGGCCGCCGAACTGGCCGGCGAGCAGCTCGCGGGCCTGCGGGTCGCGCTGCTGCACGGTCGGCTGAATCCTGAGGAGAAGGACGCGGTCATGCGTGACTTCGCGGGCGGCCGGATCGACGTGCTGGTCGCGACCACGGTGATCGAGGTGGGTGTCGACGTGCCGAACGCCACGGTCATGGTGATCATGGACGCGGAGCGGTTCGGGGTGTCCCAGCTGCACCAGCTGCGCGGCCGGGTGGGCCGCGGCCAGGCACCGGGGTTGTGCCTGCTGGTGACCGAGGCGCCGCCAGACAGCCCGTCCCGCGAGCGGCTCAACGCGGTGGCCGCGACGACGGACGGCTTCAAGCTCGCGCGGCTCGACCTGGAGCAGCGCCGTGAGGGCGATGTGCTCGGCGCAGCCCAGGCCGGGCGGCAATCCAGCCTGCGGCTGCTGCGACTGCTCGCCGACGAGGATCTCATCGGAGTGGCCCGTGACGAGGCCACCCGGGTCATCGAGAAGGACCCTGACCTCGAGGCGCACCCCGCGATCAAGACCGCGATCGAGGACCTGCTCGGCGACCAGGCGGACTTCCTCGAAAAGACCTAGTAACGCGACGGTAGAGTCAAGGCCCATGCCACGGACGAACTGGGCCGGCAACGTCACGTTCGGCGCGGAACGGGTCCTCCGCCCGGACAGCGTCGCCCGGCTGCGACAGCAGGTCGCGGACAACCCCAAGGTGCGCGCCGTCGGCGCGGGCCACTCGTTCAGCCCGGTCGCGGATACCACCGGCGCCCTCATCTCGCTGGACGATCTGCCGGTAACGGTGCGGATCGACCCGGAACGCCAGACGGTCACGGCAACGGCGGCGATCAGGTACGGCACTCTCGCCGCCCGCCTGGACGCGGCCGGGTACGCGCTGCCCAACCTGGCCTCGCTGCCGCACATCTCGGTGATCGGAGCCTGCGCGACCGGTACGCACGGATCCGGCGACGCCAACCGCGCGCTCGCTACCGCGGTAACAGCCATGGACCTGGTCACCGCGGACGGCGAGCTAGCGACCATCAACCGGGACACACACCCCGATTTCCCCGGCATGGTGACGGCACTCGGCGCACTGGGCATCGTGACCAGCGTGACGCTGGACCTCGTCCCGGCATACACGGTGCGGCAATGGGTCTACGAGGACCTGCCCCACCGCCGGCTCGAAACGGACTTCGCCGAGATCTTCGCCAGCGCCTACAGCGTGAGCGTGTTCACCGACTGGCGTCCGTCGCACGCCGTACGGGTGTGGCGAAAGCAGACAACGGACGCCGCACCGCCCCAGCGATGGCTGGACGGCAGGCTTTCCAGCACCCAGCTGAATCCGGTCCCGGGCATGGATCCCGCGAACACGACCGCGCAGCTGGGCGTGCCCGGTCCATGGCATGAGCGGCTGCCGCACTTCACCGCCGAGGGCACGCCGAGCAGCGGCGACGAGCTTCAGTCGGAGTACCTGGTGCCCCGCGAGCACGCGACCGAGGCGCTGGCCGCCCTGGCTCCCATCGCCGACCGGATCGCGACCGCGCTCCAGATCTCGGAGATCCGCACGATCGCCGGGGACGACCTGTGGCTGAGCCCGTGCTACCAGCGTGATTCGGCCGCGATCCACTTCACCTGGCGCAAGGACCCCGCGAACGTCCTCCCGGTGCTCGAAGCCATCGAGGAGCGCCTGGCCCCGTTCGCCGCCAGGCCGCACTGGGGAAAGGTGTTCGTCACGTCGCCGGCCGAGCTGTACCCGCGGCTGCCCGATTTCGAACAGCTGCGAGCCCGCTTCGACCCCGCGGGCAAATTCCGCAACGATCCGAAATTATTGCGGACACTTACCCTCCCAAAACGGGGGGGTAACTGTCCGCAATAATCTGGCGCGCCTGACGGCGCGCCCGAAATAAGCGCATAAATCCGGTTTGGGGTGCAGGCGGGCGGGGGCGCGGGCGGCTGCGGGTGCGCTAGGCCAGCCGGGGCGGGTTAGGTCCAGCGGGGCCGGTTAGGTCCAGCGGGGCCGGTTAGGTCCAGCGGGGGCGGTTAGGTCCAGCCAGGGCGGGCTAGGCCGGCTTCGTACGCGAACACGACGAGCTGCGCGCGGTCGCGTGCGCCTAGCTTCATCATCGTGCGCGCCGCGTGGGTCTTGACCGTGGACTGGCTGACGTAGATCTTCCGCGCGATCTCCTCGTTGGACAGCCCGCCGGCGATCAGCGTCAGCACCTCTTTCTCGCGCGGCGTCAGCTCAGAGATCCCAGGCACCGCGCGGACGTCGGCGGTGCGCGCGGCGAACTCGGAGATCAGCCGCCTGGTCACGGTGGGGGACATCAGCGACTCACCGTCCGCCACGACACGCACCGCGCGCAGCAGCTCGTCGGCGTCGGTGTCCTTGACCAGGAACCCGGCCGCGCCGGCCCGAAGCCCGGCGAAGATGTACTCGTCCAGCTCGAACGTGGTCAAGATGACCACGTGCACGCCCGACAGCCCAGGCGCCGCCGCGATCCGCCGGGTCGCCTCGATGCCGTCCATGCCGGGCATCCGGATGTCCATCAGCAGCACGTCCGGCTTCTCCCGCTCGGCGAGCCGCACCGCGGCCGCCCCGTCCGCGGCCGAACCGACCACCGTGATGTCGTCCTCGCCGTCCAGCAGCGCCGCGAACCCCGACCTGACCAGCTCCTGGTCGTCGGCCAGCCCCACCCGGATCATGACGCGTCACCCGCCGGCAGGTAAGCCCGCACCCGGAACCCGCCGCCGGGCCGCGGCCCGGCCTCAAAAGTTCCGCCAAGCGCCCTGGCCCGCTCGGTCATGCCAGCCACCCCATTCCCGCTAATGACGGCCCCGCCGCGCCCGTCGTCCTCCACCACGACCTCAAGCGCATCCGGGTCGTACCGCACCCGCACGACAGCCGTCCGCCCGCCCGAATGCCGCACGCTGTTCGTCAGCGCCTCCTGCACGATCCGGTACGCCGCGACGTCCACGCCGGCCGGCACCGGCCGCGGCGCGCCGTCGGTGACCACCCGGACCGCGATCCCCGCGGTGCCCGACGCCAGCTCGCCGAGCCGGTCGAGCCCGGGGCTCGGCGCCAGCGGCGCCCCCGACCCGTCCGAAGCACGCAGTACCCCGAGCACCGACCGCAGCTCGGCCAGCGCCTGCCTGCTGACGTCGTGGATCGCGGTCAGCGCCTCGCGGGCCCGCTCCGGCTGCCGGTCCATCAGGTGCAGCGCGGTCTTCGCCTGCACGTTGATCACCGAGATGTTGTGCGCCACCACGTCGTGCAGGTCCCTGGCGATGGCCAGCCGCTGCTCGCTGGCCGCGCGCCGCGCCTCGGCCGCGCGCCGGCTCGCGATCTCGGCGGCCCGCTGGCTCCGCACCCGGAACAGCTCGGCGACCGACAGCAGCACGGTCAGCCCCACCAGCAGGCCGAGCGCCCCGGACACCGAGATGTGCCCGCGCGAGCCGACCAGCCACGGCGGCCACACCGAGACCAGGTACCCGACGATCACCGACGCGATGGCCGCGGCGCGGCGGCGCGCGAGTACCGCGGTGAAGAACGCCACGACCAGCGCCAGCCACACCGGCCACACATTCAGCGCCGCGCCCCACAGCGCGGCGGCCAGCGTGATCCCCAGCACCTCGACCGGGTACCTGCGCCGGAACAAGAGCGACAAACTGCCGATAAGAACAGGCAGGTACCAGAACGGGCTAACGTGCATCTGCTCGTGCCCGTGCCAGTGATGCGAGCTGGACGCCCCCGCCACCTCCACGACCGTGACGATGCCGGCGATCGAGGCGTCGATCACCCAGTTCCTTGGCAGCGAGCGGATGTCCATCGTCCTCGACGCTACCCCGCGCTGGCCTGCGCGGCGTCGGCCGGCGGGCTACCTGACGGCGTCCCGGCGTACATCACAGGACGACCCGGATCTGCCCGCGTGACCGACGACCTATCCGGCGGCCGGCCCGCACGATGACGGGCATGGCAATTATCGAAGTCCGCGGCCTTGCCAAGCGATTCGGCGCGGTGGAGGCGGTGAGCGACCTGAGCTTCGACGTAGCGCGCGGGTCGGTCACCGGATTCCTCGGCGCGAACGGCGCAGGCAAGACCACCACGCTACGGATCCTGCTCGGCCTGGCACGGGCCGACGCGGGGACCGCCACCATCAACGGCCACGTGTACCGTGACCTGGCCGAGCCGCTGCACCAGGTCGGTGCCGTGCTGGAGGTCAGCTTCCACCCTGGCCGCACCGGCCGTAACCACCTGCGGATCCAGGCGCTGGCCGCCAGCGCCGACCCGTCCCGCATCGACGACGTGCTGGACCTGGTGCAGCTCACCGACGCGGCCGACCGCCGGGTCGGCGGGTACTCACTCGGCATGCGGCAGCGGCTCGGCCTGGCCGGCGCGCTGCTCGCGGACCCGGAAATCCTGATCCTGGACGAGCCCGCCAACGGGCTCGACCCCGAAGGCGTGCGCTGGCTGCGCGACCTGCTCCGCGGCTACGCCGCCGAAGGCGGCACGGTGCTCGTGTCCAGCCACATCCTGGCCGAGGTCGCGCAGACGGTCGACCACGTGATCATCCTCGACCGCGGCCGCCTGGTGCGGCAGGCCTCGCTCGCCGAACTGACCGCGAGCGGGGACCTGGAGGACGCGTACTTCGGCCTCACGCAGCGGGAGAGTTTCCGATGAGCAACGCGATCAGGGTGGAGCTGCTCAAGCTGCGCACCACGCGGCTGACCTATGGCCTGCTGCTCACCGGCGCGGCCATCACCGCGCTGTTCACGATCCTGGAGGCGGCGCTCGGCGGTAAGGGCACGAACGGGCCGAAGCCGCTGTACACCGCGTCCGGGTTCACCGACGTGTTCACCGGCGGCATCTGGCTGCTGCTGTTCGCCGCGGTAGCGGGCGTGACGGTCACCACCGCGGAGTACCGGCATCACACCGCGGCGCTCACCTACCTGGCGGACCCGAACCGGAACCGGGTGCTGGGCGCCAAGGTGGCGGCCGGGGCGCTGACCGGCCTGCTCTTCGGGCTGGCCGCCGTCGTCGTCGCGGGCGGCACCGCGGTCGGGTTCACTCTCGCCAAGGGCTATCAGATCCCGCTCAGCGACGCCACGATGATCAGGTACTCGGTCGGCAGCCTGCTCGCGGGCGCGCTGCTCTCGGCGATCGGCACGGGCGTGGGCGCGCTGGTGAAGTCCCAGCTCGCGGGCATCGTCTCGGTCTTCGTCTGGACGATCGTCATCGAGTCGCTGATCGGCGGGCTGTTCACCAGCACGCGGCCGTACCTGCCGTACACGGCGGCGACCAACCTGGGCGGCGCCGCGCTGGGCGGCGCGGCGTTCGGGCCGGCGCACAGCGGTGCCGGCACCGGAACGCCGCTGCCGTTCGCGGCCACCGTGGCGCTGCTGCTCGCGGTCGCCGCAACGGTCACCGTCGGCGCCGCCATGACCACCGTGCGCCGCGACGTCACCTGACCATGACCGTGATCGAGAACCCGCTCAGCGGCGAGCGGATCACCATTACCGAGGAGGGGGCCAGCGGGGTGCTCGAATGGGAGCTGCTGCTGGCCCCCGGCGGGCGGGTGCCGAGCAGCCACGCGCACCCGCGGCAGGAGGAGTGCTTCACGGTCCTTGCCGGGCGGCTGCGGTTCCGGGTCGGCCGCCGGCGGCTGATCGCCGGTCCCGGCGACATCGTCCGGATCCCGCCCGGTACCGTGCATCACTTCGCCAACGCCGGCCCCGAGCCGGCCAGGGTCGCGGTGCGGACCAGTCCGGCGCTGCAGATGCGGGACCTGCTGGAAACCGCCGCGGCGCTGGCCCAGCGCCAGCACGCGGCGGGCCGCCGGGTGCCCCGGCTGCTCGACCTGGTGCTGTTCATGCGCGACTTCGAGCAGGAGGTGCGCGCGCCGTACCTCCCGGCGGCGCCGGTCCGCGTCGTCGTCCGCCTGCTCGGCCGCGCGGCCGGCTGGCTGGGCACGGACCTGCGCTACCGGCGGATTCGCGGATCATGACCGCGATCGAGGTCGCGCACCTGGTCAAGCGCTACCGCGGCGCGCGGCGCGACGCGGTGGCCGGCATCAGCTTCCGCGTGCCGGCCGGCCAGCTGTTCTGCCTGCTCGGGCCCAACGGCGCCGGCAAGACGACCACGGTCTCGATCCTCACCACGACCCTCGCCCCGACCTCGGGCCGGGTACGCATCGCCGGACTGGACCTCGGGACTCAGCAGGCGGCGATCCGCCGCAGGCTCGGCATCGTGTTCCAGCAGCCGTCGCTCGACCTCAACCTGACGGCGGAGGAGAACATCAGGCTGCACGCGATCCTCTACGGCATGTGGCCGTGGCGCCCCACGTACCGCCTCATGCCGCGCGAATACCGGCGACAGGTCGATGAAACCGCCGTCGTTCTGGAGATTTCCGATCTTCTCGGGCAGCGGACGCGCGCCCTGTCCGGCGGCCAGCGGCGCCGGCTGGAGATCGTCCGGGCGCTGCTGCACCGGCCCGACGTGCTGTTCCTCGACGAGCCGACCGCCGGCCTGGACCCGGAGAGCCGGCGCGGCCTGTGGGCGTACCTGCGGCACGCCCGGGCCGAGTTCGGCACCACGGTGTTCCTGACCACGCACTACCTCGCCGAGGCCGAGGCCGCGGACGCGGTGTGCGTGCTGGCCGCCGGCCGGATCATCGAGCGCGGGACCCCCGCCGAGGTCAAGGCGCGCCAGCTCAGCCCGACGCTCGAGGAGGCCTACCTCCGGCTGCTGGACCAGAACTCATGACTGAGCTGTCCGGGTTGCTCGCGATCGCGCAGCGGGACGCGCTCAAGCTGCTGCGCGATCGTCCGAGGCTGGCGGTCAACCTGGCGTTCCCGGTCCTGCTGATCGGCGGGCTCGGCGCCATCCTCCAGCCCACCGTCGGGCGGGTGACCGGCGTGAACGCGGTCACGCTGGCGTTCACCGGGGTGCTCGCCGCCAGCCTGTTCCAGTCCGCGGCGGCCGGCATGATCTCGATCGCGGAGGACCGGGAAACCGACTTCTCCCGCGAGCTGTTCGTGACCCCCGTTTCCCGGCTGACGCTGGTCGCCGGGAAGGTGGCCGGGGAGACGCTCGTCGCCTGCTGCCAGGGCGTCGCCATCGTGGCGTTCGGCGTGCTGTTCGGTGTCCGGATACCTGTCGACCGGGTCGCGCTGCTGCTGGCGCCGTGCCTGGCCTGCTGCCTGCTCGGCGGCGCGTTCGGCCTGGCTACCGTCGCGGCGCTGCCGAACCAGCGGTCGGCGATGGAGATCTTCCAGTTCCTGATCATCCCGCAGTACGTGCTCGGCGGCGTCCTTGTGCCGCCGCGCGGGGTGCCGGCGTACCTGGACGTGCTAGCCCACCTGATGCCGATGCGCTACGTGGTCGATTTGGTCCGTGCCGCGTTCTACCGTGGGACGCCCGGCTACCGCCAGGTGGTGTCCGGGGCCCCGCTGCTCGACGCCGTGGTGGCCGCGGTCCTGTTCGCCGTCCTCATGACCGCCGGCAC
>DASRFJ010000052.1:0-22248 GCA_035651595.1 Streptosporangiaceae bacterium | reverse complement strand
CATAAGTCTCCGAGGTGTTGAGAGGGCAGACGGACGGTGCGCAGGAACGCCGGCATCAGCCAAGGTCGGCGCTCCATGATGACGGTCGAAGCGTACCCTGGCGTCAGTCCCGCGATGGGCGTCAGTTAACGTGGCGGATTTGCCCTTCGTGGTAACGGGACCCCTGTTCACGAGGGTCGATCCACCACAAAGGGCTAATCTTCCACGTTGTTCACGGGAACGCCGGTGCGCTCCTATCCCGGCAGCCGCACACTGCACTCCAGCCACAGACAGCGCGCCGCCAGGCCCCGCGCCGGGCCGCGGTCGGCACGGCCACGCGCGCTATTCGCCCAGCAGGGCAGGCAGCCTGCCGGGTCGCGGCGTCGCCTTCAGTCGCCTTTCACTCATCAGGTCGTGGCGACAGCAGCGAGAAAGGGCAATGGAAACCTTGTCCTATTGACTGGAGATACCCGAATACCGGTAAGAGGGCAAGATTCTCGGAGGTAACAGGAATGATCAGGTCGCTGACCCGCGGGACCATGACAAAGAAGCTCGTACTCGCGTTTATCATGCTGACGGCTTCGGCCGTGACTTTCGCCAGTTCGGCCCCAGCACACGCGGCGACGGCGCGCGCGGCGACGGCGCGCGCCGCGGGCGGTTCCGGCGAGACCGCCGTGGTCCCGCAGGACGGCAGCGGACAGAACGGCTGGGTCAGTATGATCGCGGAGAACCTAGGGAACGGCCAAGTCTTCGTCCAGGCGTCGGTTATTGCGCCTGGAAACATCCTTTACTCCTACGGTCACTGGCAGATACTCACGCCGCTGCAGCATTACAACACGCCAGACGGTACGTATCAGAATTTCGCTGGCACCTTCGCGCACGCTGCCGGCAACTACTGCGCGATCTGGTGGTATCGCGATGGCTTGGGCAACTACTACGACAAAGGGTTCCCGTGCGTCTCGGTGGGTTAGGTAGCCGTTGGGGATGAACCACCGTTCGTTCGGATAATCTCCAGAACGAACGGTGGTTTCACGGGCTCCCTACCATAGATCGCCACCAGTGAGTACGTACAGGAATGGCACCAGCGGGATAAGGCCGAACAAAGCCCACGCCAGCTTCGCGCCGCCCCCGATGTCACGGCGGGACGCCAGGTCGATCCACATCAGCACGACGGCGAGGGGATGGATGATGCAGACCACCAGCTCGAGAATCTTCTTCATCACCCGAATCTACCCGGGAGCGCGCGACCTCCACTCAGGACGAATACGTCGTGGTGCACACCGTGCCGTTGAGGGTGATCGCCGCGGGCGACGGATACGCGCCGCTCTGGTTCGCGACGAACCCGATGGAGACGGAGTTGCCTGAGTCCGGCGCCAGGGTGCCATCCCAGCTGACGTTGGTCGCCGTCACGTTCGCGCCGGATTCGCTCCAGTTGGCGTTCCAGTTGTTCGAGCTGACCGACTCGGTGCTGGCCGGGAACGAGAACGCCAGCGTCCAGCCGTTGATCGCGTTAGGCCCAGTGTTGGTGATGGACAGGTTCGTCACGAACCCGCTGCTCCAGCCCTGTGTCACGTCGTAGGTGACCGAGCAGGTGCTGGCGGACGGAGTCCCGGTGGTGAAGGTCACCGGCAGGGACGGCGGTGACAGGAAGCCCCGCTGGTCGATGGCGAGCACGTTGAACGTGTAGCTGGTGCCCGGCGTCAGGTTGTTCACGGTGAACGAGCCGGAGGTCGAGGTGCCGAGCAGTTCGCTGGTGGTGCCGAACTGCCGGTACACGGCGTACTTGTCTGCCTGCCCGCCACCAGATGGCGTCCACGACACGGTGGCCTGGGTGTCCGTCACGTTCGATACCGAAACAGAACCGGGCGCGGTGAGCGCGGACTGGCTGCCCGCCTGCGGCGTCAGCACGATCGTCTCGATCGAGTACGGCGGCAGCGTCTGGCTCGCGCTGGTTCCCTGCGCCGCGGACGTGATCGAACTGGCCTCGTCGCCGTAGGTGTAGACGGTCGGGGCGGCCGCGGCCGGGGTGTAGCCCGCGTAGTGGAGGCTGACCTGGTAGGAGTTGGCCGGGTCCTTGTTCACCAGCAGCACGCTCAGGTCCCCGTTCGCCTGCCGGACCGCGTGTGCCGCCACGTTCTGCTGGTCGCTGCCCGCGCGCACCATCGTGTCGCCGGGGAGCCCGAGCTTGCTCAGCATCGAGAGCGCGTAGTACGGCGGGAACGGGGTGTTCAGCGCCGGTTCGCAGGTGTTGTTCAGACAGGACGCGCTGGACAGCAGGCCTTCGTCCCCGAAGTCGGTCGCGCCGTCGGGTGCGGTGCTGATCGCGGTCGCGCCGTTGTGCGTGTCCCACCAGTCCACCGTGAACACGCCGTTCTCCAGCGCGGTCATGTAGCCGTCCGCCGCGTACAGGGCGGCCGGCTGGGTGTCCATGTCGTTGTTCGAGTCGGTCTCGGTCAGCGCGACCTGGATGCTCGCTCCGTGCGGCCCGGCGTACTGGTTGATCTCCTGCCGTAGCTGAGCGAGTTCGCCGGCCACCTGTTCGGGCTGATTCAGCACAGCGGAGCCGATCCCGCCGCTCGGGTACCAGTGCACGATCACGAAGTCGATCGCCGATCCGGCCGTGGACAGGACGAGCTTGTTCCAGTCGCCGCTGTCGGTGGACCCGACCACGCCGTCCGGCCAGTTTCCCGGCAGCGTCAGCACGGCGCCGATCTTGATGGTGGGATCGACGGCCTTCATGGCGCTGGCATATTGCAGCACGTTCTGGGCGTACGTCGCCGGGCTCTTGCTCGCGTGGTTGTCGGTCTCCCAGTCCGCACCGTAGTAGCCGTTGCCGTAAATCTCGTTGCCGATCTCCCAGTACTTGACGCCGTAACCCTTGGTGACGTTGGCGTACTGGACCCAGCCCGCCGCCTCCTGCGGCGTGCCCGATCCGTAGTTGGCGATCAGGATCGGCTGCGCGCCGATCTTCTGCACGGTGCCCATGAACGAATCGAAGTCCGTGCCCGGCGCGACGAAGCCGCCCGGCGCGGTGTTGTCCTGCCAGTTGTAGATGTCGCCGTAGGAACCGCCCGGGTATCGCAGCATCCGGACGCCGGCCTGCTGAAGCAGGCCCTGGACCTGCGGCACGTTCATCTGGCTGTCCCACACCGCCGAGTTCAGCCCGTAGGCGGTGCCGGGAATCGTGCCAAGCCCTTCGCCGGCGTTGACCGTCACGTTGACGGTGCTGCTCGCGGCGGCTGCCGTGGCCGGCCGGCCAACGGTGGCGCCGGCGATGCCGGCGGTCAGCAGGACCGCGGCCGCGATGGTGACGGATGTGCGCATGACAGCTCCTTGCCCCGCACCCTGCGGATGGGCGGGAATCCGCCGTGATCGTGCGGGCCGGCCGGCACGGCTGTCAACGAGGCGTCGGGGCGTGGGACCCCCGGCGTGCGAATATCGCGCGAAACCCGCCGAAAATTACACACGCCGACCCGGCGCACTGAAATTTCATGACGGGCCAGAACGGCGCGGTACCCATGGCGCGCAGGTCGCGATGCCCCCGGTGGCCCGGCTCGGGAGGCGCGCCAGGCCCGCGGGCTTCCCGGCCCTCTGGCGGCGCGGTTACGGTTCGGGCACGATCGCCGCGCCGCCACGTGTCCCCGGGAGTGCCGTCATGCCCCTCACCGCAGCCGCTCGCACAACGCCCCGCGGATTGGCTATCGCGGCGATCGGCGGGCTTGTCGCCGTGACGTTGAGCGCCCCGCCGGCGGCCCTGGCCAGCACCGCCGCCAGCACCGCCGCGCCGCACTACAGCCTCCCGCTCGCCCTCCAGGAATCGCTGTACTTCTACGACGCGCAGAAGTCCGGGCCGGCTCGGACGGACAACGACCAGCCGCTGTCCTGGCGCGATGACGACGATCCCACCGATTCCTGTGTGCCGCTCCAGCCGATGTCCAACAATGTCGGCACGAACCTGTCCGCAAGCTTCATCGCGGCGAACAAGTCGGTGCTCGACCCGAACAACACCGGCTGCCTGAACCTGTCCGGCGGTTTCCACGACGCGGGCGACACGGTCAAGTTCGGCCTGCCGCAGACGTACGCGGCGGCGGTCCTCGGCTGGGGCATGTACGAGTTCCCGCAGGCGTACACGGCCACCGGGACCTGGAACCACGCGATGGACGAGATGAAGTGGTTCTCCGACTACTTCCTGCGCTCAACGTTCCTGAACGCCAGCGGGCAGGTCGTCGCGTTCGCCTACCAGGTCGGGAACGGCTCGGTCGACCATTCCTACTGGGGACCCTCGGAGCTGGAGAGCGCCACCCAGTTCCCGCGGCCCGCGTGGCTGGCCACGACCGCCACGCCGGCGGCCGACATGACGGCCAGCGCCGCCGCGGCGCTCACGGTGGAGTCCCTGCTCACCAAGTCGAGCAACGCCGGTTATTCGGCGCAGTGCCTCAAGACGGCCGAGGCGCTCTACACGTTCTCCGTGGCCAATCCGGGCACCGGCTTCTCGGGCGGGTTCTACAACTCAAGCGGCTACGTGGACAAACAGGCGTGGGCCGCGATCTGGCTGTACATCGCGACCGGGAACGCCAGCTACCTGAACGCCATCATCTCGACCGACTCCGCCGGCAACTACACCGGATTCATCGGCAACATCGTGCAGAACACCACCGACCAGTGGCAGAACACCTGGGTGATGAACTGGGACACGCGCTGGGGTGGCGTGTTCTCGCTGCTTGACCCGCTGGTGCAAGGCAACTCGAGCGTCCCCGCCGCGGTGCAGGCGCTCGCGCATTACGTGGACAAGTGGCAGGTCCAGTACTGGTCGCACGTGCCGCACGACAACACATCGGACACGAACTTCATCGCGACGACCCCGGCCGGATTCTCGTACCTGACCTCCTGGGGAGCCGCGCGGTACGATGCCGCCGCCCAGCTCGAGGCGCTGACGTACCGGAAGAACTTCCCGGCCGACCCGGACAGCACCCAGTTCACGGACTGGGCGATGGGCCAGATGAACTACATCATGGGCGACAACCCGGCGAAGTGGTCATACATCGTCGGCTTCGGCTCGAACGTGCCCACCGTCGGGTCCGAGGTCGGCGGCAGCGCGACCGCGGCGTCTCACCCGCATGAGGGCGGCGCCCAGGGGTCGCTCACCAACAACCAGAGCGTTCCGCTGACCGACAACCACATCCTGTGGGGCGCGCTGGTCGGCGGCCCGTCGTCAACCGACCAGCCGGACGACGTGACCACGGACTTCGTGCTGAACGAGGTCGCGGTCGACTACAGCGCCGCGCTCGTCGGTGCGCTGGCCGGGCTGTACCAGTACTACGGCCAGTCCCAGACGATGACCTCGTTCACCCCGCCCGCGCTCAGCCAGGGAAACTGCGCGGAATACACGAAAACGTGCACGACCCCGTACTACGCCACCGCCACCCTCAACCAGGACAGCAATCAGTCGACGCAGATCACCGTCAACGTCAACAACTACGCGGACGAGCCGCCGCACCTCCAGACCGGCATGTCGATGCGGGTGTACTTCGACATCAGCGCGTTGCACGCGGCCGGGCAGACGATCAGCTCCGTCAGCACGCCCGTGTACTACGACGCGGCGTCGCAGATCGACGGGCACGCGACCTCGATCAGCGCGCCCACCCAATGGGGCGGCTCGACGAGCTGCGTGTACTACGTGACGCTGAACTGGGGGAGTGATGGCATCGGCCTGCCACCCTCGCGAGCCTTCGAGTTCGCCTTCGTGGACGCACTCGGGCCGAACTACAAGTTCTACTGGAACTCCGCGGCCTCGCCGTTCATGACCGGTCTCGCGGCCGGCACGTATGCCGCGACGCCGGACCCGTTCCTGCCGGTCTACCTCAACGGCACGCTCGTCTTCGGCCAGACCCCGTCGACCACTGCCGATACGAGCTGCTAGCGAAGCCTGGCCTCGGGGAGCACCGGCTCGAACAGCTCCACGGGATTGCCGGACGGGTCTTCCGCGATGATCTGCTTGCCGCCGGTCCCGGTGACGATGTCGTTGCGGAACCTGACGCCGTCCGCGCGCAGCTTCTCGACCGTGCCCTCGAGGTCGGTGACCTCGATCGAGAAGCGGTTCCAGCCGCCCGGCGCCGGCAACGTGCCGTCCGGCATCGCCTGACCGCCACCGGGCCCGCCGCCAGGCGCGCTGAGCACCAGCCGAAGGTCGCCACGCGACAGCATCGCGAAGGCCGGGGCGGGATGCATGATCTCGGTAAAGCCCAGGTGCCGGACATAGAACGCGATCGCGGTATCGACATCGTTGACGATATACCGGACACTCACAGTGGCCATGCCTACCTCCCGAACGGGACCGTATCCGCCACGCTACCCCTCGGGGAGAAACCTCATGACTGACACCTCGGCCGGGATGACCCCGCTGTGGCTGACCCGCGGCGCACTGGTGCCGCACCATCCCGAGCCGAAAGCGGTGCCCCACGTATGGCGCTGGGCGGACCTGCTGCCGCTGGCGGCGCGCAGCGAGGAACTCGTTCCCGTTGGACGGGAGGGCGAGCGTCGCGCCATCAGCCTCGGCAACCCCGGGCTGCGCGGCGACCCGTACACGACGCCGACGCTGTGGGCGGCGATCCAGTACCTGGCCCCCGGTGAGGACGCCCCGGAGCACCGGCAGGGCCAGTCCGCGTTCCGGTTCATCGTGCACGGTGAAGGCGTGTGGCCGGTGGCCGACGAGGATCCGGTGACGCTGCGCCGCGGTGATCTGCTGCTGACCCCCGGCTGGGAGTTCCGCGGACACCATAACGGCTCGGACACCGCGATGGCCTGGCTGGACGGGCTCGACATCCCGCTGGTGGCCGGCCCGGATCAGGTGCGGACGCAGGCGACGCCGGCGCGGAGCTATTCGGAACGGCTGTGGGGCTCACCCGGCCTCATGCCGGTGGCCCTGGCCGGCGCCTGCCCGGCCTCGCCGCTGATGGCCTACCGGTGGGCGCAGACCGACGCGGCGCTGACCGCCCAGCTCGAGCTGGAGGCCGAGGGTCTGGCCGGCGTGGTCGAGCCGGGGCACGCTGCGATCCGGTACATCAACCCGACCAGCGGGGCGGACGCGCTCACCACCATGCGCACCGAGTTCCACCGGCTGCGGGCTGGTGCGCGTACCGCTGTGACGCGGACTTCGGCCTCCTCGGTCTGGCAGGTTTTCCAGGGTGCCGGCGTAGTACGACTAGGGGATTCAGAACGTACGGTGGTTCCTGGTGACATCATCGCCGTGCCGGCCTGGACGGCGTTCGCGCTGCGGGCTACCCGGCAGCTTGACCTGTTCACGTTCTCCGACGCGCCCGTCTTCGAGAAGCTGAACCTCCTGCGCACCGAAGTCGGAGTCGCCACCTGAGCAAGCCCCGCGCGTGCCCGTCCGCCCGTCCGCCCGTCAGCCCGCCCGTCAGCCCGCCCGTCCGGCCAGACACGACGCCCGACCCCTGGGCCGCCGCTCGAACCCGGACATATCGGCATATTCGGGGCGCGAGAGTGAGCGGGCCAGATTATTGCGGACAGTTACCCCCCCGATCCGGGGGGGTAACTGTCCGCAATGATTTTCGAGCGCCTCCCGGGGCCTAGGCAGACCGCTGAACGGCAAGGCCACGCTGGAACAAACCGGGCATTGCGGGCAGCCAGCACGGCAAGCGACCCTCATGCGCGCGGGGGAGGTCCGGGTTCGGGGCGGCGGCGGGCTGGGGCCGTCGGGGCGAGCGGCAGCCGGGATGGGGGCTTGACCTCGGCGAGCCGCAGGTAGGTGACCAGCCGCTGGCCGCCGCGGCTGGCCAGGCTGGCCAGCACGGTCTGCAGTTCGGCGACGTCGCGGGCGACGACGGTGAGGAGATAGTCGGTCTCCCCGGCTACGTTGTCCGCCGCGATGATCTGCGGCAGGGCGCGGATCTGGTCGTCGAACACCTGGCTGGAGCGCGGATCGTGGCGGGCCAGCGTGGCCGTGATGTACACCTGCAGCGGAAACCCGGCGGCGGCCGGGTCGAGCTGTGCGCTGATGATCCGGATGACGCCCGACTCCTTGAGCCGCCGGACCCGGTGCAAGGTGGCGGCCGGTGACAGCCCCGCGAGGCGTGCGAGCTCGACGTTGGTACGGTCCGCATCCTCCTGGAGCGCGGTAAGCAGCTGGACGTCAACATCGTCAAGTTCAAGCGCCATAGAACGAAATATTATCTCGTTATTGACGCCTGGCGACGAACACTGTATGCCGAAGCGCCAGCATGGGCGTATGAACACCAACCGCCGTCCCGCCGTGGCGGCCCTCATCGCGGCCGGCTTGCTATGGGGCACGACCGTGCCGTTGTCCAAGCTGGGGCTGCAGTGGCTGTCGCCTGGCTGGCTCACCACGGTCCGCTTCGGCCTGGCCGCCGCGATCCTGCTGGCCGCGGCTCGCCGGCGCGGGTTGCGCCGCGCGTTCACGCCTGCGGTGCTTGCCGCCGGCGCGCTCGGCTACGGCGGTTCGGTCCTGCTCCAGAACGCCGGCATCGGCCGGACGAGCGTTACCCACGCGGCCCTGCTGATCGGGGCGGTGCCGGTGCTGGTCGCGATCATCGCCGCGGTGTGGCACCGCGCCGTCGCCAGGCGGGTGGCCTGGTTCGGCTTCGCGCTGTCGCTCGGCGGGGTCGCCGTGGTCACGGCGGGCGGCGGGGGCGGCGGCGCGACGCTGGCCGGGGACGGCCTCGTGCTGGCGTCGCTCGTCTTGTCGGCCACGGTCACCGTCGCCCAAGGGCGGCTGCTCATCGGCCGCGACCCTATCGCGGTCACCGCCGTGCAATTCCTCGGCGCCGCACTGGGCTCGCTACCGATCGCGGTCCTCACCGGGGGCGGGCCCGCCGGACCGGGTCACGTCGGTCCCGTGCTGGCGGTCCTCGCGCTGGCCGCGGGCGGCACGTTGCTGCCATTCACCCTGTTCGCGTTCGGACAGAGCCGGGTCTCCGCCGAGGTCGCCGGGGCGTTCCTCAACCTCGAGCCGCTGGTCGGCGCCATCGCGGGCGCCGTGGCATTCGGCGATCCGGTTGGCCTCGCGCAGGTCGCGGGCGGCGTGGCGATCGTGGCCGGCATCGGGCTCAGCAGCCTGCCGTTGCTCACCAGCCGCCGGATCCCGCCACGCGTGCAACCGGCATGGGGGCTGGACGCGTCATCAAGGATGCGGGGTTCTGTCGAGCCCCGCTCGTTGATTGCGCATAGCGGATTGGAGCCGAGAGATGAAACGACGCGTGAAGACGATCAGTTCGGGTTCGGTGCTGGTATCGACGTTGTGCTTGCTGACGCTGGGATGCTCGTCGGCCGCCGGGACGGCCACCTCCACAGAGGTTAAAACGGCCACGGCCACGGCCACGGTGCTGGGCCGTTCCGTGCCCGTCACTGTGCAGTCCGACGCCGCTATGCGCGCCGCCGGCAACCACGGCCCGTCATCGTCGATCCTGGTGCCCCGGTCCTGCACGGTTACCGCGACGAAGGCCGTCGCGAGGGGCACCTATCGGGGCGGTTTCGCGCCAGCGGTGTACGGGCGCTACGGAGACGTGGTTGACCTGTACGTATTTTCCCGGGCAGCGGCGGGCAATCCCGCGGGGATCCAGCTGGCCGGCGAACCCTTCACCCGGAACGCTCCGTTCATTGGCGGGAACGGCTCGTGGACTGTCACGGTGCCGCTGAACAAGTCACTCCTGTCGTTCGGCGCGCCCTCTCGGTGCCTGGTGGCGGCTCAGCCAACCATGGACTTCCAGGGAGCCCCGTAGGCACCAGGCTCGCAGGGCCACGGGCTGCCCAGAGAGCTGGTAACCGCGCTCATCAGCGACCTGTGATGAGTTTGGTTCGCGCTGTGCCGGTAAGACATACTCCGCGGCGGAAAGAAGGTGAGTGCGAGATGCCGGGCCACGCTGTGCAGTTCTACCGAGATGACCAGGAGCTGGCGGTCTGCGCTGGGAGCTTCCTCGCCGAAAGCCTCGCGGCCGGCGGTGCGGGGGTTGTGGTGGCTACCGCGGCACACCGGCGGATGATCGGCCCGATGCTGGCGGAAGCCGGCCAGGCAGACCAGGTGGTGACCGTGGACGCGGACGAGACGCTGCGGGGCTTCCTGGACGGCGGCACGATCGACGCTCGGCGGTTCCGGGCGTCCGCCGAGAACCTGATCGGGCGGGCGGCCAGCACCGGCCAGCCAGTTAGCGTCTATGCCGAGATGGTGGCCGTGCTGTGGGATGCCGGGCAGGTCGCACTGGCCATCGAGCTGGAAGAGCTCTGGAACGACCTGGCCGAATGGCTCCCGTTCTCGCTGCTGTGCGGATATCCGGCCCGGCTGCTCACCGCCGGCGACAAGCAGCGGACGTCGGTTCGGCGGGTATGCCGCCTGCACACGAGCGTCATCGGCAGCCCGCCTGGCACAACCGCTACGTCCGTCGAGCGCGACTTCGCCGAAGACCTGCGGTCGGCGCGAGCGGCCCGGCAGTTCGTGGGCGGCGCGCTGGATGGCCGGGTAGCCGAGACCACTAGTGCCGACGCGACGATCGTCATCGGCGAGCTGGCCGCCAACGCCGTGCTGCACGCCCATTCGCCGTTTACCGTGACCGTGTCGTACCTGCCGGACAGGGTGCGGATCGCGGTACGGGACACGACGCCGCTGAACGACGGCACTCAGCTGGTGGTTCGTGACGGGCACGGTCTCGACGTGGTGTCCCAGCTGGCGACCAGCTGGGCCGTAGAACCTGTGCGAGACGGCAAGGTGATCTGGGCAGATCTATGCTGAGGCCAGTAGCGCGGCAACCGGGCTCTCCGCCAGCCGGTAGCGGACGACCCGCCCGTCACGCTCGGCGTTGACCACCTGGGCGGCGCGCAGGTAGCGCAGCGTCTGCGACACGGTGGTGTCGTGGATCCCGGTGGCCGCCGCGAGGTCGGACACGCTGATCGGCCCGGCGGCCGCGATACAGGTCAGCAGCATCAGCCGGGTCGGATCGCCGAGCAGGGCGAATCGCCGGGCCCGGGCCTGGATGTCCGCCGGGCTGCCGAGGGCCTCGATGGCCTGGCATACTCGTTCCCCGTCGATGACTCGGTGTCCGGATCGCTCTGCTGGCAAGAGATGCACGCCTCAAAGTGTGGCACATCAGTCGTTCTGAATAACTGATCATCTAATGAGTTTTGGCGGCGAGGGTCGGACCGGGGGTGCGATGAAGCTCGCGATGTCGTGGCACGAAGAGGCGGGGGAGCGGCTGCCGGTGGCGTTCTGGCGGCCGGGCCCCGGCTACCGGATGATCTCCAGCGGCGCGCTCGGCGGCGGCATCGGACCGCGGGAGTGGGTACTCAACGCGCAGGTGCCGGCGGGGTATGCGCGGATGGATCCGGCCGGGCACCTGCGGGAGCTGGCCGGCGGGCTCGGCCTGACCGGACCCGGGGTCGGGATGCTGACCGCCGCCGCCGTGACCGACCTGGTCACGCGGTCGGACGAGGGTGTCGTCGCGGCCGCGACCGCAGGGCTGCGGGTGCCGACCTGGGCGGCGGCACCGGCCGGTGCCGCCGACCCGGACCTGGCGCCCGGCCCGGGAACGATCAACATCGTCGTCTCGGTTCCGGTTCCGCTCGGCGACGCGGCGCTGGTGAACGCCGTGATCACCGCGACCGAGGCGAAGACGCAGGCGGTACTCGACGCCGGCTTTCCCGGCACGGGTACCGCGACGGACGCGGTGTGCGTCGCGGTGCCCGTTGCCGCTGGCCGCGCTGAGGAGTTCGCCGGACCCCGGTCGGTGTGGGGCTCGCGCCTGGCACGAGCGGTTTACGCCGCGGTGCTGGCCGGCGCGCGGGGTTACGCCGACGGGCTGTGAGCATCAGTACACGCAGGGGATGCCGTACGGGGCGTTCGCCTTGACCGTGACGGGGCTACCGGACTGGCTGCTGGCGGACTGGCCGCTGCTGGTGGCCGCCGCGGTCGCCGTCGCCGAGGGGGTGGCCGATGTGCCGGAACCGAGGGCGGCGGGTACCTCGGTAGAGGTCGAGCCGAGCAGCACCTCCACGTGCCCGGCCGCCAGCGAGCTGGCCGCGGCGGCGGTCGCGCCGAAGTAGCCCGCGATCTTCGCCGCGTTGGCGGACGCACCGGTGCCGTAGAACACCTGGGTGGCGTCCTGCACGGTCTGCTGCTGCGCCGCTGGCGTGCCGACCGTGCCCGCGGTGTAGCCTGCCGCGACGAGCGCCTGCGAAACGCGGGCCGCCAGCTGGTTGGTGGTGCCGCCGTTGTACACGTCGACGGTGACGGTGGACGGCGGCGGGATCGGCGTGGTTTTCGCCGGCTTCTTCGTCGTCTTCGGCCTGCTGCCGGCCGGCCGGGAGAACGCGGTCTGCACAAGCTCCCTGATGTGGTCCACGTCGATCGTGTTCACGTCCTGCTTCGACCCGTTCAGCTCGATCAACGGCGTGCCGACGACGGGAAGTGTGCTGAGCGTCAGGTTCTTGCCGGTCAGCGCGTGCATCTCGCTGGCGAACTCGGTCAGGTCCCAGCCGCTGGGCGCGACGACGTACTTCTTCGCGACGCCCAGCAGGTTCGTGAGCTGGCTGAAGCTGGTGAGCACGCCCTGGTGCCCGAGCTTCCAGATGACGTAGTCGATGACCGCCTGCTGCCGGGTGGTACGGCCCAGGTCGATACCGGGAAGGGTGTCACGCGACCGGACGAATGCCAGCGACTGCCCTGCCTTCAGATGCAGGTACTGCGCGCCGCCCTTCCTGCGGTTGTAGCCGTCGCGGTATGCGTTGAATCCCGAATTGTCCGTGCCGGTGAGCACGTCGTGATCCGTGAGGTTCGCGCCGGCCGGGAAACCGGCCCCGGCGGGCGCCGGCTTGACGCACACCTCGATGCCGCCGAACGCCTGGGCCAGATTGTAGAAACCGGCCAGGTTCATCTCGAGGAAGTGGTCGATGTGCACGCCGGTGACCGCCTGCACGGTGGCGATCTCGAACGCCTGCCCGGCCTCGTTGGCCTGCGTGTAGCGCTGATCCTGGGTCAGATGTGAGCCGAAGGTCTGGCCCAGGGACAGGTTATAGGCGAAGTCGTAGGCCTGGTCTATCTTCCCCTGGGTGATCCCCTGATAGGTCGCGTGCGGGTAGCTGACCAGGTCATCGCGGGGGATCGAGAAGCCGACCGCCTTCTGCCCGCCCGCGAAGATGTGGATGAGGATCAGCGTGTTCGTGTCCTGACCGCCGACGCCGCCGTGCAGGACGCCCTGCACGCTGCCGGCGTGCATCGCGGCGAGCAGTCCGGCTGGCAGGACGTTGCCGTTGTAGTCGGTCCGGCTCTCCAGGCCCATCAGCAAGATGTTCATCGCCCCGGTCTGCGGTCCGCCGGTGTCCACGTTGGAGCTGGCCAGGCCGCTGACCTGCTTCTCCACGTAGTTGGCGTAGCCGGCCACCGCGAGGACGATGGCGGCCAGCGCGCAGCTCGCCACGTATCCGGTCCTGCTCGCAAGCGCCCGCCAGTCGCGCGACGTGAGCACGTCCTCTCCTCTCCTCGTTAGCGGGGAGGCTACCGGGTGAGAATCCGCGAGGTGTGGCATATGGGTTATTGGTTTTTGCGTACCGGGGTGACGATGGTGCCCGCGGCGTCGGTGCGGACCTCGACGTGCGCGGCGTAGACCCGGGCGATCCGCTCCTCGGTCAGCACTGCCCGCGCGCTGCCGCTCGCTTCGATCCGGCCCTCGTGCAGCAGCACCAGGTGACTGGCGTACTGGCCGGCCGTGGTCAGGTCGTGCAGGGTGGACAGCACGGTCAGGCCGCTCGTCTGCCGTAGCTCGTCGACCAGGTCGAGGACCTGCTGCTGGTGGCCGATATCCAGCGACGCGGTGGGCTCGTCGAGCAGCAGCACGTCCGGTTCCTGGGCGAGGGCACGAGCCAGCACGGCGCGCTTGCGCTCGCCGCCGGACAGGCTGGCGAGGCGGCGGTCGGCGAACTCGTCGATGCTGAGGCGCTGTATCGCGAGGGCGGCGGCCGCGCGGTCGGTGCGGCCGGGTCCGCCCAGGTAGCTGACGTACGGAGTGCGGCCGAGCAGCACGTACTCGTGCACGGTCATGTCCGGCGGCAGCACCGGCTCCTGCGGCACGTAGGCGATCAGCCTGGCGCGGGCGTTCACCGCCCGGAGCTCGGTGTCGCCGAGCAGCACCTTGCCGCGATAGGGCAGCAGTCCGGCGACGGCGCGCAGCAGGGTGGTTTTGCCCGCGCCGTTCGGCCCGATCAGGGCGAGCCAGCCGCCGTCGGCCACCTGGCAGTCGACGTTGTGCAGGATCTCGGTGCCGTCCAGCCGGACCGCGAGGTCCTTGATCGTGACCGCGCTCATGTCCGTATCGCTCGGGTGCTGCGCAGGACCCAGACGAACACCGGCGAGCCGACCAGCGCGGTGACCACGCCGATCGGCAGTTCGGCGGGGGACAGGACGGTGCGGGCCAGCGTGTCGGCAAGCACCAGGAAGCCGGCCCCGGCCAGCAGCGACAGGGGGAGTACCACGCGGTACGAGGTCGTGCCCGCGAGCCGGCGCACGATGTGCGGCACCACGATGCCGACGAAGCCGATCAGTCCGCTGACCGCGACCGCGCTCGCCGCGGCCAGCGCGCACGCGGCGACCACGATCAGCCGTGTTCTTCCCGGATGGATGCCCAGGGTGCGTGCCTCTTCGTCGCCGACTGACAGCACGTCAAGCTGGCGCCCGTGCAGCAGCACTATCGCCACGCTGACCGCCGAGTACGGCAGGATCTCCAGCGCGTCCTGCCAGGTCGCGCCGGACAGCGAGCCGAGCAGCCACGAGTACACCTGCTGGAGGTCAGCCGTGGCGCGCTGCTGGACGTAGGTCTGCATAGCGGTGAGGAACATGCTCACCGCGACGCCGGCCAGCAGCAGGGTGGCGGTGCCCGATCCGGATCCGCCGGGCCCGCTTGACCTGCCGGGCCTGCCGGGCCTGCCGGGCCTGCCGAGGGCGCCGGACAGGTAGGCGACCGCCACCCCGGCCAGCGAACCGGCGAACGCGGCCACCGGCACGGCGGCGGTGCCCAGGCTGCCCAGGTACGCGATCGCGATCGTCGCGCCGAGACCAGCGCCCGCCGAGGCACCGAGCATCCCGGAGTCGACCAGCGGGTTACGGAACACCCCCTGGTATCCGGCCCCGGCCACCGAGAGCAGGCCACCTACCATCGCGCCCAGCACGATGCGCGGCAGCCTGATCTGGAACAGCACGGCCCGGTCCAGCGAGCTGAGGCGGGACGGCAGGTGCACGAACGGGATGCGGTCAGCGAGCGCGGTCACCGTCGCCAGCGGGTTCAGGTCCGCGGCGCCGAGCAAGGCGCTGACCAGCATCGCGGCGACCAGGAAGGCCGCCGCGACGAGGTAAGCGACTGTCTTGCTCAGCGGTTCGTGCTTTCTACTGCCTGGGCGATCTGGGCGATCAGCTGCGGTAGCCGGGGACCCCAGCGCGAAGCGACGTCGTCGTTCAGCCCGACAATCTCGTTGTTCTTGACCGCCGTGATGGCTGCCCAGCCGGGGCGCTTCGCGACGACCGACGGGCTCTGCCCGCCGTCCGCGGCCTGGTTGTCCGCCAGAAAGATGATCTGCGGGCGGGCACCGACGATGTACTCGTCCGAGAGCTGGGGATAGCCGCCATCGGATGCCTTGGCCGCGGCGTCGGCGATGTTCGTCAGGCCGAACAGGCCGACGATCTGGCCGATGAACGTCTGGGACGTCACCGAGTAGTACGGCTTGGCGGTCAGCTCCCAGTAATACGTCAGGTTCTTGTGCTCCGAGCCAGCCTGCGTGATGTCGTCTTGGATCTGGGTCCGCATGGTCTGGACGGTCTGGTTCGCCTGCGCTTGGTGGCCGGTGGCTTGGCCGAGCTGGGCTATCTGGGCGTAGGCGTCGGTGAGTTTGGCGGCGGCGGGCTCGATCAGCACCGGGATGTTGAGCTTGGCGAGGCCGGCCACCAGGCCGCCGGTGTTCTGCGCGGCGACCACCAGGTCCGGGTTGTACTTGGCGATCGCTTCCACGTTGGGGGACTGGCTGTTCAGGCCGGTCTTCGGCGCTGTGCTCGGATAGTCGGAGTCGGAGTCCACGGCGATGACCTGGGCGCCAGCGCCGACCGCGTACAGGTCTTCGGTCGCCGTGGCGGACAGGGAGACGATCCTTTGCGGTCTGGCTTTGATCGTGACCTGGCCGTTCCCGGCGGTCAGCGTGACAGGGTACGCGGGTTGTGCCACCGCCGCCGCTGGTGAGGTGGATGAGACGGCCGACTGGGCTGGGTGCGTTGAGCCCGCTGAACTGCACGCCGTGAGGAACGCGGCAGCTGCCGCGGCTAGGGCTAGTGCTGGTACGCCGGTGGCTAGGCGGACGTTCATGCTTGAGTCACTTCCTCCCGAAAGGCGGGAAGGAAGGCGAGACCGCCGGAGCGCGCCGGTCGTCGTGCTGTCGTGCCGCCGCGCGTGCCGGGACGGATCACCCTTCCCACGAGGGTCGATAGCGTCCAGCGCGGCAGAAGGCGACCTGGCTGGGGCCCTGCGCGGGCCGTCACAGTTGCGGGACAGCGCCGGAATGGTCCGCCGCCTGTCGGAGACGGGCTTCACCGGCTTCGCTGCCTGACGCGCTGCCAGACCGGACCGGCCTGGCGGCTGCCACAGTAGCACGCGGCCGCGCGTCGTCCGCGCACCGCTCCCGCCAGGGGGTGCGTGGCCCCCGAGCCCCCCTCTAGGGAGCTTCGGGAGCCACGCACCCCAAGCGGCGCACTCGCCCGGATAATCGGTCGCGGTCTGCGAGGGCGCGCCGTAGGGTAGGCGCTCGTGGCGGACGCGATGTTCGAAAACCAGCGGCTGGCTGATGTGTACGACCCGCTCGACCCGGATCGGTCAGATCTCGACCTCTACCTCGGGCTGGCCGAGCGGTTCGGCGCCAGATCCGTGCTCGACATCGGCTGTGGCACCGGTACGTTCGCCATCCTGCTGGCCGAACGCGGCGTCGAGGTGACCGGCGTGGACCCGGCGAACGCCTCGCTGAACGTGGCCCGCCGCAAGCCAGGCGCGGAGAAGGTCCGCTGGATACACGGCGACGCGACCACGGTGCCTGCGATGGAAGTCGACATGGCGACAATGACCGCGAACGTCGCCCAGGTCTTCGTCACGGACGAGGAGTGGGCGGCCACGCTCAGTGCGGCGTATCGGTTGCTCAAGCCCGGCGGCCACCTGGTGTTCGAGACCCGCGACCCACGGCGCGAAGCGTGGCGGAAGTGGACGCCTGAGCACACGCACGGGCGGGTGGAAATCCCCGGCGTCGGCTGGATCGAGACCTGGAACGAGCTGACCGACGTCCGCGGCGACCTGGTCAGCTTCCGCGGCACGATCGTGTTCGAATCGGACGGTGCGGTGCTGCACTCCGAATCCACCCTGCGGTTCCGCGGTCAGGGCGAGGTGACCGCCTCGCTGGAGACCGCGGGTTTCACGGTCTCCGAGATCCTCGACGCCCCCGACCGGCCCGGCCGCGAATTCGTCTTCGTCGCGGTGCGGTAGGGCCGCGCCGCGCCGGCCCGCGCCGGGCTCTGCCGCGTGGCGCGCCTCGCCGCGCCCCGCCGCGACCGGGGAGTTGTCCGAATTTATGTAATATGTGCCCTGACGCTGGATGCTGAGCTAGCCGAGGGGGAGCCATGGCTGCCACCGCCCCCACAGCGCAGCCGCCCAGACGTATCCCGGTCATGAGCGGCAAGCCGATCATGTTCCGCTGGCTCCAGCAGCTCATCTGGCTGTTCCTGGCCGCCAACGTCGGCACGCTGATCATCTCGGCGCTGTACTACCTGATCATCGAGTTGCGATGGCACGTCGGCAGTCACACGTACCTGTACCTGAAGCCCGACTGGGATCAGCTGTTCAGCTTCCGCGGCTGGGTGACCGACCGGCACGACATCCGGAACGTCTACGAGGCGCTGCTGGCGACGCTGTTCGTCAGGTCCCTGCTGGCCAACTGGCGCAAGCGGGACCGGCGCGCGCCCGCCTGGTACGTGGCGATCTCGCCGGTGCTGATCGTGGTCGTGGCGTTCCCGATCGTGATCGCCGGCGTCTGGCTGATCAACCACGGCCTGCCATACGTCTGGCACGCCCTGTTCGCGCACCGCATGCTGCACAACCCGATCCACATGCCGAACTCGCTGGCGTGGCTCGGCACCTATCTGTCGGGCTTTGCCTGGCAGCCGACCGTGATAGGTATCGCGGCCGGGCTGGTGGTGCACCGGGTCTACGCCCCGGCCGGGAACACCGTCCAGATGTACTTCATCGGCCGTTCGGTGGACCGGACCAGGGACGCGATCGCCGCGGGCGAGGAGAACCCGCACCGCTACCTGCCGCACTGGCCATGGCCGCCGCTGATCAGGGAACGAGCCGCCTGGATCATGCAAAATGACCTGCCGGTGCCCGACCGGACCCACAGCATCAGGCTGGCGGTCCGCGTCTTCATGGCTATCCTGGGCGCCCTCGCCATCTACGGGGTTTACGTGCGGTACTGGGTCGCGAAGGGCCATTCGTTCTGAGCCCCACCCTGATCGTCGTCAGCGGACCGCCGGGCTCAGGTAAGACGACGCTCGCGCACGAGATCGCACGCCTGGTGGGATGCCCGGCGATCTGCCGTGACGAGATCAAGGAAGGCATGGTGCATGCCGCACCCGGGCCGTTCGTGCCCGGGCCGGCCGATGACCTGACGATCCGGACGCTGCCGGTGTTCTTCGGCGCGCTCGAACTGCTGCTGAACGCCGGGGTGACAACCGTGGCGGAGGCCGCGTTTCAGGACAAGGTCTGGCGTCCGCGTCTGACACCGCTTCTTTCGCTTGCCCGGGTCCGCATCGTGCACTGCGTCGTGGCCCCCGACCTCGCGTTCGAGCGGATTCTGCGGCGGCGTGCGAGGAACAGCGCCCGTCTCGCGCACGCTGAGCCCGTCCCCGAAGACGCGGCCGGCTGGTTCCGGCGGCATCACGAGTTCGACAGGGTCGCGCTGGACGTTCCGTCGATCGAGGTCGACACCACGTCCGGTTACCGTCCTGCCCTCGACCGGATCGTCGCCTTCACCAACGACTCCTAGCCAGCACCCCCGGATCGGTTCCGGAATTTAGCTATGTAGATTGCTAGCATCTATAAACATTAGTTTGCTAGCATAGGTCACGTGGGTGATGAAGTGGTAAGGCAGTTCAACGTGCACCTGCCGCTGGAGCTGATCAAGCGGGTCAAGCACCACGCCATCGAGCGGGAGATGCCACTGTCGGCGCTGGTCGCCGACGCGTTGCGCGCCTACCTGGACGATGTACAGCGACTCGATGAGCAGAAAGGAGACACGGTATGACAACCGAAGGCTTCGAGGCGGTTTACCTCGAGACGCACAACTGGGGCAAGTCGGCGAAGTTCTTCCAGGCACTGGGCTTCGAGCTGGAGTTCTCGACCGATCACAACTCGGGCATGCTTCGCAACGGCGACGGTCCCTGGCTTTTCATCGCCGAAGTCCCCGACGACAAGGAGCCGGGCATGCAGCTCGTGCTGAAGGTGCCCGACCCCGACGGCTTCCAGCCCGATCCGGTCGTCGACGTGGTCGCCCCGTTCGCCGATACCCACTTCGGGACCAGGGAGATGACGATCCGGGACCCCGACGGGCGGCTGTGGACCCTCCAGGCAGCGGCCGGCAAGTGAGTCGCGATGAAGTGGCGCGGGAATCCGTGGGCCGTGCTGGTCGTCGTGTCGCTTGGCTTCTTCATGACCTTGCTCGACGTGACGATCGTGAACATCGCGATCCCGGACATGATGCGGCGGCTGAACGCCTCCCTCGACGATGCCCTCTGGGTGCTGAACGCTTACTCGCTGGTGCTGGCGGTGCTGGTGATCACGGCGGGCCGCCTGGGTGACTTGTTGGGGCAGCGTCGGCTGTTCGCGGCGGGGACCGCGGTGTTCACGCTGGCGTCCGCAGCCTGCGGCTTCGCGCCCGGGCCGGGCTGGCTCATCGCGTTCCGGGCGGTGCAGGGGCTCGGGGCCGCGATGCTGATGCCGCAGACGCTCGCGCTCATCACGATGATCTTCCCTGCGGACCGGCGAGGAGCGGCGTTCGGCGTCTGGGGAGCGGTGGCCGGCGTGGCGACCGTCGCCGGGCCCACGCTGGGCGGATTGCTGGTCACCGCGCTGGACTGGCGGTGGATCTTTTTCGTGAACCTGCCGATCGGCGCGATCGTCCTCGTGCTCAGCTTCGTCATCGTCCCGAACCTCCGGTCCGGCCGGCGGCACCGGCTGGACGTGCCAGGCGTGCTGATCGCCAGCGCCGCCCTGCTGGCTATCTGCTATGGGCTGGTCGAAGGCCAGCGATACGACTGGGGGAGGATCAGCGGATTCATCGGCATCCCCGCGATCCTCGCCGGCGGCGTGATATTGCTTGCCGCGTTCCTGCTCTACCAGCGGATACGGCAGGCTCGCGAGCCGCTTGTGCCGTTCAGCCTGTTCCGAAGCCGCGACTACACGCTGATGAGCTGCGTGTCCGGCACGCTGTCGGTCGGCATGCTCGGGATCTTCCTGCCGTTCACCATCTACCTGCAGAGCGCGCTCGGCTTCTCCGCGCTGAAGGCCGGGCTGACGATGGCGCCGTGCTCGCTGATGACGATGTTCGTCGCGCCGGTGGCCGGCCGGCTGACCGACCGGATCGGCGGCAAATACATCCTGATGACCGGGCTCACGCTGTACGCGGCGGGGATGGGCTGCGCGGTACTCATCGCGACCCCCGCTTCGGCGTGGTATGACTTCCTGGCCCCGATGATCGTGGCCGGCGTCGGTATGGGCTCGGTCTTCCCGCCGCTGACCACCGTGGCCATGCGGGACGTGGATCCGCGGCTGGCGGGCGCGGCCTCGGGAGTGCTGAACACCACGCGCCAGGTCGGCTCCGTGATCGGCATCGCCACCGTGGGCGCCCTGCTGCAGAACCGGCTGGCATCCTCGCTGGTGCACGAGGCCACCGTCCGTTCGGCGGCCTTGCCAGCGGGGGACCGGGGGCCGTTCATCTCGGCGTTCCGCGCGGCGGCGGCCGCCGGGCTCCAGCCGGGCGCTCGCGCCGGCGTTGCCGCGCCGCGCGGGACACCGGCTGCCGTGGCAGCGGAGCTGGAGCGCCTCGCCATGGGAACCTTCGCGCATGGCTACGTGCTGGCGATGCGCTGGACCATGGTGCTGCCAATCGCGATGGTGGCGCTGACCGCGCTCAGCTGCCTCGCGATCCGCGGGCGCCGCTACGCGGCGGCCGTCGCCGGCCCTGAGCCTCGCGCCGCGGAACTCGTACCACGACGGAGTCCGGAAGACTTACCGGTCCCCGCGGGCTGAGCGCCGGCCCTCGTCCAGTGCAGCGAGGACCGCGTCCAGCCGGCGGTCGAGCGGCCCGCTCAGTTCCAGCACCGGGAGATGTCCCCAGGCGTTCAGCGGGTCGTCGTAGACCAGTTCCATCAGCGCGTCATTCATCCGCGAGCGGAGCCCGGGCATCTCCGCGGTCGGCAGGACCTGTTCTGTCTCCGGCGTGATCGGCGTGATGACCAGTAGATCCAGGCTGCCGAAGGCCAGCCGGAGCGCCGCGGCACTGGCCTGGCCAGAGAAATCAGCGCCGGTCGCGGCCAGGTAGGCGAGGTAGTCCAGCGGCGTACGGTCGAAGATGATCTCTGGCAGCATCGGCTGGGAAGTCAGGCACCGCACCGAGCACGCCAACAGCGCACGGTAATCCTGGAGCGACGGTGGGAAGGCGAACTCGTACCCCTCTTCCTCGAGCAGGTAGTACGGCTCGTCCGCGGCTACGTGACCGGGCAGATGCGCGCACAGAGTCCCGGTCAGCGTCGTCTTCCCGGTGCCGTGCGTCCCGGAGATTCCGACCCTCATCCCGGCTCCCGTTTCGAGTGGAGGTTGCCCCAGCGATTCTACGGCTCGACTAATCGACAAGTCGACATGTGGCTTTCGAAAAAAATAATTAAATACGGCGCGGCGGAACGGCGGAGGCTCCGCGTCTCGTGTTACTGTTCGAGTAATGAGCAGGAACCGTGCAAGACCTCGAAACAGCACGGGCGGGGACCCCGGGGGGCAGCCCCGGCGCGGCCGCCCGGGCCTCGCGCTGGCCGGGCAGCTGGCGGGTCCGGCTGCACCAGATCCCCGACGGCGGCCAGGACTGCGACCACCGCTACCAATCCCAGGGATACCAGCCCGGCCCGGTCCTGCGGCGGCTGATCCAGATCAGGGACGGCGAATGCGCGATGCCCTGCTGCGC
>DASRFJ010000051.1:0-1774 GCA_035651595.1 Streptosporangiaceae bacterium | reverse complement strand
AACGGCAACCCCGACACCCGCACCCCCGCATCAGCCGCCACCGCCCGCAGCACCCGCTCCAGATGACCCAGCAACCGCTCCACCCGCGACCGGTCAAACAAATCCGCCGCAAACTCCACCCGAAACGCCAAACCAGCGGGCGTCTCGTAGGTGTTGATCGCCATGTCGAACCGGGAGGTGGTCGACTCGCCCTCGACCGGCTCGATGACGCATCCGGGGAGCTCCCACTCGAACGCCGCCGCCTGCTGGATGTCGATCGCGATCTGGAACAGCGGATTCCGGCTGGGATCCCGCGGCAGGTTCAGCCGCTCCACGATCATGTCCAGCGGGACACCGCGATGGTTCATCGCCTCGGCGAGTCCGGCCGAGACCCGGCTCGCCAGTTCGGCGAAGGACGGGTCACCCGACAGGTCCGTCCGCAGCGCCATCATGTTGATCAGGCAGCCGACCATCGGTTCCAGCTCCGGGCGGAACCGGCCCGAATCCGCCGTGCCGATCACGATGTCGTCCAGCCCGGTCCACCGCGCCAGCACCGCCTTCAGCGCCGCCACCACCACCGCGAACAACGTCGTCCCGCCGCGCCGGGCGACGTCCCTGGCCCCCTCGAGGACCTCCAGCGGCATCAGGTAGGCAAGCCCGTCACCGCGGTAGCTGGGCAGGCTCGGCCGCGGGCGATCCGCCGGCAGATCCACCGGCACCGCACCGCGCAGCCGCTGTTCCCAGTACGCCAGGTCTTCCTCCAGCGCGCCCTCGCGCTGGCGCATGATCTGCCAATCCGCCAGGTCCCCTGGCTGGACCGCCAGCTCCGGCAGTTCCGGCAGCGCGCCCCGCAGCACCCCGGCGTAGACCTCGGCCAGCTCGCGCAGCAGCAACCCGACCGACCACCCGTCGGCGCACATGTGGTGCATCGTCAGCCACAGCACATGGTCCTCAGGCGCCAGCCGCAGCAGCCGCACCCGGAACAGCGGCTCATTGGCGAAATCGAACGGCCGCGCCGCCGCCTCCCGCAGCTGTGCGCGGAAATCTACACCCGCCTGCTCCACCACCAGCCCTTCGCCGCCGGCGGCTCCGGCGGCCCTGATCACCTGGAACGGGATGCCGTCATCCGTCACGCCGAACGTCGTCCGCAGCGCCTCGTGCCGCGTCACCACGACGCTCAGCGCCTCCCGCAGCGCCGGCACGTCCAGCGGTCCCCGCACCCGCCGCGCCACCGTGATGTGATACGTCGGTCGCCCCGGCGCCAGCTGCTCAAGGAACCACAGCTGCGACTGCATGAACGACAAGCCGGCCCGCGACGGATCCCGCCGCCGCGGCACCTGCCCGCGCGCCAGCGCCAGCCGCCGCTCCAGCTCGGCGATCTCCTGCCTCAGCGCCGTCTGGTCCATCGCCCGCTCACCCTTCCCCGTCCGCGTTGTCGACCAGGGCCCGCATGCGGGCAAGTTCCCGTTCCAGTTCGGCGATCTCCGCGGCCGGGTTGTCTGACGACTGGCCGTCGTCGTGCGCCGCGCTGGCCTGTTCGACCGCTCGCGCGATGTCGGCGACCCGCGGCGCGGCGTAGAACGCGCCCAGGCCCAGTTCGGCGTCCTGGCCGGCGTGGAGCTGGAAGAGCGCGCGCAGCTGGAAGACCGCTTGCGCGGCTTGGATGGAGGTGCCGCCGAGGGCGAAGAAGTTGTCGTCGCGGCTGATGTGGTCGCGGTCGAGGATGGCGGTGAAGATGGCGGCGACCTGATGCTCGGCCGGGGTGGCGGGCGGCTCGGCATGGCCCGGTGCCAGG
>DASRFJ010000050.1:0-8240 GCA_035651595.1 Streptosporangiaceae bacterium | reverse complement strand
TGGCGCCGGGCGGCGCGGCGGGTCGCGGTGGCGGTCATGACGGCTCCCTTCAGGCGGGGGAGCTAGGTCACTGCGCTGACTAGAGACTAGTGACCTAGCACCGGGATGCTTGGCGGGAACTGCTGGCCGCCGCGCAACGCCCGAGTGCGACACAGCCCTCCGGAACCGGTATGCTGTCTGCGTTCCTGGTGCTCCGGTACCCTGGAGCGCCAAGGGGCTTTAGCTCAGTTGGTAGAGCGCTTGCATGGCATGCCAAAAGTCCTTTCCTAGATGCTAGCACGATGGATTCTTTGCTGCGTCGGAACTGCCATTTTCTGAGATGCTCGCCGACAAGTGACCTAGCGCGGCGAATGCAAGCGGTCTAGCGTCAGATGGTATGCACGGGTCAGGCGCTGGATGGCGGCTCGCGCAAATTGTTGCGCATCCTTGCTGGTCATAGCCAGGTACTCATGTCGCGAGACTGAGTTCATTACTCGGAACGTGCGGAACATGCAGACCATTCACAGCATGAATGTGACGGCATTGCACAAGCCTGTTTGAACGATCCATCCGTGTGACCGATAAGAATACTTGCATGAATAGACGGCTCTCGCCAGCTACTGTGAGAGACCTTCGGGTCTGGATAAGTGGGAGAGTTGAGTCGGGCATTTCCGTGTGTTTGGCGCGACCTTTTTCCGGGACCGTGCGGCATTCAGCAGAGCGGACAATTGACGAGCGGCGGCGCGCACGAGTAGCGCGCGTTCTTCGGGAGGCAGCATGTCGTCGGGATCGACTTGCCGTTCGAGGCGGTTAAAGATCGCCGCGCGAGCGGCGTCGGCCTGGTCGGCACGGGCCATCGGGCGGGACCACCGGGTGTTGGCGGCGATCTTGGCGCGGAGTCGTCGCTGTTCGGGGGTCATGCCACACCACGTCGGTCTGCTGCCGCAGCCGGTGCCTTTCGCCGTTGCAGGCTGCGGCGCAGGTTCCTGCGCTCGTCCGGATCCAGGCCGCCCCAGATGCCGAAACGCTCGTCGTTGGTGATCGCGAACGCGAGGCATTCGCGCCGGACCGGGCAGCGGCGGCAGATCTGCTTGGCCTCGGTGCCGGGATCATCGTGGGCAGGGAAGAAGATCTCCGAGTCGGTGTCGGCGCAAACCGCGTGCTGGGCCCATTGCCCCAGCCGTGCGGTGGTGACTGCGGCCGAGACCTTGCCGAGCAGCACGATTTCGGTGCCATCGGCCGACTTGATCTGTTTGTACATGGCAGGATCGCTCCGTTTCGCCGCGGGACGAGGGAGCGTGGTCCCTGGGATCGTGATCAGCTGCAGCGGTTTGCCGGATCCGCGCTGGTTCCGGTCAGATCAGTGCAACTGACAAGGATTACAGTGGATCTATTTTAACTAGTGTTAATGGAATCGTCAACCGAGTGCACCTGAGACCCTCATCGCCGCTGGCCGGTGTCGTCGGCCGGAGCCGCTGCGGGTAGCCCTTCGACCGCGCGGGCGCTGTCGACGATGTCGGCGATTGCCCGCAGCGACCGGTCGGACAGCCCGGCTGCCCGGAGCGCCAGGTCGCGGACCTTGTCGTCAGTAAGCGCCGCGACCACGTCGGGAGAGAGTTCCTCTGTGGCGCCCGTGTCGGGCAAGAAGTAGGCCGGCGCTACGCCGAAGAACCGTGCGATGGCGGTCAGGTGGCGCAGGGTCGGGTTGTCCCGCTGTCCTGTCCGGAGCAGCCACAGGTAGGTTCCGGACACGACCCGTTCTCCCGCCGCCGTGTTGATCGCGCCGGCGACCTCTGCGGGTGTGTACGGGCCGCGGTCCTTGGGATGGACCGTGCGGAACAAGTGGTCCAGCCGCTGCGCTAGCAGGCCTTGCGGCGGACGTGTCTGCCTGGGCATATGCGTTCGGTAACCTCCACGCTCGGCCGGATCGGTACAGTCCAGGCTGCCGCCTCGGGCCTTTGAATGCAAGTTGCCGGTTCGTCACGGCCATTAATGTCAGTTAACGCGCGTTGCGCGTATCTGATCATCCGCGCCGAAGTCACCGGTGCATCAAGCGGGTCCTCCGTCGTGACACCGCTGCCGTACAGGCGAGACAGCTAGAAATTACTGGAACTTGCTGGAGTTTGCTGGATCGTGCTACGGTCGTGCCGTGACCGAGACAGCGGAGGCTCTGGAGCGCCGGATCGACCGGCTGCGCGTCGCGGTGCGGCAGGCGGTTCTCGCAGGCGACAGGGAGCGCGCGAGCGCGCTGCGTCATGAACTCAAGCAGGCCGAGCAGGCGTGGGAGGACGTACTCGCCGGGACCGCGCCCGGCACAGCGTCGCTGCCTGACGTACCGGCTGCGGAAGGCGCCGGCCCGCTGCTGCCGCTGCGGGAACAGGTGCATGAGGCGCTCAGCCTGCTCACGGTCCCGGCGGCGCCGAGGCTCATCGCCACCGTGCATGAGGCGTTCTTCGCGACCGCGTTCCCGTCGTCGCGGCTGACCAGCCTCAAGCGTGATGAGGAGCGTTCGTTCCGGACGGCGCCGTTCGCGCGGCCTTATTACATTTGCGCGGCATTGACTGCGGATCGCCTGGCGCCGGCCCGCGGTCTGCTGGCAGTATCGACGTGGCCGATGGAACGCCGCGTGATCGGATCACTATCTCCGCGTGTCGACTTCCTGACAGCCGCCATCCAGATCGCTAACGCGAATGACCGGCTTCCCGCGCCGGTTCCGGCGGCTCGCCGCTTGCTGTGGCGCTTTGCCGCCAGCATTCCCGGCACCGCCAGTAACGCGACCCAGATGGATCCGAAGGCAGTGACACAAGCAGCTCACGCGGAGCTCGCGGTTCACCGGGCGGCCGACACGGCGGCGCGGACCGCCGCGGCACGACAAGCACGGGACCAGCTTGACGACGCGGCACAGCTGTTCGGGACCCGGCTGGACGTCAGGCACCAGAGGAGGGGAGCACGGTGACCGCGACTGAGGCGCGACTTGCGCGCATCCGCGGACGCGCGGTGCCGCGCAGCCACAACGCGCGGACGATCGCCGCGCTGGCCAGCAACCCCGGGTGCGCCCGCCGCGCGATCATGGACGCGGCAGCCGTCGACAAGCAGCGCATTGCCGCCTACGCGGGGTTTCCAGCACCGTTCGGGCAGTCCGGGTTCGCGTTCGCTCGCGGCAATGCTTTCGAGGCCCAGGTAAAGGCCAGCGGGGGAGCGGAACTCCTCGCTCTGCTGCGAGAGCACCTGAACCTTCCCATTCCCGAAGCGCATTACGACGATCTCAGCGAGGTGGGCGGCAACGCCAGCCTGGATCTGCGGCACGCCGAGACCAGGAACAAGCTGGGCCGGGCGGCGGGGGACGGCACGGACAGGGGAACCATGTTCGATCACCCCCTGCTGCGCCTGGAAGTCGGCGGCCGCCATGCCTACCTGGAGCCGGACCTGATCGCATTCCAGCTCAACGGCAAGTTCCACGTCATCGAGATCAAGTCGTTCGCGGTGATCGACGGCCACGCGGACAGTGACAAGGTGGCGGCGGCCGCGATCCAGTCCGCGGTGTACGTGATGGCGCTGCGGCAGGCGCTCGCCGAGCTGGGCGTGGGACCGGAGGCGGTCGCGGACGAGACGATCCTGGTGTGCCCCGGGATTTCTCCAACCGGCCCGTCCTGGCGTCGGGGATCGCCCGGTGGTCGCGGTAGGCACTGGGCGAGGATTACGGCGTCTTCGATGGCCATCGAGGCGCCTTGGGCGGTTGACGGCGACGCGGCGTGGGCTGCGTCGCCGACGACGATCATGGAGTGGTTGTGCCATATTGGCAGTATGGGGATGTCGTAGGCACTGGTGATGGTGATGCGGTCGCGGGTTGACCTGATGATCTCGGCGGTTGGGCTGTTGTCGTCGGCGAAGGTGTCGGCGAGTGGTTTCCGCCAGTGGCTGGCGGGGCGGCGAGGTCGGCGTCGGTGAGTTCGGGTCCGGGGATGCGGGCGAACCACCAGGTGCGGCCGTCGGGTGCCGTGGTGTGGCCGAAGAATCCGCGGTTGCCGTAGATCATGTGGTACGCGTCCGGACCGGCGCCCGGCCCGTTGTAATCGGCGTAGCCGCAGGCGATGGTCAGGCCGGCGTAACGGGGGGCCGGGGCGGCGGGATCGATGAGTGGGCGGACGAGGGAGTGGATGCCGTCGGCGCCGATGAGCAGGTCGGCGTCGGGGTGCTGCCGTCGTCGGACAAGGCGGTGACCTGGCCGCCGCGGCTTGTCACGCCGGTGAGCCGCTTGCCGTACGCCAGCGGGATGCCGTGTCCCGTGGCTTCTGCTCGCAAGATAGTGGACAGCAATGCGCGGGTGATTGTCTGCAGGCAGGGGGTGGTCACGGCCGAGGGTAACGTCGGCGATTTTGGTTCCGGCCGGGTCGAACATGCGGAGCTGACGGGCCGGGGAAGACTTGTTGAGGACGGGCTCGAGGACGTCGATGGCCTGGAGGGCGTCTTGGCCGTTGGCGGCGATGGTGAGGAAGGCGCCGCGTCGTCGCTGGCGTCTGCGGGGTATGTCTCGTAGACCGCTGCGGTGATTCCGGCTTTGCGGAGGGCGATCGCGGTGGCGGGTCCGGCGATGCCGCCGCCGATGATCAGCGCCTTGGTCATGTGGTGGTCATCCTTTCCGTTGATGTGCCGCGGCGGGGCGAAGGGATGCGGATTTGTGGCTTGGCAGCGGCCAGCTCGCGGGACAGGCGAACGAGTTCACCGGCGTCGGCATCAAGGCTCGATGCCGGCGGGATGGCGATCGGGACGGCCTGACGAGGCGTGAGCGGGGCAGCCGGCAAAGACCGGATGGCGGCCAGCAGGCGATGAGCGAGCTGCGGGCTGGCCCAGCTGGGATCGGGCCGGGCGAGGCGAGGGCTGATGCGGACGAGTCCGTCGCGGCACTTGATGACGCGCCGGTAGTAGCGCCAGTGCACGCCGCGCGGGCTGAGCCGGCTGCGCAGGCGGCTGCTGGCCGGGACGCGTGTCAGCGCGTCCTGGGGGAAGGCCTGGTGCAGCAGTTTCCATAGCGGGGCGAGCTCACGGTAGACGCGCCGGTGGCGTGCCCAGACGCGCGCGGCGTGAACACGCATGACGGCGCCTGGGTAGCAGACTCCGATGATGAATACGACAATGCCCGGGATCACCAGCAGGTTGGCTGCTGGCCCGAGCCAGGCGGGGATCGCGGGTACGGGTCCAGTGGAAGACGATGTCGACGGCCAGCAGGCTCGCGCCAGCCACCATCAGGGCCAGGCCAGCGGCTGCTATCCGCAGGCCGCGCCTCAGCGGTCCCGTTGCGCCGCGTGCTCCTTCTCTCGCGAGCACCCACGCGTCGGCTAGCAGGCAGGAAATGCAGACGTCGAAGGCGAGATAGGAACCAGCGACGGCGGGAACGGTCAGGTCGTTCACGCGTGCGCCGGCCGGGGTCAGGGCGGCCGAAACGGCCAGGACGCCGATGATGACGGCGAACGCTGATGTCGTTCGCCGGCGGCACCGGGATCTTCGTGACCGCGGTGCTGCAGGCCATGGCCCAGGCCCGCAGCCGCTGGGGCCACGACGCCGCCGAAATGCTGTGGGGCGCCGCCACCGTCAAACTCATCCTCGGCGGCCTAGCCGGAGACGAGCTGCGGGAGATCTCCGAACTCGCCGGCGAATACCGGGAAACCCTGATCACCTGGCAGCGCGGCCAGAGCGGGCACAGCCTGTCATCCGCGCTGCAGGACCGCAAGACCATGACCCCCGCCGCGATCCGGACACTGTCATCGCACCGCCGCGAGGCGCTGGTCGTGCACGCCACCACGCCGCCGGTCAAAGCCCAGATGACCCGCCACTACGAAGGCCCCCATAAGCACCAGTTCGCCGCCGCCGTCACCCAGGCACGGCAGATCGCCGGGCTGGACGACAAAACGGCAGGAGGCTGACCAGCCATGACCGACCTCACCAACCACGCCGAGCAGGCCGTGCTCGGCGCCCTGCTCGCCGGAGGCGCTCGGAACGGGGACCTGACCAGAATCCGGGCCGCGGACTTTGCGGACACGCGCCACCAGGCGATATTCGGCGCGCTCACCGATGCCGTCCCGCGACCCGGCGGCCTGTTCGGCAGGCTGCGGATGTGGCTGACCGGACTCCCGTTCTGGCCGCAAGTCCGCGACTTGCGGCAGTACATCGCCGAACTCCCCGAGACCTGCCCGGAACCGGCCCACCTTCCTCATTACGCGCAGATGGTCGCCGAGGCCAGCGAACAACGGCGCGCCGCCGCTGCCAGGGCCGTGCCGGACACGCCCGACCCCGGAAGGATCGCGGGAGCCGCCGCCTTCCTCGCCCGCGAGGCCGAACGGGCTGCCGAGAGTCGGCGGTGGGCATCGCGCGGCGCGGGAGCAGCAGCGGGTATGGCGATAACACGCGACACCGCGATCGCCGCCCGGGCCATCGGCCAGGACCAGGCGGCTCCGGCTGCCCGGCAGGCGCCGCGCGCCGCCCGCCAGGCGCCGGCGGCCGGTATCTCGGCAGCGCCGGCACGAGAGCGGGCCATGAGCGCACGCACACTCGAGGAACTCGTGCTCGCCGACCTGCTGCGGCATCCAGGCCAGGCACCGGAGATCACCGGCTGGCTGCCTGTCGAGGTGTTCACATCCGAGAACCGCCGCGTGATCTACGGCGACATACGCCGCCGCGTGCAGGACGGCGAGCCCGTCGACCCGCTGATCATCGCGTGGGACCTGAACGGGAGCGGGAAAGGCCACCTCGTAGCTGGCGAAGTGCTGCGTATCGCGGCCGTCGATGCTGCTCCCAGTACCGCCGGACTCATCGGCCGAGCGCTGCTGGCGGACCAGGTATGCACCCGCCGGTTCGGCACCGACTGGCCACAGTCGCTGCGATTGAACCCGACCTTCCCCGTCACGGCACCGGAACCAGGGCTGGCTCGTGGCACGCAACCGCTGCCGGGTGCAGTGCCGGAACCGCCGCCGACAGCAGCGACCGCCAGATCACGGCAGGAACCCGCGGTTATGGAGCCGCCGCCTGCCGTCCCGGAACCGGCTAGCCCGGTCCAGCGGATGTTAAGGAGGGACCCATGACGCGTCCTACGCAAAACCCGATGCAGCTCACTCTCGGTGAGTCGGCGGAACCGTCACCGCAGACCAGGCGCGCGCTGCGGCGCGGACCACTGACCCGCATCGGCCGTCCGCCGCCGGCCGGCCGCGCTGATCAGGAGCCACAGCCGGCGGCGCGCCCGCTCGATGAGTGGCACGTCATGACCCCGGGCGCACAGCTCGCCGCTTGGGCCGGGCTGCGCGCCTGGGTGACCTGGCTGCACGACCGCTACGAACTGTCCGCCGACGATCGGCTGCCCCGCTGCTGGGCAGAACACCCAGGCCTGATCGAAGAGCTCTACGCACTCAAGGTCTGGCGCGAGGAAATCTACGCCGGCCCGCAGCCGTCGGGGCAGGCCGCCCGGTACTGGCATTCAGAACTGCGGCAGGTCATCCACGCCGCGACCACCGGTACGCCGCGGGCTGCCGCACCGGCCACCGCACCGCCCCGGCCGTTGCCGCGTCGGACCGCAAGCTCCAGAAACGCTGGACTGCCGCGAGCCCGCTGGCCGGCATCCCGTCGGCGGAACGGGCCGCGGCGCTGGTGTCCAGGCGGCGGGACGGCGGATGGCGCGACCACGCGGACATGGCCGCCGCCCTCGACGCGGGCCAGGCACGCGAACCCGGCCCCGGCCTGCCCGACGTGCTGTTCTGCGCCGGCGAATGGTGGGCGCCAGTGTCGAACGGGTGGGTCCGCGTCAACGACCCCGGCCAAGCTTCCCGCCGCGACAACGGCCTCGCCGACGTGCCGTGTCGGCTGCCAGGAGAGGAGATGACCAGCCATGCCTAGCCTGACCGAACGCGCCGAACAAGCACTCCTGGGCGCCCTGCTGCTCCAGCCAGGTCGCTTCGAGCAGCTACCCAGGCTGGCACCCGACGACTTCAGTCCCGGTGCGCACCGTCACGCATTCGCCGTCCTCACGCAGGGCCTGCCCTTCCCTGGCACCACCGACGGCATCAGCCCGGACCAGCGGGCCGCGCTCAAGCAGGCCTGCCCCGATCCGGACCACATCTCGGCGTATGCGCGTATGGTCATCGAAGCCGGCCTGCGGCGTGCCCTGCTCGGCCATGCGCTGCGGCTGGAACATGCCGCAGGGGACCTGCACTACCAGGCGCGGCGCCTGGAACAGGTCGCGTCTCCCGGCGGCACCGCCGAGGACATGCTCGAAC
>DASRFJ010000049.1:0-3831 GCA_035651595.1 Streptosporangiaceae bacterium | reverse complement strand
AGGGACGCCGTCCAGTTCCAGCATCATCCACTGGTCGAAGTGCTCGGGCTGGGCCGGGCCCGGGTCCAGGAACCACCGCTGCACCGGGGTCAGCGGCACCGGCCCGCTCACCGGGCCCTGATCCGCCGCCGGGGCGGCCGGAACGACTGTCGTCGAGGCGAGTTCGGAGATGGTCTGATGGCGGAAGATGTCCTGCGAGTCCAGGCTGAGCCCGGCCTGGCGGGCGCGGGAGACGATCTGGATGGACAGGATCGAGTCGCCGCCCAGCTCGAAGAAATTGTCGTGAATGCCGACCTGGCCGGTGCCGAGCACGTCGGCCCAGATCGCGGCGATGGCCTGCTCGGCGGGAGTCCGCGGCGCGACATAGCCGGCCGCGCTGTCCCGGTCGGGGGCGGGCAGGGCATTGCGGTCGAGCTTGCCGTTGCGGGTCAACGGGAGGGCGTCCAGCGTGACGAACACGGCCGGGATCATGTAGTCGGGCAGCGTGTCCTTCAGCCAGCCGCGCAGGTCCGCTGGGTCTGGGGCGCTGCTGCTGTCAGCCAGGACCAGGTAGGCGGCCAGCTGCTTGCGGCCGGGAGTATCGCTGCGGGCGATCACCGCGGCATCAGCGACGGCGAGATGCCGGCGCAGGGCGGTCTCGATCTCGCCGGGCTCAATCCGGAACCCGCGGATCTTCACCTGCTCATCGGCGCGCCCGGTGAACTCGAGCTGCCCGCCGCCATCCCAGCGGGCCAGGTCCCCGGTGGCGTACATGCGGCTGCCGGGCGGCCCGAACGGGCAAGCGATGAACCGCTCGGCGGTCAGCCCCGGCCGGTTCAGGTAGCCGCGTGCCAGCTGAGGACCAGCGATATACAGCTGGCCGGGGATGCCGGGCGGGACCGGGCGCAACCCGTGGTCGAGCACGTAGACCCGCATGTTGGGCAGCGGGCGGCCGATTGCTGGCGGGGTCCGGGGGGTGATGCGGCAGGCGGTGGCCTCGATGGTGGCTTCGGTTGGGCCGTAGAGGTTGTAGCTGGCGGTGGCGGGCGTCGCGGCGGCGAGAGCCTGCCATAGGCGGTCGGAGATGGCTTCGCCGGCGGTCAAGATGATGTGGGGCTGGTGCTGCTGGTTGGTGAGGAGCCCGGCGGTAAGGAGCTGCTCAAGGTAGCTGGGGGTGCTGTTGACGATGTCGATGCGGTGGTCGGCGGTGTACTGGGCCAGGGCGTCGGGGTCGGTGCGCATCTGGTCGTCGATGAGGTGCAGTTCGTGGCCGCTGGCCAGCAGCAGGAGTCCTTCCCATGATGGGTCGAAGGTGAACGGGGCGGTCAGCGCGAACCGCAGCGGCTGGCGGTGACCGTTGGGGGTGAGGAAGCTGTGGTGCTGGGCGGTGTGGATGTTGGCCAGCCCGGCGTGCGGGACGATGACCCCCTTGGGTTGCCCGGTGGAGCCGGAGGTGTAGATGACGTAGGCCGGCCACGCCGGGTCCAGCCTGGCGCCGACCGGGTCGGTGGCGGGGTGGTGGGCTAGCGCGGCGGTGGTGTCCGGGTCGTCAAGCAGGAGCCGGGGCGTGGCGCTTGCTGGAGGGTCGGTGGCGGTGGTGGTGATGACCAGTGCCGGCTGGGCATCGGCGAGCAGGTACTGGATGCGTCCAGGGGGAAGGGCTGGGTCGACAGGCAGGTAGGCGGCGCCGGTTTTGAGGACGGCCAGGATCGCGGTGACCATGTCGGCGGTTCGGGGCAGGGCGAGCGCGATCAGGCGTTCGGGGCCGGCGCCGTGTTCGGTAAGCAGGTGGGCCAGCCGGCTGGCGCGGGCGTCCAGCTCGGCGTAGCTGAACCGCGCGCGGCCGGCGGCCAGCGCGGTCGCGTCCGGGGTGCGCCTGGCCTGGGCAGCGAACAGTTCGGGGAACGTGGCGGCCGGCACCTCCCGGATCGGCCCAGCCCCAGCAGCCAGAACCTGAGCCTGCTCGGCCGGGGTCAGCAGCGGCACCGTCCCTACCAGCCGGCCGGGATCAGCGGCCATCGCGGTCAGGAGCACTTGGAGATGTCCCGCCATCCGCTCCACCGTCGCGGCGTCGAACAGGTCGGTGTTGTACTCGATCGCGAGGTTCAGCGCGCCATCGCGCGGGATGAACTCGAAGGTCAAGTCGAACTGAGCGGCTGGCCGGGGCAGATCATGGGGAGAAAATCGGAGCCCGCCGGCCGTCTGCGGCCGTACGATCGCGTTCTGGAGCACGATCATCGTCTGGATCAGGGGGGTACGGCCGGGGTCGCGTTCCGGCCTGAGCCGTTCGACCACCCGGTCGAACGGCGCTTCGTCGTGAGCGAAAGCCTCCAGCGCTGTTTCCCGGACCTGGGACAGGAACTCCGCCACGGTCGTCGTGTCGTCTACCCGGCTACGCAACACCACGGTGTTGACGAAGAACCCGATCAGATCCTTGAGCTCGGCCCTGGTGCGGCCGGACGTGACGGTGCCGATCGCGACATCCCGCTGGCCGCTGTAGCGAGACAGCAATAGCTGCACCGCGGCTGTCAAGGTCATGAACAACGTGGCCGAACGGGACTGCCCGGTCCTGGTCAGCTTTTCCACGAGGTCGGCCGGCAGGTCATGGCGGCAGATGGCACCGGCGGTGGTGCGCACCGGCGGCCGGGGCCGGTCGGTCGGCAGCTCGAGCGGTTCGAGGCCGGCGAGCTTGCGTTCCCAGTAGTCCACGTGCACGTCCAGGGCCGGGCCCGTTAGCTGCTCGCCCTGCCACAATGCGAAGTCCGCGTACTGGATCGGCAGCTCAGGCAGGCTGGCGGCACTGCCGCGGACGCTGGCTGAGTAGAGTTCGGCCAGCTCGTCGACGAGCACTCGCACCGACCAGCCATCGGTGATGATGTGGTGCTGGCAGAGCTGCAATATGTGGTCGTCCTCGCTCAATCGCAGCAGCGTGACCTTGGTCAGCGGTCCCCGCCGCAGGTCGAACGGCAGTTTCAGCTCGCCCGCCAGCGCCTGCTCCACCGCGGCGTCCCGCAGGTCTTCATGCACCACAGACAGGTCCAGGACGCGAAGCGGGATGTCGCCCACATCGCCGACCACCTGCATTCCGCGCCCGTCGACATTCTCAAACGTGGTCCGCAGAGACTCGTGGCGCCTCGCAAGTGCGTCCAATGCCTCCCGCAGGGCGCCGACATCAAGCCGGCCCGACAGCCGCACCCCGATTCCTGTGTTGTACTCGATACCGCCGGAGGTCAAGTCGTCCAGGAACCACAACCGCCGCTGAGCAGCCGACAGCGGCACCGCCCGCGTGTCCGCGCGCGGCACCGGGACTATACGATCGCCTCGGGCCTGCCCGGGCAGCAGCTCGGCCAGGCGAGCAGCGGTCATCGCGTCGAACACCGCGCGTGCTGGAAGCCGCACGCCAAACGTCTCGCCGATCCTGAAGGCGACATCGATGGACAGGATGGAGTCGCCGCCGAGCTCGAAGAAGTTGTCATGGATGCTGATGCGGTCCAGGCCGAGAACGTCAGCGCAGATCTGGGCAACGACCCGCTCAGAATCGGTACGCGGCGCTACGTAGTCACCATCCATCGCAGTACTCCACGTCGGGGCGGGGAGTGCGCGGCGGTCGAGTTTGCCGTTGGGGGTGAGCGGCAGCGCATCAAGCCTCACGAACGCGGCCGGGACCATGTAATCAGGCAGCGTGGCAGCCAGATGATCACGCAGGTCGCCGGTGTCTGGGGCGGTGGTGCCGTCGGCGGGGATGAGGTAGGCGGCGAGGTGCTTGCGGCCGGGGATGTCCTCACGCGCGATCACCACCGCATCGGTGATAGCCGGATGCCGGCACAGCACCGTCTCGATCTCACCCGGCTC
>DASRFJ010000048.1:0-2010 GCA_035651595.1 Streptosporangiaceae bacterium | reverse complement strand
GTCGGCGGCGTCTCCTCCGAAGGAAACCGGATCGGTCAGCGGGCCGATCAGCTTCAGGAACTCGACGACCGAGCCCGGCCATCCGTGCGTGAGGATCAGCGGCATCGCGCCGGGGTTGCTGGACCTGACGTGGATGAAGTGGATGTCCAGCCCGTCGATCTCGGTCAGGAACTGGGGGAAGCGGTTGAGCTCGGACTCCAGGCGCCGCCAGTCGTAGCCGCGCTCCCAGTAGCCGACCAGGGACCTGACGTTCTCTACCCGGACCCCTTGCGACCGGTCGCCCACCGTTTCCGGATCCGGCCACCGGGTTCTGGCCAGTCGCGACTCCTGAACGTTGTCGGCTGGTCGGCCTCGCGTAATCGGGGGCCCGTGTCTCACGTGCCGCGGACTTCACCCCGCTTATAGCCCGGCGGTAGGTTGAGTGCGTGAACTCGCCTCTGCTGCCCCTCGGCAAGTCGCGCGGCGAGCGCGCGGACGCGGTCCGCAACCGCGAGCACCTGCTTGACGTGGCCCGGCAGATGGTCGCGGAGCACGGGGTCGACAACGTGACCATGGACGGCCTGGCCGCCAGAGCCGGCCTGGGCAAGGGAACCGTCTTCCGCAGGTTCGGCACCCGCGCGGGAATCTTCCGCGCCTTGATGGATGCCGACGAACTCCTCTTCCAGCACGAAGTGATGCGGGGCCCGCCTCCACTCGGACCCGGAGCCGCCCCAGTGCCGCGACTGGTCGCCTACGGCCGCGCTCGGATCGCCTTCCTGTACGGCCACTTCGAGGTAGCCCGCGCGACGATCGACCGGAACGGGCCGGTCCCGGCAGAGGGCGTCGAATTCACTCGGATGCACATCCGCATGCTCCTCGCCCTAGCGCGCCTCGACATCTCTGACCTCGACAACCTCGCCGTCCAACTCACTACAGCCCTCGAAGGCCCGATCCTGCTAGCGATGTACATGCCCGAACCGCCCGGCACCGCCGACCCCAAGGGCCTGCTCGCCGACAGCTGGCAGACCCTCACCGAGCGCGTCTGCCGACCCTGGCTCGGCTCGCACGAGGGCCTGCTCAGCTGAGCGTGGCGGGTTCAGCCGGAGACGTTGACGCCGAGGTCGAAGTTGAACCCTACGCCGTTGCGGGCCAGGCCCATCATCAGCAGGCCCGCTCCCTCCAGCCAGTGCGCCATCGACAGGTCTCCCGTGTCCAGCGGGCGCAGCCCGAGGCTCTGGATGAACACCGACACGCTCGCCTTGGCGTCCGCGTCGTCGCCGGCGATGAGCACGTCCAGCGGGTGGCCCTGGGCCAGGACATGGCCGAAGACGGTGTTGAACGCCTTCACGACATGCGCGCTCGCCGGGGCGGCCTTGGCGATCTCCTGTGCGGCGGAAGTGCCGTTCGAGGTGACTAGCGCGGTGGCGTCGGCGTTGAAGGTGTTGGACATGTCGATGATGACCTTGCCGGCCAGCGCGTCCCCGTACTGGGCGACGACCGAAACGGCGCTGGTGTAGGGCACGGCGAGGAGGACGATGTCGCCGGCCGGGACGGTGCCGAACTTCCCCGTGGTGGCGCCGTCGCCGAGTGCTGCGGCCAGGTCCTTGGACTTGACCGCGTCGCGGCCGATGACCTCGACGGCGTTGCCGCCCTGAACCGCGCGGGCGGCTATGACCCGGGTCATGTTCCCCAGGCCGATGAAGCTGATGCTGGTCATGACGTGTGCTCTCTTCCTTGTTCTTGAGGTGGTCCAAGGCGGGCAGCGGGCCGCTGCCAAGGTCACGGCGCGCTGCCGTCGCCCCGGAGAGCCCCGCGGTAAACAGCCGGGTTGCTTGCACCGAACAAGAACCGGACTTTACCCCGGTTATATTCCACGGCGGGCCTGACGCTGCTCATGGTGCTCCTCAGCATCTGGGTGGCCTTAGTGAACCGCCATCGCCTCATCTGGGTGATTCAGAACGAACGGTGGTGACACCCGCCGGGCAGAGCGCTGCGACGCCAGGCCGCTGGCCCGACCGAGTTCTGCTGCGG
>DASRFJ010000047.1:0-16324 GCA_035651595.1 Streptosporangiaceae bacterium | reverse complement strand
GTGGGTGGTACGTGTCCGCAAACTCGGTTAGGCGGGGCCGCGGACGGGCTGGGTGGCGGTTCGTGGCGCGTTACGCGGCAGGAAGACCGCGAACGTGGCCGGCTTGGCCTTGACGAGGACGACCCGGCCGCCGTCGGCGGCGGCCATCGTGCGCGCCAGGGCCAGGCCGAGGCCGGTGCCTTCGGGTCGGCCGCTGACGCTGCGCTCGAAGATGCGGGAAACCAACTCCGGGGGCACACCCTTGCCTTCGTCGCGGACCTCGATCACGACCGAGCGGGCGCTCTGCGACGTCTGGATGGTGACCGTGCCGCCGCCGTGCATCAGGGCGTTGTCCAGCAGCGTCGCGATGACCTGAGCGAGGCCGCCGGGCGTGAAGTACGCGTGCAGGCCGCGGACGCCGATCAGCACCAGCCGTCGCCTGGCCCGGCGGAACGCCGGCTCCCACTCCACCACCTGCTGCCGAACCACCTCGTCGATCCCCGTCAGCGCCGCCGACGGCGCCCGCCGCGCGGGGCTCAGCAACTGGCTGACCACGTCGGCGAGCCGCTCCGCCTGCGCCAGCGCCGCGCTGCCCTCCTCCCGGACCACGTCGGGGTCGTCGGCGGCGGCGATCATCTCTTCCAGCCGCATCGACAGCGCGGTCAGCGGGGTCCGCAGCTGGTGTGAGGCGTCCACGGTCAGCTCGCGATCCGCGGCCAGCAGGCTGCTCAGCCGCCGGGCGGAACTGTCCAGCCCGTCGGCCACCTGATCCAGGTCGACGGCGCCGTAGCGCCGGCCGAGCGGGCGCGGGTCACCGGCCCCGAGCCGAGCGGCCGCCTCCGCCAGTTCCTCGACCGGCCTGGCCAGCCACCTGGCCAGCAGCCAGCCGGCCCAGATCGCCAGCACCAGCGTCACCGCGATGACCGTCCAGATCGTGGCCGCCGCACTCACGTCGCCGGGCCGGCCCGCGAGCAGCAGCGCGGGGATCGCGAGGGCCGTCACCGCCAGCGCCGCCACCACGACGATCGCCAGCCACAGTCGTCTGCGCACGGTAGGTCAGTCGCCGCGTTCGAACCGGAACCCCACGCCGCGGATCGTCGTGATGTAGCGCGGATTGTGCGCGTCGTCGCCGAGCTTGCGCCGCAGCCAGGAAATGTGCATGTCCAGCGTCTTGGTCGAGGTCCACCACTTGGCGTCCCAGACCTCGCTCATGATCTGCTCCCGGGTGACCACCTTGCCGGCATCCCGCAGCAGCAGCCACAGCAGGTCGAACTCCTTGGTGGTCAGATCCAGCTCGGTGTCGCCATGCCAGGCGCGCCGGGCGTCCAGGTCGATCCGGATGCCGCGCACCGCCGACCCCTCGCTCGTGCCACGGCGCAGCAGCGCGCGGACCCGGGCCAGCAGCTCGGCGAGCCGGAACGGCTTGGTGACGTAGTCGTCGGCGCCGGCGTCCAGTCCGACCACCGTGTCGACCTCGTCCGCCCGGGCGGTAAGGATCAGCACCGGCACGGCGTGCCCCTCGGCCCGCACCCGGCGGCAGACCTCCAGGCCGTCCAGCTCAGGCAGCCCGATATCCAGCAGGATCAGGTCGGCGCCCACGCCGAGCGCCCGGTCCAGCGTGCTGGGCCCGTCAGCGGTCACCTCGACGTCGTAGCCTTCCCGGCGCAGCGCGCGAGACAGCGGTTCCGAGATGGACAGGTCGTCCTCGGCGAGCAGCACGCGGGTCATAGCTCAATAGTAAAGCCACGGTAAAACTCAGGCAGGGCTGATCCCGTGACGACGGCGTGGCGGACGGCGGTCCTTGCCGTGGGCGACGGCGAACCTCCGGATCAGCTCGGCGCGAAGGTCCTCGGGCTCGACGATGTCGTCCACCACCAGTTCGGCGGCCAGCCGGAGGATGTCGATGTCCTCCTCGTACTCCGCTCGCAGCCGCTCGATCTCGGCCTGCCTGGCGGCGGGGTCCTCGATCTTGTCGAGCTTGTTCGCGTACACCGCGTTGATCGCGGCCTCCGCGCCCATCACCGCGATCTTGGCGGTCGGCAGCGCCAGTGTGGCGTCCGGCTCGAACCCCGGGCCCGCCATCGCGTACAGCCCGGCGCCGTAGGCCTTGCGCACCACCACGCAGATCTTCGGCACGGTCGCGTCGGACATCGCGGCGATCATCTTCGCGCCGTGCCTGATGATGCCCTGCCGCTCCACCGCGGTGCCGACCATGAACCCCGGCACGTCGGCCAGGAACAGCAGCGGGATGTTGAACGCGTCGCACACCTGGATGAACCTGGCCGCCTTGTCCGCCGAGTCGACGAACAGCACGCCGCCCTTGTGCAGCGGGTTGTTGCCGACGACACCGATCACGTGGCCGTCAAGCCGGGCGAACCCGGTCACCACTTCCCTGGCCCACAGCGCGTGGATCTCGAAGAACGAGTCCTCGTCGGTCAGGGCACGCACGTAGCGCCGCATGTCGAACGCCTGGCGCTCGCTGTCGGGCACCAGCGCTCGCAGGTCGCCAGGCCCGGCCGTCTTCGCCTCGGCGGCGGGCGGTGGCTGCTCCCAGTTCCCCGGCAGGTACGACAGGTACCGGCGGACCGCGCCGATCGCGTCGGGCTCGTCCTTGGCCAGGTAGTGCCCGCTGCCGGAGACCGTGCAGTGCAGCCGGGCACCGCCCATCTCCTCCAGCGTGGTCTTCTCGCTGACGACCATCTCGACCATCCGCGGGCTGCCCAGGTACATCGACGCGTTTCCGTCCACCATCGCGGTGAAGTCGCAGAACGCCGGGATATAGGCGCCGCCGGCCGCGGACGGCCCGAACAGCGCGCACACCTGAGGGATCGAGCCGGAGGCGGCGATCTGGGTCCGGAAGATCCGGCCGGCGCCGCGCCGGCCGGGAAACATCTCCACCTGATCGGTGATCCGGGCGCCGGCCGAGTCCACCAGGTAGATCATCGGCAGGCCCGCGTCGTACGCCTTCTCGATGATCCGGATGATCTTCTCGACGGTGCGCGCGCCCCAGGAGCCGGCCTTGACCGTGGAGTCGTTGGCCATCACGGCGACGGGCCGGCCGCCGACCAGCGCGGTCCCGGTGACCACCCCGTCGGCCGGCAGCCCGTCCGCCAGCGCGTTGGCGAACCGGCCGTCTTCGGTGAACGTGCCGTCGTCGGTGAGCAGGGCGATCCGTTCCCTGGCGAACAGCTTGCCCTTGGCCGCGGCCGCCTCGTGGTACCTGGCCGCGCCGCCGCGCTCTATGCTCTCCCGAATCTTCCCGAAGTCGCTCATACGGGAATTGTCCTCGACCTGGGCCCGGCCCGGAGCACTTGGGAGGGCAGCACGCGGCCCACGATGCGTTCCGCCTCGGCGGCCGCGTCGATCATCGCGTCCAGGTCCACCCCGGTGGACACGCCCATGTCTTCCACCATGTGGACGAGTTCCTCGGTGGCGATGTTGCCGGTCGCGCCCGGCGCGTACGGGCAGCCGCCGAGCCCGCCGACCGACGCGTCGAAGTCCGCCACGCCCAGTTCCAGGGCGGCCAGCACGTTGGCCAGGCCCGTTCCCCTGGTGTTGTGGAAGTGCAGGTTGAGGCTCTGTTCCGGATTGGCGTCCCGGAACGCGCCGACCAGCGCGCGTACCCGGGACGGCGTCGCCATCCCGGTGGTGTCGCCGAACGAGCTGGAGTCCGCGCCGTCCGCCACCGCCCGGCTCGCCACGGCCACCGTCCGCTCAACCGGCACGTCTCCTTCGTACGGGCAGCCCCACGCGGTGGACACGATCACCTGGAGGGTCGCGCCGCGGTCGTGCGCCAGCGCGATGATCTCGGCGATCTCGTCGAGCGACTGGCCGGTCGACCGGTTCACGTTTTTCCGGTTGTGCGTCTCGGACGCGGATACGACGGCCTCCAGTTCGGTGAACCCGGCGTCCAGCGCGCGCACCGCGCCGCGCAGGTTGGGCACCAGGGCCGAGTAGCGGATGCCCGGGGCTTTGGCGGCCCGCCGCCACACCTCGTCCGCGTCCGCCATCTGCGGAATCGCATCTGGCCTAACGAAAGACACTGCTTCTATCCGCCCTACCCCAGTCCCGGACAGGCGGTCCAGCAGCGCGACCTTCGCGTCCAGCGGCACCGGGTCCTCGTTCTGGAGCCCGTCGCGCGGGCCTACTTCACGCAGCGAGATTCTTTCCGGCAACTCCACGCATTCAGCGTAAGGCTTCACTCAGCCGGCCACGCCGGGGGGCGCTTTTCCGCGAACGCCGCGATTCCCTCTCGCCGGTCCGCCGACATCGCGGCGGTCCGCCACGCGGCGTCCTCGATGTCCAGCTGGGCCGCCAGGCCGGCTCCCCAGCCGTTGCGGATCGCCCGCTTGGCGGCCTTGACCGCCACCGGCGAGTTCCCCGCGACGACCTGTGCCAGCTCCAGTGCGGTCTCGCGTACGCTGCTAGCGGGGCCGGCTGTGCCGGCGGGGCCGCCGCTGACCCGCCGGTCCACCAGGCCGAGCCGCCAGGCCTCGTCGATGGCCACGTGCCGCCCGGTCAGCACCAGGTCCGCGGCCCGCCCGGTACCCAGCCGGCGCAGTAGCAACTGGGTGCCACCGCCGCCGGGTACCAGCCCGACGGTCACCTCGGTCAGCCCGAACACCGCGGTCTCGTCCGCCACGATCAGGTCGCAGGACAGCGCCAGCTCGCAGCCGCCGCCGAGCGCGAACCCGTGCACCGCCGCCACTACGGGCTGCGGCAGCCCCAGCACGGCGCCGAAGACGCCGCGGATCACCGGCCGCTGCGCGAGAATCTCCGCGTCGCTCATCCCGGCGCGTTCCTTCAGGTCGGCACCGGCGCAGAACGCCCGGCTGCCGGGCGCGCCGCTGACCACCACGGCGCGGACCGACGGCTCCGCTGCCAGCTCACCGCACAGTTCGGTGAGCGAAAGAGCCAGCCCGGTGCTGATCGCGTTCACCGGCGGCCGGTCCAGCATGATCTCCGCGACCACTGCGGCGTCGGAGCCCGTCACCGCGTGCCGCGTCACCGTGATGCCGTCCATCGGCCGAGCATATCCAGGATGCCGCGGGGGATCAGGGCTGGTATCGCTGCTGGCGCTCCAGTCGCTGCTGCTCGTCTTCGACCAGCCGGAACAGCGTTGAGTGCACGGATTCCACGTGCGGGATCTCGGTCAGCACGATCTGGCCGTGCTCCCCGGCCGACTCGACCACCAGCTTGCCGCAGCCGAGCACCCGGTCCAGCAGGCCCTTGTCGAACGACACGTCGTTGATCCTGGCCAGCGGGATGTCCCGGCCGTGCCGGGTGATGATGCCGGTGCGCATCCGCAGCCGCCGCGAGGTCAGCTCGTATCTCGTCGTGCGCCAGCGCAGCACCGGCGCCATCAGCCACAGCATGAGCGCGAGCAGCGCCGCGCCGCCTATCGCCAGCCGCTCCACCGCGGCGTACCTGGACGCCGGGATCACCACGATGGCGACCAGCGCGGCGATCACCACCACGACCGCCACCAGCATCGGCCGGACCAGCGTCTTCCAGTGCGGATGCAGCAGCAGGACGGTTCGCTCGTCGTCTGCGAACGAATCATCATGACCCATACGGCAATAATGTCAGGCTTGCCGCGGTGCCCAGTCGCGTCTTGGTGCGGGGCGCGGAGGCGGGGCGCGGCCGGGAGGTCGCCTAGACTTCCGCGGGTGGACCGGGTACGGGTGGCCGGGTGGGCACGGCGGCACTGGCTGTTCGGGATCGCGCTGGCCGGGGCCGTCGCAATCCGGGTACTGGTCGTGGTCGCGTTCGGGCCAGTCATGTGGTTCGGCGGAGACTCGGCCTCGTATCTGTCCACCGGACTCCGGCTGATCCCGGACCCGAGCCGGGTCGGCGGTTACGGGTTCTGCCTGTGGCTGCTCCGGCCGCTGCACAGCTTCGTGGCGGTCGCCGCCGTCCAGCACGCCATGGGCGTGGCCATGGGCGTGCTGATCTACCGGCTGGCCAGGCGGTACGGTCTGCCCGGGTGGGCGGCGACGCTGGCCGCGCTGCCGGTGTTCTTCGACGCCTACCAGCTCCAGCTCGAACAGGACATGCTCCCCGACATCCCATTCGTGTTCCTGATCGTCCTCGCGCTGTATCTCCTGCTCCGCGCGCCCGGCGGGGGCCGGCTCGCCGCCACCGCGATCGCCGCCCTCGCGCTGGGGCTGAGCGCGATCCTGTGGCCAGTAGGGCTCGCGTTGCTTCTAGTGCTTCTGGTGTACCTGGTGTATCTGGCTGTGCGCGGCGGACGGACAAGGTGGGCCGTCGCCGGGGCGGCGCTGCTCTGCGGGGTGATGCCGGTGCTCGGGTACGCCGGATGGTTCGACGTGCACGAGGGACAGTTCAGCCTGACCCGCAGTGACGGCGCGTACCTATGGTCACGCACGATGTCGTTCGCCGACTGTGCAGTGATCAAGCCGCCAGCCGCCGAGCAGAGCCTCTGCCCTCCGGAAGGCCCGCGGATGGCCGCTTCGCTCTACCTCTGGAACGACGACTCCCCGCTGCTCGCGATGCCCGGCGGCCGGTTCTCCGCGCGGACCAACTCGCTTGCGCTGAACTTCGCGCTGCGCGCCATCGAGACTCAGCCGGGCGGCTATCTCACCGCCGCCGCGCACGACTTCTGGCTGAGCTTCTACTGGGACCGCCCGGTCCATCCGGACGCTGACACCGTGGATCGGTACCAGTTCGCCGACGCCGCGACCGCCTGGGTGCCGGCCACCATGGGCACCCGCGACGGCGGCACCGTGGCCAGCGACCAGGCCCGCTACGCGGGCAGCCCGTCGCCCACCCGGTTGTCCCAGCCGCTCGCCCGGTGGCTGGTGAGCTATCAGAACTGGATATACCTGCGCGGCACGCTTCTCGGGCTGATCCTGCTCGGCGGGCTGGCGGCGATGATCGTCCGCAGACGCGCGGCGGGCGCCGCACTGGCGTGGGCATTCGCGCTGACCCTCCTGCTCGTGCCCCCGCTGACCGCCGACTTCGACCTGCGCTATCTGATCCCGGCGGTGCCCGTCGCGTGCCTGGCCGCGGCGCTGGCTTGCGCCCCGCGGCACGGCCGCCCAGGTACTCCGGATAAGCGAATGTGCACCACGTCGCCGGCCGCGACCGCGACCACGGCGCGGCCCACCCGCACCGCGCCGGCCGGTGACGTCAGCACGACCAGCCTGCCGTCAGAGTCCACATCGACCGCCTCGCCGGACAGCAGCTGACCGCCGGGCCGCTCTACCTGAACCTGGCGGCCGAGCGTGCCGCACATCGACTTGTACTCGGCGCGTATCCCGGCGGGATTGCCCTTTACCTTCCGCCACGCCACGTACCGGCGCTCGAACGCGAGCAGGATCGCGGTGAGCAGCGGTTCGCGCTCCAGCTGACGGGCGCCGAGCAGCCGCAGCGAGGTGCCCGGCAGGCCGCCAGGCCCCGGCGGCGGCAGCTCGTCCTGCTCGGTGGAGACGTTGAGGCCGATACCGATGACCACCGCGTCCCCGGTTGCTTCGGCGAGGACGCCGGCCAGCTTCCCGCCGCCGGCCATCACGTCGTTCGGCCATTTGAGTGTGACGTCGCCAGAGATGACGCCGCCGAGCGCGGCGGCCACCGCGACCCCGGCCATCAGCGGCAGCCAGCCCTGCCTGGGCATCGGGATCGAGGCGGGCCGCACCAGGAACGAGAACGTGAGCCCGGCCCGCGCCGGGGCGACCCAGTCGCGGCCCAGCCGGCCGCGGCCGCGGGTCTGCTCCTCGGCGACCAGCACCATGCCCTCGGGCGCGCCCCGGCTGGCCCGGGCGACGAGGTTGGTGTTGGTCGACCCGGTCCGCTCCACGCACTCGATGTCGCGCCACATGCCGTCCCTGGGGACGAGTGCCAGATCCAGGGGCTTGCGGGCGACACGAGCGGGCCCGTCCGGTGTTAGGTCGTCAGCGTCCATCGAGAGCCATTATTGTGCAGGTGCCAGGCGAACTACGACCGGGCCGGAAGGAGGTGGATCGTTGACGGGTCTGCAGACCAATCAGCAGAGCGCCAGAGGTGACTCAGAGCCGAGCCGGGGACGTGGCTTCCGGCTGTGGCCGCCGCAGCTGCCGGCCGGCTGGGACCTGAGCGCGGCGGGACCTCGGCTGCGCGCCGCCGCCGCGAGCCTGTCACCCGCCTCGCTGTGGCGCGGTCACCGGCTGTTCACGATCGCGGCCCTGGTCTCGGTCATCCCTCGGTTCATCGCCAGCATGGGCTTCAAGCCCGCCCTGTTCATCCAGGACTCGTTCACCTACATGCAGGAGGGCACCCACTTCAACCTCGGGCAGCTGCGCCCGGCCGGGTACCCCATGCTGCTGCGCGTCCTGGAGCCGTTCCACAGCCTGCTGCTGGTCACCACCCTCCAGCACATCATGGGCATCGCGCTCGGCGCGATCGTCTACGCGGTGCTGCGCACCCGCGGGCTGCCCGCCTGGGGCGCCACGCTGGCGGCGGTGCCGACCCTGTTCGACGCCCGGCAGATCTGGCTGGAATCCTCGATCCTGCCGGACACGCTGTTCACGCTCGTGCTGATGATCGCGGTGGCGATCCTGATCGTCCGGCCCGCGCTGGCCATCTGGGAAGCGGTCGTCGTCGGCCTGCTGATCTCCTATGCTTCGGTGATCCGCGGCAACGGCGCGCCGGTGATCGTGGTGGTCCTCGCCTTCCTGCTGATCCGGCGCGTCGGCTGGCGAGTCGTGACCGCCTGCCTGGCCGCGTTCGTGGTGCCGCTGCTCGGCTATATGACGTGGTTCCACGCGCAGCACGGCACGTTCAACATCACCAACAGCAGCGGGCTGTTCCTGTGGTCCCGCACGATGTCGTTCGCGAACTGCTCGATCATCAACCCGCCCGCCGACCTGCGGGCGTTGTGCCCGGAGAACCAGCCGGGCTACGCCACCGCCCAGGGCACGCCGGCACCCCCCTGGTCCCCGGACTGGGTCGTGTCCGAGCGCAGCCCCGCCGCCTACCTGTGGGATGCGGGCGCCTGGTACCGGCAGGACGCCCACCCGGGCGTGAACGCCTACAACGACAAGCTGGCGACGCAGTTCGCCGAGCGCGCGATCCTGGCCCAGCCGGGCGCTTACCTCCGGACCGTCGGCAAAGAGGTCATGCTGACGTTCCTGGCCTCCGACCGGCCGACAGACTACCTGGCCGACCACTTCACCGTCGCGCCGCACGTCACCACCCTCGCGCCGTACATGATCCACGACGAGAAGGCGTACGCGCACACCACGCAGAACACCCACGTGCACCAGCCGTGGGCGTACCTGATGTTCTGGTATCAGATGCCGGTCTGGTTCCCCGGCTGGCTGTTCCTGGCGGTGTTCCTCGCCGGGCTCGGCTGGCTGATCGCGCGCTGGCGCGGCTGGGGCGTCTACGCGGCGCTGGCCTGGGGTGTCGGGATAGTGAACCTGGTGCTGCCGATCGCCGCGCACGAACTCGACTACCGGTACGCGCTGTCCGCGGTCCCGTTCGCCTGCCTCGCCCTCGGCCTCGCGCTCAACCGCACGCCCGCTCCCGGCGCCAAGCCGGCCTAACAGGGACGTGCCCCGGGCGCGGACGTAGCTGCGGGGCATGCGGCCGGATTTACCCTGCTATGTACGGTTACGTCCCCCCGCCTCGCGCCGGCCGCAGTCCTCGGCGACCACTCTCGCAGGTCCTGCTCGCAGGAAACCGAACAAAAGCCACATTTCTGGCGCATCCTCGGGCGCACTAGATTATTGCGGACACTTACCCCCCCGATCTGGGAGGGTAAGTGTCCGCAATAATTTCGAGCCATCCCTCGGATTCAGGGATGCCGTTGAACGTACCGGACATAGGCGACCATTGCGTGCAGCTTGCATAACGAGCGCGCGCGGCACGTCGGGGCACCCGGATTCGAATAGCGTGCGGTGACCGTTCCGGTCACCGGCTCAGTCGGGCAGGGCGAGGCGGATGCGGCGGAAGCCCTTGCCCTTGTTCTCGATCTTGGTGATCGCCAGCCGGCCCACCTGCGCGGTGGACGCGACGTGGGTGCCGCCGTCAGCCTGCTGGTCCAGGCCGACGATGTCGACCACACGCACGTCCTTGACCTCGGGCGGAACCAGGTTCGTGGCGGTGCGGATGATGTCCGGCAGGGCGAACGCCTCGTCCCTGGGCAGCACCCGGACGTCGATGCGCCGGTTCGCGGCCACCTCGGCGTTGATCGCTGCTTCGACCGCGTCGCGGAAGCCTTCGGGCAGCTCGGGGAGGTTGAAGTCCATCCGGGCGGTCAGCGGCTCCATGTTCCCGCCGGTGACCAGCGCACCGTAGTCGCGGAACACCACGCCGCACAGGATGTGCAGGCCGGAGTGGGTGCGCATCAGCGCGGAGCGGCGCTCGTCCGCCACCGCGCCGCGCACCGCGGTGCCGACGGCCGGCAGCGGGTCGCCCTCTTCGGGCAGCAGGTACAGGTCGTCGCCCTTGCGCACGCCGGCGATCCTGGTCTCCACGCCGCCCCACAGCAGCACGCCGTGGTCCGGCGGCTGGCCGCCGCCACCGGGGTAGAACGCCGACTTGTCCAGTACGATCCCGTCGGGACCGGCGTCGAGCACCACCGCGTCCCATTCACGCAGCGTCTGGTCATCGAGTTCGAGCCGGTGGGTACGCGTCATCATCCGATCGTATCGGGGGTGCGGGGGTCGTCCCCCGCGGGCCGGTAGAGCGAGCCTAGCCGGTGTTCTGGAGGCCGGCCGCGACGCCGTTCACGGTGAGCAGCAGCAGCCGCTCGAGGCGCTCGCGGTCCTCGATCTCGCCCGGCACGCGCAGCGCCGCCAGCGCGCGCAACTGGAGGTAGGACAACGCGTCCACATACGGATCCCGCAGCGTCACCGCGCGGGACAGCACCGGACGGTCGCCGAGCAGCCGGTCGTGGCCGGTCACCTCGAGCACGAGGCGGTGCGTCAGGTCGTATTCGGCGAGCACCAGCGCGGTGAGGTCGTCGCGACCGCCCAGCGCCAGGTACCGCGCGGCGATCCAGCGGTCGGTCTTGGCCAGGCTCATCGCCGCGTTGTCGATCAGCACGCCGAACAGCGGCCACTCCCGGTACGCGCGGCGCAGCAGGTCCGCGTCACCCACCGCCGAAAGGCCGCTGCCCAGGCCGTACCAGCCGGGCAGGTTCAGCCGGGTCTGGGACCACGCGAACACCCACGGGATCGCGCGCAGGTCGGCCAAGTCGAGATCCACAGCGGCGCCGGCTCCGGCGAGCCCGCGCTTGGCCGGCCGGGAGCCGATCCGCAGGCCGCCGATCTCGCCCAGCGGGCTGATCCGCGCGAACCAGCTCGCGAACCCGTCGGACTCCACCAGGTCGCGGAACGCGGCGCGGGCCGCGTCGTCTATGCGTGCTGCCGTGGTGCGGTATTCCGATGCTGCCACCACCGTACGTTCCGAGATAAGAGGGGCAAGGAGCACGGCGGAACTGACCTGCTCCAGGTGGCGCATCGCGATGGCCGGCTGCCCGTAGCGCGCGAAGATCACCTCGCCCTGCTCGGTCACCTTGAACGAGCCGGCGACCGAGCCGGGTGCCTGGGCGAGCACCGCGCGGCCGGCCGGGCCGCCGCCGCGGCCGAGCGCACCGCCGCGGCCGTGGAACAGCGTGAGCCGGACGTCGTTGTCGCGCGCCCACTCGGCGAGCCGGGCCTGCGCCTGGTACAGGCGCAGCGTGGCGCTGGCCGGGCCGAGCTCCTTTGCCGAGTCTGAGTAGCCGAGCATCGCCTCCAGGCGCCGGCCACTGGCGGCGAGGCGGTCCCTGACCGGGGCGAGCCGCAGCATGCCGCTGAGCACGTCGGGCGCGTTGTCGAGGTCCTGGGCGCTCTCGAACAGCGGCACGACGTCGAGCTGCGGCATGCGGCCGCCGGCGTGCCCGGCCAGCTCGTAGACGGCCGCGATGTCGTCCGCGGAGCGGGTGAAGCTGACCACGTAGCGGTGGCACGCGTCCGGGCCGTACCGGTCCTGGATCCAGGTGATCGCGCGGATCGTGGCCAGGACCTCGTCGGTCTGCGGGGAGGTCTGCGGGGAGGTCGCGCCGCCGGCCCGGAGTTCGGCGAGGGCGCGGGCGTGCACCTCGCTGTGCTGGCGCACCTCCAGGCTGGCCAGGTGGAAGCCGAACGTCTCGGCCTGCCAGATGAGGTTCTGCAGCTCGCCATGCGCCTGGCGCGCCGCGCCGGCCTGGGCGAGCGCGTCCTGCACCGTCCGCAGGTCGGCGATGAACTCGGCGGGGTGCTTGTAGGCCAGGTCGGCGTCGCGGGTCCTCGTGGCGGCGAGCCGGGCCGCGGCGTACAGCAGGTACGTGCGGTACGGCTCCTGCGGCGCGCGGGCGGCGATCTCCTCGACCAGCTCCGGCTGGGCGGCGCGGGCCTCGGTGATGGCGGCGATCAGCTGCTTCGGCGGCGGGGTGGTGGCCTCGCTGAGCGTGAGCGCGCGGCCGATCCGCGTGGTGGCCGCTTCCAGCGCGCGGAGCGCGTGATCCGCTTGAATCGTCGCGGTCTCCCTGGTGACCTGCGCGGTCACGAACGGGTTGCCGTCCCGGTCGGCGCCGACCCAGCTGCCGAACCTGAGGAACGCCCTCACCGGAGTGGGCCTCGCGCCGGCGTCGGAACCCTGGAGGGCTCGGTCCAGCTCGCGGTACACGGCGGGGACCACCCGGAACAGCGTCTCGTCGAACGCGGTCATCACGGTGCGGACCTCGTCGATCGGGTCCATCGCCTTGACGCGCAACTGCGCGGTGCGCCACAGCAGGTCGATCTGCTCACGCAGCGCGCGCTCCGCCTCGGCGCGCTCGGTGGCGCCTTTTTCCTTGTCATCCACGATGTGCAGCAGCTCGCTGATCCGGCGGAGCGCGGCGACGACCGCGCGGCGGCGGGCCTCGGTCGGGTGCGCGGTGAGCACCAGGTGCACCCTCAGGTCGCGATCCAGAGCCGCCGGATCGGCGGCGCGGAGCGCGGCCACGGCGGCGGCGAGCGACTCGCGCAGCGGCTCCTCACCCGAGTCGCGCTCGCGGAGGATGCGGATGCGCTGGTGCTCTTCGGCGAGATTGACCAGGTGAAAGTAGACGGTGAACGCCTGGGCGACCCGCTCGGCCTGCTCGAGGCTCCACGAGCTGACGAGCGCGGCGATCTCGTCACCGGCCGTTTCGTCGTCCTGTCTACGCGCCTCGATGACGGCGTGGCGGAGCTGCTCGACGGCGTCCAGCAGCTCCTGACCTGCGCTGTCCCTGATGACCTCGCCGAGCAGGCCGCCGAGCAGGCGGACATCGCGCCGCATCGGCTTGGGCAGCTGATCCCTGTCCTTCTCCCTGTTCACGCCTAGAGCGTAATCCGTAAGGTATGGACCAGTCAGGTCCGGCCCGCGGCTCAACGCGACCACGCCACCCGCCCGGTACTACTCTGTGGGCCATGGCAGATCAAGCCCCCGTCCCGCACACCACCGCGGACAAGATCGCCGACCTTGACCGCCGCCGCCAGGAGGCAATCCACGCGGGCTCGGCCGCGGCCATCGAGAAGCAGCATCAGCGGGGCAAGCTGACCGCCCGCGAGCGCATCGAGCTGCTGCTCGACCCCGGCAGCTTCACCGAACTCGACGAGCTTGCCCGGCACCGGGCCCACGACTTCGGCATCGCGCAGACCAGGCCGTACGGGGACGGCGTGGTCACCGGGTACGGCACGGTCGACGGCCGCCCGGTGTGCGTGTTCAGCCAGGACTTCACCGTTTTCGGCGGGTCGCTCGGCGAGGTCTACGGCGAGAAGATCGTCAAGATCATGGACCACGCGCTGAAGACCGGCTGCCCGGTGATCGGGATCAACGACAGTGGCGGCGCCCGCATCCAGGAGGGCGTGGTCGCCCTCGGCCTGTACGCCGAGATCTTCACGCGCAACGTGCACGCCAGCGGCGTGATCCCGCAGCTCTCGCTGATCATGGGACCGACGGCGGGCGGCGCAGTGTACTCGCCGGCGATCACCGACTTCACGCTGATGGTCGAGCGGACCAGCTACATGTGCATCACCGGCCCGGACGTGATCAAGACGGTGACCGGCGAGGACGTGACGGCCGAGGAACTTGGCGGCGCCTACACCCACGGCGCCAAGTCCGGCGTGGCGCACTACCAGGCGAGCGACGAGCAGGACTGCATCGACTTCGCGAAGGACCTGCTGTCCTACCTGCCGTCCAACAACCTGACGGAGCCGCCGCGGTTCGAGTCCAAGGTCGAGGAGACCCTCACCGCTGTCGACGAAGAGCTGGACGCCGTCGTCCCGGACTCGGCCAGCCAGCCGTACGACATGCACGAGGTCATCACCCGGGTGCTCGACGAGGGCGAGTTCCTCGAGATCCACGCCGGGTTCGCGCCGAACATCGTGGTGGGGTTCGGCCGGGTCGAGGGGTCGAGCGTCGGCGTGGTGGCGAACCAGCCGATGCATTTCGCCGGTGCGCTGGACATCGACGCGTCCGAGAAGGCTGCCCGCTTTGTCCGGACTTGTGATGCTTTTAACGTACCTATCCTGACATTTGTTGATGTGCCCGGGTTTCTGCCGGGGGTCAGCCAGGAGTGGCAGGGCATCATCCGCCGCGGCGCGAAGCTCATCTACGCGTACGCCGAGGCCACCGTGCCCAAGGTCACGGTCATCACCAGGAAGGCCTACGGCGGCGCCTACGACGTGATGGGCTCCAAGCACCTCGGCGGCGACATCAACCTCGCCTGGCCGACCGCGCAGATCGCGGTCATGGGCGCGCAGGGCGCGGTGAACATCCTGTACCGCCGGGAGATCAGCACCGCGTCGGATCCCGCGCACGTTCGCGAAGAAAAGATCAGAGCGTATGAGGACACCTTGGACAACCCCTACATCGCGGCCGAACGCGGCTACGTGGACGCGGTCATCCGGCCGGCCGAGACCCGCCCGGCGGTCACCAGGGCGCTGCGTGCGCTGCGCACGAAACGGCAGACCCTGCCGCCGAAGAAACACGGAAATATCCCGCTTTAGCGGAAACGACCGCCTACGCACCGCAGCTAAGTCGCCTCAGCGCGCCGGCGAAAGTTGCGCATGTGGCGCGCGCACGGCACGATCTGGCCTAGAGTCGAGATGATGACCGAATTCGCAGCACCGCTCCCCATCCTGGCCCGGTACGCGGTCATGGTGGATGTCGGCTATTTGTATGCGGCTGCTGGTGAGCTGCTGTTCGGCACCAGCTCGCGGCGGGAGTACCGGGTCGACGCGGTGTCGCTGATCGAGGTCATCAAAAAGCACGCGGACGAGCTGATCCGCGGCGAATTGCTGCGGGTTTACTGGTACGACGCCGCCAGGGACCGGGTGCCGACAATTGACCAGCGGGTAATCGCCCAGATGCCCTGGGTCAAACTCCGCCTGGGTAACCTGAACGCCCGCGGCCAGCAGAAGGGCGTGGACGCCCAGATCCGGGCCGACATGGAGGCCCTGGCCCGGCATCGCGCGATCACCGACGCGGTACTGATCGCCGGCGACGAGGACATGGTCCCCGCCGTCGAGGCGGCCCAGGCCTACGGAGTCCGCGTGCACCTGTGGGGCATCGAGCCCCCCTACGGCACCAACCAGGCCGAACGCCTGGTGTGGGAGTCCGACACCGTCGACGTGCTTGACGGCCCGTTCCTGCGCCCGTACCTGACCAAGAACCCGGTCGAGGCCGTGCGTGCCGACGGCGCCGGCGCTGGCCAGCCTGGTGCCGGCGGGTCCGGCACCGCGCCAACCCCTGCGCAGCTGTTCGGGGAGCGGCACACCCGGCCGATGCCGGCCCTCAGGCCCGGCGCGGCCACCGGGCACACCGGCGGCTTCCCCGCCGCGACCGGCCCGATGCCGCGGCTCGGCCCCGATCGGGTACGGGTGGAAGAGGCCGGCGAGCACGTCGCGCAGAAGTGGATCCTCACCCGCGGCCGCGACAACATCCGCGACCTGCTGCCCGGCCCGATCCTGCCGCCGGTCATCGACAAGGAACTCCTCGTCGACGCGGAGAAGGAACTCGGCCTGTCCCTGCGTCCGTACCAGGAAGCCCGCGAGTGGCTGCGGGACGCGTTCTGGGAGCGGGTGCACCGGGAGTTCGGCATCATCATCGGAAAGTCGAGACCATAATGGCGGAACGACCTGAGCTGTCTCCTCTGGACATCTCCATCGTGCGCGGGGATCCGAACCTCGAAGAGCTGGCCGTCCTGATAGCCGTCCTCCAGACCCGCGACGTTTCCGCGTCCGTGGCTCCCGGCGTTCCGGCCGGCTCCGCCCGCACCACCCCGTCCGCCGGGCCGACCCCGGCCGGCGCCACTCCTTCCGCCGCCGCCCCGTCCACCCGCACCGTCCCCGCC
>DASRFJ010000046.1:0-9169 GCA_035651595.1 Streptosporangiaceae bacterium | reverse complement strand
TCTTCTACCGGGTCCCGGTCGAGCTCAAGCCCACCGCCGCCGACTTCCGCAGCCTGGTGCTGGTCAACCTGCTCGCCAAGCACATCCGCCAGACCCACGCCGCAGGGCACGCCGAATACACGGTCACCGAGATGCTCCCCGGCCCGGACCAGCTCTGGCTCACCGACCGCCACGGCCACCGCTACAGCTCCGAACTGCGGATCATCGCCTACGACACCGCAGGTCCCGGCAATGTCGAAGGTGTTCGTGTGCGGGCCTGATTGCGAGGCTGCGTCGGTGGCCATGCGTGGGTCGTGGCCCGTCGGAATGAGGTTCACTATGGCCAATCCCCTTCGACCAGGATCGTCTGAGGGGAGCGCGGCGCGCACACTGCCGGAGTTGTTCGAGGCCCAGGCGGAGCGGACCCCGGGAGCGCTGGCGTTGGCCTGCGGGGATGCGCGGCTCTCGTATGCGGAGCTGAATGAGCGAGCCACCCAGCTGGCCCGGTACCTGGTCACGCTGGGCGCGGGTCCGGAGCGGCTGGTCGCGGTCGTGATGGACAAGTCCGCCGAAGTCTTCGTGGCGTGGCTGGCGGTCGCCAAGTCGGGAGCGGCGTTCCTGCCCGTCGACCCGGAGTATCCCGCGGAGCGGATCGGGTTCATGCTGGCCGATGCGCGGCCCGACCTGATCGTGACCACGAAGGCCGCGGCGTCCTCGTGGCTGCCGGCTACCGCTGGCGAGGGACCGCTGGTCGTGATGCTGGATGACCCGGTGGTGTCGGGAACGCTGGCCACGGTGGAACCCGGTGACCAGGAGCCGCGACGGGCGAGCCCGGCACATCCGGCGTACGTAATTTACACGTCGGGGTCCACGGGCAGGCCGAAGGGCACGGTGATGACCCACCTGGGCCTGGCGAGCCTCGCCGGGTCGATGGCCAGTGCGTTCGGGATCGGCCCGGAGTCGCGGGTGCTCCAGCTGGCGTCGCTGAGCTTCGACGCGGCGGTGATGGAGATGCTGATGGCCTGGCCGGCCGGTGCGGCGCTGGTGGTGCCGGAGCCGGGACCTGGCCCGCTGGCCGGAGAGATGCTGGCCGAGACGCTTGATGAGCTGGCCGTCACCCACGCGCTGATCATTCCTTCCGTGCTGGCCAGCGTCCCGGCCGGGCGGGTGCGCGGGTTCGGCTGCCTGATCGTGGGCGGCGAGGCGTGCCCGGGCCGGCTGGTGGCCGAGTGGTCGCCGGGGCGACGGATGTTCAACGCGTACGGGCCAACCGAGATCACAATTGCCGCGACGCTGTCCGGGCCGCTGACCGGATCCGGGGCGCCGCCGATCGGCCGCCCGGTGTGGAACACCCGTGCGTACCTGCTGGATGACGAGCTGCGCATGGTGCCGCCGGGCACCGCCGGGGAACTGTACATAGCCGGAGCCGGGCTGGCCCGCGGCTACCTGCGGCGGCCGGGGCTGACCGCGGAACGGTTCGTGGCGTGCCCGTTCGGCGAGCCAGGGGAGCGGATGTACCGGACCGGTGACCTCGGGCGCTGGTCGACGGGGGACCTGGAGTACCTGGGCCGCGCCGACGATCAGGTGAAGGTCCGCGGGTTCCGGATCGAGCTTGGCGAGATCGAGGCGGTCCTGGCCGGCCTGCCCGGCGTGGGCCAGGCCGCGGCAGCGGTGCGCGAGGACCGGCTCGCCGGATACGTCGTCCCGGCCGCGGGCGCGGAGCTGGACCCGGCCGCGCTCCGGACCGCCGCGGCACGGGTGCTGCCGGGATACATGGTGCCGTCGGCGGTGGTGGTGCTGGATGCGCTGCCGCTGACACCGGCGGGAAAGCTGGACCGGCGGGCGCTGCCGGCCCCGGAGTACGCCGCGACCACCAGCCGGGCGCCGGCCACCGCCGCCGAGCGGGCGCTGTGTGAGATATTCGCGCAGGTGCTCGGCCTGGCGCGGGTCGGCGCCGAGGACAGCTTCTTCGAGCTCGGCGGGCACTCACTGCTGGCGACCCGCCTGGTGTCCCGGGTCCGCGTGGTGCTGGGCGCCGAACTGCCCATGCGGGCGGTATTCGAGCACCCGACCCCGGCTGCGTTGGCCGGCCTGCTGGACGGGGCGGACGCGGCGCGGCCGCCGCTGGTCCCGGTGCCGCGGCCGGACCGGCTGCCGCTGTCGTTCGCGCAGCAGCGGCTGTGGTTCCTCGAGCAGTTCCACGGCCGGGGTACCGCGTACAACCTGCCGTTCGCGTGGCGGCTGACCGGCGAACTCGACGTCGCGGCGCTGACCGCCGCGCTCAACGACGTGGCGGGCCGGCATGAGTCGCTCCGCACCATATTCCCGGTCAGCAACGGCCAGCCATACCAGCACGTCATCCCCGCTGGGGAGGCCGTCGTCCCGGTCACTGTCACCACGGCTCGTTCCGATGAACTGGACGGGCTGATCGAGCAGGCCGCCAGGTACGAGTTTGACCTGGCCAGCGAGCTGCCGATCCGGGCATGGCTGTTCACCCTCGCGAACCGGGAGCATGTGCTGCTCCTGCTGTGCCACCACATCGCCAGCGACGGGTGGTCCATGCAGGTGCTCATGACCGACCTGCGGACGGCGTATGCGGCCCGGCGTGCGGGCAGGGCGCCGGGCTGGGCGCCGCTGCCGGTGCAGTACGCCGACTACGCGCTGTGGCAGCAGGACCTGCTCGGCGGGGTGCTGGCCGGGCAGGTCGAGTACTGGGAGCGGGCGCTGGCCGGGCTGCCCGAGGAGCTGGCGCTGCCGTTCGACCGGCCGCGCCCCGCGCAGCCGTCCCGGCGCGGCGGCCAGATCCGGTTCGAGCTGGCCGACCCCGACCTGCACGCCGCGCTGACAGAGCTGGCTCGTGCGCATCAGGCGACGCTGTTCATGACCGTGCACGCGGGGCTCGCCGCGCTGCTGTCCCGGATGGGCGCGGGGACCGATATCCCGCTCGGCGCCCCGGCCGCGGGACGGAGCGACGAGGCGGTGCACGATCTGGTCGGATTCTTCGTGAACACGCTGGTGCTCCGCGCGGACCTGTCCGGGGACCCGAGCTTCGGCGAGCTGCTCGGCCGGGTCCGGGAGACCGTGCTGTCCGCGCAGGCACGCCAGGATGTCCCGTTCGAACGGCTGGTCGAGGTGCTGAACCCGGAGCGCTCCCCGTCCCGGCACCCGCTGTTCCAGGTCATGCTCGCCGACGAGGACATCGGCGCCGTGGACTGGGCGCTGCCCGGGCTGCGGATCACGGCCGAGCCGGTCCCCGACGTCGCCGCCAAGTTCGACCTGACCCTGGGGTTCCAGCAGGATCGCGACGCCGCGGGCGCCCCGGCGGGGATCAGCGCGTTCCTGGAGTACGCCCTGGACCTGTTCGATCCGGGCACCGCGCGGGAGCTGGCCGGCCGGCTGACCCGGTTGTTGCGGCAGGCCGTCGCGGATCCAGGTCGCCGCGTCAGCCAGCTTGATGTCCTGACTGACGCGGAACGACGTGCCCTGCTTCGGGACTGGAACGACACTGCCCACCCCGGGCCGGCGGCCACCGTGCCGGAGCTGTTCGAGCGGCAAGCCGCCCGCACCCCGGCCGCCCCCGCGGTGCTTTCCGCCGCCGGCGGGCTGACCTACGGCGAGCTGAACCAGCAGGCCAACCGGCTGGCCCGGCACCTGATCACGCTCGGCGCCGGCCCCGAGCGGCTGGTCGCCATCGCCATGCCCCGCTCCCCGGACATGATCGTCGCCCTGCTCGCCGTGCTCAAGTCCGGTGCCGCCTACGTCCCGGTGGATCCGGCGTATCCGGCGGACCGGATCGGGTTCATGCTGGCTGACACCCAGGCGGAGATCGTCCTGGACGGGCCCGTGGCTGCCGACGTGATCTCCCGTTATCCCGCCGGGAATGTCGGTGACGATGAGCGCCGTGAGCCGCTGCGGCCGGCCAATCCGGCGTATGTGATCTACACCTCGGGGTCGACCGGCCGCCCCAAGGGGGTGACGGTCACCCATGCCAGCCTGGCGAACTACCTGGCCCGGTGCGGGCAGGCATACCCGCAGCTGGCCGGCCGGACCGCGGTGATCACTCCCGTTTCGTTCGACGGGAGCGTCACCGGGCTGTACGGCACCCTGCTTTCCGGCGGTCTGCTGTGCCTCGGCGCGGTGGACGAGGAACTGCCCGCGCTGGCCGCCGCGGCCGGCGGTTTCACGTTCCTGAAGGCGACGCCCAGCCACCTCCCCCTGCTCGCCCGGCTGCCCGCGAGCTGCGTGCCCGCGGGCCAGCTGATGGTCGGCGGGGAGGCCGTGCCCGCCGCGCTGCTGCGCGAATGGCGGCAGCGCCATCCCGGTCTGGCTCTGATCAACTCCTACGGGCCGACCGAGGCCACGGTGAGCTGCCTCGACCACCAGATCGGCCCGGATGACCCGGTCCCGGACGTGGTCGTGCCGATCGGCCGCCCGGCCTGGAACACCCGGGTGTACGTGCTGGATGACCGGCTGGGTCTGGTGCCGCCGGGCGTGGCGGGGGAGCTGTACGTGGCGGGGGCAGGCCTGGCACGGGGGTACCTGGGGCGGCCGGGGCTGACCGCGGAGCGGTTCGTGGCATGCCCGTTCGGGCAGTCTCAGACCGGGGGGACCGCCCCCCGGACCCCCCGGGGGGAGCGGATGTACCGGACCGGGGACCTCGCGCGGTGGAACGCTGGCCAGCTTGAGTACCTGGGCCGGGTCGACGATCAGGTGAAGGTGCGGGGGTTCCGGATCGAGCTGGGCGAGATCGAGGCGGTGCTGGCCGGGCTGGACGGCGTGGGCCAGGCGGCGGTGACGGTGCGGGAGGACCAGCCGGGGGACAAGCGGCTCGCCGGCTACGTGGTGCCGGCCGCCGGGGCGGTGCTGGATCCGGCGAGGTTGCGGGAGGCGTGCGGGCGGCTGCTGCCCGGCTACATGGTGCCGGCCGTGATCATGGTGCTCGACGCGCTGCCGCTCAGCGCGAACGGGAAGCTGGACCGGCGGGCGCTGCCTGCCCCGGAATACGCCACGAGCACGAGCCGGGCGCCGGAGACCCCGCAGGAGCAGGCGCTGTGCGAGGTGTTCGCGCAGGTGCTCGGCCTGGACCGGGTCGGCGTCGAGGACAGCTTCTTCGACCTCGGCGGCCACTCGCTGCTGGCGACGCGGCTGGTCTCCCGGATCCGGGTGGCGCTCGGCGTCGAACTGCCGGTCCGCGCGGTGTTCGAGCACCCGACGGCGGCGTCGCTGGCCGGGGTGCTGGACGGTGCGGCGGCGGCCAGGCCGCCGCTGATCCCGGTGCCGCGGCCGGACCGGCTGCCGTTGTCGTTCGCGCAGCAGCGGCTGTGGTTCCTGGAACAGTTCTACGGGCCGAACACGGTGCATAACCTGCCGCTGGCGTGGCGGCTGAGCGGGCCGCTGGACGTCGTCGCGTTGCTCGGCGCGCTGGGCGACGTGCTCGCCCGGCACGAGCCGCTGCGCACGATGTTCCCGGTCGCGGACGGCCAGCCGTACCAGCACGTCGTCCCCGCTGGGGAAGCCACGGTTCCGGTCACAATCACCACCGCCCGTTCGGAAGAAATGGCAGAACTGGTCGCGGCGGCGGCCGGGTACGAGTTCGACCTGGCCGCGGAACTGCCGTTCCGCGCATCGCTGATCAGCCGCACCGCCGAAGAGCACGTGCTGGTGCTGCTGTGCCACCACACGGCCGCGGACGGCTGGTCGCTCCGGTTGCTGCTGTCGGACCTGGCCGAGGCGTACCTGGCCCGCCGTCAGGGCCGGGCCCCCCGCTGGGCGCCGCTGCCGGTGCAGTACGCCGACTACGCGCTGTGGCAGCGGGACCTGCTCGGCGGCACGGACGGGGAGCGAGGGGTACTGGCCGAGCAGGTGCGGTACTGGCGGCAGGCACTGGCGGGGCTGCCCGACGAACTGGCTTTGCCATTCGACCGGCCGCGCCCGGCGGAGGCGTCCCGGCGCGGCAGCCTGATGCTGTGGCAGCTCGCGGACGCGGGCTTGCACGCCGCGCTGGAGGACCTGGCTCGTGAGCATCAGGCCACCCTGTTCATGATCCTGCACGCCGGCCTGGCCGCGCTGCTGTCGCGGATGGGTGCCGGGACGGACATCCCGCTCGGCGCGCCGGTGGCCGGGCGGACCGACGAGGCGGTGCACGACCTGGTCGGCTACTTCGTGAACACGATGGTGTTCCGCGCGGACCTGTCCGGGGACCCGAGTTTCGCCGAGCTGCTCGGCCGGGTCCGGGAGACCGTGCTGTCCGCCCAGGCGCGTCAGGATCTGCCGTTCGAGCGGCTGGTCGAGACGCTCAACCCGGAGCGCTCCGCGTCCCGGCACCCGCTGTTCCAGGTCATGCTCGGCGAAGAGCTCATCCCAGACGAATGGCAGCTGCCCGGGCTGCGGGTCCTGGCCGAGCCGGTACCCACCGTCACCGCGAGGTTCGACCTGGTCCTGGGCGCCCGCCAGCGCCGCGATGACGGCGGCGCCCCAGCCGGGATCCAGGCGTCCTTCGAGTACGCCACCGACCTGTTCGACGAGGCCACCGTGCGGCGCCTCGGCGACCGGCTGACCCGGCTGCTGCGCCAGGCCGCCCGCGAACCCGGCCGCGGCATCAGCCAGCTCGACGTGCTGAGCGCCGACGAACGGCACAACCTGCTGGTCGACTGGAACGACACCGCCCGGCCGGTGCCGCCGGTCACCTTGTCCGCGCTGTTCGAGCAGCAGGCCGCGCGCACCCCGGACGCCCCCGCCGTCGTCGGCGGCGGCACCGAGCTGACCTATGGCGAGCTGAACGAGCGGGCCAGCCGGCTGGCCCGGCACCTGGTCACGCTCGGCGCGGGTCCCGGGCGCTTCGCCGCCATCGCCATGCCGCGCACCCCGGACGTCATCGTCGCCATCCTCGCCGTGCTCAAGTCCGGCGCCGCTTATGTCCCGGTCGATCCGGCGTATCCGGCGGACCGGATCGCGTACATGCTCGCCGAGTCCGCTCCGGTCGCCGTGCTCACCACGGCGGCGGTGGCCGCCGGGCTGCCGGACGGGCTGCCGCTGGTGCCGCTGGACGACCCGGCGACGGCAGCGCTGCTGGCGCCGTTGGACGGGGAGAACCTGCCCGGGACGGCGGGGCCGCGGGACGTGGCGTACGTGATCTTCACGTCGGGATCGACCGGCCGGCCCAAGGGAATCATGGTCGAGCACGCGGGCGCGGTGTCGCTGGCCTGCTGGGCGGCGGAGGTGTTCGGGGCCGAATTGTCGCGGGTGCTGGCGTCGACGTCGCTGAGTTTCGACGTGTCCGTGTTCGAGATCTTCGGGACGCTGGCGGCGGGCGGCTGCCTGGAGGTGGTGCCGAACGTGCTGGCCCTCGCCGAGCGGGGGACGGCGGGGCCGTGGCACGGGTCATTGATCAGCGCGGTGCCCTCAGCGCTGGCGCACGTGCTCGCCACGCCCGGGGTGCGGGCTCACGCGGAAGTGGTGGCGCTGTGCGGTGAAGCGCTGACCGGACCGGTCGTCGCGGCGATCCGGGCGGCGGTGCCCGGGGCGCGGATCGAGAACATCTACGGCCCGGCCGAAGCGACGGTATACGCCACGACCTATGTCGTCCCGGACGACGGCGACGCGGCGGCCGCGCCGCCAATCGGCCGCCCGCTGTGGAACATCCGCGCGTATGTCCTGGATGAGCGGTTGGGCCTGGCGCCGCCGGGGGCGGCCGGGGAGCTGTACCTGGCGGGGCTGGGCCTGGCCCGCGGTTACCTGAACCGGCCCGGTCTGACCGCCGAGCGGTTCGTAGCCTGCCCGTTCGGCGAGCCGGGGGAGCGGATGTACCGGACCGGGGACCTGGCCCGGTGGACCGCGGGGGTCCGGGGGGACGGTTCCCCCCGGTCGATGACTGGCCAGCTCGAGTACCTGGGCCGGGTCGACGATCAGGTGAAGGTGCGGGGGTTCCGGATCGAGCTGGGCGAGATCGAGGCGGTGCTGGCCGGGCTGGACGGCGTGAGCCAGGCGGCGGTCACGGTCCGGGAGGATCAGCCGGGAGACAAACGGCTGGCGGGGTATGTGGTGCCGGCCGCCGGTGCGGTGCTGGACCCGGCGGGGTTGCGGGACGCGTGCGGGCTGAAGCTGCCCGGGTACATGGTGCCCGCCGCCATCATGGTGATCGATGCGCTGCCGCTGAACGCGAACGGGAAGCTGGACCGGCGCGCGCTGCCCGCACCCGAGTACGCAACCGGCGGCGGCCTGGCGCCGGCCACGGCCAGGGAGCATGAACTGTGCGAGCTGTTCGCGCAGGTGCTGGGCCTGGGCAAGGTCGGCGTCGACGACAGCTTCTTCGACCTCGGCGGGCACTCCCTGCTCGCGGCGGTGCTTGTCGCCCGGCTAGTCGAGCGGTTCGGCGTGAAGATCAGCCTGCGGACGTTCATGAGCAACCCGTCCGTCGGTGCCATCGAGCGGTACGTGGACCACCGAGACACCTGACGGGGGCCGGGTTTACAGGGTCTTCCAGTCCTGGTCAGGGTCGCGGACGGCGGCGGTCAGGATCCGCTGGAGGTCCGCGGCCCAGCCGGCGACCGTGCTCTCGTCGAATTCGTCGAGGTTGAACATGATGCCGCTGTTCAGCGTGCCGGCGGCCGGGAGGTCAACGAACCACACCGTGCCGCTGGGGATATCGCGGTGGCCATCCTCGTCGAGCCAGCGCACTTCGATCTCGCGGGCGCCTTCGGCGATGGGGTAAATGACGTCATCGCCGAGCTGCGACACGTCGCACGAGATGATGAACTGGGAGGTGCTGAGGTCCTCGCGGGACTTGGCGACGTCGGGGAATGCCTGCTCGATGACGTTGACGGGGAGTTCGTGCGCGATGGCGTCGATGAAGGTTTCCTTGGTCCGCATGACGATGTCGCGGAAGGTGGTGCAGTCCGCGATGTCGGTGCGGAAGGGCACGAGGTTGAGGAACAGTCCCATGGTGTTGTGGAACTCTTCTACTTCGCGGCCGGCGGTGAAGGCGCGGATCGTCAGGTCGGTCGCGCCGGTGATCTGGTGGGCCAGGACGTAAAACGCGGAGAGCAGCACGGGGAACAAGGTGGTGCGGGACGCGGTGGCGAGCGCGGCGGCCCGGGCGATGACATCGGCGTCGATGACGTGGCCGTGCATTGAGTACGGCCGGGAGTAACTGTCGGGGTGCGGACGGTCGTTGGGCATGGTGAATTCGCGG
>DASRFJ010000045.1:0-16501 GCA_035651595.1 Streptosporangiaceae bacterium | reverse complement strand
GGCCGGTCGTCACGCTTCCGACGACGGTGCCGCGGGAAGCACGCCAAGCTGTCTGAGCCGGGAGAGGACGTCGACGACCCCCGAAGCCTCAGCGATCCGGTCGCCCGCGAAGCAGAGCATCAGGATCTCGTCGACGGAGTGCCCGCGTGTCTCAGTCACAGCCCAAGTCTGCGCCGCGGCACGTCGGGGCAGCCAGTGTCCCCGGGCACGACCTCGGCGTGAGCTTCGCGTCCGGGCCGCGTGCCGTCCGCACCGCCCGGGACGTGCACCATGCACATCTGGGCGCATGATCGGACCGGAGCGCGGTAGCTGCCTCGGATCGCGAGGGAGGTTCAGTGTGGACGTGACCACAGTGCTGAAGGATCAGCACGCCGACATCCGGCGGGCGTTCTGGCGTGCCGCGGTACCCGGGCGCCGCCGCGACGCCGAATTCCGCAGGCTGGTGCGCATGCTGGTGACACACGAGACGGCGGAGCAGGTGCACGTGCATCCGGCCGCGCGCCGGACCGGACGGATGGCGGCCGCGATGGCTCGCGCGCACGAGGAGGAAGCGGCGGACCAGATGCTGGCCCGGCTGTGGCGAATCGGCCCGTACGGCGCCGGCTACCTGCGCTGCCTGCGCGCGCTGCGGCGGTCGGTGCTCGCGCATGCCGCGATGGAGGAGGCGCAGGAGATCCCCGGCCTGGGGCGGCTGAGCCGAGGACGCCGCTGGCTGCTGGGCCAGGAGGTACGGCTGGCCCGCGAGCTCGCGCCGACCCGGCCCCATCCCCGGGTGACCGGCGCCCTCGCGAACCGGCTGGCCATGCCGGTCCTGGGGCCCGCTGACCGGGTGCGCGACCTGATTCACGAACGAAGCACCCACCGTCGTTAGGCATAGAAAAGATCTTTCAGCCGAACGAGCGGTGGTTCTTCGTTTTGGGCCTAGGACAAAGCGTAATCAATTGGTTACGATTAGCGCATGAGCGACTCGCTGACGTGGCTGCGCGACCCCGCCACCAAACCCGCGCTGCCCGACTTGCTGTGCGGACTGATCAGGGACATCCGGCTGATCCTCGTGCACCCCGACATGGCGAACGCGGCGAAGCTCGCCGCCATCACCCAGACCGTCGACCAGATAGCGCCGCCTCCGGGTGCCGAGCGGGCCGGCGCGCAGGCCGCGGCGTCGGTGGTCGCGCTGCTTGCCCGCAGCACCGGTCCCGCGACCCTGCTTTTCGAGGAGCTGGCCGGGGAACCGGTCCGCATCGATCTCACCGGCAGCGGCAGTCGCCTGCTGACCCTGACGGAGTGCTTCGAGCTCGGCCTCAGCCCAGGCTCATCCGGGCACCAGCGCACCGGAACGCTGCGCGCGGTCAGCTCCGGCCTGATCGCCGCCGAAGTAACGTCTCTCGTCGTACCGGATCGCCTCCCCGCGGCCGCGCGCCGGGCGCTCGGGATGCCCGGACCGGATGATCCGGCGCCGCCGCCCTCCACGATCCCGCTCGGCCGGGTGCTGGCTGACCTCGGCGTCCGCCGCGAGCCGCTCGGCGCGCGCCTGGTTGCCAATGCGGCCAGCGGCTTCCTGGTGGAGTCGTCGGCACGGATGTGGCTCGGCGACGTGCCGGTCGCGCTGGCGAGCGAACGGGTGACCACCGAGTTCTGCCAGCGCTCCGGGCGCCGGCTTGCGCGCTCCCGCGATGAGGTGATCTCCGAGGCGGAAGGCCTGATAGCGGGCGCTAGCTGAGGTTGTCCGGGAATTGATTGTCCGGTCCCCGCCTCGGTATCTGGACAAGCTCGGCCGCGCTACAACTGGCTCATGATCATCGGCTGCAAATGGCTGTATAACTCCGCCGAGCGGACCTGGTCAAGCAGCGTCCGCATGAGGTCCGCCTCCGGGTGGCGCAGCTCGTCGAGGATGGCCGTGGCCTCCTGCCACGCCAGGGTTGCCGCTGCCAGGTCGCCCGAGGTGCGGTACGTGCTGCCGAGGCCACGGAGCACGCTCGCCCGCTGGTAGGTACGTTCATCCTCGCCGAGCAACCGCAGCGCCGCTTGGTAACAGGACACGGCGTAGCGGTGGTGGCTGAGCTGAGCGTGTGCGTGGCCGAGACTGTCCCAGGTCGCGGCCTGCCCGAGCCGGTTCCCGGTTTCCTGGTGGATGGCCAGCGCCTGCTCGCAGGAGGTGACCGCCGCCGCGAAATCGCCCAGATGCGAGCTGTACCACCCGACCGCGTTCAGCGACCGGGCTATCCCGACGCGGTGGCCGAGGGCCTGGTAGAGATCCAGCGCGAGCCGCGCCTCCGCCATTGCCGGGCCGTTCTCGCCCTGGAGCTCGAAGGTCCGCGCGATGTCGAGCCGGCATCGCGCCTCGGCGGCGGGGTTGCCGAGGTCGTGATACAGGCGGAGCGCCTGGCGCAGCTCGGCGTGCGCATCGTCGTGGCGTCGCAGGTGGCTATGGACGATGGCGAGATTCTGCCGGGTGTGGGCCTGGCCCAGCTGATCGCCAAGGCGCTGCGCGGCGACGAGCGCGCGCTGGTGCGTGGCGGTCCAGTCGTGCCAGCGGCCCTCATGGTCGAAGAAGTTCACCAGGCACCACGGGATCTGCCAGGCCGGGGCGCTGAAACCCGTCTCTGCCGCGGTCTCGACCAGACCGAGCAGCACCCGGTATTCGGCCCGGAACCAGGCCAGCGCCTGATCCCGGTCGCCGATGTCCGCTGGCGTGACCCCCTTGGCGGCGGGTGCCAGCCCGATCGGATCGCGCCCCCGGTTCAGTTTCGAGGCCGCGGCGTGCGCGGTATGCACGTAGAAGTCAACGACGCGGCGCAGCGCCGCGCGGCGGTCCGCGTCGCGGACGTTCACCCGCACCTGCTCCGCCGCGTAGGACCGGAGCAGATCATGGAACGCGTACCGGGACCGCACGTGTTCGGCCAGCAGATGTGAGCCGGCCAGCTCCTGCAGCAGGCGGCGGGCCAGGCTGCCGGAGATGCCCGCCAGGCTGGCCGCCGCCGGCCCGCTGATGTCCGGCCCCGGGTGCAGGGCCAGCAGCCGGAACAGCCGCAACGCCCCGGCGGGCAGGCTGCGACATGACCAGGAGAAGACCTCGCGGACGCTGACGACCTGGCCGGCCTCGCCCGCGGTGAGGGCATCGAGCCGAACCGGCGGCCCGCGAAGCTCGGCGACCAAGTCCGCGATGGTCAGGGCGGGCTGGCATTGCGTGCGCGCGGCCACGATCGCCAGCGCGAGCGGCAGCCGACCGCACAGCTCGATGAGTTCGGCCGTCGCGGCCGGCTCCCCGACCGTGCGGGGCAGCCGCGCGGCCAGCAGTTCCCGCGCTTCCGGGTCGCTGAACTCGCTCAGCGTGAGGCCGAGCGATCCATGCGTCGCGGCCAGGCCGGCCAGCGCATTCCGGCTGGTGGCAACTACGACGCAGGCGGAGCTGGCGGGCAGCAGCGCACGCACCTGGTCGGAGTCACGGGCGTTGTCGAGGATGACGAGCACGCGTTTGTCGGCCATCAGGCTTCGGTAGAGCAGAGCCTGAGCTTCCGGGCCTGGGGGTATTCGCTCCGCCGGAACGCCGAGCGCGTCGAGGAACTCACGGATCGCGTGGGTGGCCGAGACCGGCGTGCTGGCCTGGTCGAAGCCGCGCAGGTTCACGTAGAGCTGTCCGTCAGGGAAATGATCGGCCATCTCGTGCGCCCAGCGAACCGCGAGCGCGCTCTTCCCGACGCCGGCCGTGCCGCTGATCGTGATCACGGTCGTCTCGCCCCGGATCCGGGCCCGCCGCAGGACACCGGAGAGCTGGTCAAGCTGTTCGGCTCGGCCGACGAACGGCGACACCACGGCGGGCAGATGCCGCGGCACGGCCGTGCTGGCGACGTCAGCCGTGCTGGCGACGTCGGCCGGGCGACGGCGTTCGTGCCCGTCTGCTGCCTGGTCCCGGCACGCGCCGGCGGCACGCTGCCAGCGGACTTCCCATCCGGCGACATCGGCGCCGCAGGCGCGCACGAACGCGCGGAACACCGGCAGTGTGGGCAGCATCCGGCCGCCCGCCGCCTCCGACAACACCGTGACGGAGAAGCTGGTCCGGCGGGACAGCTCGCGGTAGCTAGGCTTGCCCGCCTTGTCACGAAGCTGCCGCAGCTCCGTGGCCAGCTCGCCGATCGGTCCCGCACCGGGTCCGATCGGGCGTTCGGGGCGACCCATCCCACCGCCTTGCAGACCAGCACTGCGCGGCCCGGCCCCCGGCCTCGCCGGCCGCTGATGTCCGGAAGTTAACCACATTTCACGCTATTACCGGACTTTCTTCGGTTTCTTCGCCTTGGGCGGCAGGTTGACCTCGACCGCGGGACCAACTCGGTCAACCGCTGTACCGGAAACCTTCGGGTAGTCGGTGACCACGCAGTAGCCGCCGGTCCGCTCGAACGTGGTGACCATCAGGTGGCAGCTGATGAACTGCGCCGACTTCCCGGTCGCGCTGTCGTTGATGAAGAATCCGAGCAGTGCGCCGTCGGCGAGATCGCGGGCGATACCGGTGATGGTTATCGCGTGATTCGCTTCGCCGGTGCCGAGATTGTGCGGGTTGCACCACAGCACGCCGGCGTTGACCCCGATGATCACCCCGTGACCGCGCTGCACCGCTTCGGCGATCCACTCGATTGACCTGCCCTGCTCGGCATGCGCCGGAACGCCGTAGTCGGACAGGATCCGCGCCTGCTCGACGGGATAAGTCCAGCCCGACTCGTCCGGCCGGTCCAGGACGATGTGCAGTTCACCGCACGCCACGGCATGATGCACCAACTCGGCTTCGGTGAGGTACACGCCGAACTGGTCGAGCACGTCCGCGCAGCAGACGATGCCGCAATCACCGCGAAGGTGCTCCGGGTTATCGCCCTGCACGTGGTTGAACGTGAGGCCGGCCTGAACCGCCCCTATCACCAGGCTGGGCCGCCCGTCCGGCAGTCGTCCGTACTCGAACGGCACGTTGATCATCCCCTGGCCTAGCCACAGCGGCGGCTCTGGCATCCCCTGACGCACTAGACAATCACACCAGACATGCCATAAACCCCACAAGTTTCGCTCCATCACCCGCGGCTTTCGCCGGGCGTCGGTCCTGCAATCTTTTTGCCCACTTTTGGCCTGAATAAGGAGTAAATTCTGGCCAACGGCGTGAGCAGGTGGGGCAGATGGCGGCTGTTGTGCTAGACCACGTATCCAAGGTCTATGACGATGGGGTGGTCGCCGTCGACGACCTTGACCTGGAAATCGCCGAGGGAGAGCTGCTGGTCCTGCTCGGGCCGTCGGGATGCGGGAAGACCACCACGCTGCGGATCGTCGCGGGCCTGGAGGAGCCGACCTCCGGCACGGTGTGGCTGAACGGCGAGTTCGCCAACGACCTGCCGCCGCACCACCGCGATGTCGCGATGGTGTTCCAGAACGGCGCGCTCTACCCGCATCTGACCGTCCGGGAAAACATCGCGTTCCCGCTGAAGATCGCTAAGATGGCGGACAAGCGCGAGATGGCCGGCCGGGTGCTCGAGGTCGCGCGCGGGCTCGGCATCGAGAGCACCCTGGACCGCAAGCCCGGCATGCTCTCCGGCGGCGAGCGGCAGCGCGTCGCGATGGGCCGGGCGCTGGTCCGCGGCGACCCGAGCGTCCTGCTCATGGACGAGCCCCTGGCCAGCCTGGACGCGGCGCTGCGCAGCGGGCTGCGCGCCGAGATCGGCGCGCTGATCAAGTCGCTGAACCTGACCACGATCTACGTCACCCACGACCAGATCGAGGCCTTGACGCTGGCCGACCGGATCGCCGTGATGCGCGACGGAAGGCTGGAAGACATCGGCAGCCCCGCCAAGATCTACCAGGATCCGGCCACCGCGTTCGTCGCCGCCTTCCTCGGTTCCCCGCCGATCAACCTGGCGTCCGCGACGATCTGGATGGAGATCGGCGAGCGCATCGTCATCGACTTCGGGTCTCAGGCGCTGTCACTGCCCTGGTCGGATCCCCGCGCCGCCATGCTCACCCCGTATCACGGCCAGGCCGTGGTGACCGGCCTGCGGCCGGACGTGCTCACCCCGGCCGGCCGGCCGGACGGCGACGCCATCCTGCGCGGCCGGATCCACTCCCTTGAGTATCACGGGCACGAGTGGCTCGCCCGGCTGGAGATGGCCTTGCACCTTGTCGACGTTGGCGCGGCGGTCCACCAGCAGGGCGGCCACCGCCGGGCCGACCTGCTGGTGCGCCTGGACGCGCCGCGCGATGACTGGGCTCCCGGCCGTGAGGTGAGCGTCGCGGTGGACGTGCCGCGCGTGTTCTTCTTCGATACCGACGGCCGGCGGATCGACGGCTCACCGCTACTGCGCCCGGTGGGCAGCAGGCCCGGCTGACTCTCGACCGCGGCCGTTGGCGAGGCGCCGGTAGTCCGCTTCCACCGCGGACGGATTCGCGAAGAACGAGTCCCTGGCGAAGACGGGTCGCTTACCCGGGCGCGGGCGCCGCGGCGCCTTACGGCGATAAAGCATCTTGGAACTCCTCTCGTCCTTGTGTGATGCCGTTACCTTGACGCTAGGAGTCCTGGGACTGCGGATACGATCCAATGGCGTGGCGCGAATGCAGACCAATCTGGCTTGGGAGACCCTGTTCGACGTCTCCGCGCAGTCCGATGGGCCGCTGCACGTTCGGCTTACCGGCGCGATCAGGACAGCGATCAGGGACGGGCGGCTGCCGCTCGGGGCCGCGCTGCCACCCAGCCGGATACTCGCCAGCGACCTTGGCATCTCCCGGTGGGCGGTGACCCAGGCCTACGGTCAGCTGGTCACCGAGGGATACCTGACCAGCCGGACCGGCTCGGCGACGCGGGTGACCTGGTCCCCGAAGCGTGACGATGACCGGATCCCGCGGCCGGTCAAGCCGGCTGCCGCACCCGCCCGGTTCGACCTGAGCATATGCAACTCCGACCTTCGCGCGTTCCCCCGCCGCAAGTGGGTGGAGGCGATCCGGAGCGTGTCCGAGAGCACGCCGTTCGACCAGCTCAACTACGCCGCTCCCGGCGGCGAGCCGCGGCTGCGGGCGCTGCTGGCCGAGCACCTGAACCGCAGCCGCGGCGCGGCGGCCGATCCCGCCGCGCTGTGCGTGTTCTCTGGCGCCCGGGCCAGCGTCAGCCAGGTCGCGCGCGCATGTACGAGGAGGGCCACCGGCAGATCGGCATGGAGGATCCTGGCTCGCCCGGACTGTGGCCGGCGCTCCGCGCGGCGGGCCTGGCGGTGGTCCCGCTCCCGGTGGACTGGGATGGCCTGATCACCGACACGCTCGGTGACCACCCAGGCATGCGCGCGATCTGCGTCGGCGCCGCGCATCAGGTCCTGTACGCCCGGCCGCTGGCGCCACATCGCCGCGCCGCACTGCTCGACTGGGCGCGGCGGGTGGACGGGCTGCTCATCGAGGACGACTACGACTCCGAGTTCAGCTACGAAGGCCCCGCGCTGCCGGTGATGCAGGCCGCGGACCGGCGCCGGGTCGCGCTCCTCGGTTCGATGAGCCGCACGCTCACCCCCACCGCGCACGTCGGCTGGGTGGTCGCCCCGCCCCGGATGGTGACCGCCATCGCGGCGGACGACAATTCCCCGCTCGCCCCGCCCGCGCTCACCCAGCTCGCCCTGGCCAGCTTCATGGAATCCGGTGAGTACGACCGTCATCTGCGCGCATCGCGGCAGCGCTTCCGCGCCCGGCGGAACGCGCTGCTCGCCGCCCTCCAGGACCGGCTGCCCGACTACCCGGTGCGCGGCGGCGAGGCCGGCGTGCACCTGCTGCTCGAACTGCCGCCGCAGGTCAGCATCACCGCGCTCGCCAAAGCCGCGAAGCGACGGGACATGGATCTGGACGACCCCGCGGACATGCGGCTCGTCCCGGCCCCGGACCACCACCTCCCCCTCGGTTACGCCAACCTCAACGACGCCGTCGTCGACGAGGCCGTCGCGGTCCTGGCCGACCTCCTCACCCAGCCCACCGTGCGCACCCCCACCACCTAACCCGCGGGGCCGAGGGCGGGGCGCGCGGGGGCGAGGCCCGGCGCACCTGCGGGGCGGGGGAATGGGGCGCGCGAATCTCCTTAACGTGTGAATCGGGCAACGAGAAATGCACACGGCGGGCTTGGCGGCATTTGGGCCGATAGGATCCTCACTCGTGGACCCCCAGCGCCTGGGCAGCAAGTATTTGCTGCAGGACCGAATTGGCCAGGGGGCCATGGGAGTGGTGTGGCGTGGTCAGGATCTTGAGACTGGAGAGCAGGTAGCGATTAAGCTCCTGCGACCGGAATTCTCCACCAACCCGGCGTCACTGGCGCGATTTGTCGGCGAGCGCAACGCGCTTATCCGGTTCCGGCATCCGAACGTCGTGAACCTTCGCGACATGATCGTCGAAGGGGAACGCCTCGCCCTCGTCATGGACCTGGTGAGCGGCGGCGACCTCGACGCCTTCCGCCAGCGCAACGGCGGCACGCTCGCGCCCGGCCTGGCCGCGGGCATTACCGCGCAGGTCTGCGACGGGCTCGCCGCGGCACACGCGGCCGGCATCATCCACCGCGACCTGAAGCCCGCCAACATCTTGCTCGAGGGCGGCCAGGTGCGGCTCGCTGACTTCGGCATCGCGCGGATCGTGGGCGAGAGCAATTCGACCACGGCGGGCACGGTGATGGGCACCGCCGCCTATCTTGCGCCGGAACTGATCGACGGCGCCGAGCCGACACCGGCCTGCGACGTGTACTCGGCCGGCATCACACTGTACGAGCTGATCGCCGGGCACGCCCCGTTCAGCGGGCACGTCGCGGCGATCATGCAAGCGCACCTGCAGAAGACCGCGGAGCGGCCGGCCGACGTGCCCGACCGGCTGTGGGAGCTGATCACCGCCTGCCTGAACAAGAACCCGGACGCTCGGCCAGCCGCCGGGGATCTCGCGTACACGCTGGGCGGCCTCGGCAGCGGGCACCAGCTGGACATCGCCCCGCCGCTCAGCGCCTCGCGACGCGACGACCCCGAGTGGGGCATGCCCACCTCGCCCGGCCAGTCGACGGGTCTGCCCGCCCCGGCCCCGGAACCGGACGCCACGAAGCCGCCCAGAGATCCGCGAAGACGACCCGCCTGGATCACGGCGGGCGCGCTGGCGCTGGTCGTCGCCGCGGTCGCGTCGTACCTGGCGTTCGGGCTGGGGAAGACGGCGATCCCCGCACGACACGCGCAGGCGGCGTTCCGCAACGCCACCGCGGCGGACCAGTTTCCGCGCCCGGGCACCACCGGCCCGACCCGCCCCCATGGCGCACCGATCGCAAGCAAGTCCCCAACGGCGGCCGCGCCCACGCCCGGCGCAACGAGCGCCCCGCCGTCCGGGTCCGCCAGCCCGAAGCCGAGCAAGAGCCCCGCCCCGAAGCACCCCAGCCCGTCGGCGTCGAAGTCGCCCAGTTCCAAGCCACCGCCGAACACCGCCTGGGAATGCGGCGCGGCGGTGGACGTGACGATTCGCCGGACCGGCCTCCCGTCCGGCCAGACGCTGCAGGGCTGCATCCGCGTCTACAACGGTCAGGTGGAGGTGCAGGGCACGCTCAGCGGCGTCGTCCTGCCCTGGTCCGAGCAGATCCGGCTAGCGCTCCGCAACGGTGCGGCGGGCCCCGCCGCCCAGGTGTGGTTCTCCCCGATCTGCCAGGACACGACCTGCGTCTTCACCGCCTCGATCAATCCCGGCGCGGGCACGTGGTACGTCCTGCCCGGCTGGCTGCGGCTGGGCAACTTCCAGTCGCTCGGCAGCCCGTCGCCGTCTGTCCAATTCCAGACTTAGCCCCAAGCCAAGCAACTTTTCGACCGCCTCAAGCATCTATTAGGGAGACGGGAAGAAACAGGCGGGGTGGAATGCGAGTCACGCAGAGGCTGGGCAGCCGCTACCTGCTCCACGACCAGATCGGTCAGGGCGGGATGGGCGTGGTCTGGCGTGGCCAGGACGTCACCACCGGCACCTGGCTCGCCATCAAGGTGCTCAAACCCGAGTTCGCGGCCAACCAGGTTTCCGTCGCACGGTTCGTCGGCGAGCGCAATGCCCTGATCAGGTTCCGGCATCCGAACGTGGTGACGCTGCGGGACATGATCGTCGAAGGCGACCAGCTCGCGCTCGTCATGGATCTGGTCGTCGGCGGCGACCTGGACACGTTTCGCCAGCATCACGGAGGCACGCTGGCGCCCGGTATCGCCGCCGGACTGACCGCGCAGATCTGCGCCGGCCTCGCCGCCGCGCACGAGGCCGGCATCGTGCACCGCGACCTCAAGCCCGCGAACATCCTGCTGGACAACGGGCGGGTGCGGCTCGCGGACTTCGGCATCGCGCGGATCACCAGCGAGGCCAGGGCAACCACAGTCCACCGGGGCGGCGACCCCGCCGCGGGCGGCACGGTCATGGGCACCGCGCTGTACCTGGCGCCGGAGCTGATCGCCGGCCGCGAGGCGTCGCCCGCCAGCGACGTGTACGCGGTCGGCATCACGCTGTACGAACTGCTCGCCGGCCAGCCGCCGTTCACCGGCCATGTCGCCGCCGTCATGCAGGCCCACCTCCAGCAGACCGCGCCGCGCCCGCCCGGCGTGCCGGACCGGATCTGGGCGGCGATCTGCGCCTGCCTCAGCAAGGACCCGGCCGGGCGCCCCACCGCCGACGATCTCGCCGACGCGATGCGGCAGGCCGCCATCGACACCGGCGACCTGCCCGCGGCGACTCCCCCGCACGGCCTGGTCCCGCTCCCGGCGGGATCGCCACTCTCCCCGCCACCGCCGGCGACAGCTCCCGGCCGGGTGACCGCGCTCCCCGCAGGTCCCGGCCGGGTCAAGCCAAGAACTGCCCGAAGCCACCGCCCGGGCCCGCGCGTCGGCGCACTGGTCGCCGCGCTGGCGATCGCGGCGACCGGCACCGCCGCCGCGGCCGCGTACCGGATCGGCCTGGACAGCCGGACGACCACCGGCACCCACACGCCTGGCGCGACCCCGACCGCGTCGCCGGACAGCCGCACCGCGCCGCCGGCTCGCTCGTCCCAGCACGGCGTCGCGCCCACACCCGGCGCCGGCGGCACCCCCGGCACCAGCCCCGCCGCGCACCCGAGCACCAGCACGAAGCCGCGCCGCGCCACCAAGCGGCCGCGCCCGAAGCGGACCACCCGTCCGGCGCCGTCGCACACCCCGGCGCCGCCCGCCAGCTCGCCACCGCCGGTCACCGCCTGGCAGTGCGGCCCCATCGGGCCCGCCCCGCTAGCCGACGGCAAGGCCACCGGGCAAACACTCCAGGCATGCGTCCGCGTCGCGGCCGGCGAGCTTCAGCTCCAGGGCACGCTCACCGGCGTCGACCCGACCGCGAAGGAGCAGCTCTCGCTCGTACCGAAGAACACCAGCGGGGTCAGCGACGGCACCTACACCTCGGCCGTGTGCACGACCCCGACCTGCACGTTCGAGATCTCGATCACGCCGGCCGCCGGCTCGTGGACCGTCGTACCGCAATGGCTGGAGGCCGGCGTCTACCAGTCAAGCGGCGGGCCGCCTGCCTTCATCCAGTACCCAGCAAGCTCCTGATCGCGTCCAGCGCCGCCTGGATGTTCTCCACCGAGTTCGCGTACGAGAAGCGCAGGTACCCCTCCCCATACCGGCCGAACGCGGTACCGGACAGTGCCGCGACCCCCGCCTCGTCCAGCAGCCGGGCGGCCAGGCCGGCCGACGACATCCCGGTACCGGTGATGTTCGGGAACGCGTAAAACGCACCTCCCGGCTCCACGCAGCTCACCCCGGGAATGTCGTTCAGCCCCGCGACGATGACGTCCCGGCGCCGCCGGAACTCCGCCACCATGTCCGCCACCGGATCCCACGGCCCGGTCAGCGCGACGAGCGCCGCGTACTGGCTGAACGCCGACGTGCACGACACCGAGTTGATCGCCAGCCGGGTGACCGGCTCCACCAGAGCGGGCGGGAACACGCCGAAGCCGAGCCGCCACCCGGTCATCGCGAACGTCTTCGACCAGCCGTCCAGCAGGATCGTCCGGTCCGCCATCCCCGGCACGTCCAGCACGGACGCGTGCTTCCCCGCAGAATAACGAAGCGCCCAGTACACCTCGTCGGACAGCACGATCAGGTCGCGTTCCAGCGCGATTTCCGCGATCGCGGCACAGTCGGCCGCCGTGAGCGCGCTACCACACGGGTTGTGCGGGGAGTTCAGGACAAGCAGGCGGGTCCGTTCGGAAATAAGGCTTCTCAGTTCTTCGACGTCCACCCGGAAGCCGTTGCTCTCGCGCAGCGGGATCGGGACCGGCGTGGCGCCGGCGAACGCGGTTATCGACTCGTACATGGGGAAGCCGGGGTCGGGGTAGAGAACCTCGTCGCCTTCGTTGCACAGCGCGAGGATGGTGAAGAACATGATCGGCTTGGCGCCGGGCGTGACGACCACGCGGTCCGGCGAGATCCCCGGCATGCGGCCGGTGCGGTCAAGGAACGCGGCGACCGCCTCGCGCAGCGGCGGGATGCCGGGCGCCGGGACGTAGTGCGTGTGACCTGCCCGCAATGCGTCGATCGCGGCATTGACGATGTGATCCGCCGTCGGGAAGTCAGGTTCGCCGATTTCCAGGTGGATGACCTTGCTGCCAGCGGCCTCCATGGCCTTGGCGCGTGCGAGTACCTCGAAGGCGGACTCTGTGCCGAGCCGCCCCATTCGGTCCGCGAGCCTTATAGCTGTCATGATCATCATGGTAGATACCGTCATGGAGGTCAGGAATGCGGGAACTGGACACAAGAAGTCTGTACGCCGCCGCCGAGGCCGACTTCGACCGCTACGAGCTGGTCAAGGACGTCATCGACGAATGCATCGACCTGTCGCTCAACTACCGGCAGAGCGGACACCCCGGCGGCTCCCGGTCCAAGGTGCACATGCTGCTCAGCCTGCTGCTGTCCGGCGCGATGCGCTGGGACGTGCTCCGGCCGTGGCGCCGCTTCGGCGACCGGTTCGTGCTGTCCGCCGGGCACACGGTGCCGCTCGTCTACGCCACGCTCGCCGTCCTGAACGAGGCCATGCGCGCCCGGTTCGAGCTAGATCAAGATCCTGAATTCCAATTCCCGCAGAACGGCATTTATGCGTTGACCTGGGAATCCCTTCTTCTGCTGCGGCGTCACGGTGGCCTTCCCGGACACGCCGAGATGGAGGGGAAGACGCTGTTCCTGAAGTTCAACACCGGGCCTTCGGGACACGGCATGCCGCCGGCGGCCGGGGAGGCGCTCGCGTTGAAGCTGGCGGGCGCGGGCGAGGTGAAGGTGTTCGTGTTCGAGGGCGAGGGCGGGCTGACGCCAGGCTCCGCGCACGAAACGAAGAACACCGCGTGGGGGCTCGGGCTGGACAACCTGGTGTTCCTGCTCGACTGGAACGACTACGGGATCGATCCGCGGCCCGCGTCGTCGGTGGTGCACGGGTCGCCGCAGGACTGGTTCGCGCCGTACGGGTGGCGGGTGCTCGGAACCTCCGAAGGCATGTCGTGGGGTCCGGTGACGCGGACCGTGCTCGATGCTGTGTCTGCGTCGGACGCCCCGACGATGGCGTGGTTCCGGACCGTGAAGGGGCGCGGGTACGGCAAGGAGGGGGCGCCGAGCCATGGGACGCCGTGGCCGATGAACTCCGCGGAGTTCTGGTCGGTGCGTGCCGGGTTCATGGAGCGGCACGGGGTGTCGTATGACGGGTTCGGTGCCGCGGCGCCTTCGGATGCGGCGGCGGTGCGGGCGCAGGCGGAGGCCAACCTGCGGATCGCGATGGGCGTGCTGCGGCGGGATCCTTCGGTCGTGCGCTGGCTGTCGGACCGGTTGCGTTATGTGGCGTCGTTGGTTCCGGATGTCATCGAGGGTTGCTCGCTCGGGTCCGGCGCGGTGTTCTCCGACCGGCGGTTGTTCGACGTATCTTCGTACCCGTCGTCGCTGTGGAAGAAGCCGGGCGAGAAGGCGCCGAACCGCGCGGCGCTCGGCGCCTGGGGCGCCTACGTGAACTCTCTTGCTGTGCGCGAACACGGGCGCCCGCTGTTCGTCGCGGCGTCCGCGGACCTGGCCGAATCGACGAACATCGCCGGGTTCGGCAAATCCTTTGACGGGATGGACGGGACCGGGTGGTACTCGCGTTCCGACAATCCTTCTGGCGCGCTGCTGCCGACCGAGATCACCGAGTTCACGAACGCTGGTCTGGTCTGCGGGCTGGCGACGGTGAATTTGTCTGCTGATCCGTTCGAGAAGTTCGACGGGTTCTGGGGGGCGTGCTCGACGTACGGGTCGTTCTCGTACCTGAAGTACGGGCCGATGCGGCTGTTCAGCCAGCTCACGCAGGACACCGAGCTGCGGACCGGCCGCGTGCTGTGGATCGCCGGGCACTCCGGGCCGGAAACCGCCGAGGACTCCCGGACGCACTTCGGCATCTTCTCGATCGGGGTCACCCAGCTGTTCCCGTTCGGGCAGGTGATCGACCTGCACCCGTGGGAGTACAACGAGGTGCCCGTGATGCTGGCGGCGGCGTTTTCTTCCTCGGTGCCGATCGTCGCTTTGCACCTGACGCGGCCTTCGATTGAGATCCCGGACCGGGAGGCGCTTCGGATGCCTTCTCATAAGGAGGCGGCGCGGGGGGCCTATTTGATCCGGGACTATGCGCCGGACGCGCCGCCCGGCGGGACGGTGTTCGTGCGGGGCACCATGCCGACGCGGAACCTGGTCAGCGTGCTTCCGGCTTTGGACGAGGCTGGCCTGAACGTGCGGATCGTCGCGGCGCTGAGTCCGCAACTGCTTGCATTGCAGTCCTCGTCGTACCGGGAGTCGGTCGGCCTGGGCAGCATGGACGCGATGGTGATCACCAACGGCGCGTTCAAGCTGATGGCCGACTGGGCGACCGGGCCGCTGGTCCGCGAGTACTCGCTGTCGTCCGACTGGGACGATCGCTGGCGGACCGGCGGCTCGGTCGACGAGGTCATCGCCGAAGCGCAGCTGGACGCTTCGTCGATACTCGCCGGGATCCAGCGGTTCGCCGCGGAGCGCTCCGAGCGCCTAGCGCGGCTGCGCGCGCTGCTCTAGCCGGCGGCACCTCGCTTGCGCCCGCCCAGCGGGCTCGCACGGCGGCCCGCCAAGCGGGCTCGCGTGCCGGGCCGCCAAGCGGGCTCGCGTGCCAGTCCGCCAAGCGGGCTCGCGTGCCGGGCCGCCAAGCGGGCTCGCGTGCCGGAATGCGACCCGGCTGCACGCCCCATATCAGAACATTTCGGCTTATTCTGGGCGCGCCTGGAGGCGCGTCAGATTATTGCGGACGCTTACCCCCCCGATCTGGGGGGGTAAGCGTCCGCAATAATTTCGGGTCGTCAGCTGGAGCGCGTCCACCAGGTGAAGAAGGCGGAGTTGCGGCTGACGCCGCTCGTGTTGGTCTTCATGTGACCGGCCAGGTCCATCATGATGTTCTTGGTGGTCGCCCAGTGCGCGGAGTTGATGCCGCCGCGCTGGCCGGCGTAGTCGGTGAACGAGATGCCGCTGTAGTGGACGGTCTGGTAGTCCGCGAGGTTGATGAACAACGTGCAGTTGCTGTTCTTGCACGGCGATTCGGTGATCACCTCGGCGGACGCGTTGCGGCAGGAGGAGATCGCGCATCGCTGCCAGGTGTTGAAGCCCTGGCCGTTCGCGAGGTTCACCAGCGTGAAGTTGTACCTGTTGTTCGCGCGGTTGTAGTACACCGTGGCCTTGACGTGGTCGCCGGGGAAGACCGCGACGTTGGTGAAGACCGGGAGCTTGGGGAACGTCTCGTACCAGGCGGCGTAGTACGCCCGGCCGTGGAAGCACTCCACCGCGACGCCGTCCTGCTCGACAGTGCCGCGCACCCGGATCGTGCCGTCGAGGCCGATCCACTCATACGCCCAGCCGTTGCTCGTCTTGTGGCAGTTGGCCGTCGGCACGACGATGGTGGCCTGGACGTACCGGAACTTCGGCCCGTCCGCGACGTAGCCGGCCCAGCTCTGCGTGTAGGCGGTCCCGCCGGACGTCTTCAGCGCCGGCGTGGACGGCGTGGTCGGCAGCACCATGTGCTGCGCACTCATGGCCTTGGCGGCGGCTTCGCCGGTGATCGGGGCACTGGCCACGGCTTGGCTGGCGGCGTGGCTGCCGTGGCTTCCCGGGGAAGCGCCGGCGGCGGCGGTGGCGATCAGGGACCCGGTCGCGGCAACTGCGGCAACGGACAAAGCGACGATGGCACGACGTGCTGGACGCGCTATGGGCACGGTTGGTTGCCTTTCTGAGGGGAGGGTGGCCAGGCACGCGGTAGTCTAAAGGATCCATTGAGGCAAATTGTCGCTTTTAGTGTGAAATTTCACTGCTGACGCAGAGGTTGCGCGCGTTACCAGCCCGTTCACGCAGGCAGCGTCCTCCGCCCCGTCCCCGTCGCCGCCCCCGTCCCCCGCCGCGCCGCAGCCGCGCCGCCCACGCCGACAGTCGCGCCGCCCGCGCCGCCCGCCGGGTCGCCCACGCCG
>DASRFJ010000044.1:0-1619 GCA_035651595.1 Streptosporangiaceae bacterium | reverse complement strand
ACGCGTGGCACTGCTGTACCGGCCGCTGGATCCGGCGTCGGCCGCGCGGGTGGTGGAGTCGGACCGGCGCACCGCGCATTTCATGGCCGCGTCCACTGCGGGGCTGGTGAACGCCCGCGCGTCGGTCAACGTGCGGGCCGCCGAGCAGGCTGCCGCCGAGGAGGCGTCGGGCGCGGGCCTGGTCGAGTTCGCGGTGGCGGTCACCGCGACCGCGAACGACGCGGCCGGGCTACGGGCCGTGGACGCGGAGATCGCGAACCTGTCCGCGTCGGCCAGGTTGCGGCTGCGGGTGGCGCGCGGGCAGCAGGCCGCCGCGTTTACGGTGACGCTGCCGACCGGGGTGCTGCCCTGGCTGCACACTCTGGTCCCCTACCAGCTGCGAGGTGCGCTGTGAAGCCGCGGCTGGAAGCACCGGCGATGTGGCGCGGCACCACCGTGCAGGTGTGCGGGCTGTGGCCGTTCGCCGCGGGTTCCGGGTCGCCGACGTGCGGGGCGCCGCTCGGACAGAACCTGCTCACCGGGATGACGGTGTGCGGGGACCCGGTCTCCTGGTTCACCCGTGCGCACCTGATCACCAACCCCAGCCTGTTCGTCACCGGCAGACCGGGAACCGGCAAGTCCACGTTGATCGACCGGATGCTGCTGTACCTGGCCGCGACAGGGGTGACGCCGCTGGTGCTCGGCGATCTTAAACCGGACTACACCGCCACGGTCGCACACCTGGGCGGCCAGGTCATCGCGATCGGCCGCGGCCTGGGCGGCATCAACATCCTCGACCCCGGCGCAATGGGCGCCGCCGCGCAGCAGATCGGCGGCCAGGCAGGCGCCCAACTGCAAGCTGAAGCACACGGCCGCGCGCTGGCGATCACCGCCGCGCTGATCACGCTCGTCCGCGGCCGGCCCGTCGATGACCACGAGCAGACCGTCCTCGCCGCCTGCCTGCACCACCTGACCGAACGGCGCGCCACATCCCAGCCGCCGACGCTGCCGGATCTGGTTGCCGTACTGGAGCAAGGCCCGGACCGGGTCCGCGCCGTCACCCTCGACCGTGGGTCGGAACGGCGGTACCGGGTCGCTGTGGACCCGCTGCACCGCAGCCTGCTCGGGCTGCTCGACGGGCCGCTGGGCCGGGTATTCGGGTCCGCCACCACGACCCGGATCAACCTGGACGCACCGGCCGTCGCGGTGGATATCTCGCGGATCGGGGAAGCCGACGCACAGCTGACCGCCGCGGCGATGCTGGCCGCATGGTCGGACGGGCTCGGCTGCGTCGCCGCCGCGCACGCGCTCGCCGATGCCGGGCTAGCGCGGCAGCGCTGGTACTTCGCGGTGCTCGATGAGCTGTGGCGGCCGCTGCGCGCGGCCGGGGGCCTGGTCGACCGGATCGACGCGATCACCCGGCTGAACCGGACCTGGGGGCTGGGGCAAGCGATGATCACGCACACGCTCAAGGACCTGGAAGCGGTCGACTCGCCCGCGGACCGGGCCAAAGCGCGCGGGTTCGCGGAACGGGCCGGGATGGTGACGTGCTTCGGGCTGCCACGATCCGAACTTGGCGACCTGGACCAGATCATCGGCCTATCCAGCCGCGAGGTCGACCTGATCACGTCCTGGTCCTC
>DASRFJ010000043.1:0-90561 GCA_035651595.1 Streptosporangiaceae bacterium | reverse complement strand
CCTCGGCTACGCCCTGGTCCCGGACCTGACCAGCTGCCCGGAGACCACACCGAGCTGACCCGCCCGCCCCCGAACCCGGCTCCGCAAGCTCCGCCGGGTGCTGCCGCATGCCCCCGCTACGTCTTATTTTCGGGTCAGGGGTAATCTTCCACGTTGCTGGCGGGACTGCCGGTGCGCTCCTATCCCAGTTGCCGCACACTGCACTCCAGGCACAAGCGGCGCGCGGCCAGGCCCGGGCGGCCTGCCGGCGACCGGCACGGCACCCGCGCGCAATTCGCCAGCAGTGTCAGTTTGGGGGGTAATCGTCCGCAATCCTGTCCGGGGCTGCTCCGGAGCCCGGGACAATCGGAACGGCACCGCACGGCGTGCCCCACGGCGTGCCCGAAATGAGGCTAGATGTCCTGATTGTGGATGTGCGGCTGGCAGACGGGCGGCTGCCTAGGCTACGCTCGCGAAGGCGCGGAGGCCACCCTCGCGCACGCGCGGAGGCCACCCCGCGCAACCGCGAGGGCCGCCCTCGCGCACGCGCGGAGGCCACCCGCGCGGAGGCCGAGCGACATCGAGCGACATCGAGCGGAAGGCGGCACATCCCGATGCCCTGGACCTGGCGTTACGAGAAGTCGGACGGCTCCGTGGTGCCCGCCGACGACCTGCAGGAGGCGATCTTCGCCAGCCAGGGGGACGCGGAGAGCTGGCTTGGCGAGAACTGGCGCGCGCTGCTCACCAGCGGGGTGGACCAGGTCACCTTGTTCGACGACACCCGGGTCGAATACGGCCCGATGAGCCTGCACCCCGAGAGCTAAGGCCGGGACGGCGGGCTCGCGGTCCGCGCCGGATCCCGCTCGACCACAGAGCCCAGCGTCTGGTCGATCCGCTCCATCAGCTCCGGGTCCAGCCGGACCCCGGACGCCTTCACGTTCTCCCCGACCTGCTCCGGCCGGGTGGCGCCCACGATGGCCGCCGATACGGCGGGGTTCTGCAGCGTCCAGGCGACCGCGAGCTGCGCCATCGACAGGCCGGCCTCGTCCGCCAGCGGCCGCAGCCGCTGCACGGCGGCGAGCACCGGATCGGTCAGCAGCCGCGCGATGAACCGCGACCCGCCGGCCGCGTCGGTGGCCCGCGACGCCTCGGGCGGAGGTGAACCCGGCACGTACTTGCCGGTCAGCACGCCCTGCGCGATGGGGGAGAAGACCACCTGGCCGATGCCTTCGCGCATGCACAGCGGCACGACCTCGGCCTCAATGGTCCGCCAGAGCATGCTGTACTGCGGCTGATTCGACACGATCCGGTCGAGCCCTAGCTCGCCCGCCGCCCGCAGCGCGGCCTCGATCTCGGGTGCCCGCCACTCGGACACGCCGACGTACAGCACCTTCCCTGACCGGACCAGGTCGTCGAAGGCGCGCATCGTCTCCTCGACCGGGGTCTCATGGTCGTACCGGTGCGCCTGGTACAGATCCAGGTAGTCGACCCCGAGCCGGCGCAGCGAGTTCTCGGCAGATCTGATGATGTGCTTGCGGGACAGGCCACGGTCGTTCTGCCCGGAACCCAGCGGCCAGTAGACCTTGCTGAAGATCTCGACCGAATCGCGCGGGATACCGGCCAGCGCCCGGCCGAGCACTTCCTCGGCGCGGCCGGCCGCGTACACGTCGGCGGTGTCGAACGTGGTGATCCCGGCGTCGAGGGCGGCCCGCACACACGCCACGGCGGCGTCCTCCTCGACCTGCGAGCCGTGCGTGATCCAGTTGCCGTAGGCGATCTCACTGATCTTCAGGCCGCTGCGGCCCAGGTGTCGGTACTCCACAGAAGCGAGTGTCTCAGATCTTGTCGCCGGGCCTGACCCGAGGCTGGGGCATGCGGAACCGCCGGATCTGGATCGCGCGCATGATCGTGTAGCCGGTCAGTCCCCGGGACGACTGGCCAGGCAGCCGCTCGGCGAGCAGTCGCCGAAGGCCGCGGCGCATGAACCAGCCCTCGACGGCGATCACCAGCACCAGCAGCAGGACAAACGGCGCCAGGTAGGTCTGAATGGATTTATTGCGAACGAACAGCGCGACCACCAGGACGATCAGGATGTACATGTAGTACTCGCTGATCCAGCGCCTGGAGTCCACATAGTCCCTGGCCAGCTTGCGTACCGGCCCGCGGTCCTTGGCGGGCAGCGCCCACTCCTCGCCGGCTTTCTGCGCCTCGTACCTGCGGGCCCGGTCGCCGCGGTCGCGTGACTTGTCGGCCGCGGTGCGCGGCCCGGCCGATTGCCGGCCGCGGCGGCCGCCAATCGGCTGATAGCGGCCCTTCTCGGCCTCGCTGCGCTTCGGTGTCGGCCGCCCCTTGGCGGCCTCGGCCGGGCGGATTTCCTTTTCTTCTGCCGGGCTGTCCGGGCTCTGCGCGCCCGGGGAATCCTGGGCCGTGCCGTCCGGCGCCCCGGCGCTTCGGCGTCGGAACACGGCCATAGCTTAGCGGCGCGCCGGACCGGGCATATCACCCCTGTCGCGCGGGGCGCCGGAGGCCGGCCAGCGGGGATAGGCGATGGTAGCCGGCGTGCTGGGGACCGCGTAGGGTGGAACGCGACTAGTCGTACTTGCCAGAAGGGGACGGCCGCGCGTATGGGCGTGATGAAGCGAGTCTCACTGGTCTTCAAGGCCAAGGCCAACAAGGCCCTGGACCGCATGGAGGACCCTCGCGAGACCCTGGACTATTCCTATCAGCGGCAGCTTGAGATGCTGACGAAGGTCCGCCGCGGGGTAGCGGACGTCGCCACGTCGCGGAAGCGTGTCGAACTGCAGATGAATCAGCTGCAACAGCAGTCGAACAAGCTTGAGGATCAGGCGCGCAAGGCCCTGTCCATGGGTCGCGAGGACCTGGCACGAGAGGCTCTCACGCGCAAGTCCTCGGCGCAGTCCCAGCTCGGCGATCTCCAGGCGCAGTATGCCCAGTTGCAGGGTGAGGAAGAGAAGCTGACGCTGGCCAGCCAGCGGTTGCAGGCCAAGGTTGACGCTTTCCGCACGCGGAAGGAGACGATCAAGGCCACCTACACCGCCGCCGAGGCGCAGACCCGGATCAACGAGGCCTTCTCCGGCATCTCGGAAGAGATGGGCGACGTGGGCATGGCGATCCAGCGGGCCGAGGACAAGACCGCACAGATGCAGGCGCGGGCCGGCGCGATCGACGAGCTGCTGGCCTCCGGCGCACTCGACGACGCGATCGGCGGCCGCCGCGACGACATCCAGTCCGAGCTCGACGCGATCAGCGCGGGCAGCGACGTGGAGTCCGAGCTGAGCAGGCTCCGCGGCGAGCTGGAGTCCGGCGCACCCAAGCAGCTCGAGGGTGGCCAGAACGGCGGCCAGAGCGCGCAGGGTGCGCAAGGTGCCCAGAACGGCGCCGCGCAGCAGACGCGGCCCGCGGGCAGCAACTCCGCGAGCCTGCCGGTGTCTGACCTTCCCGAGGACGGAGCCTGACCATGATCGTCCGAATTCTCGGCGAGGGACAGTTCCGGGTGGACGACGACGCGGTCGCCGAGCTTAACCGGATGGACGCCGAGCTTGAGGCAGCGGTGGAGCGCGACGACGAGTCCGGCCTCAGGACCTCGCTGGAAACGCTGCTCACCCATGTCCGGAACCACGGGACGGAAGTCCCGCCGGACAGCCTCGAGCCGTCCGAACTGATCGTTCCGCACGAGGGGTCGAGCATGGACGAGGTCCGCAAGCTCCTCTCCGACGACGGCCTCCCCACGGCCTGAGCACGGCACCGCCTGAGCAGGGCGAAGCCGGCCCCGCCTGACGCTCACACGTTCCGCAGGAATCGTTCAGCTGATGTCCAGCGTTCATCGGATACATTCCAGCTAGATACGCTGGTAATTAGGGACCCCGCGGAGCAAGCGAGGGCCCGGACGGAGGTGCACTATGGCGCGTACCAGGTATGCGCCTGACCGGGGGCTGACGGCGCGGATGACCGCGACGATGTTCCTTCTCGGTCTGGTCTTCGTGGTGTTCATAGCGCTGATCATCGGCATCGGCGCGGCGACGCACAGCTCGACCGGCATCATCGCGCTGTTCGCGATCGTCCTCGGTGGCGGCATGCTGATCGGGTCGCTGTTCTTCTCGGACCGGATCGCGATGGCCGCGGCCGGTGCCCGCGAGGTGCAGCCCAACGAGGGCGAGTACGCCAGGCTGCTGCACGGCACGGTCGACCGGCTGTGCGCGCTCGCCGACATGCCCAAGCCCCGGGTCGCGATCGCCGACACGGACATGCCGAACGCGTTCGCCACCGGCCGCAACGCCGACCACGCCGTGGTCTGCGCGACCACCGGCCTGATGCGGCGGCTGACCCCGGAAGAGCTTGAGGGCGTCCTCGCGCACGAAATGTCGCACGTGGCGCACAAGGACGTCACGGTGATGACCGTCGCCTCGTTCCTGGCGATCGTCGCCGGCCTGATGGTCCGGATGGCGTTCTACTCCGAGCTGTTCGGCGGTGGCCGCCGCAACAACAACGACAACGCCGCCCTGGTGATCTTCGGCATCATGATCGTCTCGGTGGTGGTGTACGCGGTCAGCTTCCTGCTGATCCGGCTGCTGTCCAGGTACCGGGAACTGGCCGCGGACCGCAGCGGCGCGCTGCTCACCGGGCAGCCGAGCGCGCTCAAGTCGGCACTGATCAAGGTCAGCGGCGACATCGCCAGGATCCCGACCAGGGACCTGCGCACCGCCGAGCCGCTCAACGCGTTCTTCTTCGCCCCCGCCATGTCGCTGCAGGGCGGCGCGAGCCTGTCCCGGATCTTCTCCACCCACCCCACGCTGGAGCGGCGCCTGGAAGAGCTCGACAAGGTCCAGCGGCAGCTCAGCCAGCGCTAAGGAGCCGGCTAGGACATGGGCTTCCTCGACACGATCCTGGGCCGCACCAAGCCGGTCCAGCCCAAGCTCGACGACCTGTTCGCGCTGCCCAGCGCCGCGATCACGCTGGAGGCAGGGGCGAGCTTTACGCCGACCGGTTCGGGCTCGGTATGTTTCCGCTCGGTGGAGGGCCGCTCGTTCGCGGACGTCGAAAAGGACGTCCGCGACCTGCTCAACGCCAGTTCTAGCAGCGAGGGCGGCCTCCCCGTCGAGGTGACCAAGGACACGTACGGGTTCACCTGGCTGGTCAGCTCCCGGATGTCCACCGAGCTGGAGGCGCTGGTCACGGACCTGCACGCGGTCAACTCGGCGCTGGTCGACAACGGGTTCGGCCCGCAGCTGCTGTGCACGCTGGTGGCCTTCAAGGACCCCGAGGAACGCCGCCTCGGCCTGGTGTACCTGTACAAGCGCGGCGCGTTCTACCCGTTCGCCCCCACCACCGGCGAGCGCCGGGACAATGCCCTGGAACTCCAGGTCAAGGGCGTAATCGGGGACGATCTGAAGTGGGAGCCCGATCTCGCCCGCTGGTTCCCGGTCTGGGGCGCCCCCGGGCTGTAGGGAATGCCCCCCGACCGCATACAGTTGTAGCTGGAACGTTAACCAAGGCCGATTCGAGGAGTACAAAGGTGACCGTTCAGCAGGAGACCGCCCAGGGTGTCATCCTCACCGATGGCGCTGCCGCCAAGGTGAGCAGCCTGCTTGCCCAGGAGGGCCGGGACGACCTCAAGCTGCGTATCGCCGTGCAGCCGGGCGGCTGCTCGGGTCTGCGCTACCAGCTGTACTTCGACGAGCGTGAGATCGACGGCGACATCGTGAGCGACTTCGGTGGCGTGCACGTGGTCACCGACAAGATGAGCGCCCCGTACCTGATGGGTGCCACGATCGACTTCGTGGACACGATCGAGAAGCAGGGCTTCACGATCGACAACCCCAATGCGACCGGCTCTTGCGCGTGCGGCGACTCTTTCCACTAAGTTAAACGGGTGCAAATAGCCGTTACCGGGTCGATCGCGACCGATCACCTGATGACGTTCCCCGGAAAATTCACCGACCAGCTCGTCGCGGACAAGCTCGACAAGGTGGCGCTCAGTTTCCTGGTGGACGAACTGCAGATCAGGCGCGGCGGAGTCGCCGCCAACATCGCGTTCGGCCTGGCCGTGCTCGGGCTGCGCCCGCGCCTCGTCGGCAGCGTCGGACCAGACTTCGGCGAGTACCGCGGCTGGCTGGAGCGGCACGGCGTGGACACCAGCCAGGTCCGCGAGTCGCAGCTGCGGCACACCGCGCGGTTCACCGCCACCCTCGACGAGGTGGGCAACCAGATCGGGTCGTTCTACCCTGGCGCGATGAGCGAGGACGTCGAGATCGACCTGACGCCGCTGGCCGGCCAGTGCGACCTGGTGCTGATCGGAGCCACCGATCCCGAGGCCATGCTGAGCTTCACCGCCCAGTGCCGCAAGCTCGGTCTCCCGTTCGCCGCCGACACCTCCTGGCAGCTCGCCCGCGTGGACGGCGGCGGGGTGCATGACCTGGTGGACGGTGCCGCGTACCTGTTCTCCAACGAGTACGAGGGCGCCCTGATCGAGCAGAAGACCGGCTGGACCCCCGCCGAGGTCCTCGACCACGTGGCGATCAGGGTGACCACCCTGGGCGCCGACGGTGCTCGCGTGGAGCGCAAGGGCGAGCCCCCGGTTGAGGTGCCCGGCGTCGCCGATGCCTCGATGGCCGAGCCGACCGGTGCCGGCGACGCGTTCCGCTCCGGCTTCCTGGCCGCGATCGCCTGGGGCCTGTCCCTGGAGCGCGCCGCTCAGCTGGGCAACCTGCTGGCGGTACACGCGCTCGAGACGATCGGCACCCAGGAGTATGAGCTGAAGCCCGAGGCGCTGACGGCCCGGTTCGCCGCATGCTACGGCGAATCCGCCGCTGCCGAGCTAACCCCGTTTATCTCTTAACGACAGCGCGATTCCGCGGCTCCCGGCAGGGTCAGGTGACCCCGCCGGGAGCCCGTCGCGTTACCGGAAGGACTGTACGTACTGCCTGGGTGATCCGACGCCGGTGGCGTCGTCGTAACCCTTGACCGCGGGCAGGGCGTACGCGCCCACGCCGTTGATGCCGAGCATCCGCAGCGACGTGACGAGCGGCAGGGCCTTGGTGGCCGAGTTGGTGTAGTTGTTCCGGACCTCGGCGAGGAAGCCGGGGCCCAGCGGGTGGTCGGTCACGTCGTGGAACGCCGGCGTGCCGAACCGCTGGTAGATCGCCGGGTTGGCGAAGCCGAGCGGGTGCCCGGCGGCCTGCTGCGCGTCCGCCTCGATGCCGGCGAACGTCGGGCAGGCGACGCTGGTCCCGCCGATCCGGCTCATCGAGAACGCGAACGTGGTGCCGTCCGGCTGGAGGGTGGTCTGGCCGATGGCGAACCCGGTGTTCGGGTCACCGAGCGCGGCCACGTCCGGTACGACACGCATCGGCTGGGTTGCCGTGGCGCCGTTCGGCAGCGAGGTCGCGAGGCTGGTCGGCACGACGCCGGCCTGGTAGGACGGCTGGGTGAAGAACGTACTCACGCCGCCGCCGCCGGAGCCGCCGTAGTTGCCACCTGGCGGGGGTACGGACCACGAGCGGCCGTTGGCGGCCAGCGGGTCGGTCACCGTGCCCCACGAGGTCTCGAACTCGTAGGTGTTGAACACCCCGACGGCCAGGCTGGTGCCGCCCACCGCGGTGACGAACGGACTCGAGTCAGGCCAGGTGACCTGGATCTGGTCCGAACCGGCGTCCTCTACCGGGCTCTCGTAGCCGTTGTCGCCGGTGGAGAAGAAGAATCCGATGCCCTCGGCCGCGCCGGCCTGGAAGACCTGGTTGTAGGTGTCGATGAGCGAGGCCTGGTCGAACGGCTCGCCCCACGAGTTGCTGACGATGCTCGCCAGGTGGTTGTCCACGACCAGCGCGAGCGCCGCGAGCAGGTCGCTGTCGTTGCAGCTCGCCGCGCCGACGTAGGTCACGTTCGCGTTCGGCGCCTCGCCGTGCACGGCCTCGACGTCGAGCGACTCCTCGCCGTACCAGCCCGGTGCGGCGCACGCCACGGTGTCGGTGAACGTGCTGGCCAGGACCTGGTTGTACTGGCCGGGGGCGAAGCCCGGGTCACCGGTGACCTTGGCGTACTGGTTCGCGTCGCTCAGCATGGTGGGTGAGGCGTAGGCGTCCACGACGGCGACCGTCTGGCCCTTGCCGGTCATCCCGGAGCCGGTGATGCCGTACGCGCCGCGAACCTGCTTGGGCGTGTAGCCGCAGTTGACGTACGGCTCGTGGGTGCCGAAGGCCTTCGGCTCGGTGTTCGCGCGCAGCTCACCGAAGAACTGCGAGCACGGCGGCGCGACCCAGAAGTTCGGCCCGGGCGGCGGCAGCGTGTCTTGCGGCTTCGCCATGTGGCTGGCGGTGTCCAGGCCACTGATGCCGCTGACGGCGCTGGCCACGCTGGCCGGCACGGTTGCGGCCTGCTCGGGCGCCCGGTCGGTCTTGTTGTCCGGCCCCTTGAACATCCCGAACGTCACGCCGAACGCCTGCTGAGCCTGCTGCAGGGAACCCTGGACCCGGACGAAGCCACCGATGCCGTTCTGCACCTTTACTACGTGCAGTCCGGTCCCGGTGAGCCAGCTCTGCACGGCGCTCGACTCGGCCGCGGTCGGCCCGAACCGCGCGGCCACCTCCGCTGCGGTGAGGTAGTGCCCGTAGAGGGCGTTGCCTGGCGTCGAGACCGCGCTCGCGTACGCGGCGAGGCCGGACGCGTCCCGGCTGGCCAGGTACACGTTCGCGGTAACGGCGCCCGTCACCTGCTGCTGGGCCATGTGCTTTGTGGCGCTGGCCCAGTAGGGGTGCGTGCCGGCGATCGGCACCCGGCCGGTGGGCTGGGCCGACGCGGTAGCCGACAGCACGCCGGCGAGAAGGGCAGAAGCCGCGGCCGCCACTCCGACGGCGCGCAGACTTCGTGGTACATGAGGCATATGTGCCGCTCCTTTGATCCTGTGCGGAGATGGGCGTTGGGTCCCCAGAGATCACCTTCCTGCCGGATTCAATTTCGCGCAAGAGCGAACATGACAATTTCGTACTGAACTGTTACCGAGGACTTGACCTCCGACGGCGGCCGGTAGCGTGATGAGATGCCCTATCACGGCCCCCCAGTCCTGACCCTGAGCGGCGCGTTCTTCCGGTGGACGCTCGATCCCTGGGTGCTCGCGGTGGTGCTCGTGCTCGGCGGGGGATACCTGTACGCGATGCGCCGGGTACGACGCGTGACCGAATGGGGCGTGGCGCGGCCGATCTGGTTCCTGGGGCTCGGCCTAGGGCCGCTGGTGCTGGCCACGATGTCCTGGATCGGGGTGTACCAGGGCGCGCTGTTCTACGCCAGGGCCACGCAGACCGTGCTGCTCGTTCTCGTGACCCCGCTGTTCCTCGCGCTCGGACGGCCCATCACGCTGATCACGACGGCGTTCTCCGCCCGGTGGCTGGAGCGGGCCATCGGGTCCCGGGTCGCGAAGGTGCTCACGTTCCCGGCGATCACCACGTTCGCCCTGGTGCTCGTGCCGTTCGTGATGTACTTCTCGCCCTGGTACACGGCGTCGTTCCACAGCACCGCGATCCGCGAACTGACCTACCTGGCGCTGATCGTGCCGGGCTTCGCGTTCTTCTGGACCCTGCTGCGCGTCGACCCGGTGCCCAAGGCCTATTCCTATGCGGTGTCCATGTGGATCACCGGCGCGGAGGTGATCGGCGACGCGGTGCTCGGCCTGGCGATCATCGCCGACAACGGCCTGATCGGCGCCGCCTGGTACCACGCGGTGGCCCGCCCGTGGGGCCCGACGCTACGGACCGACCAGGTCATCGGCGGGGGAGTGCTCTGGGTGCTCGGCGACGTGGTCGGCCTGCCGTTCCTGGCCGCTCAGCTCATCGCGATGATGCGCGAGGATGAGTCGGCGGCGGCGAAGATCGACGCCGAACTAGACGCCCGCGCCGCCGCCCGCGCCGCCCGCGCAGCCCAGACCCCAGCCGCCCAGACCCCAGCCGCCCAGACCCCGGCCGCCCAGACCCCAGCCGCCCAGACCCCAGCCGCCCAGACCCCATCAACCACTCCAGCCCCGGTAGCCACCACAGTCCCGGAGACCGACGAACGTCCCTGGTGGGAGACCGACTCCCGCTTCACCGGCCGCTTCAAGCCCCCGCGCTGACCCGGGACGCACCGTTTCCGTCACCTCCCGCTCGGCGCCCAAACAACGTGGAGGATTCTCCCCTCGTGGAAGATCGACCCCCACATCCGGGGGTCAGGCGACCACAAAGAGGTAAACCGCCACGTTGTTCGGTCGTGCGCGCGCCGATCAGCGGATGGGTTCAGTAGCCGCGGCGGATGAACAGGGCCCAGCCGCCTTGGTGCAGGGTCTGGTAGCCGGCGAAGTCGTGTGACTTCATCGCGCACCAGGACGGAACGTCGGTGTACGCGGCGGGGTCGTCGGCGAGCACGGCCACGACGGCGCCCACGGGCACGTCCCGGATCTGCTCGGCGAGCATGATGATGGGGATCGGGCATTTACGGCCGAGTGCATCGATCGTGAGTGCGACGGCAGGCTGCTGGGGTGGCGCGGGTGCCGGAGGAGAAACCACAGGCCGTTCTGAATCCTGGGGTTTCGAGCGAGCCCGGTGCAGCCTCACCTGTCAATGATGCCCGCGCGGGCGGCGGCTACGCCCGGGGATTCCGGAAACGGCGGGGGTCACTCGCCAGCCGCGGGGGCGGGCGCGATACTGTTTGCACGACACGCTGTAGCAGAACCGAGGAAGGCCCTCGCCTTGACTACCGACCGCGCCCCGGGGTCTCCCCGCCGACGCACAGGCACGCGCAACGCGGTGCGGGCTCTCGTGCTCGCCGCCGTGGTCATCGGCCTGTCCGGCTGTGCGAACAACTCGTTCACCAGGATCGGCTTCCCTGACCCGGTTACCGAGCAGGGGAAGACCGTCGTCACGCTGTGGCAGGGCTCCTGGATCGCCGGCATGCTCGTGGCCGCCGTGGTCTGGGGCCTGATCCTGTGGGCAGTGGTATTCCACCGCAAGCGGGGCGACAAGCTCCCGCCGCAGGTGCGGTACAACATGCCGATCGAGATCATGTATACGGCGGTGCCGTTCGTGCTGATCGCGGTGCTCTTCTACTTCACCGCGAAGGACGAGAACTACATCGACAAGCTGCCGAAGAACCCGGCGGTGACGGTCGACGTCACCGGGTTCCAGTGGAGCTGGGAGTTCCAGTACCCGCAGTACAAGGTGACGAGCGTCGGCAACATGTGGGACCCGACCCTGCCGGCCGACAAGCAGTCGCTGCCGGTGCTGGAGATCCCGACCGGCGAGACGGTGCAGTTCAACCTGGCGTCGGCGGACGTCGTGCACGCGTTCTGGGTGCCAGAGTTCCTGTTCAAGCGGGACGTCATCCCGGACCACCCGAACCACTTCACGATCACCGCGACCAAGACCGGGACCTTCATCATTCATTGCAGTGAACTTTGCGGCGTTTACCACTCGCGCATGCTGGCCACGATCAAGATCGTCACGCCACAGCAGTTCCAGCAGTACATGGCGCAGCAGCAGGCCGTACAGCATTCCGGGAGCACCCAATGAGCACTATTGAGCAACCGGTCATCGCAGCGCCACGGAGAGTGACGCGCACCAAAGGTCAGGTGCTGGCCGGCTGGCTGTCGTCGACCGACCACAAGGTCATCGGGCACATGTACCTGATCACCTCGTTCTTCTTCTTCCTGTGCGCGGGCGTCATGGCGATGATGATGCGCATCCAGCTGCTCGGCCCGACCCTGCACTTCGTGTCCGACCAGCAGTACAACGAGCTGTTCACGATGCACGGCACGCTGATGCTGCTGCTGTTCGCCACGCCGCTGTTCGTGGGATTCGCCAACGAGCTGCTGCCGCTCCAGATCGGGTCGCCCGACGTCGCGTTTCCGCGGCTGAACCTGCTGAGCTACTACCTGTTCGCGTTCGGCGGCCTGATCCTGCTCGCCTCGTTCCTGGCGCCGGGCGGGTCGGCGGCGTTCGGGTGGTACGCCTACGCGCCGCTGACCAGCGCGATCTACTCGCCGGGCGTCGGCGCCGACATGTGGATCATGGGCCTGGTGCTGTCTGGATTCGGCACGATCCTGGGCGGGGTCAACTTCGTCACCACGATCTTCTGCATGCGGGCGCCGGGCATGACGATGTTCCGGATGCCGATCTTCACCTGGAACGCGCTGCTCACCTCGATGCTGATCCTGATGGCGTTCCCGGTGCTGGCCGCCGCGCTGCTGGTGCTGGAGATCGACCGGCGGCTGGGCGCGCACGTGTTCGACGCGGCTTCCGGCGGCGCGATCTTGTGGCAGAACCTGTTCTGGTTCTTCGGCCATCCGGAGGTCTATATTCTCGCGTTGCCGTTCTTCGGCATCGTGACCGAGATCCTGCCGGTGTTCAGCCGCAAGCCGCTGTTCGGCTACAAGACGCTGATCGCCGCGACGATCGCGATCGCCGGCCTGTCGATGACCGTGTGGGCGCATCACATGTTCACGACGGGTGCTGTTCTCCTGCCATTTTTCTCCTTCATGACGTTCCTGATCGCGATACCGACCGGCGTGAAGTTCTTCAACTGGGCCGGCACGATGTGGCGAGGGCAACTGACTTTCGAGCCGGCCATGCTGTATTCGGTCGGCTTCCTGGTCATCTTCCTGTTCGGCGGAATCACCGGCATCATCCTGGCCTCACCGCCGCTGGACTTCGCGGTGTCCGACTCGTATTTCGTGGTGGCGCACTTCCACTATGTGCTGGCCGGCACCGTGCTGTTCGCGATGTTCGCGGGCTTCTACTTCTGGTGGCCCAAGATGACCGGGCATATGCTCGGCTCGAAGCTCGGCAAGGTCCAGTTCTGGCTGCTGTTCATCGGGTTCAACATGACGTTCCTCGTGCAGCACTGGGCCGGCGTCGAGGGACAGGTGCGGCGCACGGCGAACTACCCGGACCTGCCGGGGAACGTGACGACGCTGAACGTCATCTCCACCGTGGGCTCGTGGATCCTGGCGCTGTCGATCCTGGTGTTCTTCTGGAACGTGTACGTGTCCTGGCGGCACGGCGAGCGGGTCGACGTCGAGGACCCGTGGGGCTACTGCTCCTCGCTGGAGTGGGCGACGTCCTGCCCGCCGCCGCGGCACAACTTCTACCGGATCCCGCGGATCCGGTCCGAGCGGCCCGCGTTCGAGCTGCATTATCCGCACATCGTCGCCGGACGCGCCTCGCACGGCCTGGAGCAGACCATCCCGCCGTTGGAAACCGCCCATGAGAACGCCGTGAACGGCAGGAGCGAGCACTAATGAAGGTCGAAGGCTGGCTGTTCCTCGGCTGCGGCGTGTTCTTCGGCGGCGCGGACATCGTGTACTGGTACCTGTCGTACGACCCGACAGGCACGACCGCGCTGGCGCTGGCCGTGGGGCTCGCGTTGCTGACCGGCTTCTACCTCCTGTTCACCGGGCGGCGCCTGCCGCTGCGGCCCGAGGACGACAACGTCGGCGAGATCGAGCAGGGCACCGGCGAGATCGGCTTCTTCAGTCCGCACAGCTGGTGGCCGCTGTTCCTCGGCCTGTCCGCCGCGGTCACCGCGGTCGGCGCGGCGATCGGCTGGTGGCTGTTCCTCATCGGCATGCTGTTCGTGGTGTACTCCTCGATCGGCTTCGTCTTCGAGTACTACCGAGGCCACTTCTCCCACTGAGACTTCTCCGTGGGCGCGCGGGCGCTGTCCATCCGGGCGCGTCTTCGCTCACGGCAAGTTGTCGCGAACGTCCTCTCTTGTCCTGTTACGTCCAGACAGTGGCACGTTTCTTAAGTGGTAGAAAAGTGATAGCCGCATTCGCGGACCTGTCCCGTGCGCCGCCCGTGGATGAAAGTTACGGCCTGGGCGCATGTGATCACGGGCGGCTGGGGCGCGTGGCGGAGCCGGCTCTGATACCCGCATCGCAGGTCGTAAGCCGGTAGCGATCTTCAAACCGGCCCCGGTGCACCGATAGACAATCATTTCCTGATTGTCAATTATTGATTGGATAATCATTTGACTCTATGTTGATGCGCACCGTCGAGAAGGGACGTCACGACATGCGCATCGAGGAACTGGGAAACGTCGCGAACGCCGGGTCCAAGCACGCTGACCCTGGCGTCGTCGGCAGACGGACGCTGTTCAAGGGCGCCGGGGGACTGGCCCTCGCCCTGGGCACGCTGCGGCTGGCCGGCCGGCACGCGGTGCTGCCGCCGCGCACCACACTCACCGCCGCAACGCTGCCGGACATTCAGTTCGACATCGGCTCGTTCATCGCGGGGCCGCGAACGCTCAACGACGGCGGCGGGAACATCACCGCTCAGCTGCCGCCGGTCCACTCGGTATTCATCACCGCCGCGCTCAGCCGCACGCCGACCGCGGCGGATCAGCAGAACCTGAGCAACGCCCTGGCGACCATCGAGGCCACCTATCAGTTCGCGGCGGCCGGGGTGATCACGTTCATCGCGTACGGGATCCCGTACTTCAACCGGCTGCCGGGCGGGATGACCGGCTCCCTGGTGTCCGGGCACATGCCGAGGCTGGCGTCGAACAACAGCCGCTTCGTACTCGAGGAGGCCGTGCCGGGCCCGACCGACGTCAGTTCGGCGAACCCGGGCGTCACCAAGAAGACGTTCAACGTCCCCGTGAAGATCGAAAGCAATGATCTGCTAATCACTCTGCGGAGCGATAACTCGACCATACTCACCGACGTCGTGGCCTGGCTCGGCGGCAGCAACAGGCTCAACGGGCAGTCCGTCACGTCACCCACGCTGTTCAGAGGGCTCGCCACGGTCACGTCCAGCCGGGCTCAGTTCGTCGGGATCTCGCTCCCGCGCAATATGGCGGAGACCCACGGGTTCGCGTACGCGGAGGAGATCAGCTCGGACTCGCCGATGTGGATGGGGTTCCTCGACCAGCAGACCAACGGCGCCGGGCCGGCCGCGATCTGCACGTTCGCCGGGAATTCCGCCGCCCGCCTGACCACGGCCAAGGCCGGCGACTACTTCGACAACGGCGCCATCCAGCACCTGTCGCACGTCATCGAGGACCTCGCGCAGTTCTACGCCAAGCCGTCGGCCGCCGACAGCGAGGGCGAGCCGTTCACCGAGCGGGTTCAGTACATGTTCCGCTCCAACCCGATCCCGTCGGCCGGCAACGCCGACCAGTTCAACAACGGCGGCGGCCCGAGCTACTTCCCCAACCTCTTCCAGGGAACCGGGGACGCCGCCGCCAACGCCCAGGCCGTCAACACCTTCCAGGGCGGGCACCGCCTCGGCCACCTGTCCTGCCTGCAACGTTCCACCCGTGCCGCGGACGGGACCCCGATCCACATCCGGATGGACGGTCCCGGCCTGGACAGCATGGATGTGCCGGACGGCTCGAACCAGCCGAAGCTTCAGTTCACGATCTTCGTGCCCACGGCCGAGTTCTTCCGGCTGATGCGGGTCAACCAGGCCTCGCTGGACCTCCAGAACCAGTTCGGCGTCGACCCCGATGACAACGGGCTCGAGCGGTTCCTCACCGCCACCCGCAGGCAGAACTTCCTGGTCCCGCCCCGCCGCCACCGCGCGTTCCCGCTCGTGGAGCTGGCCTGATGGGGGTAACTGGCTGGCCTGTACCAACCCCGACTGATAGGCGAGGATGACCAGCTGGATGCGATCCCGGGCGTCCAGCTTGGTCAGCAGGTGCGCGACGTGGGTCTTCGCCGTGGCCGGGCTGATCGTCAGGTGGTCGGCGATCTCGGCGTTGGACATGCCGCGCGCCACCAGCTCGAGCACCTCCCGCTCCCGGTCGGTGAGCACTTCCATGGCCCGCGCCTGCGCGGTCGGCGCGCTGGCGGTCACGGCCGGCTTGCCGGGCAGGCCGCTCCTGGCGAACTCACCGATCAGGCGGCGGGTGACGCTGGGGGCGAGCAGCGCGTCGCCGCCCGCCACGACCCGGATGGCGTTGATCAGGTCGGCGGGCAGCGTGTCCTTGAGCAGGAACCCGCTGGCTCCGGCGCGCAGCGCGGCGTACACGTACTCGTCGAGGTCGAACGTGGTCAGGATCAGCACCCGGACATCGGTGCTGGCGGTGATCTGCCGGGTTGCCTCGATGCCGTCCATGACCGGCATCCGGACGTCCATCAGGACGACGTCGGGCTTGGTGTCCTTGGCCGCGGTGACCGCCGCGCTGCCGTTCGCGGCCTCGCCCACGATCTCCAGGCCCGGTGTCGCGGCGATGATGCCGCAGAAGCCGACCCGGACCAGGGCCTGGTCGTCGGCGACGACGACGCGAAGCGTCATGCCTGACCGTCCGGCAACGGGATCCGCGCTACCACCTCGAAACCATACCCCGGCAGCGGTCCGGCGCTGAACGAGCCGCCCAGCAGGCTGACCCGCTCGCGCATGCCGATGATGCCGTGGCCGCCGGGCAGCGGGTCGGCGAGGGCATGCCGGGCCGCCGCGGCGGCGCCCGCCATGGCCGGGACGGCGATACCCGCGCCGCTGTCGGTCACCCGCAGCGTCAGCTCGGTCGTGCCGTATTCGATGACCACGTCGCACCGGCTGGCGTGGGCGTGCTTGACCACGTTGGTCAGCGCCTCCTGGATGATCCGGTACGCGGACAGGTCGATGCTCGGCGGGAGCGGCCGCGGATCGCCCCGCCGCCGGAGCGACACCTGTACGCCGGCGCTCGCGGTGCGGTTGAGCAGCCGGTCCAGGTCGTCGAGCCCGGGGGCGGGGAACAGCGGGGCGGCGGCGGTGTCCGCGCGGGATGGCGCGGCCGGGATCGTGCCGGCCGCGGCCTGCCGGAACAGGCTGGCCAGCGCGCCGAGGGCGTCGGCCGGCCGCGGGAAGGTGCCGTCGGAGGAGCCGTAGTCCGCCGCGGCGGCGATGGCGGCGGCCGGGATGGCGGTCGCCTGGCCGGCCTCGTCCGCTCGCGCGGCGGCGCCGGCGGCGGCCAGGTACTGAGCGGCCGGGCTCGGCGCGGCCAGGCCCGCGGCGGCGGCCTGGCTCGCAGCGGCGGCGGCCTGGCTCGCGGCGGGGACGGGCGGCGCCGCCTCCGGGACAGCCTGGCCGCGGGCGGCCGCCTCGTCGGCCTGACGCAGCGCGCCGAGCATCCGGCGCATCTCGTCCAGGGCCTCGCGGCTGGTGGCCTGAATGGCGCCGAGGGCCGCTCGGGCGTCCTCCGGCTGCCCGTCGAGGACGTACTGGCCGTAGCCCGCCTGCACGGCGATGACGCTCATGCTGTGCGCGACCACGTCGTGCAGCTCGCGGGCGATGCGCAGCCGCTCCTCGGCGACCGCCTTGCTCGCCGCCTCCTCCTGGAGCCCGATCGCATACCTGCGGCGCTGGCGGACGATGTAACCGAAGAACCACGCGATCGTCACGCAGAGGACCGCGGGCACCAGGGCGCTGACGTTGTCCGCGAAGCCGTGCGGACTGGCCTCCAGGCCGAGCAGCACTTCGTCGACGAGCAGGGTGAGGGCCACCGCGCCGAGCATGCGGGCCGCGGTCCGCCTGGTGTCGTACGTCGCGGCGACGATGTAGAGGACGTACGCGATCGGCAGGAAATAGGTCAGGGCGGCGGGTTCCGGGCCGGACAGCACGGTGGCGACGACCGAGCCGGCCAGCAGGACGCCCAGCATGAACCGCGGCCGCCGCCGGCGCAACGCCACCGATAGCACCGAGACGATCACGAGCAGCAGCGTCAGCGTCGCCGCGACCTGCGAGGGACGGACGAAAGCGATCGGGTACCCGGCTTGGCTTATCCGGACGCCGGCCTTCCTGACTCCCGCGAACACGATCAGGCCGAGCCCGGCGGCGACGACCCAGTCGATGATGGCCCAGTGGACGGGCCGCATCCGCTTGGTCAGCGGTGGACGCGGAGACGTGGAAGAGCGCACCTAACTACCGTAACCTGCAAATACCGCCAGAACGTCATCCTGAGGGCGTACGCCGCGCAGGCGACCGGGGGAGGCGGAAGGCCCGCCGGCGGCGCGGAACCTCACTCCGCAAGGCGATGTGCCCAGGCACCCGCTCGCGGCAGAGTGTCAGCATGCCAGACATACCCGCCCAGGAGACCGCCACCGCGGTCATCGATACCAGGGCACTGACCAAGATATATCCCGGCAAGACGCCGGTAACCGCGCTGGACGGGCTGAGCGTGAGCTTCGCCCCCGGCGTGACCGGGCTTGTCGGCGCCAACGGGGCCGGGAAGTCCACGCTGATCAAGATCCTGCTGGGCCTCATGCCGCCCACGAAGGGCCAGGCCAAGGTCCTCGGCCACGACAGCGTCGCCGAAGGCGAGATGATCAGGACCCTGCTCGGCTACATGCCGGAGCACGACTGCCTGCCGCCCGATGTCACCGCCACCGAGTTCGTGACCCACCTGGGGCGGATGTCCGGCCTGCCGCCGACCGTCGCCAAGGAGCGGGCCGCCGAGTCGCTGCGGCACGTGGGCCTGCACGAGGAGCGGTACCGGCTGATCGGCCAGTACTCGACCGGCATGAAGCAGCGGGTGAAGCTCGCCCAGGCGCTGGTCGGCGACCCCCAGCTGCTGCTGCTCGACGAGCCCACCAACGGGCTGGACCCGGCCGGGCGCAACGCGATGCTCGAACTGATTGCGCGGATCGGCGCGGAGTTCGGCATCTCGATAGTCGTCGCCTCGCACCTGCTCGGTGAGATCGAGCGGATCTGCGACAACCTGGTGGCGATCGAGAGCGGACGTCTGCTGCGCGCCGACTCGATCACCAGCTTCACCCGGGCCAGCGAGATGCTCGCGGTCGAGGTGGAGGAGGGCCTCGCCCAGCTGGCCGAGGAGCTGGCCAGGCACGGCCTGGCCGCCACCACCCAGCAGCGGACGCTGCTGGTCCCGCTCAGCGGGGACGAGACCTACGACACCGTCAGGGACTGCGTCGCGGCGCTGAAGCTTCCGCTGAGCCGGCTGGAGCAGCGGCGGCACCAGGTCGAGGAACTGTTCCGCGACGCCGACGACGCGGATCACGAGGACGGCAAGCAGGAGGCCGCCAATGTCTGAGACACAGGCCGCCGGCGTCATCCATGATCTCGGCTACCGCGGGTACGACGGGCCGCGGCTGGGCCGGGCCGCCATCATAAGGGCACTGACCTGGCACAGCTTCCGGTCCTCGTGGGGCATCGGCCGGGGCGTGAAGGCCAAGATCGTGCCGTTCCTGGCGATCGTCGTGATGTGCCTGCCGGCGCTCGCGAACGCGTTCGCGGTGGCGCGCGGCAACGCGAGGCTGTTCGGCTACGACGTCTACACGCCGCAGCTGCGGGTCCTGGTCGTGACGATCTTCATCGCGGCGCAGGCGCCCGAACTGGTGTCCAGGGACCTGCGCAGCCACGTGCTGCCGCTGTACTTCAGCAGGCCGCTGCGCCGGCTCGACTACCCGCTGGCCAAGTACATCGCGCTCACCGCGGCGCTGCTGATCCTGGTCGAGCTGCCGCTGCTGATCATGTACGTGGGCACGATCGCGAGCGCCAAGAACAGCCACGGCGTGTGGTCAGAGACCAAGGCGCTGCTGCCAGGCCTGGCGCTCGGGGTGCTGTGGGCCGTGCTGATGGCGGCGATCGGCCTCGTGCTGGCGAGTTTCACCGGGCGGCGAGCGTACGCCACCGGCATCGTGGCGATCACCTGTTTCCTGCTCTGGACGCTGGCCTCGCTGCTGATCAAGGCGGAGGGCGACATCACGGCCACCTCCACGGCGGTCCGGCTAGTCGGCCTCCTCAGCCCGTACACGGTCATCGACGGAGTCCGGATCTGGCTCGGGGGCACGAGCGAGGGCCTGGACCCCACCTCACTGGGCCATTTCGGCCCGCTCTACGGCGTCATGGCGCTCATCATGCTCGCGGCCTGCCTCGGGGGCCTGGCCGCGAGATACCGGAAGGCGAGCGAGCAATGAGTATCGAGTTCCGTAACGTCTCGCGCTGGTACGGCAACGTGGTCGCGGTCAACGACATCACGATGTCGATCGGCCCGGGCGTCACCGGACTGCTCGGCCCGAACGGGGCGGGCAAGTCCACGATCATGCACATGATCGCCGGCTTCCTGCCGCCGTCACGCGGCGAGCTCACCGTGGGGAACGGCGAGCAGCACCCGACCTGGCGCAATCCCGGTATCTACCAGGACGTGGCGCTGGTCCCGGAGCGAGACTCGGTCTACGCGTTCCTCACCGGACAGCAGTTCGTCGAGGTGACCGCCAAGCTGCACGAACTGCCCGACCCGGAAGCGGCGGCCCGCCGGGCCATCGGCATGCTCGACATGGCCGACGCGGCAGGGCGCAAGATCGCCACCTACTCCAAGGGCATGCGGCAGCGCATCAAGGTGGCCGCGGCGCTCGTGCACGACCCGCACATCCTGCTGCTCGACGAGCCGTTCAACGGCATGGACCCGCGGCAACGGCTGCACATGATGGACCTGCTGGACAAACTCGGCAGCGAGGGCCGGATCATCGTGTTCAGCTCGCACATCCTGGAAGAGGTCGAACGGCTGTCCGGCACCATCCAGGTCGTCGTGGCCGGGCGGCTCGCCGCGTCCGGTGACTTCCGGGCGATCCGCCGGCTGATGACCAGCAGGCCGCACGTGTTCATGGTGAGATCCTCCGACGATCGGCTGCTCGGGGCCACGCTGATCGGCCGCAAGGCGGTGACCGGCGTGGAGCTGACCAAGAACGGCCTCCAGGTGCGCGCATCGGACTACGGCGCGTTCTGCGCGGACATCGCGGTACTCGCGCGGGACAACGGCATCAGGCTGCGTGAGCTGCTGCCCACCGACGAGTCGCTGGAAAGCGTCTTTTCCTACCTGATTGCTGACTGAGGAGTGCCAGCCGTGTTCAATTCGACCGTCGCGTGGATCACGCTCCGGGCCACGATCAGCCGCAGACGCGCGCTGCTGTTCGCGATCCCGGCGGCATTCCTGATCATCACCACGCTCCTGCTCCGCGCGGGCAAGCCACCGGACCGCCCGTGGCCGACGCACGTGCTGGGCACCTTCGGCTTCACCGTGCTGCTGCCGCTGACCGCGCTGATCATCGGCACGAGCGTGCTCGGCGCCGAGATCGACGACGGCAGCATCGTGCACCTGCTGGCCACGCCGGTCCGCAGGCTCTCGGTGATCATCACGAAGTACACCGTCGCGACCGGGCTGACGATACTGTTCGCCGCCGTGCCGGAACTGATCGCCGCGCTGATCTCCGGGGGAGGACGGACTCCGGACCAGCAGATCATCAACCAGAACGGCCCGCCGACCTTCATCCCCGGCCACGCGATCAGCGACGGGAAGTTCGCGCTCGGCCTGTTCGTGGGCGCCGTGGTCGGCGCCGTGATCTACAACGCGATCTTCGTCATGGTCTCTGTCGCGACCACCCGGGCGATCGCGGTCGGGCTGCTGTACGTGCTGATCTGGGAGAGCCTGCTGAGCAACTTCGTCAGCGGGGCCCGGCTCCTGTCGGTCAGCCACTACTCGCTGGGCATCGCCAACGGCATCGTCAACGATCCCGGCCTCGACGCCAGCCTTACGGTCGCCACCAGCGTCGTCATGGGCGTGATCGTCACGGTGGCCGCTCTGGTCCTGGCGGTCAAGCTGCTCACCAGCTTTACCCTCAAGGGCGATCCCGCCTAACACAGCAGCCACACCCGCACCGTCTCACGGTGATCACGAAGGGTTTTGCGGCCTAGAGGATCCTGGTGGCTTATTCTCCTGGGCTTCGGATGTGCCGGCCCGGCCATCTGCCGGCAGCCCCTGATGGCGACTGGAGCTGGCGTGCGGCATGGGGCTGACGATGCGCCAGCGCCGCCTGGCTCTGCATCAATGTGGCGGATTTCCCTATCGTGGTGGACTGACCTTTGAAAACGAGGGTCAGCCCGCCGCAAAGGGGTAATCCGCCACATCGTTCGAGATTTTCGTCGCCAGCGGGCCGCCTGAGAGCGCCGGTCGCCTCGCCGCAGGACCCTGAATAAGCCACTAGGATCCTAAACCCACAAAACCCTTCATGATCATGTGCAGAACGACAGTGGTGCTTCCTCCGAGACTCGTCGGCTCAGAAGCCTGCGTGACTGAAGTTGCGCAACTGACTTCGGGGGCAGCCGAGCAAGGTTTTCGTGTTAGAAAAGGGCTCTTTGTTAGAAAAGGGTGCAGATCTGGCACCTTTCTCAACACGAAGCACTTTTCTGACATGGGAGGCGGGGAAGTAAAGAACAAAACGGGCGAATCGCACAGTGGGGGTGGGCCGAAGTGTGCAGTGGACGCGTGGGGGACGGTGCGCGAGGCGCATGGTGCGGATGGCGGAGAGTTGCGGGATCGGCCGGGGCGCATGGTGCGGGAGTTGCGGCGGTGAGTGGCGTGGGGGTGGTGGGGCTAGCGGGGGGATTGCTGCCAGGGGTGGGGGCCGGTGAGGGGGCGGAACTCTATGCCGGCGGCGGCTAGGCGAGCCAGGTTCGCTTCGATCCGGGGACGCAGGGCTGGGCGGACGGCGGCGGCCCCGACCGAGGCGGCCCCGACGGAGGCGGCGTCGGTAGTCCACGGGGCGGGGGCGCCGGACCAGGCGACGTCGGCGAACGCACCGGCCCGGGGATGGGTCTTGTAGTCGAGCACCCTGGCGTTCGGGATGTACTCGGTCCAGAGCTGGAACTGCGCGCCGAGCAGGTGGGCGGCGGCCGCGGCGGGCCAGTCGGTCGGAACCGGGCGGAACGCGCCGACGTCCTCGGTCGTGATCATCCCGCCGATCGAGAGGGGCTCGCGGTCGTCCTCCGACTGGCCCCAGTCGAAGTACGTCGGCACCTGTGGCGCGGCGATCACGTCGTAGCCGGCCTCGGCTGCCTTCCTGGCGACCTCCAGGCCGTGCCACGCCATCACGACCGTGTCCGGCCGCAGCCCGGCCCCACCGCCCGAGCTGGTGAAACCCTCGTCCCAGACGACCGCGCGGGCGCCGAACCGGTCGGCGAGCATGTCCGCTACCTGGTGCAGGAAGTGCGCGTGCAGCGCCTCCATGGTGTGCAGGCCGAGCTGCTTGCGGTGCTCGACGATCCGGGGATCGGCCTCCCAGTCGGTGAGCACGCACTCGTCGCCGCCGATGTGCACGAAGCCGGCCGGGATCGCGCCGAGCAGCTCACCGAACAGGTCGGTGAGCACGTCCATCGTGGCCTGAAGCGGCGACATGATGTGCGGGAAGATCCCCCACTGCGTCGCCACGGTCAGCTCGCGGGTACCCGGCGCGGCGGCCAGTGCGGGCAGCGCGGCGAGCAGCGCGCGGGCGTGCCCGGGCACCTCAAGCTCCGGCACCACGGTGACCATGCGCCGCGCCGCGTACGCGTTGATCTCGGCGAGGTCGGCGAGCGTGTAGTAGCCGCCGTGCGGCCGGTGGTCGTGCGCCTGCCGGTCCTTGCCGATCTGGGTGCCGCACCGCACCGCGCCGACGGCCTGGAGCGCCGGATACCGCTCGCTCTCGATCCGCCAGCCCTGGTCGTCGGTCAGATGCAGGTGCAGCCGGTTCAGCTTGTGCGCGGCGAGCATGTCGATGAACCGCAACAGCACCGGCTTGGGGAAGAAATGCCTGGCCACGTCCAGGTGCGCGCCGCGCCAGGCCAGGGCAGGCCTATCCGAGATCTCCGCGCACGGGATCGACCACGGCGCCGCCGCGGGCAGCGGCGCCGCGCGCCAGGCGTCAACCGGCAGCAGCTGGCGGATAGTCTGGGCCGCGTAAAAGGCCCCGGCCGGCCCGCCTGCCGTGATCCGCACCCCGTCCGGGCTGATCAGCAGGCGATACTCCTCCGCGCCGAGCGCGGGATCGGTGTCCACGAGTATCCCGCCCGAGATGGCGGGGTCACGGGCCGGCCAGGGCAGCCCGCCGAGCACTCCGCGTACGGCATCGGCCGCCGCATCCGCGCCCTTCGCCGGGTTCGCGCTGGGTCCGGACACAATGACAGTGTCCGGACCCAGCGCGAACCGGCCCGGCCGCGGGAGGACGGTGCGCGGGTAAGGCAGAAGCTCAGCGAGGCGGTCAGTCACGGTCTCACTTTCCAGGTTGAGCGCTTAACACGCGCCGTCGTCGTTCCACGCGCCAGACGATCCGCCGGGCACCTCGTCGTAGTTCCACTGGTTGGCGGTCCACTGATGGCCGTTGTAACTGACCATGCTGCCGGACGAGTACGACTGGTTGTTCACCCAGCCCGCCGCCGTGCAGCCGCCACCGCCACCGCCAGTGGGCGGCGGGGACGTGGGCGGCGGCGGCGGCTGGGTCACCGGGGCGTTCTTGGCGAACGCGACCGTGTACGCGGTGAAGTCCCACGGGTTCTGCGCCACCCCGCTGCATTCGCTGGACAGGCTGCCGTTGTTGTCCGGCGGGTTGCACTGCCGGTCCCGGTTCACCGACCAGAACGTGTACCTGCTCATCCCGTTGCTCTGCGCGAAGCTGAGCACGGTCTGGAAGTCGCTCTGGGTAAAGTACTCGGCGGAGTCGGTCCGCCCGTCCATCCCGGAGAAGCCCTCGTGCGCGTACGCCACCGCACTGCTCCAGCCGAACGTGCTCATCAGCTGCCCGTTGAACCCCTGGAGGGCGGCGACCTGCGAGGAGCCGCCGTTGAACCCGCCGTCGAACGGCATGATCGTGTAGTCGTTGGGGGTGAAGCCAAGGGTCTTCGCCTCATCCAGCAGCAGGCCGCCGAAGTAGTTGGCGCCGGTGGCGATGCTCGGCATGGTGATCGACACGAACAGGCCGGGGTTGTTCCGCTGGAGGATCTGCGCCGCGCCGAGTTCGTTGGCGATCGCCGTCGAGTTCTCGATTTCCGGCTCCTCCAGGTCGAAGTCGAAGGCGTGCAGCCCGTACGCGCTGATCACCTGCTGGTACGCGGCCGCGGTGCTCGACGCCGAACCGCACACCTGCCCGAGCTTGGTGCCGTTGTAACCGCCAGCGGACACGATGACGTCGCCCCCGCTGCCGCGCACCTGGTTGATCGCGGCGGCGACCTGGGTGTCCGAGGACACCGGGTCGTTGCCCTCCCAGGACGGTGCGCAGCCGCTGCCGCCGCTGGCGAGGATGAACGACATGTCGAACGCCTTCTGCCCGGTGGCCGACATCACCTGGCTCAGGTTCGGCGGCGTGGCGTCCTGCGCATAGTAATACGGCGCGGATTCGTACCAGTTGTTGCTCAGCGCGCTCGCCGCGTGCGCGCTGGTGGCCGATGCCACGGCGAGGAAACCGCCGCACAGGCCGGCGGCGAGCAGGCACGCGGCGCCCCCGGCCAGCAGCTTTGCCCGCCGCGCGCTCGCGGCCCTGGTACGGAGCGATCTGGACAGAAGCGGGTTCATGACTCCTCCGAGGCACACGCAAACGGGGTCCCGCTCCCAGGCGTAACTATTAATAGTAAAGTTTCTTAATAGTTACGCATCTCTACGTTATCGCTATCCGCGACCGTGCGTCAACCCCTCGCGTTCGTGTCACGGGTCCGGCGCGGCGAAGCCTGCGTCGTTATGAGAATTAATGACCTACCGAGGCCAGCAGGGCGGAGCGGGCCTGCGCGAGCGCGGCCAGCACGGCGCCGCGGAGCACGGGCTCGCCGCGGACCTCGGTGGGCACCACCCTGGGCCGCGCCAGGCAGATCCGCGGCACCTCGGCGGCAACCCGCGCGGCGAGCGCCTCGCCGCCGGCCTGGCCGACCGCGCCGCCGAGCACCACGAGCCCGGGGTCGAGCACGACGCACACCGCGGCAACCCCGAGCGCGACCCGATGGGCCAGTTCGTCGAGAAACGCATCAGAGGCCCGCGACCCGGCCAGCGCGGTGCGGACCGCATCGGCGGCCGTCGGCGCCGTGATGCCGTGCGCGGCGGCGAGTTCGCGCACCGCTTTGCCGCCGGCCAGCGCCTGGAGACCCGCGTCGCCGGGGTGCTTGTCCCCGGACGGCAGCGGCGCGCCGTGCACCGGCATCCAGCCGATCTCGCCCGCGGCGCCGGCCACCCCGCGCCGCACCTGCCCGCCGATGACCGTGGCCAGGCCCAGCCCCATGCCGATCCACACCAGCGCGAAGTCGTCGAGGCCGGCCGCGGCGCCGTCCGCGCGTTCGGCCATCGCGGCGAGGTTCACGTCGTTCTCGATCACCACCGGCTTGCGCAGCACCCCGCGCAGGCCCTCGAGCACGCCCTCGTGCCAGGCCGGCAGGTTGACCGCCAGCCGGGGGTCGCCGGTCCGCGGGTCCAGCACGCCGGGGCTGCCGATCACCAGGGCGGACAGCCGGGACAGCTCGACCCCGGCCGTGGCGCAGGCCCTGTCCACCGCACCGCGGACCAGCTCAACCGGGTCGTCGCCGCCGTTGGGGTCCACGCTAACGTCCGCCACGCACCGCCCGGTGACGTCCGCGACGGCGGCGCTGACCAGGTCGGATTCCACATACAGGCCGGCGACATAGGCACTGGACGGCACCACCGAATACAAGGCGGCGTTCGGCCCGCGGCCGCCGGCCTGCTCGCCCGCGACCGTGACCAGGCCGCGTTCTTCCAGCCTGGCGAGCATCTGCGACACCGTGACCTTCGACACACCCGTGCGCTCGCTGATCTGAGCACGGGTCAGCGGCTCACCGGCCAAAAGAAGGTCAAGTGCGGCCCGGTCGTTAAGCTCGCGCAGCAAACTGGGCGTACCGGGACGAACGCGGTTGTCCGCCTGGTCAAGGATTTCAGGTGCGTCCATCGCGGTCCCTCCGTGTACCGCTCGTACCGTACCCCCCGGCGGCCCGGTGGTCACGACACTGAGGCGGCTTTTGTCTCGATCCGGCAACAGGGGCTATCTTATAGGAAAGTTTCCGGTTAGTTTCTGTTCACGGCTTCTCATAAGTTTGATCGCCGAGTACACCACCCGGAAGGAGTGCCAGCAGTGGGACTCAGAAAAACACCAGCCGCACTGGTCGCGTTCGGCGCCGCCGCGGCGCTCGCTATAGCTGGCTGCAGCTCCAGCTCTTCTAATACTCCCAGCGCGGGCTCCAGCTCGGGCTCCTCGAACGCCCCGGCCAGCATCACCGTCTGGCGCATGGGTGGCTCGGTTCCGTCCGAGGTCGCCTGGATGAACGGGGTGACTGCCCAGTTCAAGCAGCAGTTCCCGCAGTACAAGAACACGAAGATCAACGTCGACTGGATCCCGTGGACCAGCCGCACCACTGACTGGAACAACGCGCTGGCCAGCGGCAAGAACGCCCCCGACATCACCGAGCTGGGCAACACCGACACGCCCACCGAGGCGAGCCTCGGCGTGCTGGCCAACATCTCGAGCTACGTGAACTCCTGGTCGAACAAGTCCGGGCTGATCGCGGGCGAGCTCGCCAACGACAACCAGAACGGCAACGACTACGCGGTGCCGTGGTTCGGCGGCGTGCGGGGAATCTGGTACCGCACCGACCAGTTCCAGAAGGCCGGCATCACCAGCACGCCCACGACCTGGGCGGACCTGGTCACCGACGCGCAGAAGCTGATGAAGACCTTCCCCGGGACCTACGGCATCGACGCGATCACCGACGACTCGAACGCGTTCGCCAGCTTCATCTGGGGCTCCGGCGGCCAGATCGCCACGCAGTCGGGCGGCAAGTGGACCGCGGACCTGACCTCGCCGCAGGACGAGGCCGCGATCAAGTGGTACGTGTCGCTGTACCGCACCTATCATCTGTCGCCGTCCCAGTACATCGGCCAGACCGAGCTCGGCCCCACCGGCTCGACGGCCGGCGGCGCCAACACCGACTTCGCGCTCGGCAAGCTGGACATGTACATCGACGGTCCGTGGGCATCGGCCGAGTTCCCGAAGAACGCCACCGACAAGGCCAACTGGGCCTCCTTCCCGATCCCCAGCCAGAACGGCACCCCGGTCACCGCGCCGGTCTTCGCCGGCGGCTCCGACCTGGCCGTGTTCGCGACCAGCAAGAACCAGCAGGCCGACTGGGACCTGATCTCGGTGATGGACAACGAGTCCAACTCCCTGACCTTCGCCAACTCGCAGGGCTTCTTCCCGCCGTACACCTCCGAGCTATCCAACCAGGCCTACACCGGGCAGCTCATGTCCGGCTTCGCCAAGGCCGCCTCGAACGCCCAGCTCGCGCCCCTGAACGCGAAGAACTGGGCGACCGCGGACACCGGGAAGTACTTCATCATCCCGGACATGCTCAAGGCGCTGATGAACGGCGCGCCGTTCCAGTCCACGGTGGCGGCCGCGAACAGCCAGCTCCAGCAGGTGCTGAACACCGGCACCGAGAGCTAGCCCGGCCTCGGCGAGGCTAGTCTGCGCATGGTGAGAACCGTAAATGGCCAGCCGGGGAGCCTGCGCTCCCCGGCTGGTCCCACCTCGGGCGGCCGGGGTGGCCGCCACTCGGCTTCGGGCCGGCCACTGACATCGCAGCAGCGGTTCGCGGTGTGGATCCGCCGCCACCGGGTGGCGCCGTACCTGCTGCTCGTGCCGTCGATCGCGCTGATCGGCGTGCTGGTGCTGTACCCGACCGTCCAGATCGGCGTCATCTCGTTCCAGAACTACGGCCTGCAGCAGGAGATCGGGACGCTGCCGACGCAGTGGGTGGGCTTCGGCAACTACTCCCAGATCCTGCACGACCCGGAGTTCTGGCTGTCGCTGCGGATCAGCCTGATCTCCGCGGTGGTCATGGTCCCGCTGACGCTCGTGGTCGGCACGCTGGTCGGGTTGCTGCTGAGCCGTCTCGGCCCGCGGATGGCCGCGTTCGTGTCCTCGGTCGCGACGCTGGCCTGGGCCACCCCGGCGGTGTCGGCGAGCGTGGTCTTCGTCTGGCTGGCCACGCCGGACGGCGGAGTCGTCGACTGGTTCTTGTCCAAGTGGCCGTCCTGGCTTGGCGGCGGCGCGCACTGGGCCGCCTTCAGCTGGACCAACGCCGCGCTGCCCGCGTACACGCTGATCACGATCCTGGTGGTCTGGTCCGGCTTCCCGTTCGTCGCGGTCAGCGTGCTGGCCGGGCTGCGCACGATACCGTCCGAGCTGCACGAGTCCGCCCGCGTGGACGGCGCCAGCGGCTGGCGGATCTTCTGGAAGGTCACGTTCCCGCTGCTCAAGCCCATCTTCCTGGTCCTGGTGCTGCTGTCCATCATCTGGGACTTCGGCGTGTTCACGCAGGTGTACATCGTGATCGGCGAACTTGGCCAGCGCGACTTGTACAACCTGGGCATCTACGAATACGCCAACGCGTTCAACATGCCGCCCGAATACGGGCTGGCGTCGGCCGGCGCGTTCATCCTCACGATCATCCTGCTGATCCTCACGGTTGGCTACGTACGGGCCTCGGTCCGGCAGGGGGCACTCCGATGACTGCGCTTTCTTCGCCACGGTCTGGCTTTCGTCTGTCCCGACGTTCGCGGAGAGCGCTGCTGAACCTGCTGGGCCTGCTGGTCGCGCTCGTCACGGTGTTCCCGATCCTGTGGATGATCTCGACCGCGTTCAAGCCGGCCACCGAGTGGTACTCGCTGACCCCGCACCCGATCCCGTCGCACCCGACGCTGGCGAACTTCCGCGCGGTGTTCAGCGGCAGCCTCGTCGGCAAGTCGTACTGGGTGTTCCTGCGGAACGGCCTGTTCGTGACCGTGTCCGCGGTCATCTTGTCGTCGCTGATCGCGCTGCTCGCCGCCGTCGCGCTGGCCCGGTTCAGATTCCGGCTGCGCACCACGTACCTGATCATGCTGCTGATCGTGCAGATGCTGCCGCAGCAGGCGCTGATCATCACGCTGTTCCTCGACTTCCGGTCCTGGGGCCTGCTCGACAACCTCGTCGGGCTGGCGCTGCTGTACACGACGTTCGCGCTGCCGGTCACGATCTTGATGCTGCGCAACTTCGTCGCCGCGGTGCCGCGCGAGGTGGAGGAGGCGGCCTCGATCGACGGGGCCGGGCCGTACAAGGTGTTCTGGCGGGTTCTGCTCCCGCTGGTCGCGCCCGGCCTGGTAGCGACCAGCGTGTTCGCGTTCATCTTCGCGTACAACGAGTTCGTCTTCGCGCTGTCGCTGCTGAGCCCGACGTCGGTCGGGAAGTTCACCCTGCCGCTGTCCGTGCAGTACTTCTACGGCAGGAACGGTGCCCAGTGGGGTCCGATCATGGCCTCCTCCACGCTGTTCACGATCCCGGTCATGCTGTTCTTCATCGGCGTCCAGCGCCGGCTTGCCAGCGGCTTGGTCGCCGGGGCGGTGAAGGGTTGATTTCTCCAGGGGTGCGCGGGGAGGTCCCCCCGCTCAACGAGCAAACCGGCATCGACCCGGCCCTGGCCCGGCTCGCCGACGGCGTACTCATCCCGCCGTTTCCAGGGGTTGCGGCCCCCGGCTGGATCCTCGATGCCCTCGGCCGCGGCCTGGCCGGTGTCACGCTTTTTGGCCATAACGTCCTAGGTGACACGTCAGCGTTGACTGCTTCGCTTCGGTCGGCTTGCGCGATTGAGCCGGTCATCGCCATCGACGAGGAGGGCGGCGACGTCACTCGGGTGGCGTACGCGGACGGCTCGCCGTATCCGGGAAACGCCGCGCTGGGCGCGGTGGATGACGTGTCGCTGACGCGCTCGGTGTACCTGGCGATGGGCCGTGACCTGGTGTCGCTGGGGATCAACCTGAACCTGGCGCCGTGCGCCGACGTGCTCGGGGGTTCCAGCACGGCGGTCGGCACGCGGTCGTTCGGGTCGTCCACCGAGTTGGTGGCGCGGCACACGGTGGCGGCGGTTCAGGGGTTGCAGGCGGCCGGCGTGGCGGCTTGCGCCAAGCACTTCCCGGGGCACGGCAGCACGGGCAGTGTCGACTCACACCACGCGATCGCGACCGTGCTCGGCTCGTTGGATGACGTGTGGCGGAGGGACCTCCCTCCGTTCTCGGCGGCGATCGAATCGGGGGCCGCCGCCGTGATGCCGGGGCACCTGCGGGTGCCCGAACTCACCGGTGACCGCCCGGCGACGCTGTCCGCCGCAGCGGTCACCGGGCTGCTCCGGGGCTCGCTCGGGTTCACCGGCGTGGTGATCTCCGACGCGCTGGAGATGAAGGCGACCCAGGATGTGTTCGGCATCCCCCGGGCGTCGGTGCTGGCCATCGAGGCCGGCGTGGACCTGCTGTGCTTCGGCCGGGACACCGACTACGAGACTTACCAGGCGGTGCGGGCCGCCTTGGCCGACGCGGTGACGTCCGGTTCGCTGCCCGGGTCGCGGCTGGAGGAAGCCGCGGACCGCGTGGCGCACCTCCGCACCCGCCTAGCCGCCCGCCGCGCCCAGGGCGCCCGCTTCAACGCCGGCCCCGGCGCCAACGCCGCCCGCGGTAACGCCGCCGGCGGTAACGCCGCCGGCGGCGGCCCCGGCGGCCCCGGCGCCCCCGGCGCCCGCGGCGCCCCCGCCCGATACTCCGATATCGAACTATCCGATGTGGGACTGTCTGATGCGGGATTGTCCGATGCGGGACTGTCCGAGGTCGGGCTGACGGCGGCGCGGCGCGCGATCCGGCTGTCCGGCCTGCGGCCGGGCGCCCGGCTGTCCCGCCCGCTGATCATCGAGGTAGAGCCGCGGGAGAACATCGCGGCGGGCGAGTTCGCCTGGGGGCTGGGGCCGTGGGCGCCGGTGCGGCGCGTGTCGGCCGGCGACCCGCTGGACCTGTCCGACGCGGACGGCCGCTCGCTGATCGTCGTGGTCCGCGACGCGATCCACACGCGGGCGTGGCTCGAGGACGTGCTCGCCGCCCGCCCGGACACGATCCTGGTGGAGATGGGCGTCCCGTTGTGGACCCCGCCGCCCGGCACCGCCTACCTGGCCACCTACGGCGCGTCCCGCGCCAGCGCCCAAGCCGCCGCCGAACTCCTCGGCCTCGCGTTAGCGCTCACATCCCATTCGCCCCCGCCTCCACCGGGCCGATTGCGCAGTTGAGCCCTCTAGAGCGTGTCAATTTGCAGCGCGGGTGGCCGCCCGGCCGCAGAATGTCAGTGGTTCGTGACATTGTGTCGCCATGGGAGCCAGGGCCGAATATGACGAGAAGCGCCTGCGACGCATTCTCAGCGAGCAATACAACGTGGCGAGCAGGCGGCAGCTGGTCGACTGCGGCATGACCCGGGGCGCGATCCAGCACCGGGTCGGCCCCGGCGGGCGCTGGCGCATCATTCTGCCTGGCGTCTACGCCGCGAGCGACGCCGTCACTACCGCGATGCAGCGCGAAATGGCCGCCATGCTGTTCGCCGGCCCCGACGCGGTGATGACCGGCGCGTTCGCGGCCAGGCATTACGGGCTTGTGGCGGCGGGACCGGACTACATCGACGTCCTCATCCCGGCACGCACGCGCCGGCAGAGCATCCGCTTCGTGCGGCTCATCCACACCACCCGGATGCCGAAGGCCTTCCGCACCGGGCCTATCCACCTCGCCCCGGCGGCTCGCGCCGTGGCGGACGCGGTGCGCGGGTACCGCAGCATCGACGACGCGCGCTCCCTGATCAGCGCCGCGATCCAGCGGCACCAGTGCACGCCCGAGGAAATCGGCCGTGAGCTTCGCGATGGGCCGGTGCGGGGATCCGGGTTGCTGTTGCGCGGCCTGCGTGATGCCGCGACAGGGATCTGGTCGGCCGCCGAGGGCCAGTTCATGACGCTCATCGAAGGTTCGGACCTGCCACGCCCGGAGTACAACGTCGCTCTGTTCGCGCCGGACGGCACGCTGCTGGGCATCGTCGATGCCTGGTGGGGCCGCGCTGGAGTGGCCGCCGAGGTCGACTCGCAGGAATTCCACTTCAAACGCGAGGACTGGCTCGGCACCATGCGGCGCCATAACCGGATCACCAAGCATCGCGTCCAGTTGCTTCATTTCCCGCCGACTCAGATCACCTCTGCTGGTGGCGGCGTCCTTGCCGACCTCCGTGACGCCATTGCCGCAGGTCTCGCGGCGCCTCCGCCGCCAATCAAGGCGGTTCCGCAGGGCTCGGCGGCACATCTGGTGCGCGCAGACACGCTCTAGTGGGCTCAACTGCGCAATTGACACGTTGAGAGGGGGCGGGAGGCGGGCGGGGGTGCGGTGTGGGCGCGCGGTGGGCCCGTACGCGGGCTAGTCCGGGGCTTGGGGGCCTAGTTCGGCTAGGAGGTTCTTGTCCCAGGTGAGGATCTCGAACATCTTGAAGTGGTACTCGTGCGCGGGCTGGCCGAAGGCGGCGACCGCCTGCGCCCTGGTCATCGGGTCGAGCGCCTCGGGGGTGTTCAGCAGCACGACGAAGTTCGCGTCGTGGGCGCGCGGGTCGTACCAGTTGATGTCGTACTCGTGCGGACCTGGTGCCAGCCGGTGCGGCTCGGTGACCACCGGGCGGATCTCGACGGCGTTGCCGGCCGCGAGCGTGGTGGAGTTGGCCAGGCCGTATTCGGCCAGCCCGTAGGTCAGGCCCTGGGTGCGGAGCCAGGCCTGGAGATCCTGCCCGACTCCGGGCACGGCGGGGCGCGTGGCCGCCCAGCCGAGGGCCGCCAGGTAGCCGACGAGCACGACCGCCAGGCCGGCGGTCAGCGCCCGCCAGAGCCGGCCGGCGAGCACTCCCGGGCCGCCCAGGCGGGCGGCCGCGAAGCCCGCGCCCGCCTCGCCGGCCGGCTGGCCGGCGAGGCCCAGGCGGGCGGCGATCAGGGGGCCTAGGACACGGCCGGCCAGGACGGCGCCGGCGGGCAGGATGCCGGCCATTTCCCGGACGCTCCAGTACGCGGTCGGCTTGCCGCTGACCAGGTAGGCGCCGACGTTGACCACGATGCTGACGGCGAGGATCTGGGCGATCAGGTCGTCGGCGGCGAAGAACCGGCGGAACGCCAGCCACAACGCCCAGATCGCCAGCGCGACGCCGACCAGGTGCAGGATGGCGAAGAACAGGTTCAGCCCGGTGGGCGGGCCCTGGAAGTTGGCCCCGTACAGGCCGAGCACGCCGTCGGTGGCGAGCCTGATGTGCAGCGGCAGCTTGCCGGGCGGGGCCAGGGCGGTGCCCACCGGCAGGACGGTGTAGCCACCGAGGGCGTGGATGATCTTGACGAAGGCGGACGTCACCGGATAGGACAGCACGGCCGCGGCGGCCAGCGAGATCTCGTACCAGACGACCCGCAGCCCGGACGGGCGCCAGGCCTGACCGAGCATCTCCCGCCAGGGCATGCCCGCGGGCTCGCCGCCCAGGTACTCGGCACGCCACAGCCGCAGCGCGCGCACCGCACACACCAGGACCAGCGGGACCACGCCGATCAGCAGCACGATCTTGTCGGCGATGCCGATCCAGGTCAGCATCACGCCGACGATCACCGGCGCGTACCAGCGCCGCGGCAGCCGGTCGAGCACCAGCCAGGTCAACAGCATGGGCACCTGGGTGCCGATGTGATCCGGCTGGAACAGCACGATGAACACGCCGGCGCCGGGCTCGGGGGCGACCATGATCCCGGCCGCGATCGCCATCCGGAGCACGGCCTCCCGGCCGGTAGCGCGGCCGCGCGCCAAGATCGCGGCCAGCGGCACGAGCAGCGCGTAGGACAGCGCGGCCGCCACATGCAGCACGTCCGCGTTGAGGCCGCGGACCGCCTCGACGAGCAGGTATTCGGGCAGTTCGGTCGTGTAGAACGAGACGTCGGTGACGGTCCAGCCGCGCAGCAGCAGGTTCCCGTGCAGCATGTCCCAGGCTTGGAGGGCGTTCGACGCGCCGTCCGACTCCACCCGCTGGGTCCGGGACACGTGCAGGTACAGGAACCACAGCACGATGACGCTCACCGCGAACGCGGCGGTCCCCCAGGCCCAGGCGAGCCGGCGCGGTTGCCCGCCGGCCGGCGAGGCTACGGCAGCCTCGGGCGCGCTGGTGACCGCTCCCTGCTGCCCTGCTTCCGGCATCGTTACGCTCCCAGCTGTCCGTGCATCGCTGTCCAGACTTTCTCCGGCGTCAGCGGCATGTCCAGGTGCCGCACCCCGAACGGGCGCAGCGCGTCCACGACCGCGTTCACCACCGCGGGCGTGACGCCGATCGTACCGCTCTCCCCCATGCCCTTGACGCCAAGCGGGTTGGCCGGCGAGGGAGTTTCGAGCCGGTACGACTCGGTGACCGGCACCTGAGCGGCGAACGGCACCGCGTAATCCATCAGCGACACCGTCAGCGGCTGACCGTCTGAATCGTAGCGGACCTCTTCGAACAGGGCCTGGCCGACGCCCTGCGCCACGGCGCCGTGCACCTGCCCCTCGACCAGCAGCGGGTTGATCACGACACCGCAGTCGTCCACCGCGATCAACCGGCCGATCCGCACCCGGCCGGTGTCCGGGTCGACCTCAACCGAGCACACATAGCAGCCGAACGCATACGTCTCCCCGTCCACACCAGCCGTCGCGGTCGCGGTCAGGCCGCCCAGCAGGCGGGCGGCCTCGGCGAGCGGCATCGGGGCATCGACCCGGCGAGCCGCGGCCAGCACCGCCTCGCAGGCGCGCAGCACCGCGCTGCCGCCGGCCACCGTGCTGCGCGATCCGAACGTCCCGTACCCGAACGGCGCGAGCGAGGTGTCCCCGAACACGACGGTCACGTCCGCGAACGGCACCCCGAGGATCCCGGCTGCCAGCTGGCCGAACGTCGTCTGGTGCCCCTGTCCGTGCCCGCTCGTGCCCACCGCGACGGTGACCTTCCCGGACGCATCCACGGTCACCGTGGCCTCGTCCTGCCGCGCGCCCGGCATGATTCCGCCCGGCTCGACGAAGCAGCACAAGCCGACGCCCGCCAGCCGCCCCGAGGAACGCGCGACAGCTTGCCAACGCCGCAGCTCCCGGTATCCGCTCATCGCCTTGTCCAGCGCGGCCCGGTAGTCGCCGCTGTCATAGGTCAGCCCGGTCGGGGTCTGGTACGGGAAGGCATCGGGCGCGATGAAGTTGCGCCGGCGCAGCTCGGCCGGATCGAGCCCGGTCTCCAGTGCCGCCAGGTCCGCGAGCCGCTCGGTGAAGTAGGCCGCCTCCGGCCGGCCCGCGCCGCGGTACGGACCGACCGGGGTGGCGTTGGTCAGCACGCCGACGAGCTCCACGTCGATCGCCTCGATCGCGTAGCACTGGCCGAGCAGCGGCGCCAGCCGCCGCAGGACGATGGCGGCGGAGTTCGGCGTCAGGTAGGCGCCGAGGCCGGCGTGCACGGTCCCGCGGATCGCGGCGATCCGGCCGTCCGCGGTGACCGCCGCCTCCAGATCCGCGGTCTGGTCGCGCCCGTGCGTTGTGGCCAGGAACGACTCACTCCGCTCCTCGATCCACTTCACCGGCCGGCCGAGCAGCCGCGCCGCCGCGATCACCGCCACCTGGTCCGGGTACAGCGGCCCCTTCGCGCCGAACCCGCCGCCGACGTCCCCGGCCACCACCCTGATCCGGCCCTCGGGCAGGCCGAACATCCGGGACAGCCACTGCCGCACCTCGTGCGGTCGCTGGGTGCTGATCCGCACGTCAAGCCCGCCATCCCCGGTTACCCGAGCCAGCACGCCCCGCGGTTCCAGCGCCACCGGCGCGATCCGCTGGCTGACCATCCGCTGCCGCACCCGGTGCGCGGCGGTCGCGAACGCCCCCTCCACGTCGCCAGAGGTGAGCCGCTCCCGGAAGCACACGTTGCCGGAACCGGCATGCAGCACCGGGGCGCCGGATGCCGCGCCGGCCTCCGCCGAGGTGACCGCGGGCAGCGGCTCATAGTCAACCTCGACCAGATCGGCGGCGTCGGCCGCCAGAGCGGCCGTGGATGCCACGACCAGCGCGACCGGCTCGCCGGCCCACCGGACCTTGTCCCCCACATCCCGCAGCAGTGGCAGCGACGGCCCGTCGACTCCCCGGGCCCCCGGCAGCGCCCCCACATCCCGCATGTCGGACGCCGTGAACACGCCCGCGACGCCGGGCGCCGACCGCGCCGCCAGAACGTCCAGTCCCACGATCGTGCCGTGCGCCACGGGGCTGCGCACCACGAATGCGTGCAGCACACCCGGCTCGCTGACGTCGTCGACGTAACGCCCCCGCCCGGCCAGCAGCGCCGCGTCCTCCACCCGCGGCAGTGCGACGCCCATGCCGTTCATGAAGAACCTTCCGACGCCCGCGACACCGCCCGGCGCAGCGCCCGCTCGGCCAGCACCGACGCCAGATGCACCCGGAACGGCCCGCTCGCGTGGATGTCCGACAGCGGTCGCGGCGCGTCCTCGCCGATCCGCGAAGCGGCCGTAGCGACCACCGCGGCGGCGGGCTCCTGCCCGGTCAGCGACGCCTCCGCCGCCCTCGCCCGGAAGACCCGCCCCGCCACGCCGGTCACCGCGATCCGTGCCCGCGACACGACCCCGCCGGCAAGTGAGACGACGGCGCACACCCCGGCCAGCGGCAGGTGGCTGGCCGGCTGCTCGAACTTCTCGTACGCCTGCCCGGCCGGCGCCGGCCCCAGCGACAAACCGGTGACCAGCTCGTCCTCCGCCAGGCCGGTCTCGAACGCGCCGAGCAGGAAGTCGTCCAGCGACACGGTACGGGTCCCACCGGAGCGGGCGAGCTCGACCGAGGCGTCCAGCGCCAGCAGCACCGCAGGCAGGTCGGCGGCCGGATCGCCGTGCGCCACCGCGCCGCCGATCGTCCCACGGGCCCGCACCTGCGGGTCCGCGAGCACCCGCAGCGCGTCGGTCATCGCGGGATATCGCACAGCGACCCCGGGATCGAGCAGCAGCGTCCGGTGCGTGGCCAGCGCGCCAAACCGCGCCCCGGCAGCCCCGACCGACAAAGCACCCAGCGACGGCCGCAGCCCGCCGATATCCAGCAGCACGTCCGGCGTCGCCAGCCGCAGCTTCATCATCGGCAGCAGGCTCTGCCCGCCGGCCAGCACCTTGATGTCGTCGGAACCGTCAGAAAGAAAACCGAGGGCCTCCGCCACCGAGGCCGCGCGCAGGTAGACAAACGACGCCGGATACACGTCAGGAAGCCCTGGCCGCTGTTGCGGGGGGGTGCGGGGGGGCCGTCCCCCCCGCTGCGGTCGCGGGGGGGCGCGGGGGGGCCGTCCCCCCCGCTGCGGCAAGCACTGCCGCGACGATGTTCTGGTACCCGGTGCACCGGCACAGGTTCCCGGCCAGTCCTTCCCGCACCTCCGACTCGGTGGGCGATGGGTTGTCGGCGAGCAACTGGCGGACCGCCATCACCATGCCCGGCGTGCAGTAGCCGCACTGGAGCCCGTGCTCGGCGTGGAACGCCCGCTGGATCGCGCCGAAAGGCACGCCCTCGATCGTCGTAACGGCAGAACCGGACGCCTGGGCCGCCAGCACCGTGCAGGATTTGACCGCCACGCCGTCCATCTCGACCGTGCACGCGCCGCACTGGGTCGTGTCGCACCCGACATGAGTTCCGGTCAGCCCCAGTGACTCGCGGAGGAAGTGGACGAGCAGCGTCCGAGCGGCCACCGAGCGCTGGTACGAGACCCCGTTCACCGTCATCGACACGGTGACGTCGCGCTCTCCTGCCATGCGCCACAGGCTATATCCGGCACGGTCAATGCGAGAAAACCAGTCGTGAAGCTGCATAATGGCGAACATGCGACTGTCAGCCCGGGCCGACTACGCGCTGCGGGCGGCGATCGAGCTCGCCGCCGCGAGCGAGGGCCACATCACCGCCGATCAGCTAGCTCGCGCCCAGCAGATACCTGGGAAGTTCCTCGAGACGATCCTGACCCAGCTCAGGCGCGTCGGCCTGGTCCGCAGCCAGCGTGGCCCTGAGGGCGGCTTCTGGCTGGCCCGGCCGGCCAATGAGATCGCGCTGGCGGACATCATCAGGGCCATCGACGGACAACTGCTCGGCGTGCGCGGCGAGCGCCCGGAAAATGTGACGTATCCGGGCGTGGCCGAACCGCTTCAGCAGGTCTGGATCGCGCTGCGCGCCAATGAACGAGCCATCCTGGAGCAGGTCACGCTCGCGGACATCGTGTCCGGTAACCTTCCCGACACGATCCGTAATCTAACCGACAATCCCAAGGCCTGGGTCTGAGGCCCTAGCATCCCTAGACGGGCACCATGTCCGTGAACTCGCGAGGCGTGCCGCCCGACGTGTCGGCAAGCTCCCGCATCGCCGGCTCCCGGGGCATCTCAAGCACCGGCTCGCTCTGCAGCTCGGCCAACGCGAAATTATCTGAGACCTCACGGAAAACCTGGGAAAGCGGCGTGCCTAGCGCGGTGCAAATGGCCTGAAGAAGCTCGGACGACGCCTCTTTCTGGCCGCGCTCCACCTCGGAGAGGTAGCCAAGGGACACCCGTGCGGACGCCGATACCTCGCGGAGGGTGCGACCCTGCCGCATGCGCAGCCGCCGCAGCACGTCACCCAGCAGCTGACGGAGCAGAACCATAGTCGCACTCCCTTCCCGAGGCAGGTCTTCCCGTTGCCGAACCGCCCACACCTCCACCGTACCTGCCGACCAGCTAACTCCGCGAGATCATGACCACGCGTGTTCGCTCTTGACGTAACGCTGTAATCAGTAGCTTTCTTCCCCCAGGCGTCCGAGCAGCAGCCCGAGGGCGTTCTCCACGGCAAGTCTACGGATCTGGCCCCGGTTTCCGGCAAGCGCGATTGTCCTGACGACCGTGTCATCCGCGGCGCTCACCGCGATGTGGACGGTCCCCACCGGCTGCCCGTCCTGCGGGTCCGGGCCCGCCACGCCGGTCGTCGCGAGGCCGAAATCGGCCCCAAGGCGGGTTCTGACGCCCTCCGCCATGCCGGCCGCCACCTGCGGGTACACGGCCCCGTAGCGCGCCAGCAGCCGGCTGTCCACGCCCAGCAGCGCCGCCTTCAGCTCGGTCGCGTAGGTCACCATGCCGCCACGGAACGACGCCGACGCGCCGGGGATGTCGGTCAGCGCGGCGGCGACCAGCCCGCCGGTGAGCGACTCGGCCACGGCCACCGTCCGGCCGCCGGCCCGCAGCAAGGCGTGGATCTGCCGCGCCATGTCCCGGGCCGCCCGCCCCGCGGACGCGGTGGGACCCGCATTCGCCATCACGCCTCCCTCGGGCCTGCCCGCAGCCGCAGCGCGCGGAGCAGGTAATCGACCCCGGTCACCACCGTAGCGATCACCGCCGCCGCCATCACGAGGTCACGCAAAACCCCCGGCGTCCACGGGATCATGTACAGGCAGATGGCGATGATCTGCAGCAACGTCTTCAGCTTGCCGCCCCGGCTGGCGGCGATCACGCCCCGCCGGATCACCCAGAAGCGCAGCGCGGTCACCCCCAGCTCGCGGACCATGATCACCGCGGTGATCCACCAGGCCAGTTCGCCGAGCGCGGACAGGGTGATCAGCGCGGCGCCGGTCAGCGCCTTGTCCGCCACCGGGTCCGCGATCTTGCCGAAGTCCGTGACCAGCCCCCTGCTGCGGGCCAGCCGCCCGTCGAGAAAATCGGTCACCGAGGCCACGCAGAACGCGGCCAGCGCCACCATCCGCCACGCGGTCCCGCCGGCCACCAGGCCAGCGACGACGACCGGCACCAGCACGATCCGGCAAACCGTGAGCCAGTTGGCGATGTTGAACAGGCCGACCCTGATCTCCCCCGTCGGCTCGCTCACTGCGCTATCAGGTCGACGCCATCCGAGCCGGTCACGACCGCCCGGACCAGCTGCCCCACCGCCAGCGGCTCAGCCGAGAAAACCGTCGTCGTCCCGTCCACCTCCGGCGCCTGGTGCGCGGCCCGGCCCTCGTAGCCGGAGTCGAGCCGCTCCTCGATCAGCACGTCCACGGTCTCCCCGGCCCGCTCGGCCGCCCGCTGCGCCATCAGCTCGTCGGCCAGGTCCGCGAACTCCGCGACCCGCCGCGCGATCTCGGCCTCGGCCAGCTTGCCGGACAGTCCCTCCGCCTCGGTGCCGTCCTCGTCGGAGTAGCCGAAGATCCCGATCGCGTCCAGCCGGGCACTGCTCAGGAACAGTTCCAGCTCGCGCAGGTCCTCGGCCGTCTCGCCGGGGAAACCGACGATGAAGTTCGACCGCGCGCCGGCCGTGGGCGCCAGCGACCGCACCTGGTCCAGCAACCCCAGGAACCGCGACCGGTCGCCGAACCGCCGCATCCGCCGCAGCACGGGCCCGCTGGCGTGCTGGAACGACAGGTCGAAGTACGGCGCCACCCCGGGCGTGGCCGCGATCGCGGAGATCAGCCCGGGCCGCATCTCCGCGGGCTGGAGGTAGCTGATCCGCACCCGGTCCAGGCCGTCGACGGCCGCCAGGTCCGGCAGCAGCTCCTCCAGCAGCCGCAGGTTGCCCAGGTCCTTGCCGTACGACGTGGAGTTCTCGCTGACCAGCAGGACCTCACGGACGCCCTGCCCGGCCAGCCACCTGGCCTCCGCGAGCACGTCGACAGGCCGCCGCGACACGAACGACCCGCGGAACGACGGGATCGCGCAGAACGAGCACCGCCGGTCGCACCCCGAGGCTATTTTCAGCGGAGCCGTGATCCCAGAAGAAATCCGCTTACGCCCCGTCCCGAACCCAGGCACCCACGGCGCGTTCGGCGCCTCCCCGCGCGACGCGGGGGAAATCGGCAGGAGCTTACGGCGGTCGCCGGGCTGGTGCGCCGGCCGCTGGACCCCGGCGAGCACGCCGTCCAGCCGCGCGCCGATCTCGCCGTAGTCGTCGAAGCTCAGCACCTGCGCCTCGGGCAGCTCGGCCGCCAGGTCGGCGCCGTACCGCTCCGCCAGGCACCCGACGGCGACGACCTTCGCGCCCGTCTCCGCGGCCGCGAGCAGCTCGTCGATCGACTCCTGCTTCGCCGCCTGGATAAAACCACAGGTATTTATCATAACGACGTCGGCTTTTTCACCCTGCGCCGATACTTCCCACCCGGCGCTGGCCAGCCGGGCGGCTAGTTCTTCCGAGTCGACCTCGTTACGAGCGCAACCGAGCGTGACCAGGCTCACCGTCTTCGCGTTCCCCACGCGAAGAGCCTATGTGAACGGACGACTGCCGAGGGGGTCTGGGGGAGGCCTCCCCTAGTCGAGGGGGTCTGGGGGAGGCCTCCCCCAGTTAGAGCTAGGTCTGCGCCGGGGAGAACTTCAGCGTCAGCACGTTCGGCACGTTGGTGTGCTGCTTCACGCCGTTCACCGTCAGCTGGACGCCGGGCGGGTTGCCCAGCTCCAGGCTGACCGGCACCTTCTCGGTCCAGCTCTTCGTCGAACCCGCGGCGATCTCCCCCATGAAGATCTGGGAGCCGTCGTGGGTCCTGGTCAGCAGGATCCAGCAGGTCTGGAGGGCGGTGAGATGGATGACCACACGGTCGGGCGCCGTCGCCGGGGTGGGCGTGGCGCTCGGCGTGTGCTTCGGCGTCGCGCGCACCGCGGTCGCGTTCGTCGTGGCGTGCGCCGACGCGCTCGGCGTGTGCTTTCCGTGCGCGGACACCAGGTGGTACACGCTGAACCCGATGATGCCGAGCAGCACCACGATCACGATCATGCTCAGGCTGGGCGAGCGCCGCCGTTCCCTGATCCGGATCGGCGTCGACGGCTCGAACACCTCGGCCGCGGACATGCTGCCGCCCGGTGCGCCATGCTCGGCGTCGTACTCCTTGACCAGCGGCACCGGATCGACCCCGATCGCGCCGGCGATGCCGCGGATGTGCCCGCGGGCGTAGAAGTCGCCGCCGCACGCGGAAAAATCGCCCTGCTCGATGCCACGGATGATCGATTCCCGGATCCGGGTTCGCTGGCTGACCTGGGTGATGGTGAGACCGGCCTGACGACGCGCATCCGCCAGGGTTTCACCAATGCTCACACTGAGCCTCCCACTGCGTTGTACTGGGGTCACTACCTAGTGTAGACAGCGGGGAAGCGCGCGGACGCTAACCACCTTGCAACGATCTGAGCGTGTCTTCAAGATCATCGGGACGAACCAGGACGTCCCGCGCCTTGGACCCCTCGCTCGGTCCGACAATGTTCCTGCTCTCCAGCAGGTCCATCAGCCGGCCCGCCTTCGCGAAGCCGACCCGGAGCTTGCGCTGGAGCATCGAGGTGGACCCGAACTGCGTGGAGATCACCAGCTCGGCGGCCTGGATGAGCAACTCGAGGTCGTCGCCGATGTCCTCGTCGATGTCGCGCTTCTTCTCTGGCGCGGCGGCGACGTCCTCCCGGTACTCCGGCTCGGCCTGCTTCTTGCAGTGCGCGACGATCTCCCGGATTTCCTTCTCCGAGACGTACGCGTTCTGCAGCCGGATCGGCTTGGACGCGCCCATCGGCAGGAACAGCGCGTCGCCCTGGCCGACCAGCTTCTCCGCGCCGGGCTGGTCGAGCACGACACGGGAGTCCGCCAGGCTGGAGGTGGAGAACGCCAGCCGGGACGGCACGTTCGCTTTGATCAGCCCCGTGACCACGTCCACCGAAGGCCGCTGGGTCGCGATCACCAGGTGAATGCCGGCCGCGCGGGCAAGCTGGGTGATCCGCACGATCGAGTCCTCGACGTCGCGTGGCGCCACCATCATCAGGTCCGCGAGCTCGTCGATGATCACCAGCAGGTACGGGTACGGCATGTAAACCCGCTCGCTGCCGGGCGGCGCGGTCAGCTTGCCCGCGCGCACCGCCTTGTTGAAGTCGTCCACGTGCCGGAAGCCGGATGCCGCCAGGTCGTCGTAGCGGCGCTCCATCTCGCCGACGACCCACTCCAGCGCCTCCGCCGCCTTCTTCGGGCTGGTGATGATCGGCGTGATCAGGTGCGGGATGCCCTCGTAGATCGTCAGCTCGACCCGCTTCGGGTCGATCAGGATCATCCGCACCTCGTCCGGCGTCGCCCGGGTCAGGATCGATGTGATCAGCCCGTTCAGGCACACGGACTTGCCCGCGCCGGTCGCGCCGGCGATCAGGATGTGCGGCATCTTCGCCAGGTTCGCGATCTTCACCATGCCCTCGACGTCCTTGCCGAGGCCGACCACCATCGGGTGGTGGTCCATGATCGCGGTCTCGGACTTCAGCACGTCGCCGAGGCTGACGATCTCCTTGTCCGCGTTCGGGATCTCGACGCCGATCGCGGACTTGCCCGGGATCGGCGAGACGATCCGCACGTCGGCGCTCTTCACCGCGTACGCGATGTTCTTCTGCAGCGCGGTGACCCGCTCCACCTTGACCGCGGGCCCGAGCTCGATCTCGTAGCGCGTCACGGTCGGGCCCCTGCTGAACCCGGTGACCTGCGCGTCGACGTTGAACTGCTCGAGCACCTCGGACAGCGCGGCGACCACGATGTCGTTGGCGCGGGTCCGCGCCTTCGGCGTGGTACCCGGTCGAAGCAGCGCAGTGGGCGGCAGCGTGTACCCGTCGAGCGCCGCGCCGGTCAGCGTGAGCTGCTCGGGATTGCGCAGCGGCTCGTGCGGCGCGGGGACTTTCACCTCGGGCGCGGGCTTGGCGGGCGCGGGCTCGGCGGGTTCGTCGTCGAAGCCCAGCTTGTCCAGCACGCTCAGGTCGGGATCCTTGCCGGCCGGCGACCTGCTAGCGGAGTCGGCTCTGCCGACGGGGCCCTTCTTAGGCGGCTCTACCAGTGGCGTGTCGTACGGCTTGACGTGATCGCCCGGTTCGATCGCGGGCCGGAGCCGGATCTGCTTGGCGATCTGGGCGCGGGCCCGGCGCGGCACACTGCCCGTCGACCCCTCGTATTCGTCGACGGTGTCCAGGAACTCATCGTCTTGCCGTTCTGAATGACCGAGGAGAACCCGCAGATCGGCGATCCGTTCCGGGATCCGGTGCAGCGGAGTACCGGTGATGACCAGCACGCCGAAGCCTGCCAGCAGCGCCAGCAGCGGGGCGGCCACCCACGGGGTGAGCGCGGCGGCGAGCGGGCCCGCGGCGGCGTAGCCGATGTAGCCGCCGGCGCCGCGCATGACCGCGACGCCGTCGGCGGGCCGCGGCGTGCCCTTCGCGATGTGGATCATGCCGACCGCGCCGATGAGCAGCGCGGCCCAGCCGATCGCGGCGCGCGCCGTCTCGGTGTTGCGGTCCGGATGGCGCAGGAAGCGCCACGCGAGCAGCCCGACGAGCAGCGGCAGCGACCAGGCCATCGAGCCGAGCGCGCCCTCGAACAGGTACTGGAGCGCGCGGCCGACCGGGTTACCCATCCGCCACCACAGGCTCGCCGCCAGGATGATCGCGCCGCCTAGCGTGAGCAGGCCGGCGCCGTCGCGGCGGTGGTGCGGGTCGAGGTCGCGGGCGCCCTTGCCGACCGCACGGGCCAGGTAGCCGACGCCGCCGGCCACCAGCAGCCAGACGCCGAGAATCGCCCGGCCCAGCCAGCCCGCCAAGATCATGAACGGATCGTGCGACTGCTTCCGCGGCGGCGCGGGCCGCTTCGCCCTCTTTTTCCCCGATCCGGTCCGCGGCCTTGCCGTCGACCGCGACGCATTCGGCCGGGCACCGCTCGACCGCGTATTGCCGGAACGGCCCTGGGTCGACCGGTTCCTGGCCGGCTGCCGGCTCGTGGTCCGCCCGCCGGGCTGCGGTCTGCGCTCGCTGAAGCCGAGCGCGTCTAGGGCAGCATTGTCGTACTCGCCACGCGAGCGAGCTCCACCACCCTTGGGCGCACGGGTCGCCATACTTACAAACCTAGCGAGAACCCCCCTCCCCCCCAAGCACCGTTCGCTCCCGGCGTGTCGCACCTGATATCCATCTTTAGTGGACGCGACGATCCTTGACCTGGAGCGGGCCGCGGCCAGCCTGTGGGTGGCGCCGGACCAGGCCTGGCTGGGATCGTGGCTGCTCAGATCCGCCGCGGGCTTCACCGGCCGGGCCAACTCCGTGCTCCGTCGGACAACGGCAGCGTCGCCGTGGCAGTCGGCCGCGTCGCCGTCGCGGGCAACTGGGCGTCGCTCACCGCCGTCGAGACCGACCCCGCTTGGCGCCGCCGCGGCCTGGCCGCCACGATCACGTCCGTTTTGTGCCGCGAAGCCGCCGCCCGCGGCGCCCAGCACGTCCTCCTCCAGGTCCAAGCCGACAACGCCCCCGCCCGAGCCCTCTACGCCAGTCTCGGCTTCACGACCTCCCACCGCTACCGCTACCGCGTAGCCCCGCCCCCCGCCGAGTAGTCCCACCAGCCACATTGCTAACGCTACAACTGTCTTGGTACGCCAAACCGACAGGGCAAATCGCTTAAATCAGGATATTGCGGGTGTCGAAGCGTCGGGTTTCGCTTACAAAGACAGCCTAGGTATCCGAGAACCGCGCGTTCGGCGTGGCGTGCGCGGCACATGGGAACCGCAAGAGATGTGACGGATCGTGACCTTCCGGATGCGCTCAAGTACTCGATTGGCACAACCGCTGCCTGGTACGCGGCGGGCATCTCCGAACGACACTTCCAATCGCTGGTCCGGCGAGGCGTGCTCGTCCGGATGTACCGAGGCGTGTACGTCACCGCGGCGAGCCTCGAAGCAAGCAAACGAAGCCCAGCGCGCGAGCACGCCCTGCTGGTGGCCGCGGCGAGGTCGGCGACGAGCCTCGATGCTGTCGCCAGCCACGAGTCCGCCGCACTGGGTTAGCGGCATCGGTTTGCTCAAGAAACCGAAAAGTACAACAACTCCGCGCGCTCGATCGCCCAGCTGGAACGTGACCAGAACCTCCGCGCGGCCGGCTTTCGCGTCGTGCATTTCACCTGGCAGCAGCTGTTCCGCGAACAGCAATGGGTGATTTCGTGGATCAAGCAGGCGTTCCGCGGCGAGCTGACCTTACGGCCCGAGCAGCGGCTCGTCGGGCGAGCGCAGGTCGGCGGACGGCAGGCCGCCCGGGTAGCGATCGCGCACCGCCCGCACAACGGCGATCGCGATCTCGATGTGCTGGCGGCGCGAGTCGGCGTAGAACGCCTGCGCCTCGACGCTGAGCTTGGGCTGCGCGTGCAGCGGCTTGTCGCTGACCGCGAGCAGCGTGGCGGTCGGCACCCGGTACCGGAACCCGTTGGCCGCCACGGTGGCGGACTCCATGTCGACCGCCACCGCGCGGGACAGCCGAAGCCGCTCCCCCACGGACGCGAGCTGCAGCTCCCAGTTGCGGTTGCCGGTCGTGTACACGATGCCCATCCGCGACCGCAGGCCGCGCCCGGTCAGCTCCTCCAGCAGCAGGCTGTTCATCGTGTGGTTGGACACCACCGGGATGTTCAGCGGCAGCACGTCGTCAAGCACCCGGTCGTCGCGCAGGTACGAGGTCGCCAGCACCAGGTCGCCGATCTCCTGATGATTGCGCAGGCCGGCGCAGTGGCCGATCATCAGCACCAGGTCCGGCCGGAGCACCGCCAGGTGGTCGGTGATCGTCTTGGCGTTCGACGGCCCGACCCCGACGTTGATGATGGTGAGCCCGGCCCGGTCGGGCTCGGTGTGATGCCAGGCAGGCATCTGGCGGCCGTCGGACTCGGGGCCGGCACAATCGGGGAACAGAACGCGGAACTCCTCGACGTGCCAGGCGTAGTTGGTCAGCAGCACGTACCGCTGGAACAACTCGGCCGGCGTCCCGGTGTAGTGCCGCAGCCGGTCGATGGACAGCGCCATCCGCTCCGGCCCGAACAGGAACAGCTTCTTGCGCCGCAGGTCCCAGCTCAGCTCGTCGACCGCGGCGATCAGCGCCGGATCGTGCAGGTCAAGCGCGGGACGCCCATGCGACACCGACAGCCGGGCACCCGCGGCAGCCAGCCGGCCGAGTTCGCGGCGCAGGTACCAGCCGATCGCCTCCGGGTCCGCGAACTCCCCCGCGAGGACGGGATTGTGAACTGACCAGGGCCGCTCGACGGTCAGCGAGGGATAGCAGCCCGCCTTCGCGGCCATCTCCATCGCGGCGCACAGCCGCTCGATGGCGGCCTCGTGCTCGGATTGCGGCAGCGCCGCGAAGTTCTCGGTCTCAGGCATTGGCCGGGAGATCGGTTCCCACACCCCGGCGGCGGAGCCGCACCAGGTCACCACGCTGCGGCAGGTCGACGCCGTCCACGACGAACCCGGCGTCCGCGATCATCTCCAGGTCCTTGCTGCCCGCCTGCCCCTCACTGGTGAGGTAGTCGCCGAGGAAGATCGAGTTCACGATGTGCAGCGCCAGCGGCTGGAGCGACCGCAGGTGGATCTCCCGGCCGCCCGCCAGCCGCACCTCCGAGGACGGGCAGACGAACCGCACCATGGCGAGGATGCGCAGGCAGCGCTGCGGGTTCAGCTGCCACTGACCCGCCAGCGGCGTCCCCTCGAACGGGATCAGGAAGTTGACCGGCACCGAATCCGGCTCCAGCGAACGCAGCGCGAACGCCACGGACACCAGGTCCTCGTCGGTCTCCCCCATGCCAGCGATCAGCCCGGAGCACGGCGACAAACCCGCCTCTTTCGCCGCCTGCACCGTACCGGCGCGGTCCGCGAACGAGTGCGTGGTGCAGATGTCGGCGTAGTGGTCTTCGGCGGTGTTGAGGTTGTGGTTGTACGCGGTCGTCCCGGCCTCCGCCAGCGCCGAAGCCTGGCCGTCGGACAGCAGCCCCAGGCACGCGCACACCTCGACCTCAGGATGGGCGGCCTTGAACGACGAGATCATCCCGGCCACCCGGGTCACGTCCCGGTCGGTCGGGCCGCGCCCGCTGGCGACCAGGCAGACCCGCCGTGCGCCGCCGGCCACGCCGGCCTCGGCCGCGGCCAGCACCTCGTCCGGCTTGAGCCAGGTGTACTTCAGCACGTCGGCGGCCGACCCGGCCCGCTGCGAGCAGTAGAAGCAGTCCTCCGGGCACAGGCCGCTCTTGATGTTGACCAGGTAGTTGAGCTTCACCCGGCGGCCGAAGTACCGCAGCCGCACCCGGAACGCCGCCGCTACCACGTCCATGATCTCGTCGTCACCGCTGCGCAGCACCGCCAGCGCCTCGTCACGCGTCGGCTCCGCGCCCGTCAGCGCCTTCTCCGCCAGATCGTCCAGCCAGGTCATGGTCCAAGACGCTATCAGCCCTCGGTTCGCGCGATAGTGTCGCCTCATGCGGGTCGCGATCCTCGATGACTACCAGCAAGTAGCCTTGGCCAGCGCGGACTGGCCGGATGCCACTATCACCGTGTTCACCGAGCACATCGCGCGTACCGAGGCGCTGGTACGCGCACTGCAGCCGTTCGACGTGATCGTGGCGATGCGGGAAAGAACCCCCTTTTCAGCGGAACGACTTTCCCTGCTTCCCAACCTCAAGCTGCTCGTGACGACGGGCATGGGAAACGCGTCGATCGACATGACCGCGGCCCGTGAGCGTGGCATCACGGTATGCGGTACCGGCGGCTATCAGGCCGCGACCGCGGAGCTGACCTGGGGGCTGATCCTCGCCATAACCCGGCACATCCCGGAGGAGGACAGCCGGCTGAAGGCGGCCGCCGGGCCGGGCGGGGCGGCCGTCGCGAACGCCTGGCAGCGGACCATCGGCACCGGCCTGCACGGCAAGCACCTCGGCATCGTCGGCCTCGGGACACAGGGGCGGCAGGTGGCGAAGATCGGCCGGGCGTTCGGAATGAAACTCCTGGCGTGGAGCCAGAACCTGGACCCGGCTCGCGCCGAGAAAGCACATGCGACCCCCGTTAGCAAGGCCGAACTGTTCGCCCAGTCCGACGTGGTCACCGTGCACTACAAGCTCGGGGAGCGGAGCACCGGCCTGGTCGGGGCGGCCGAACTGGCGCTGATGAAACCCACCGCGTTCTTGATCAACACCTCACGCGGGCCGATCGTGGACACTCATGCGCTGGTCGACGCGTTGCGGGAGGGGAAGATCGCGGGTGCGGGGCTCGATGTGTTCGACGTCGAGCCCCTGCCCCTGTCGCACCCGCTGCGCAGGCTGCCGAACGTGGTGCTGACCCCGCACCTGGGCTACGTCACCGACGACACCTACCAGGTGTTCTACGGCGAGGCGGCCGAGGATATCGCCGCGTTCGCCAAAGGTGAGCCGGTCCGGGTGCTGAACTAAGGCTTGCGTCCCGACTCCGCGAGGGCTTTCTCGTAGGTCGAGGCGTTGTCCGGCACCGTCACCTGTTCGGCGAACCCCTTGTACTGACGGAACAGGTCGCCCTGCTCGCGGACGACGTCCACCACCAGCGTCGCGACAGCTTCGTCGCACTCGTACCGCTGGCCGGTCGCGGTGGCCAGGTCCCAGCCGTGCAGCACGTACTCGGCGATGAGCAGCGCGGCCACATCGGCGGCCGGCATCGGCGAGCCCATCACGCCGAGGTCCCGCTCCCAGGCGGCGGGGTCGGACCAGGCGTCGACCGCCTTTTTTGCCTGTTTCGCGTAGTCCGTCGCGAAGTCGGGGCTGGCGGTGAAGTCCTTGTTCATCAGCTCTTCGGCGACCGATCCGCCGTAGGCCCGCTGTTCCGCAGAGTACGCGGTCCACAAGATAATGTGGTTGAGCAGCGTGCGCACGTCCCATTCGGGGCACGGCGTCGGGTCACCGAACTGGTCCGGGCGGACCCCGGCTACTACCTTGATCGTCTCGGCCGCGGCGGCGGCCATCTCAGCATGCTTGTTCATTCGCGCGAGGGTAGCGCTCCGGCGCGGGCGGTTCTTGAACAAACGCGACGCGCATAGCCTTGGTGTCGTGACTTCGATGGGGCGCGGGGTGCTGCGGCCGGGTGCGGCGGAGCAGGCGTTCACCCTGGCCAGGCACGTACCGCCCGCCTCGCTGACGCCGTTCGCCGACTTCTGCTGGGTCGTGCGCTGGGACCTGCGCGGCCAGCCGGACTATTCGCAGACCATCCTGCCGCTGCCGAACGTGAACATGGCCTTCGAGGCGAGCGGCGCCGGCATCTTCGGCGTGGACCGGCGGCTGTTCACCCGGCAGCTGTCCGGCGCCGGCAAGGCGCTCGGCATCCGGTTCCGGCCGGGCGGCTTCCGGCCGTTCTGGGGCGGCCCGGTGTTCGAGCTGACCGACCGGGTGGTGCCGGCCTCCGCTTTGTTCGGGCCGTCCGCCGTGGTGGCTTGCGAGCGGGTCATGGCGGCGGACGGCGACGCGGAGATGATCGCGTGCGCCACCGAATTGCTGGCCGCGCGGCTGCCGGCGGTCGATCCCGTCGCGGACCAGGCGGCCAAGCTGGTCGAGCTGATCACCGAGGACTCCGGGCTGCGCCGGGTGGACCAGCTGGCTTCGGTGTCCGGCCTGACCGTGCGCGGGCTCCAGCGCCTGTTCGCCGAGTACGTCGGGGTCAGCCCGAAGTGGGTCATGCGGCGCGCCCGGCTGCACGAGGCCGCGCTCCGCGCGGACAGCGGGGATCGCGTCGACTGGGGCGAGCTCGCTGCCGAACTCGGCTACGCCGACCAAGCTCACCTCACCCGCGACTTCACCGCCACGCTCGGCGTGTCGCCGACCCGCTACCAGCGAGATGCCTGCTAGACGCCTACTACTACGGGGATGATCATGGGGCGGCGGCGGTAGTTGTCGCTGACCCATTTGCCGACGACCCGGCGGGCCAGCTGGCTGAGCTGGTGCGCGTCGGTGATGCCGTCGGCGGCGGCGCGGGCCAGCGCCTCCTCGATCTTGGGCAGCACCTCGGCGAACGCCAGGTCGTCGATGCCGGAGCCGCGGGCGTGCATCTCCGGGCCGGCGACCACCTTGCCGGACGACGAGTCGACCACGACGACCACGGACACGAAGCCCTCGTCGCCCAGGATGCGCCGGTCCTTGAGCTGGGACTCGGTCACCTCGCCGACGGTCAGCCCGTCCACGTACACGTACCCGCACGGCACCGATCCCGCGATCGAGGCAGCCCCGCCAATGAGGTCGACGACGACCCCGTCCTCGGCGATCACGATCCGCCGGTCCGGCACCCCGGACAGCGACGCCAGCCGCGCGTGCGCCTTCAGGTGCCGCCATTCCCCGTGCACCGGCATGAAGTTGCGCGGCTTGACCAGGTTCAGGACGTACAGCAGCTCACCCGCCGACGCGTGCCCGGACGTGTGCACCAGCGCTGAACCCCGGTGCACCACCCGCGCGCCCAGCCGGGTCAGCCCGTTGATCACCCGGTACACGGCCGTTTCGTTGCCGGGGATCAAGGAAGACGCCAGGATGACGGTGTCGCCGGCGGCGATCCGGATCGGGTGGTCGCGGCCGGCCATCCGGGACAGCGCCGACATCGGCTCGCCCTGCGACCCGGTGGAGATCAGCACGACCTGGTCGGGCGGCATCTCCTCCGCCTCGCGCAGGTCGATCAGCAGCCCGCCGGGCACGTGCAGGTAGCCGAGCTCCCGCGCGACGCCCATGTTGCGCACCATGGACCGCCCGACGAACGCGACCTTCCGGTGGTGCGCGACCGCCGCGTCCAGCACCTGCTGCACGCGGTGCACGTGCGACGCGAAGCACGCGACAATGATCCGCTGCGCGGCCTCGGCGAACACCTCGTCGATCACCGGGCCGATCGCCCGCTCAGACGTCACGAACCCGGGCACCTCGGCGTTGGTCGAGTCGGCCATCAGCAGGTCGACGCCCTCGCCGCCGAGCCGCGCGAACCCGGCCAGGTCGGTCAGCCGCCCGTCCAGCGGCAGCTGGTCCATCTTGAAGTCGCCGGTGTGCAGGACAACCCCGGCCGGCGTCCGGATCGCCACCGCGAGGGCGTCCGGTATCGAGTGGTTGACCGCGAGAAATTCACAATCAAATGGCCCGAACGACCGGTGGTTTCCCTCCTTGATCTCCACGCTCACCGGATCCAGATGGTGTTCGGCCAGTTTGGAATTCACCAGCGCGAGGGTGAGCTTCGAGCCGACCAGCGGGATGTCGCCGCGTTCCCGCAGCAGGTACGGGATTCCGCCGATGTGGTCCTCGTGGGCGTGGGTCAGCACGCAGGCCTCGACCTGATCCAGCCGGCCCTCCAGGTACCCGAAGTCCGGCAGGATCAGGTCCACGCCCGGCTGGTCCGAGTCCGGGAACAGGACGCCGCAGTCGACGATGAGCAGCCGGCCCTGGTACTCGAACACGGTCATGTTCCGGCCGATCTCACCGAGACCGCCGAGTGCGACAATGCGCAGCCCGTCGTTCGGCAGTGCGGCGGGTGGCGCGAGGTCGGGGTGCGGGTGGCTCACGCGGCAGGCACCTTGATACCGCCGTCGGCGAGGTCCTTGCGCAACTGCGCGCGCTCGGCGTCGGTGGCCGGGAGCAGCGGCAGCCGCACCGACCCGCCGGGCAGGCCCAAGAGGTCGAGCGCCGCCTTGGTCATGACCGCTCCCTGGTTCCTGAACAGCCCCTCGTACACGGGCATCAGCTCGTAATGGATCGCCCGGGCGCGACCCACATCACCGTCACCATAGGCATCAATCATCTCATGGAGCCGGTCCCCCGCCACATGGCCCACCACGCTGACGAAGCCGACGGCGCCGAGGGCAAGCCACGGCAGGTTCAGCATGTCGGTGCCGCAGTAGTAGACGAGGTCGGTCTGCGCCAGCACCCGGGACGTGGCACCCGGTGCGTCCTTGGCGTCCTTGACCCCGACGATCCGGGGATGCTCGGCAAGCTTGACCAGCGTGGCGGTTTCCACGGCGACGCCGGTCCTGCCGGGGATGTCGTAGATCAGCACGGGCAGGCCGGACGAGTCGGCGACCGCGGTGAAGTGCGCGGCGAGCGCCGCCTGCGGGGGCTTGTTGTAGTAAGGAGCCACGACCAGCAGGCCATGCACCCCGGCCCGTTCGGCCTGCTTGGCGAGTTCTATGGTGTGCGCGGTCGCGTTGGTGCCGACCCCGGCCACCACCTTCGCCCGCGAGCCCACGGTGTCCACCACCACCCGGAGCAGTTGCTCCTGCTCGGCGGCGGTGGTCGTCGGGGCCTCGCCGGTGGTGCCGTTGATCACCAGGCCGTCGTTGCGCATGTCGGTGACGAGGTAGTCGGCGAGGCGCGCGGCCCCGTCGAAGTCGACTGCCCCGTCCGGAGTCATGGGGGTGATCATCGCCGTCACCATCTGGCCAAACGGCGTCGAGTTCGTCGTCCTCATACTCCGAACGCTACCCGCAACGGAGTGCACGGCGTAGCCGACCTGCCGTCACCTGGCAGAGATATCCAGCCAATGCCCCCTTGGTCGCGCGGCGTGACATAACTATGACCGCCACGGCAATGGCGCTCGGCACTTCTGGATGCGACAGTTCCGCCATTGCGCAACGGAATTGAGGGAGCTGATACGGCCTGGGGGGGCATATCGACAATGGACGCCTTCTGCACGACGTGCGGTCGCCCGGTTAGCCCGGGAAAGCAATTCTGCACCGGGTGCGGCACCCGCCTGCCACCGCCCCAGCCACCGCCCCAGCCGCCGCGCGAGGCACCGCGCCAGCCGGCCAGGCGCGCCGGCCGGCCGCCGCGCAGGCCCCGCCGGACGGCCGCGATGGTCGCCGTCGCGGCGGTGCTGACGGGCGCCGGAACCGGTGGCTGGCTGCTTGCCTCGCACCTGGGGAACCACGGCGCCTCGCTACGGCTGGCTCCGGCCGCGGCCGAACACACGACCGCGGCCGTCACTACGGCTCCGGCCAGCAGCCCGGATGGGGTATCCCCGTCTGCCGCGCTGTCAACCACCCCGCCGCAGCCGGTTCCGCAGACCGTCGGGACGGTGACGTTGTCCCAGGACGTCACCCAGGATTCGGACGCCCAGCCGGTCGCGGCGTTCCTCAACCAGTACTTCGGCGCGATCAACAGCCACGATTACCAGTCGTACCGCGCACTGCTCAGCCCGCCGCTCCAGGAGGGCCTCACGCAGGCACAATTCGCCAGCGGGTACCGGACCACCGCGGATTCCGCCGAGACCCTCACCGGCATTTCCACGGCCGGCGACGGCGACCTGGCGGCCGACGTCACGTTCACCAGCCACCAGGATCCCGCGGACAGCGTGGACCAGACACAGTCCTGCACCGACTGGGCGATCACCCTGTTCCTGAGCCCGGATGGCAACGGCAGCTACCTGATCGACCAGCAGCCGTCCAGTTATCACGCGTCCTATCAGGCTTGCTGACGGGAGAAGCCGATGATTCCGCTGCAATGCGCCAATTGCCAGTCCGCGATGTCCGAGGATCACGCCTTCTGCGGCACGTGCGGAGCCCCGGCCGGCTCGGTCACGGTGCTTCAGGAGGACCGCCCGGCCAGCCAGCAAGACCGTTTCTTCGGCCATCCCGACCCGAGCGCGGTGCCGGATCCTGATCGGCCGCTGAACGACGAGACCCGCTACCTGTGCGCGGCCGCGTACCTGAACAACGCGTTCGCCACCACGGTGATCAGCGAGCTGATCGGCTCGCACCGGGCGGTCGCGTCGTCGCCAGGTATCGACCTGGTGCCGATCGTCCGGCACTGCCTGAACGCCAGGCGGATGCAGCTCGGCCGCGACGTCATACTGAGCCTGCTGCTGCTGGCCGGGCTGGTGCTGGCGACGCTCCCCACGATCGCCATCCTGGCCGTCGCGTTCGCGATCAGCCGCATGCTGCCGCGTGTGCGCTGGACCCGCCGGTCGATGGGCAGGATGTTCCTGATCGGCGCCGCAGTGGCGCTCGTGCTCGTCCTGGTCCTCGTGTTGTGGTTCATCTTCAACGTGCTGAACAGCGCGGGCCGGACGATGCCGCACCTCGGTCCGGTGGCTACTGGCGGCAGCGCCATCGTGGCGACGATCGCCCTGCTGGTCCTGCTGGCGGCGACGGCGGCCATCTACCACCATTCGATGTTCTCGACGCTGTCCGACCGGCTGCGGCCCGGCGCGCCCGCCGGTCACTTCACCGCGGCGGATCCGCATGCCGAGGCGCGCATCGCGGAGATCGGGGCGGCGCAGCGAGGCAATGTCACCCTGTACGGCGGGGAGAATCCGTTCGTCGGGGCCGGCACCAGAGGCCGGGCCTGGTCGATCGCCATCGAGCTGGACCGGGCGGACAGCGACCATGGCAGCGGCTGGCCCCGGCCGGCGCGGGACGACCAGGTGTGCATCGATCCGGTTGAGCTGCACCACTGCCTGCGGGAGCGGCTGCTCAAGCTCGACGACCCCGCGCTGCCGGAGAACGAGCGGGTATCCGCGCTGACCGTGCGCGATCACGTCGTCGGCGAGGGCCGCCGCCGCTGGGAGAGCCCGCTGATCGACCCGGGCCGGAAGATACCGTACTCGCAGGCGAGCGGGGCGGCGGTCGACGCGCTGATCCGGCATCCGCAGGCCGGCCTGCGGTATTACCTCCAGGCTTCGGTCACCGACGAGGGCCAGCCGGTGCTCATCGACGGCCAGGAAGTCATCAGCCGTTCCTGCCAGGAGATCGTCGTATCGGCGTTCGTCTATGTCGCGGTCGAGGGCCGCATGTTCTACCTGGAGTACGTGCCGACCACGCTCGCACCGATCGCCTGGGCCTATCACGTCGTCGACCTGCTGCCGAAGGTCACCTCCGGGCAGTTCCTCACCAAGGTGCTGCTGCACACCATGCGAAACGTATTCGGCGACGTGGTGCACGCGCCCCTCGGCGCGCTCGGGACGTTGCTGCGGATGTATGTCGAGCACAGGGTCTTCACCGACGAGGCGACCGCGTCGGAAGACTACCTGTTCGGTGACGTCGGCGCGCGGATCAGCATCCGCGAGCTGGGCGCCGCGCCGGAAGCCCATACCTACATCCAGAAGCTGGACGCGGCGAAGTACACCAGGATCACCGAACGGCTGGTGAACGAGACGGTACTCGACTACCTGAAGACCCAGGGCGCCGACACCGGCGCGTACCGGAGCAGCATGACCCAGGTGATCAATAGCGGGGTGGTGATCTCGGGTGGGACGGTCACCGGACCGGTGGCGGCCGGCCCGAACAGCCTCGCGCAGACCGCCCCGGCCCCCACCCCGGCACCGGCCTCAGCCGCGCGCTAGAGCGAAAGAAGGCATCGTGAACGAACGCATAGAGAACTCCGGCGTGTACATAGCAGGCGGCAACGTCTCCGGGCCGGTGGCGGCCGGCCGGAACGCCCGCGCTGTCCAGAACATCGGCCAGGCGCCGGCCGCGGTACGCATCGACGCGCTGCTCAGCGAGCTGGAGACCGAGGCGAAAACGCTGCTGCCCGCGCAAGCAGACGACATCAGCGAGGACATCGACCGGTTCCGCGAGGAGTCCAAGCGACGGCGCCCCAGCGCTGACAGCATCCGCCTGATTCTCGGCAGGCTGAGCGGCGCCGTCGCCGGGACCGCGACGCTGCTCGCGAAGGTCGATCAGATCAAGGACCTGATCGGCCCGCTGCTGCATTAGCGCAGACACAGAGAAGAGGGGCTGACGTGGGCTCGGGGGTACCCGCGTCAGCCGCCTCTACTTAAGTCATCGCTTCCCAGGAGCGCGGCGTTACAACTACCCCTCGGCTAGAAGACCGGGATGATGTCCTCGGCGTTGATGTCGGCGGCGACGTCGACGCCCTCGATGTCGAGCTCGGGGATGGCGGGGAACTCGATGCCCCAGCGCTGCACGATCGCGCGCACCCGGGCCATCGCTACCTTCCAGTTGTCCGCCTGCTCGTCGAACGACAGCACGCCGAGGCCTGCGTCGCGGGCGTGCGCCATCAGCACGCGGTGGTTCGGCAGGAAGTACGGCGGCAGGTCCCAGAAACCCTCCGGCGGCTCCCACAAGATCATCGACAAGAACACGAAGCCGGCCCGGAGCTGGCGGGTGATCTGGCCCTTGACCTCCTCGGTCAGGCCCGGCCACTCGTTCTCCAGTATCGTCATGCAGATCTGGAGGTGCCGGGACTCGTCGCGGCCGATCCGCTTGAACATCTCGCCGAACACCGGGTGCTGGGTGCCGGACGCCATCCCGCGGAACAGCGTCGACGCCGCCATCTCGCCCATCATGAAGCTGGTGAACAGCACCGCGAGCGAGTACTTGCCGACGGCCGTGTTGTAACCGTTCCAGTACCGTCCGCCGTTGTGATATAGCCAGCCGATGTTGTTATGGGCGGCCTTCTCCAGGTCGGTGCGCGGCGTCCAGTCCAGCGGGCCGCCGGGCCAGAGCTTGGCGATCGTGCGCTGGCAGCACTCCTCGTGGTTCATCTCGTCTCGGGTGATCGAGAAGAAGCACTTGCGGACCGGGTCCTCCTCGTGCTGCTCGAAGGCGTGGATCGTCGCGCGGGCGAAGACCGCCGGGCCGGACGCGTCGAAGTTGGCCAGCACGGCGAACCAGTACATGATGCCCAGGCGCTGCTCGTCGGTGAAATCCTCGGCACGAATGCCGTCCCACGGCAGGTCAGCGGGGTTCCACACGGCTCGCTTCGACTTCTCGTAGATGTCGGCGAGCTTCTGGGTGTCGACGTGCCATTCCATCGGGTAGATGTTCGGCTGCGGGACTTCGGGCGCCGGCCAGAAGCCCCCATCGGGGATGACAAGGTCCATAGGCCCAGGATAAAGCGTGCCCCCCTCGCCGCGCCCACCCAGGCATAAGCCGTATTCCGCGCGCGCCCAGACACGCTCTAGCGGGCTCAATTGCGCAATTGACACACTGCGGGCGGGGCCGGCGAACCCGCCGCCGGAACGCCAGCCGATCAGCTACCCCGGACCAGACATACGTTCTATTCCGGGCGCGCCGTCGGGCGCGCCCGATTATTGCGGACACTTACCCCCCCAGTTCGGGGGGGTAAGTGTCCGCAATCTTTTTCGGCCCCCGGGACGGGCCGCCACTGGCTGGATAAGTCCGGATTTTTCGGGCGGGCGCGGGCGGGGGGCCGTGCGGTGGGCGGGCCGGGGCGCGCGGGTGCGGGCCCCGGGGGCGGCGGGCGGGGCGGGTTAGCGGAAGGAGCCGGCGGTCAGGCCGGACACGATCCGGCGTTGGGCGAACAGGACGAGCAGGGCGATGGGTATCGAGGTGATCACCACCGCGGCGTCGATCAGGTTGTAGAAGACCTGGAACTGGCTCTGGCCGAACGTGGTGATGGCCAGCGGCGCGGTGAACTTGTGCGGGTCGGACAGGAACGCCACCGCGAACGCGAAGTCGTTCCAGGCCAGGATGAACGACAAGATCGCGGCGGTGAACACGCCCGGGACCGCCACCGGGATGACCACCCGGCGCAGCGTCTGGAGCCGGGTGGCCCCGTCGGTCAGCGCGGCATCCTCGAGTTCGGCCGGGATCTGCTCGAAGAAGTTCTTCAGCAGCCAGGTGGAAATCGGCAGCGTGTACACCAGGTACACGATGATCAGCGGGTAGATGTTGTTCAGCACGCCGAGGTGCCGCAGCACCAGGAACAGCGGGCCGATCATCGCGAGCACCGGGAAGAAGCCGGCCAGCAGGATGAACCCGAGGATCGCCCCGGTGCCGCGGATCTTCAGCCGGGCCAGCGCGTAGCCGGCCATCGACGCGACCACGACGGTGACCGCCGTGCAGCCGAGCGCCACGATGGCGCTGTTCAGCAGCGGCCGCTGGAAGTCGTCCTGGGTGAAGACGTTCTTCCAGGCGGAGAACGACAGGCTGGACGGAATGACGCCGTTCTTGCCGCCGACACCTTGGCTGACCTGGAAGTTGGACAGCAGCGAGGTGCGCAGGATCCAGTAGAACGGGAACAGCGCGATCAGCACGACGATGACGACCGCCAGGTAGAACAGCGTCTCCCTGACGATCTTGCCCACGTCGCGGGGTCGCCGCGGCGCGGCCGCGTGCCGCGCGCGGAGTGTGGTGGCTGTCACCGCGCTCACCTCGCTGTCTGCGGACGGAACGCCCGCACGTAGATGGCGGACACGATCAGCGCCAGGACGCACAACATGATCGACATGGCGCCGCCGATCCCGAAGTCCGTGTTGATGATGAAGAACTTGAAGTTGAGGTACGCCAGCACCTGAGTGGAGGTGCCGGGCCCGCCGCCGGTCATCACGTAGATCACGTCGAACACGAGCAGCGCCTGGAGCGTGCGGAAGATCAGCGCGACGGACAGCGCCGGCTTGAGCAGTGGCAGCGTCACCCGGCGGAACGACTGCCACCAGCTCGCCCCGTCGATCTTGGCCGCCTCGTACACGTCGTTCGGGATGACCTGAAGACCAGCCAGCAAGATGATGGCCACGAACGGGATGTTCTTCCACGAGTCGGCCACGAAGATCGCCACCCAGGACCGGAACACACTGATGTTCAGCCAGGTCAGGCTCGACCAGGCCGGGTGGAACGCGCCGAGGAAATAGTCCACGAAGCCGTACCGCGGGTCGAACATGTTCTTCCACAGCATCGCGGACACCACGGTCGGCACCGCCCACGGAATCAGCACCGCGGCCCGCAGGAACCCGCGGCCGCGGAAGTTGCGGTGCAGCATCAGCGCAAGCCCGAGCGCCACCACGATGTCGAACGCGATCGTCACCGCGGTGAACACCAGCGTCCGCTCGAGCGCGGGCACCCAGCCTGCCGAGGAGAGCGACACCCGGTAGTTGTGCAGGCCGGTGAAGTTGTGCGGCGAGTTCGCGAACGTCAGGTTGTCGCTGTGGAACGAGTTCCAGATGTTGTACACCAGCGGGTAGCCGGTGACCGCGAGCAGCAGCAGGACCACCGGCGCGACCAGGATGTAGCCCAGCCGCCGGTCGGTGCGTTCTCTGGCATGGCCGACCGGGGCCGGGCGGCCCGTGACTGCGGGCCGCCCGGTGACCGGGGCCTGTTTGGCCTCGGCTGTCATGATCAGCCGGCCGCGCTGGAGTCGGTCGCGATCGTGCCGGAGTAACTCTTGAAGGCGTCAGACGCCGCGCTCGCGCTCGAGTTCGCGTACGCCGACGAGATCAGCTCCTGAAGGTCGGCGGACACGTTCAGGTACGCCGGGCTGACCGGCCGGGCCGCCGCGAGCGGCGCCATGGACTGGACGGTCTTCCACAGCGGGGAGCTGGTGAACAGCGCCTGGGTGTACGCGGCCGGCACGGCCGGCGCGTCGGACACCTTGATCGCCCGGGCGGTCTGCTGGGCCGGGCTGGACAGGAAGTCGATCAGCTTGTTCACGGCGGCCACGTGCGCGGTCTTCGCGTTGACCACCAGGTCCTCGCCGCCGAGCGCGACACCCGGTGCGCCGCCGGACGCCGCCGGGAACGGGATGAAGCCGATGTGCCCCTTGACCGACGGAGCCAGCGGCAGGCCCGCCACGTACGGCCAGTTGGTGGCGAACGCCGCGTAGCCGGCCGCGAAGTCGTTGCCGGTCTGGCCTTCCTGGTAGCTGACCACGTTGGACGGGGCGACCTTGTACTGGTAGATGAGGCTGTGCAGGTAGTTCAGCGCCGCCACATTCTGCGGGGTGTTGATGTTGGACAGGTTGCTCAGCGAGCCGCCGAACACCTTGTTCAGCATCATGTACACGGTGATCGCGCCCTCGTACTTGTCACCCTCGAACGCGATGCCCTCCTTCAGCGACTTGTCGGCCTTGAGCGCCGCCTGCGCGTCGGTGATCACCTCTTGCGGGGTGGTCGGCGGAGTGGGCACCAGGTCGGTTCGGTACCAGAGCCCCTCGGTGTTCAGGAACCACGGGCAGGCATACAGCTTGCCCTGGAACGTGCCGGTGGAGACCATCGCGGCGTTGAAGTCGCTCGGCGAGCAGGACACCGGCTGGATGTAGCCGGCCGCCGCCCACTTCGCGGTGTAGGTGATGTCACCCTCGACGATGTCCGGGGTCGAGGATCCGGCGGCGAAGCTGTTGTTCACCTGGGACAGGAAGACCGTCGAGTCCGACGACAGCACGTCGACGGTCACGGTGATGTTCGGATTGGCCTTCTCGAACTCGCTGACCTGTGTCTTGGTGTAGTCGCCCTCGCTGCCGAGGCCGGAGATCGCCAGCGTGATCGACTGCTTGGCGCTCGCCGACTGCTGCGATGTGGTGCTCGAACTGCTGCAGGCGGCGACCGTGACGGCTGCCGCGGCGAGCGTCAGGGCGGTGAGCCCGTGGCGTCTGAACCTGGTGATGCTGGAACCCATGTGGACTCCTTGTGGTTGAAGAATCGCTAGTTGTACTGGTAACTGGGTGTGCTTGTACCGGAACTGGCGTGCGGTTAAATAGGGCCAGCCGACGGCTGGGGACGGGTGCTGGCCGGCTAAGCGGGCCGGCCCCTGTGCGGCCCCCTGGCTCTCGGCTATCGGGGTAATCGGTCGCGGATGATCTGGGTGAGCTCGCTTTGCATGTCGCGCAGGGCGGCCTGCGGTGTCGTGTTCCCTTCGAGTGCCTGGAAGACCTCACTGAAGATCGCCTGGGTGGCCTGGTCGTAGTTGGTGATCGCGGGCCGCGGCTGGGCGTTCGTGATCGCATCGTTGAGCGTGGGCAGGTACGGATAGTGGCCCGTCAGGGTGCGGTCGTGGTACAGCGACATCAGCACCGGCGGGAACGAGCCCAACTTGAGCATCGTCTTCTGCTGGTCGTATCCGGTCAGGTACTTGATGAAGCTCAGCGCCGTCCGCTGGTGCCTGGAGAAGGCGCTGATCGCGAGGTTGGCGCCGCCGAGCGTGCTTGACCCGGGTCCGTTCTGGCCGGGCAGCAGGGCGACGCCGTACGTCCGCGAGGCGTCCGGGCCGAGCTTGGCGTACACGTCGGGCCAGTCGTTGAGGAACAGGAAATTGCCCGGCGGCACGAACGCGTCCTGCGCCTGCGTCTCCTCGAACCGAAGCGTCCGCTGCGGAATCCAGCCCTGCTGAAACCCCTTGACCAGGGACGTCAGCCCGGCCAGCGCCTGCGGTGTGTTCAGCGTGACCGCGGTGCCCTTGGCGTTGAGGATCGAGCCGCCGGACGACTGGACCGCCTCGGCGAAGTTGACGGTGAGGCCCTCGTACTGGGCGAACGTCCCGGCATAACCCGCCAGTCCGTAGCGCGGCGCCACGGTACGCGCCAGGTTCGCCAGCTGTGCCCAGGTCCACGTCGAATCCCCTTTCAGCGGGGGGACGTGCGCCTTCTGGAGGATGTCCTTGCGGTAGTAGAGCAGGTCCGCGTTCGTGTAGTCCGGCACCGCGTACAGCCGGCCTCGGTACTTGGCGGTCCGCACCGCCGACTGGAAGAAGTCCCTGAGCGGGAAATTGGCCGGGTTCAGCGGGACGATCCAGCCGTTCGCGGCGAACTCCGCGGTCCACACCACGTCCATGTCGATGACGTCGTAAATCGGGCTCTTCGCCTTGAGGTTCGTGACCAGATAACTGTGCTGGGTGTCCGCGTCCGCCGGCAGGTACAGCGGGGTGACCCGCTGGTCAGTGGCGTGCGTGTGGTTCCAGCGAGTGACCAACGGCGTGAGCCAGCCGATGTCGTCGCTGCCGATGGCGAACGTGATCTTGGATGTCATGGGCGGAGGCTCCCCCACCCCGGAGGCGCAGCCGGCGACGAGCGTGAGCGCGGCGATCAGAACGCCGACCACGATCATGCGCCTCTGCATGCGGGCCTCCGGGCCGGGGGGGCGAACCGGTCAGCCGGCGAGCCGGCCGATCGGCGAATCGCGACCCAAACGTCGGTATCGAGCTGGGCTGTGCAGTGTAAGCAATCCGATGTAATCTGGGGTACATGCATGTTATGCACCCTTGTTAGGTATATGTCAACAGGCTTCTGTAACGATGTGGGCCTTACCTGGGTGTTATGTACAGCGGTACCCTGACGGCAGCAAACACGGAGGTGACGGGACACGTGCGGCTGCACCTGCTGGCACTGCTCGCCAAGGAGCCGGCGCACGGCTACGAGCTGAAGCTGGCCCTCGAGCAGACCTTTGGTGAGGCATACCCGTCGCCGAACATCGGGCAGATCTACGTCACGCTGAAGCGGCTCGAGCAAGACGGCCTGGTGTGCAGTGAGGACGTCACGCAGACCGACCGGCCGAATAAGCGCGTCTACGATCTCACGCCGGCCGGCCGGGACGTCCTGGACGCGTGGGTCGCCGAGCCGAGCGAGGGGCCCCGGGTCCGCGACGAGTTCTTCATCAAGCTGATCCTCGCCCCGATGGCCGGCCTGGCCGACCGGATGAAGCTGATCAACTCTCAGCGCAGGCACTACCTGGGCATAATGCGTAACCTGACCGCGCTGGGGGCGGCGAGCGAGACGGCCGACCCCCCCGCGCGGCTGCTGATCGAGGGCGCCATCCTGCACCTGCAGGCCGACCTCGACTGGCTGGAGAGATGCCAGGAGGAGCTCGTGTGAGCGAAGCCAGGGGCGCGGCGGCGCCTGGACCGACGAGCGAGGAGCGCAGCGACGAGCGAGGAGGGAAGGCGCTGCCTCGAAGCGCCCCGCCCGCGAGCGAACAGACAATACTGCGGACGAGGGGGCTGGCTAAAGTCTATCGCGCCGACGGCGTCGCCGCGGAGGTCGTCCGGGGGGTCGACATCGAGGTGGGTGCCGGCGAGTTCGTGGCCATCATGGGCCCCTCGGGGTCCGGGAAGTCGACGCTGCTGCACATGCTGGGCGGGCTCGAGCCCGCGACGAGGGGCGAGATCTGGCTGTGCGGCAAGCGGGTGGAGCGGCTGTCCACGGCGGCGTGGGCCATCCTGCGCCGCCGCCACGTCGGGTTCGTGTTCCAGTCCTTCAACCTGCTGTCGAACATGACCGTCGCGGACAACGTCGAGCTGCCGGCGCTGCTGGCCGGCGTGAGTCCACGCCAGGCGCGCAAGCGCCGCGAGGAACTGCTCGGCGAGCTCGGCCTGACCGCCAAGGCGCACGCCGCGCCCTCCCGGCTGTCCGGCGGCGAGCAGCAGCGGGTCGCGCTGGCCCGCGCGCTGGCCAACGAGCCGAGCCTGCTGCTGGCCGACGAGCCAACCGGCAACCTGGACAGCGCCGGCGCCCGCGACGTGCTCCGGCTGCTTCAGCGCACCCACGACAGCGGCCAGGCGATCCTGCTGGTCAGCCATGACGCCCGGGTCGCCAGCCGCGCCGACCGGGTGATCCACCTGTTCGACGGCATGGTGGCCGACGATGCCCCGGTGGTCCGGGCACGTCGGCCGGTGCAGGACGTGGTGAATGACGTGCTTGAGCTGAGAGGCTGACGGCTTCCCGTGCGCGGGACCATCCGGTGGGCGCGCGCGGACCTGCGCGCCCGCCACGGGCAGGCCCTGCTCACGATCGGCGCGGTGGCCGGCGTGGTCGCCGCCCTGGTGCTCGCCACCATGCTGCTGAAAGGCGCCGTCAACCCGTGGCAGGCCCTGTTCGCCCGCACGCACGGCGCGGACATGGTCGTCTACCTCAAGTTCCCGCCAGGGCAAGCGCCGGCCGAGCTCGGTTCTGTGTCCGGCGTGCAGGAAGCCGGGGGACCGTACCAGACGGCACCGGCCACGCTGGCGGCGCAGCCGACGGCGAATGTGCAGCTGATCGCCATGAAGCCGTCCATGCTGCCGCGGATATCCATGCCGATCGTGGTGGCGGGCAGCTGGCTGCGCACCGGGGATGGCGACGGGGTTGTCGTCGAGGCCTCGTTCGCCGCCGCCGTGCACGTCCGCCTTGGTGACCAGATCCGGGTCCAGAGCGGCCATGCCCGCGTCGTTCCGCTGAAAATAATCGGAATAGCCGATACGGCCGATCAGGGGTTCTACCCGCAGTGGACGCCCGGCCTGATCTGGGTTCAGCCGGCCGCGCTGGACCAGGTGCAACCGGACCCGAGTAACCAGGAACAGGTCGCCGACCTGCGGCTCACCAGCACGTCCCCGGTGGTCGAGGGCGAGGTCGCGCAGGGCATCAACCAGGCGTACCCGGGCTCCGTGCAGCGCTTCTCGACCGCGGCGCAGGTGGAGGCGTCCATGGCCAGCAATGACCGGCTGGTGGGGCTGCTGCTCGCGGTGTTCGGCATCATCGCGCTGGTCGCCGCGCCGTGCGCGATCGCGAACGTGACCGCCGGGCGGGTGCTCATGTACCGCCAGGACATCGCCATGCTCAAGGCCCTGGGTTTCACGCCAGGGCAGGTGGTCCGCATGCTGGTCGGCACGCAGACGCTGCTCGGCATCGCCGGCGCCTGTCTCGGCGTGCTCGCGGCCCGGGTGGCGACCGCGCCGGCGTTCGTGCGGCCGCCGGCCGGGTCGGCCGTCGGCCTGGCATCGCTGCCCGGCTGGTCGGTGACGCTGATCGCGGCCGGGGTGGTGGCGACGGTCGCGGTGGCCACCGTGATCCCGGCGTGGTGGGCCGGCCGGGTGTCCCCCGTTGCCGCGGTGCGGGTCACCCCGCCGCGTGGCCACCTGTCCAGGATCGCCCGGCTCGGCCTGCTGGTGCACCTGCCGGCCCCGCTGGTGCTCGGCGCCAGGGACTCGCTGACCCGGCGGCTGCCGGCGCTGCTGACCGTGTTCGGGGTGGCGATCCCGCTGATGGTCATCACGATCGCGCTGAGCTGCTGGTCGACCATCGACGGGTTCAGCAGGGATCCGGCGCGGATCGGGCTGGCGGCGACGCTCAACGTGACCGGGGCAGCCGCCGCGCGCGTCCAGGACAGCGACCGAGCACAGGTCAAAGCCGCATTTCCGGCCGACTCGTTCCCCACGCTGGTGCCGGGAGGTAACGGAACGTTCACCGCGCTGGCCATCGGACGCTCTGCCGGAGCGGGACGGTACCCGTTCCACGTCGTGCAGGGGTCGATGTACGACTCGCCGCTCCAGGCGGTGGCCGGACAGGGTTTTCTCGACCTGACCGGCCTGTCGGTCGGTGAGTGGGTGACCGTCTCGATTGACGGCACGAACGTGACCGTGCGCATCGTCGGCCGGGTTCTTGACCCGGTCGACAACGGCGACGTGCTGGCATTCGGCCGGGACTCCCTGACGGCGGCCAAGGTCCCGCCGCAGCCGCCGCAGTACTACAGCGTGCAACTGCGGCCCGGGGTGTCCGCCGCGGCGGCGGAGCAGCGGCTGTCGGGGAGCGGGCTGTCGGGGAGCGGGCTGTCGGTGTCCGAGGTGGCCAACCCGGCGGACAGCCTGGGCGTCGTGCGGGTGGTGATCGTGGTGTCGGTGGTGATCCTCGCGGTGATCGCGCTGGCGAACCTGCTCACCGCGACCGCGATCGGGCTGCGCGATCACCGGCACGAGACCGGCGTGCTCGCCGCTCTCGGGCTGACTCCCCGCCAGGTGATGGCCACGCTGGTGGTGAACACCACGATTCTCACGCTGATCGGGGTGACCGGCGGGCTGGCCGCCGGGCTGGTGGTGGCGCCGCGGCTGATCAACATGCAGGGCCGGTCGAGCGGACTCGGCGCGGAGATCTACGCCGGTCCTTCGGTGCTGGTGGTGGCTTTTGTGGTGTGTATTTCCGTGGTCGTCGCCACGTCCGCGGCCGTGGCGCTGGCCCGCCGTACCATGTCCGGATTTATGCGGAACGAGCGGTGGTTGCACGAACCCGAACTTGTTACCGGCTGAATCCGTCGGCGCCCACGGTTTTCTCCGGGGCCTGCTCTTGCTTGACGAGTTTCCTGGGTGCGCCGTCCAGGTCCAGGACGGTGGTCGCCTCGGTGTACCAGGAGGGGACAACCTGGTTGCCCCAGAAGTCACGGCGCCTCGGGTCGTGCACGTCCCATCGCAGCGTCGGGTGGTCCGGGTCGCCGGTGTAGTAGTCGCTGGTGTAAATCTCCAGCCGGTGCCCGTCCGGGTCGCGCAGGTACACGTACATCGCGTTGGACACGCCATGACGGCCCGGGCCGCGCTCGATGTGGTGCTCCTGGTGCAGCGCGCCAAGGATGTCGCAGACGCGCAGCACCTGGTGCGACTCGTGGGCGAAGAAGCCGAGGTGGTGCAGCCGCGGCCCGTCGCCGCCGGTGAACGCGACGTCGTGCACGGTCTGCTTGCGGTACATCCACGCGGCGTACAGCGTCTGGTCGTCCTCGATCGTCTCGGACAGCCCGAAGCCGAGACCGGTGTAGTACTCGTACGCCTCCCTGACGTCGGGGACGACGATGTTGAAGTGGTCGAGCCTGGCGATTTCGGCGCCTTTGTGGACGTCGTAGCGCTGCTGGAGGCGTTCGGGATGGTCGGCCTCGGCGAAGAACTCCACGGTGAAGCCGAGCGGGTCCGCGACGCGGACCGCTTCGCCGATGCCTGGCGTCGTTCCCTTGGGGATGCGCCTGGCGGCCGGGTAGAACCGCTCGGCTTTTGCGAGGTCCGCCGTGCCGCGGACGCGGAACGCCAGCCGGGCGGCGGCGGGTGCGTTTCCTTCGCGAAGGACGAGGTTATGGTGCGTGAGCTCGTCGTAGCCGCGCAGGTACAGCGCGTCGGATTCGGCCTCGGTGACGGCGAAGCCGAGCACGTCCACCCAGAACCACCGGGCCCGGTCCAGGTCCGTGACTATGAGCTCCGCGTACGCGGACCGCACGATGTCGGGAGGCTCCATACCAGCACGATACGTCTCGTCCCGCCCCGAGCCGAGCGCCCAACCGCCCCGCCCCGGCCCCGCGCCCCACGCCATCCTTGCGCGCGCACATTCCGCCCCACGCGCGCGCACATTCCGGACAAATCACTATTTATCCGGCGCTCCCTCGGGTGGCCGGATCATTGCGGACACTGACCAAGAAGATTGACCCGAGCGGTCTCCTGACCAGCGCAAACAAAATCTTCTCGCGGATGCGACCACCCTCCGGGTGACGATGGCTTACCCCCCCGATTCGGGGGGGTAAGTGTCCGCAATCTTTTTCGAGCGCTGCGCCGAGCCCGGGCGGATCGCTGAACGGCACGGAAATGCTGGAACAAACCGGGGCATTGCGGGCAACTAGCACAGCAGCCGACCCCGGCACTCGTTGGCCGCGGCGGCGGCATGCGCGGACGGTCACCCGCCCGAAATGGGCAGGTTCATGTCCGCAATAATTGGCGGCGTGGACGATGACGTGATCGGGATGATCGACGACGCGACGCGGCGCCTGCTGGTGACGGTCGAGTCGCTGGACGACGGCGCGATCGCCGAGCCCTCACTGCTGCCGGGCTGGACCCGCGGGCACGTGCTGACGCACCTGGCCAGGAACGCTGACGGGCTGCGGAACCTGCTGATCTGGGCGCGCACCGGCGTGGAAACCCCCGGCTACCGGAGCAAGCAGGCCCGCGACGCTGACATCGAGGCCGGCGCGGGGCGGGCCGCGGCCGAGCAGCTCGCGGACGTCGCCGCGTCGGCCGCCGCGTTCGCGTCCGAGGCGGTCCGGGTGCCGGCCGAGGCGTGGCAGACCGCCGTCAGCATGGTGCAGCCCGAAATGTTCCCGGCCCGGCTGATCCTGCCGAAGCGGCTGATCGAGGTCGAACTGCACCACACCGACCTGGGCAGCGGGTACACCAGGGCCGACTGGCCGGCCGCGTTCGCGGAAATGGACTTGCCCGAGCCCATGGCCGCACTGCGGGCGACTCGATGACCAGGTTTTAACGTCTTTTAAACGCGCGTTCCCGTTGACCCAGCGTGGAGCCGGAATTACATTCAGTCCACTTATAGGAAACTTTCCTATAAGGTTGGCTCCAGGAGCGGGTAGGGAGGCCAGAGTATGGCCGGAAATGCACCGCGCGTTCCGCGGTTCTTGCGCTCGCGGCGCGGTCCACTCGTCTCGTTCGCCCGGCGGCGGTTCCGCCGGCCCCGGTGGCTGGCGCTGCTCGCCATCGTGATCCCGGCGTGCACGCTGACCGTGGCCGTGATGCCCACCGCGTCGGCGGGTGTCGCCGGGCCCGCCGCGGTCCCGAACGCGGTGCCGCCGCCGCCATCGGGCTGGTCGACGGTGTTCAGCGACGACTTCAACGGCGGTGCGGGCTCGGGCATCGACTCGCAATGGATGTACGACACCGGGCCCGGCTCGAACTTCGGCACCGGCGAGATCGAGACGATGACGAACTCGACGAGCAACGTCCACCTCGACGGCAACGGGAACCTCGACCTCACGGCGCTGGGCGGCGGCAGCTCGTGGACCTCCGGCCGCGTCCAGACGACCAGTGCCAACGTGGGCGCGCCGGCCGGCGGTGAGCTGGAGGTGACCGCGTCAATCCAGCAGCCGAACGGCGGTCTCGGCTACTGGCCGGCATTCTGGATGCTCGGCCCAGGCCAGTGGCCGGAGAATGGCGAGATCGACATCATGGAGGATGTCAACGCGCTGTCCGAGGTAGCCGGCACCATCCACTGCGGCACCTTCCCCGGCGGCCCCTGCAACGAGGGCAACGGCATCGGCAGCGGCCTGCGCGCATGCGGCGGCTGCCAGGGCGGGTTCCACACGTACACGATGATCCTGAACCGGACCAACACCTCGAACGAGTCGATCACGTTCTACCTCGACGGGAACTCGTACTTCAGCGTCAGCGAGGGCCAGGTGGGCACGGCTACGTGGCAGGCCGCGTTCGACCACAACCTGTCCATTCTCCTGGACCTGGCGATGGGCGGCGGCTTCCCCAACGGCGTGTGCGGCTGCACCACGCCGACCGGCTCGACGGCGTCCGGCGGCACGATGAGCGTGGCGTACGTGGCCGCGTACACCACGGCCGGCGGTAACAACGGCGGTGGCGGCGGCGTGACCGGCCAGATCACCGGGTACGGCGGACTGTGCGTGGACGTGCGGGGCGCGAACTCGGCGAACTTCACGCCGGTGCAGGTCTACACGTGCAACGGCACCAACGCGCAGCAGTGGACGGTGGTCCAGGCCGGCAGCACGCTGCACGCGCTCGGCAAGTGCATGGATATCGACGGCGGCGGAACGGCCAACGGGACGACCGTCGACCTGTACGACTGCAATAACACCGGCGCGCAAGTGTTCATCCCGCAATCAAACGGCTCGTTGTTCAACCCGCAGTCGGGCAAGTGCCTGGACGACACGGGCTTCTCTACTACTCCAGGCACGCAGTTGCAGATCTGGGACTGCACCGGCAACGCCAACCAGGCGTGGCACCTGCCTTAATCCGCTTATGCCGTGAACCGCTGGCGCAGCTCACCGATCCCCTCGATGGTGCTGACCAGGACATCGCCTTCGGCGAGCCAGCGCTGCGGTTCACGGCCAAGCCCGACGCCGGCCGGCGTGCCAGTGAAGATCACGTCGCCGGGGAGCAAGGCAAGCCGTTCGGACAACCGGGATACGAGCGCCGGAACGGAAAAGATCAGGTCGCTGGTACGCGCCTTTTGCACCTGTTCACCGTTGATCGTAGCGAGCAACCCCAGGTCGTTCGGATTAATAAATTCGTCGGGGGTGACCAGCCACGGGCCCATCGGCGTGAAGCCGGGCAGCGACTTGCCGAGGCTGAACTGCGGTGCTGGCCCGGCCAGCTGGCTGATCCGCTCGGACAGATCCTGGCCGACGGTCAGCCCGGCCACCTGGTCCCAGGCCGCGGATTCGGCGACGTTCCTGGCGCGCGCGCCGATCACCGCGACCAGCTCGATTTCCCAGTCGGTGTGCCCGCCCGCGGGCAGCCGTACCGAGGTGACCGGTCCGGTGATGCTGGACGCGAACTTGGTGAAGATCGGTGGCAGCCCATCCGGCACGGTGAAGCCCGACTCGGCCACGTGATCGCGGTAGTTCAGGCCGACCGCGAGCAGCTGCCGCGGCTGCGGCGCAGGGGCGCCGAGATCGGTCACGTCGAATGCCGCGCCGTCGGGCAGGGTGGCCTCGGCCGCCCACGCGCGGAATTCGGCCCAGCGGTCGTAGATGGCCTGCGGCGACGACCCGAACAGCCCTCCGCTGGCCCGCTCGACGTCCACCGCGTGCCCGCCGGAGATCATGACCAGCCGGCCGGACAGGTTGGCGATACGCATGGGCGGCTACTCCATAAGGTCTAGACAAGTGGCGTTACCTCCACTTTTACACCTGGTCGCGCGCGGAAAATGCAGTGGGGCGCCGGATGAGCTCCGGGATAAGGTGCGGCCATGACTCATTCTGTCCGGCGAGCTGAACCCTCGGACGCACCAGCGATCGGGCAACTGCTGTACGACTTCAACCGCGAGTTCGACGAGCCCACGCCCCCGCCGGCCGCGCTGGCGTCCCGGTTGCGGGAGCTCATGAGCGGCGGCGGCGACACCGTGGTCATGCTCGGCGGGGCCGGCCCGGACGCGCTGTCCGTGCTCCGCTTCCGCCCGGCGATCTGGTCCAGCGGCCTGGAGTGCTACCTGGCCGAGATGTACGTGACTCCGGCCAAGCGCGGCCAGGGCCTGGGCCGCGCCGTCATGGAGGCCTCGATCCGCGAGGCCCGCGACCGCGGCGCGGACACCATGGACATCGGCGTCGACGAACCCGACCACGTGGCCCGCCGCCTCTACGAAAGCCTCGGCTTCACCAACCGCACCGGCGGCCCCGACGGCGACCTCATGTACGTCTACGAACGCGAGCTCTAGCTCACCTGGGCCGCCCGGCCGCGATTGCCGTGCGGCCGGCGGTGCGCAGTCTGTGCCTGGAGTGCACTGTGCGGCTACCGGGACACGAGCACACCGGCAGGCCCGTCAGCAACGTGGACGATTTCCCCTTCGTGGAGGATCAACCCCCGCACGCGAGGGCCGCGTTACCACGAAAGGCAAAAACACCACGTTACCGGGGCCCATCCCCGCCTATCGAAGCCCTCCGCTTATCCCGCCGGCGGCTGGCGGGGCCGCCGCGTTTTACCAGAGCGGCAGAAAAGCGCTTCTGCGATCCGTGGTGCTCCTGCCCATCGAGCCATATATTGCCCCGATTCATGTCGGCTCAATTTCGCTACGCAAGTGCGTAAAGAAAATTCATCAGATGAAATCTCAAATGACAATCACGACGGGTCGACCCCGGTCGTATCCTTCTTCCGACGGCGCGTTACGCCTCAAAATGACCCAAAGCCTCGCCAGGGCAGCAGCCCGTGCACGTGCCGGGCACGGCCCGCCCGGCACCGGGCGAGGACCATTCCCGCCCGGAACAGGCTGGAAGGTCGAGAAAGATGGTGACTCGTCGCCGTCGCCCGAGTAGCGAGCGGATCATGGTGCTGGCAATCCGGCTGGCCGGGGAGCTGGCGCAAATCCTTGATGCGCTCCGGACCCTGATCCGGTAACCCGGGCACCCGGGACCACCCGTCGAACGCGGCTGAGCACCAGCAGGCAGGTGGTCCCGGACCGAACCGGATGGCAAGTTCGGCACGCCTTAAGCGGTAATTAAAGAGGCCGAAGGAGCACCTTCGTAGGGTAAGCATCGACCCACGAAGGAGCGGTGTGCTATGCGCGACTTGGACCGGGTTGTATATACCCGCCGGACAGAAGCACTGCGTGCGGTGACCTCCGATGACAGGCTTCTTGCACTGTACCGAGGCCTCATGGACGCGGATGATCAGAGCGACGTACAGGCGCTCGCCAGCCTCGGCTGGCAGCTGTTCGCGCTGGCCAGCGCGGCGCAGCAGGCCAATCGCGAGGCGGCCGTCCTGCTGGACGAGCTGTGTGCCGCGGCCCGCGCCGCCGCGGCCGGCGAAGGCAGCCCCGCGTCGCTGGCGTTGCTGACCCACGTGCTCGCCAGGCACGGCTGGCTGCCGAAACCGGGAGCGACTCCGCTGCAAGCACTCGCGGAGCCGCTCTGCGCGGGATAACGCTGCCGACAGTCACAGCCATCCGGCGTCACGCGCGATCCGGATCGCGTCGATCCGGTTGCGTGCCCCGACTTTGCTGATGGCGTTGGACAGGTAGTTGCGGACTGTCGCTGGCGACAGCGATAGCCGGCCGCCGATCTCCTCGGTGGATATGCCGCTCTCGGCCTCCCGGAGCACATCGGTCTCCCGGGCGGTAAGCGGGGTGGCGCCGGTCTCCAGGGCCGCCGCGACGAGCTGGGGGTCAATCACTCGCTCGCCCGCGGCCACCCAGCGGATGCCGGAGGCGAGCGTTTGCGCCGGGGCGTCCTTGGCGATGAAGCCGCGCACATGGACCTGCAAGGCCCGCAGCAAGGTACCGGGCTGGTTGCGGCCGGTCAGCACGAGGACGCGGCAGTCCGGTACCGCGTCGTGCAGTTGTTCGGCCGCGGCCAGGCCGTCCAGTCCGGGCAATCCGATGTCGAGGACGGCGACGTCCGGTTGGGTGCGCAGCGCGGCGGCCATGATTTCGTCGCCGCGCTCGAGTTCGGCGACCACCTCCATATCCTCTTCCAGGCACCCGCCGTCAGCCGCTCGATCTGTGCCCGCGCGGCAACCGGGTCATCGGGCAGCAGGCGGAGCGCGAGATCGCCGTGCAGGGAGACGGCGGACAGGCTCTGGATGATCAGGTCTTCCACGTCACACGATGCCCGCCGCAACTCGTGCCCGTTGGCCAGTTCGGCGCGGGCTGCCCTCAGCTCGCGGGCCATCCGCAGCAGCCGCGCGGCGCCGTATGCGGCGGCGACGGCGGCCGGCGGCGATAGCGCCCACAAGCCGACCTTGTAGAGAGGAGCATAGTCACCAACGACGGCGTCCCCACGACGGCCCGCGCCCACCCCAGCAGCAGCGGCATTGGCAACCTCAGCGCCCGGATCCAGGCCATCACCGGAACCCTGATCGCCGGCGCGGACGGCCAGCGCGGGTTCACGCTTATCGCTGAGGTCCCGCTCGCACCAAGCCCAGCCGGAGCCGGCAGCAGAAGCTGACGCAAAACGGCAACATCGGGGTTGCTTGCCTTCTGGCCGCACAGCGGACCATGGCAAGGTGATTGCTCGATTTGCCTGGATCGGCCGGATGCTGCGCGGCCGGCGACTGGACCGCAACCCGCTGCGCCGTGTCTCGGACCGCGTCGAGACGCTTGTCCTCGTCGCGCTGCTGGCGGTCTTCGCCGGCGGTTCGCCGTTCGCGGCGCACGCCTCCGCTTCGTGGATCAGCGCCCTGTCCCAGCAGGAGCTGCGGGCACAACAAACGGACTTCCGCCAGGTTACGGCCGTTCTGCTGGACCTGCCATGGACGCCTTCAGGCTACGGCGTAGGCCTTGCCCCACAGGCCGACGCTCGCTGGGTGGCGCCGGACGGCGCGGCCCGGACCGGCATCATCACAGTCCCGGCCGGTGCCAAGGCCGGGGCCGGGGTCAAGATCTGGACCGACCTGTCCGGTCAGGTCGTGACGCCGCTTCAGCGGGACCAGATCGCGATGCGCGCGGACCTGGCCGCCACAGCCGCCGTCGCCGCCCTTGGAGTCGTGCTCGTGATCGCCGCCGGCACGGTCCGCCTGGCGCTGAACAGGCGCCGCATGGCGGGCTGGGACGCCGACTGGCTGGCGACAGGACCACGCTGGACCTCCCGCCGCTGAACCTCCGCGGCCATGCCGCTGAACCTCCGCGGCCATACATGGGCGGACGACCCCCCGGTGAGCCGGGGAGTCGTCCGCTCCCTCCCGAGAAGCCGCTCAACTCGCGGGGGGGTAACGAGGAGCCCCGCTTGCGGGAGGGGACATGTGGTCAACCGGGACTGATACCGCACAGCGGCTCACTACCTTCTCGGACCGAAGCACATGTGTCCAGGAGGCCGGGTGAAATGGGTATGCAGCCGCCATCCGGGAATCCGGACCGGCTGGCTCATCAACCGTTGCTCGGCTACTCCTGTGCTAGTCGAGTCCGAGAATCGACCGGAGCTCTCTCGGCGTCACGGAAAGGTCCTGCAGCCTGACCGCCGCCATCGTGGTGATCGCCGACCGGAGTGTCTGATCGGTCACCGGCGCTCCCCAGTTCTGCACAGCGATGCCCCGGATCGCCTGGAGGCTGTCTTCCAGGCGTGTGGTGAACAGCAGACGCTGATCCCGACGCCGGGCCGTCATCCTGCGCACGTCGAGCGCGATGGCTTCGGCCACCGCCGGGGCGCGGGTGCCAGCCAGCATGACGCCGGGCTGGCCGTAACATGTTTCCAGCCGGCACAGCGCGGTGGCGGCGGCCTCGACCGAATGGTTCTTGAGCGCGGCAAGGTTGAACGTGAACGCGCCTATCCGGCCGTTCCTGACGATCTCGTCGCCCTCCCGCGGGCTGCCGACTACCGAGACCGGCTCCGCCGGGGCCCCGTCAGCACCGATCAGGTGCCCGCAGGCATCAACCTCGACTCCCCGGCCGGTGCGCTGGTGCGCTCTGGCGATCCCCTTCCGCAGCAGGTTTATCCACAGCCGGTTACCGACTCGCTCGTAGTTCGTTTCCCGGCCGAAGTTGGAGACCACCAGGTCCGCCTCAATGCGAACAGTGGGAGCGCGGGCCGGATCCGGCCCGGAAACCGACACCACAAGCGTTCCCGCTTCGGTGCCGCTGACCTCGTGGACCCGTCCGGCGGTAATCGCGACCTGGCCGGTGGCCATCGCGGTGTGGACGCCCTCGGCCGTGTAGGGCAGGATGCCGACCCGCAGAATAGCGAGCAGGCTTCCGTAACTGTCCAGCAACGCCCGCAGGTCCTCGGACGGAACTCGCGCCAGGATCTCGGGAAGATACGGCTCCCATGCCTTCATCACACGCTCGGACACCACCGCCGGTGATTCATCGGGATGCTGGCTCGATACTGTCGCGCAGGCCCGGTCCCACTCCTCGCGCACGTACCGGATCAGCGCCTCGCGCCCCTGATAAGCACCGCCGTCGAGTCGCGGCGGCGGCAGGGTGAGCACCCGGTGCCGGTGCTCGGGCGGATAGGTTCGCAGCGTCAAGCCGGAGCCGGAAATCATGTGGATCTTCCCGGTGTGCCCGCTACGCAGCAGCAGTCCCGCCGTGTCATAGGCGCTCAGCAACGTGCCGACAATGGCCACGACGGCGTCCCGCCGGACCCCGGCAACCCGCTCGATCCCCTCGGGCGAATACGGGTGCCGGACAAACGACGGGTGGTCAAGCACACCGGCCGCGAACTGCGGGTACTTCTGCTCGAGCCCGGTCGCGAGAATGACCTGATCAGCGGTGAACGTACTCTGCCCAGCCCGGGGCTGACCGCCCGGCAGCGAGAGATTCTCGGCGACGACGACGACGCGGCCGGCGTGCATAGTGAGGTCGACCACTTCGCCGTCGGCCTCGATCAGCCTCACGCCGTCCGCCGCTTCGGCGGCGGCATGCGCGAGGCGGTCAGCGAGGTAATCCGGGTAGATCCGCCGGGGCGCCGGACCGGATTCGGTGAACGTGAAATCACGCCACTGCGGCGGCCAGCCGGTCCGGTCCGCTTCGTGATTGGCCCAGTTCACGAAGTCATCCACGTCTTCACGGAACGCCGACATCCGGCCCGCCTGGATGTTGAAGACGTGGTGCCAGTGATTGCTGTCCCGCTGATATGCCACCCCGGCGTTCCGGTATTCCGGACGCCGCTCGATCAGCACGATCTGCACGGGCTCGCGGGCGAACTGGAGAAGACGGATCGCGGTGGCGACGCCGCCAAGCCCGGCCCCGACGACGACGATCCTGCGAGACTGGCCGGACAGGTCAATCACGTCACTCAGCCCTCATCCACCGCACCGGCGACCGCTGGGCGGAATGCCGAGCGGGTGAAGGACGCCGTTGCGGTGAATATTACCGATCTGGCGTTAACGGCGAAATGCCGGTCCTCGGCAATCCGAAAGGAGGCTTCCGCTGCCCGCCTTGGGTATGTTCTGTCCTGGGTCGCAGCATCGAAAGTCAGGAGCGGGCAGTGCCGCATATCAAACTGGGTAACGACGAACACGGCATCCGGTCGCTGTTTCTGTACCGGCCGCAGACAGCGGAGCCCATGTGCCTGCTGGCCGAGACCCTGCTCCGCGGGCCGAGCACGCTGAGCCGCGGCGAGCGCGAGCTGATCGCCACCTACGTGTCCTCCCTCAACGACTGCAGTTACTGCACCTCCTCGCACGCCGCGGCCGCATCCGCCCAGCTGCCCGACGGCATGCCGCTCGTCGATCAGGTGTGCGCCGGCCCGGAGACCGCACCGGTCACGCCGAAGCTCGCCGCCCTCCTCCGCATCGCCGGCGCTGTGCAACAGGGCGGCAAACAAGTGAGCACCGAGGACGTCGACAGTGCCAGGGAAGCAGGCGCCACCGACCTGGAGATTCACGACACGGTCCTGATCGCCGCCGCATTCTGCATGTACAACCGCTACGTGGACGGGCTCGCCACCACGGTGCGGCCAGACCCGGCCGCATACGCGACAGTGGCCGAGACGCTCGTGCGTAACGGCTACCTGGGCATTACAGCGGACCGCGAGCCAGCGCGATGACCGGGCCGGCGGCTGTCATGGACACAAACTGGGCGGGCAGGCTGCGCTGCCGCCTGTTCCTCCCCAGCAAATCTGAGGCCACCTTCGAGCGTCGCGGCTGGACCCCGGTAGACCCGGCCCGCCAGGCCAACCTGGAAAAGGTCGGGCGCATCTTCCTGGAGGGCTATGAATACGGGTTGTCCGGTCTGACCCTGGCTGACATCGAGTCCTCACTCGAGACGATCGAGTTTGCCTTCCGCGGGTTCTCCTATGAAGGCTGCGCGATGGCGCTCGCGATCCGTGACGGCCTGCGTCCCGCCGGCCGGCACTGGTTCCGCGACCTGCTAGCCAGCCGGGGCGCCAGCCACGTCTACATGGCTTACGTCGGGGTGGGCTGGGCCATGGCGCGCCTGCCCAAGATCCGGTGGCGGGCGATCGAGGCCCCCGACCCGCTGCTTCGGTGGCTGGCGCTGGACGGCTACGGCTTCCACCAGGCCTACTTCCGCACCCAGAAGTACGTCGGGGGTCAGCATCAGGACCGGATTCCCGGCTGGGACCCCGCATACGCTCCCCGGGCCTGCGATCAGGGCATGGGACGCGCGCTGTGGTTCGTCAACGGGGCCGATGTACCGCGGCTCGCCGCCTGCATCGAGGCGTTCCCGCAGTCCCGCCGCGGCGACCTGTGGGCCGGAGCAGGTCTGGCCAGCGTCTACGCCGGCGGTGCCGACGCCGGTGAACTGTCCGACATGGTAAGGCTGGCCGGGCCGTACCGGCCCGATGCCGCCCAGGGTGCCGCGTTCGCCGCCAAGACGCGCCTGCTGGCCGGCCTGGTCGTGCCCGGCACCGAACTCGGCGTCAAGGTCCATTGCGGTATGTCCGTCGAGGATGCCGCGGCGGTAACCGACGACGCCCTGCTCGGCCTTCCCGCGGACGTCGGCGGCCTGCCTCAGTACGAAGTATGGCGACAGCGGATCAGGAAACGTTTCGAATAGCCCGCCGGAATGGGGTCCGGGCGCGACCCGGGCCGCACCCAGCAGGAATGACACGTCGGTTCCGTACCGGAGGTCACGTCTCCTCATTACGGCTCTGGCCGATGGCGTGACACACGTAGGAAGCGATGATCACCGAGCGATGTCGAGCGACCGGCCTCGCCGAGTTCTGCGAAAGGCGATTCCTGATCTTCAGGATTCACAGGGCTGCGGCGTACCGGCACAAGGCCGCGCGGTCCGGCTGTCCGGACTTGATCCTGAGGCTGGCTACGTGTTTCTCCACTGTCCGCGGTGACAGGTGCAGGCGCTCGGCAATCGTATTGTTGCCCGATCGTTCGGCTAGCAGCTGAAGCACCTCGTATTCGCGTAGCGTCACGCCAAGCAAACGCAATGCTTGAGGTACCGTGTCGGTGCCGCGCCGCCGCTGCGGCACGCTTTCGCCAATACGGCGCAAGATGGCCCGGCACGCGCTCGCTGGTGCGGGTACCGAGGCCAGATGAAAGTATTCCTCGGCGCGACGGAGCCAATCCGCCGGGTTTCCCCATCGTCCGGCGATTGCCGCCTCGGCGACCAAGCGCAGACCCAGGTAACGGGCCAGCGGGAATGGGCTGGCAACCTGTTCAGCCTTAGCCAGGACCGCTGCCGCATGTTCGCCTCGCGCGTCCCTGCCCAGCAGCACTGCCCGGGCGAACATGGTGAACTGGCGGTTCCATCGCAACCGGGCCGCCGGGAGGTCTGCGATCTCGTCGTGCTCAGGCCAGCCGACGGTGCCGGACAGCACGCCGAGGAGCAGCTGGAGACCATGCCCGCCGGCGAGCGGATAGCGGGCGGGACCGCTCACCACCGCCTGCGCTATCTCGTCGCGCGCTTGATCCGTATTTTCTTCAGCAAGCGAGCAGAACACCCGCACCAGCCCCAGCGCGAGCGGCAGCATGTCGGTCTGATCCCCGCCGAGACGCCTGAAGTCCGCGAGCGCCCTGTTCATGTCACGGCGAAAGCCATGGTGGGCGGCGAGCATCGCTCTGGCCAGTGCCATATGCCTCGCGGTCCCCGCGAGCTGAAGCCGTGCCGCCTCGGCAGCGCGGTGATCTATTAGCGTCTCGGCCTCGGCATACCGACCGCACAGCACATGAGTCAGCGCGAGACGCGCATCGATCTCCCCGGACACGGTGGTCGCCCCGATACGGTGCGCCTCCTGCTGGACCTGTTCAAGGCGGACGGGGTCGGCCGCGGCGAGCCATTCGCTGAAGGCGAGTCCGGCTGCCGCGCGCAGCCGCCACAACGGTAGCCGGTACTCGGTCGCGATAGCGTGCGCGCGTTCGTAACACGAGTCCGCGAACGAGGTATCCCGGCCGCCAGAGAATGCGGCTAGCGTCAGCCAGGCCTGGCATCCAGCGGTCGGCTGGCCCGAGGTCTCGGCACGAGCGGTGGCATGTCGAGTGAGTTCGGCGGCGCGCTCCTCGTGGCAACGTCGGGATCGGGTGTGTTCACCAGCCCAGTCAGATCCGCCGGTCTGACGTAGCTCGCTCACGGCGAGATAGGCGGCGAGCGCGTCCGCCGACGCCGCATGCTCATGGGCCGCGTCCGCGCCGATCATGCGATGGGCGGCACGCAACTGGCGGGAGCCCAGGGACCACTGCTCCCCCATCGCGGCGGCCCAGCCGAGGCGAAGATGCAGGACTGCGAGCCGCAACCGATCCACTCCGGTCGTGACGAGGGTGTCGAGTACCGCCTCGAACTGGAGCGCGCGGTCCATCTGGCCACTCTCGGTCAGCGCTGGCAGCAATCCGTCCAGTATTTCCGCGTGCAGCGACAGGTCACCTGTTCCGGCGAGCAGCTCAAGCGCCTGCTCCAGCAGGACAACCGCGGGTCCCGGCGTGCCCGCCTCGAGCGCGCGGACCCCGGCGGTAACGAGCAGCCGGGCTGCCCCACCCGCATCACCCGCGTCGAGCAGCAAGTTAGCCGCGTACTCGCACCAGTCGCCGGGTAGCCCCGGATGCAGCATCGACAGCGCTTGCGCGGCCTGGTTTGCGAGCAGGGCTCGCGTGGCGGGGGTGACCTGCTGCAGCAAGGCCCGGTGCGCGAGGGGCTGCGAGAACGTATACCAGTCCGGTGCGGACTGGATGACGAACCTGGACATCGCACCGGAGTCGAGGTGAGCATGCAGGTCCTCATCGCCCAGGCCGGTGATGGCCTGTACCGCGGTCGCCGGGAAGCGGCGCCCGAACACGGCCGCCGCGGTGAACAGTGCCTGGCCATGCGAACCCAGCCGCGCGGTCCGGCGGCTCACGCTACGCACAATCGCGGCCGGTATGACGGCGAGATCACCAGACAGGAGATAGTCGTCCTTTCCCGACGCAAGAGTCCCCCGGCTGGACAGCTCACGCAGCAGTTCCACGATCACCAGCGGGTTTCCATCGCTATCGCGAAGCAGCACGCTGACGGTGCGGTCGCTGACGTCGGCGGCAGGCGTGCGCATACGCGCCGCCGCTAGTTCACGGACCTCGCCTTTGCCCAGGCGATTCAATTGCATAATGCTGGCGCGGCCGCGTTGCGCGGTCACGCGGGCGACGTCCAGCGATTCGCATCGTTCTTCACGCATGGTGGCAATGACAACGGTGGGCTGCTCGCTTAAGTTGTCGGCCAAATACTCCAGCACGGCTGCCGTTCCTGAGTCCGCGTCCTGTACGTCCTCGAGGACTACCAGGCAGCCGCGCGCACCGCCCGCTGCTGCGGACAGCCGCAGAAACGCTTCGCCAATCGCAGCGGCCGAGGGCTCACCGCGCGGTGGTGCACCGGCGAAATCCGGGACGAGATGGCCCAGAACATCCAGGTAAGGACCAAGAACATCGCCGGAGGGCAGGGCACCGCCGCGACAAAGGGAACTCACCGCCTCTGCGATGGGCCGGAATTGCGCGACGGGGCCAATTGGACTCCCTCGGCCGCTGAAAACCGCCAGGCCCATTGTCAGCGCACGATCCGATACTGCTGTGATCAAGGACGACTTGCCGATACCTTCTTCGCCGATCAGGAATACCATGCGGCCCCGATGTTGCCTGGCGTCACTTAGCACCTGTTCCAGTTCCCCGAGTTCCGTATCGCGCCCAACCACACCCCAAGGATGAGCCGCCCATGCACGTTCAGCAAGAGGCGGACGCTTGCCGGACGACGCTAGGTGGTTCCAGGCTTTGGCCATTTCTGGATACCGGAGCCTCGCGAATGTGATGGATCTTGCCGGGTAAGGCGAGGCCACGCGGCGCTGGCTTAGTGACGCTCCTGCCTGCGCGTCTTCCAGGAATATGGGGGGCAGTTCCGGTACGCGGGGCGGAACCGTGCCCAGAATCTGGGGCTTGCGCACCCATGCTCGGCCGACGGCCTGGTGGCAGCATCGAGTCCGTTCTGGCAGTCGCCGCTATTCCGCCCGGGAGGGAGGTGCAACGCATGAAGAAGATCACCGTCCGCAAGGCCGGGGCGATCAGGCTGACCTCGGCTACCGCTTACGGTCTGCTCCACGCCGCCTGCCCAGGCTGATAAGCAGCCCCCTGCTGGCCTGTGCGGCGTAGCGCGCACAGGCCAGCGTCGCGGAAACCGGAATGGGACAGGACATGCTCCAAACGCGTCTGACATTGCATCCGCTCAGCTTCGTGGCCGAGAGTGACGGCGTCATGGTGGGCTGCGCGGAGGCCGAGTCTTACGCGGTCTTCCCCGCGGACGGGGCCGATCTGCTCCGCCACCTGGCCGACGGGATGCCGGTGGCGGATGCCGCGGACTGGTATCAGGCCACGTTCGGCGAGTCGGTCGACATTCCCGACTTCGTCGCCACGCTGCATGAGCTCGGCTTTGTGGTGACTGGCCAAAGGCATGCCTCGTCGGGTCCAGTCAGGTTCCAGCGGCTAGGCCGGGCACTGTTCTCCCCGGCGGCATGGGCGGTGTACGCGACCATCGCGATCGCCACGATCGCCGTAACGGCACGCTATCCGCTGCTCCGGCCCAGACCAGGCAATGTGTTCTTCGTACCGTCGCTGATTGTCACGGACCTCATGCTTGTGTTCGCTCAGATACCGCCGGTCCTGTTGCACGAGGGATTCCACATGCTGGCCGGAAGGCGGCGTGGCATCCCGTCGCGGCTAGGTGTGAACCGCAGGCTCTATTACCTCGTCGCCGAGACTCACCTGGATGGGTTGCTCGGCCTGCCGCGCCGGCAACGCTACCTGCCGTTCTTCGCCGGTATGCTCGCCGACGTCACGGTCTTCGGCGTGCTCACCCTCATCGCTGCGTGCACCATGAGCAACGGTTCCCTGGCTTGGCCAGGTCGGCTGGCGCTTGCGATCGCGTACCCCGTCTTGCTGCGAGTGGTCTGGCAACTGTTCGTCTTCCTGCGTACCGATCCGTACTTCGCGCTGAGCACCGCACTCGGCTGTACCGACCTGGCCGGGGCCTCCGCCGCGTACATCCGCCGCAGGCTCGGCCGATTGGGCCGTGTCACACACCGGAACCAGCACCCGGCGGATGCGAGCGAACAGGTGTGGACCCCCCGGGACCAGCTCTTCGCGCCCTGGTTCGCGCTGCTGACCGTGATCGGCACGGTATCGCTGCTCGCCCTAGCCGCCGTCGGCGTAGTGCCAGTACTGGTCGAGTTCGCCCGGCTCCTGGCGTCGGGAGTCGCCCATGGGACCGGTAACGCCCCGAGGTTCTGGGATTCCGCCCTCGCGCTGGTCCTGATCGTGACCCAGCTCGTCATCTTGCCCTTCCTCGGCGGACTGCTCGGGCGCCGTACCGCCCGCCGGCGGCCGGAAGGGAAGCCGCTACCCGAGAAAGGAACGCCGCCGTGAGCGAACACCTGTGGCTTGTCAGCCCGCGCTCAGTGAGTCAGGAGATCGCGGACGTCGAGGTCGACTGCCACCGGCTGCTACGGGGTCCGTATACCGGGACGTCGGCTTTGCTGCGGACTCTGGTTCCCAGGGTGTCCGCCCGCGAACCCGCGCTGGCTCGCGAGCACGCGCTCGAGATACTGGTCGTCGCTCCGGACCTAGAGACCTTCACCGGTCCGGTGCCGGACACGCTCACCACTTTGGCGAGCGGGCTCGAGCGCACCCGGATCTATGCGGTCGGCCGGACACGACAGGTGACGCACGGCATTATCGACTTCCTCCGCTCGTGCGCCAACGGCCCAGCCGGCCCGCTGACCCTGTCGTTCCGCAACGTGGACGAAGCCGACCATACAGACCAGGAATTCCTGGCCATCCTGCTGCGGCGCGCCGCATCCCTGATCACATTGCATATCGGCACCCATTCGGATCATGTCACCGATGAGCTGCTGGCCGCGCTGCATACCCATGCCCGCAAGCTCAACCAGGTCGCGCCCTCGTTTCCCGTGACGCCGCGCAGCCATCAGGAACTGCTCCATGCATACATTGAATCGGACGGCACGAGCGACGACCCGGCGGAGATCGCCGCGTACGAGGACGATCCGCCCGCCCACCGGGCTGCTCTCCATGACACGCGTGCCGAGGTGCTGCGCGGTCTCGATGAGCCGGGTTCGGTGCTCGGCGCGATCCCGTACCATCTCGAGCACGGCAGCGATCCCGCCGGCGCCGGCGTCCGGGCACTGCTGCACGCCGGCGGTGTCGCCCAGATCAACGGCTTTTACCACGCGACGTTGGAAAACGGCATGCGCGGGCGCGCGATCATCGATCCGGCCGCTCAGCCGGAAGTCTTCTGGCACCTCACCGGCATGACGGCAAATGCGCAGGCCCTTCTCGGAAACGCCGAGCAGGCGGAGAGCCTGTACCTCGAAGTGCGCCGTACGCTGTCGCTGCCGGAGGCTCAGCTCGCGAACAGCTATGCGCTTGCGATGGTCTACACGCGCTATCACGTGGACGGCCGCAAAGACCACGCGATGGCCAAGGCGTACCTGAACACGGCGCTCGCGATCGCGTCCCTGTGGCCCGATCCGGCGGAACGGGCCTTCTACACGGTGTTCAACGAGAACGCGCTCGCGCTGGTGGAAATGCACTCCGGCAACGGTGAGCGAGCTCTGAAGCTGGTCACCGAAGGCGGCGAGCGGCTGGATAGAGAACTGCCCCACGGCACTCACAAGCTGCATCGGTCGGTCCTCGTCGCCAACCGGGCGAGCCTGCTGGCACGGTTTGGCAGACTCGAGGAAGCGCGGCAAGCCTTCGACGAGGTGATCGCCGCTGACCCGAATTACGGCGACTACTACTTCGAGCGAGCCGACGTGCGCAGGCGTCTGGGCGACAGTGAAGGAGCCTCCGCCGACTACGCGGCCGCGTTGGCCCTCGCGCCGCCGATTTGGGAACTGCACTATAACCGGGCCGACCTCCGGACCGATACCGGCGACCTCGAAGGCGCGATCACAGACCTCACCCGGGCTCTCGACCTCGAGCCGGCAGAACTCGACGTCCGAGTCAATCTGTCCAGCCTGCTCTTGGATACCGGGGATCTGGCAAGTGCGCGAGCGGTCGTCGACGACGGCCTGCTGATCCATCCCGGCCAGCCTTCCCTGCTGTGTGTCCGTGCCCAGGCCAACCTTGAAGCGGGAGCGCCCGACCAAGCGCGGGCCGACCTCAACCTTGCGCTGGCCGCCGACCCACACCACGTCGGCAGCCTGGCCGCACGTGCGGCTATCGGTTATGCGGCCGGTGACTACGCCGCCGCTGTGAACGATCTGACCCAGGCCATCGAATCGGCAGGCGACGATCCAGACCTGCTGTACAACCGCGCACGCACCTACCAGGCGGCACACCGGTGGGACGCCGCCATAGCGGACTACGAGAGAGCACTCGGGCTACCCGGCGCGGACATCGAGGAACTCCTCGCGCAACAGAAAGAATGCCGAGCCGACCGTGCAGCTGCAGATCACGCAGAAGCAGCCGTTACGCCATGACGACGGTTACCAGACCCGCCCTGCCCGAGGTCACCAGCTCCGGCCTGCGGCAGTTCATGCGGAACTGGCCCGGCGGCGCGGCAATCGTCACAGCCTGCCGCGACGGCCACCCCGCAGGCTGTACGGTCACGGCGTTCTTCTCCGTCTCGCTGAACCCACCACTCGTTCTCATCTCCCTGTCTCGGCAGAGCCGCACGCTAAGCGCAATTGCGGAGCATGGAGCATTCGGCGTCAATGTACTGTCCTGGCGGCACCGCGGCCTCGCGGGCAGGTTCGCCGAGCCCCATACTGACCGGTTCGCTGACGTACCATACCGGCTGCAGGACAGCGTCCCGATCCTCGAGGATGCCATGGCTGCCCTCGTTTGTGAGCTGGAGCAGTTGTTCCCGGCAGCGGACCACACGCTGGTGCTCGGCCGGCCGCAATGGTACGTCTGCGACGACAGCCAGGACCCCGTGGTTCTATTCGGCGGAACGCACCAGCGAATTGCCGGTTATGGCATACCCGCTGACGGCCGCGGTGAGTGCGCCTCGTGATTCCCCGGGCCCTGACGGCCCCGCCCGCCACAACGATCAGGAACCAGGCCATTCTCGTTACCCCCCTCGTGCGACGCGACGGACCGGCACGATGATCAGCAAGGCGGCCGGCCAGCCCACGAAGAATGCGGCGGCAAGCAGTTCAGCCGCCAGCGCCGGCAGGACCGGCGAGGAGACCGCCAGCTGAAATCGCGCCGTTACTCCCTTCGAGCCGTCCGGGTTCATCACGATCGCCATCCATGTCCCGCTTCGCGTGGTCCAGCGCAGAGCCTGCGTCCCGGTGCCGGTGACATGGGCGGCCCATTTCACTGCCCGGCCTGGAGGGGCGGGGACCACCGAGCCCGTGTGCTCGGCGGCGGTCGGGTCGCCGACCGCGGACACTGCGGCATAGCTGACCCCATCCAGGTACCGGGAGACGTCGTCCGCCGGGCCGATCGCGACGAAGATCTGCTTGGCCGGGTTGGCCGAGGTGACCTCGATGCGGACATCGCCGACGATCCGGCCGAGCCACCCCCAGCCGTCGCGTAGCTCGACCGGGTCGCTGGCCAGCGCGTAGCCGGACGTGGCATAGCTCCCGCTGCCGACGGTCAGGTAGCCGTTGCGCATGACGGTCAGGTCCGCCCAGGTCAGAAACGCCGAACCGGCCAGCAGCCCGAAACACACAAGGGCGAGGAGGGTGCCCGCGACCAGCGCGGCGACGCGTCCACCCGTCCAGCCGGGCAGTTCCGCGGCCGGGGCCGGCGAGGCCGGCACACCCTGGGGCTGCAGATCAGTAGCCATGACGGCGTCCTCCTCAGCTTCACGCTAGGAAGGCGCCGCGCTGCCCCCGTAGGTACGAAGGTCATCACGTGCGGCCCTCGGGTCCCGGCCTGTCGGGCCGTTAGCCTCTGCGGACCTGCCGCCGGCGCGGAAATGCTGAAGGCGTAGCCGTGCAGGCGGGAGGTGGGCCATGACGCGCGAGATCGTGGTCGGGTACGACGGATCACCGGGGAGCGAGCAGGCGCTGCGCTGGGCCGTCCGCGAAGCCGGCGATCGCGGGACGTCGCTGACCGCGTGCCTGGCCTGGGCACGCGACCCGCTGGCACCGCGGGAGGAAACAGCAGCCGAGCAGCAAGGTGCCGAGCTTCTGGCGCGCGGGCTCCGGTATGCGGTAACCCGTCTCGGACCCGGGCGCGTGCGCCAGGTCGTCGTCCATGGGTCCGCCGCCCAGGTGCTCCGCGACTGCAGCGCTGCCGCCGAGATGGTGGTGGTGAGTTCAGTTGGCCACGGGGAGCCGTCCGGCGCGCCGATCGGGTCGGTCGCGTGGCGGCTTGCCAACTCAAGCAATGTACCGGTCGTCGTCGTGCGTGGCCCCTGGCGGCCGCCGAACAGTGCGCCGGGACCGGTCGTGCTCGGGGTGGACGGCTCCGCTGCCTGCCGGGCCGCGATTCCGTTCGCGTTCGAGGAAGCCGCGCTGCGCGCGGTCCCGTTGCTCGCGGTGTGCGCCACAGCGGACGCGATCGGCACCCTGGGCGGGGTGCACCGGCTGGAAGAGACGTTCGACGCCGCGATGACCGAGCAGGAAAAGGAACGCCCGGACGTGACCGTCGTGCGGCAGGTCTCGCCTGGCCCGCCGCGGACCGTGCTGCTGACCGCCGTGGCCGACGCGCAACTCGTCGTCGTGGGCAATCGCGGGCGCGGCGGGCTCCCGGGAATGAGCCTCGGCCCGGTCGCGCACGTCGTGCTGCTGCACGCCCCGTGCCCGGTAGCGGTTGTCCGGCGTTGACGTCATGAGCCTCGTTGCCGACCTGGCGGAAACCGATCCGCTCGAACCGCTGAACCAGCTGTTCCGCGACCTGCGGACCACTGAGAACGGGCTGTCGGGCCGGGAGGCGACGCGGCGTCTGGAGGTCTCCGGCCCGAACGAGCTCACCCGCCGCGGCGGGCGGCGCTGGCCCGGTGAGCTGGCGCGCCAGTTCACCCATCCGCTGGCGGTCCTGCTGGCCGCGGCCGCCGTGCTCGCATGGGTCAGCGGATCGGGACGGCTGGGGATCGCCGTGGCCGCGGTGATCGTGCTGAACGCGAGCTTCTCCTTCGCCCAGGAGCTACAGGCTGAGCGTGCGGTCGAGGCGCTGGCCGCCTTCTTGCCCGAGCGGGCCCGGGTGCTGCGGGACGGCGCACGGCTCGACGTCGACGCGCGAACGCTGGTCCCTGGCGACATCGTCCTCATCGAAGAAGGAGAACGCGTCTGCGCGGATGCCCGCCTGGTCACGGGCAGCGTAGAGCTGGACATGTCGACCCTCACCGGCGAATCGGTCCCGGTCGTCCGGTCGGCGGACGCTCCGGACGGGCGCACCCCGCTACTCGAGGCCGCCGACCTGGTGTTCAGCGGTACCGAATGCACCGGTGGCGGGGCACGCGCCGTGGTCACCGCGACCGGGATGCGGACTGAGCTTGGCCGCATCGCCGCACTCAGCCAGCGCGTCGGGCGAGACGAGAGCCCGCTCGAGCGTCAAGTCAAACGGGTCGCCCGGCTGATCGCGTTCGTGGCGGTCGGGGCCGGCATCGCGTTCCTGCCGATCGGCCTGGCCGCCGGGCTGACGTTCGCCGCCGCGATCAGCTTCGCCATCGGCCTGCTGGTCGCGAACGTCCCGGAAGGGCTGCTGCCGACGATCACGCTCGCGCTGGCGGTCGGCGTACGCGACATGGCCCGGCGCGGCGCCCTGGTCAAGCGCCTGTCCGCGGTTGAGACGCTCGGCTCCACATCGGTCATCTGCACCGACAAGACCGGCACGCTCACCCAGAACAAGATGCACGTCACGATGGCGTGGAGCCCGGATGGTGACCAGGACACGCTGGCCGCGGCGGCGGCCGAGTGCAGCACCGCCGAGCTGGCCGACGGCACCCACGCCGCGACCGGCGATCCGACCGAGATCGCGCTGCTGGAATTCGCCGCCGCACACGGCGCCGACGTATCCCTCAGCCATCGGGAGAACCGCCGGAGGGCACTGTTCCGGTTCGATCCAGCGCTCAAGCTCATGACCACCGTCGACGAAACGGACACCGGCCTTGTCATCCACACCAAGGGTGCGCCCGAGGAGGTGCTCGCGCGCTGCGCCATCGCGCCCGAGGACCAGGCTCGCGCGGCCGTCGCCTTGGATGCGTACACCCAGCTAGGACTGCGCGTCCTCGCCTTGGCCCACCGCTGCCTCGGCGAGGGGACGATGATCCCCGAGCATCGCGCGGACGCCGAACGCGATCTGTGCCTGACCGGCCTGGTCGCGATGCTCGACCCGCCTCGGCCAGAGGTACCCGTGGCGATCGCGAGAGTTCACCGCGCGGGCATCAAGGTGCACATCGTCACCGGCGACAACGGCCTCACCGCCGCGGCGATCGCCGGACAGGTGGGTATCGGCGCCGGCGGGCTGCGGGTGGTGAACGGGAGCGATCTGGACGCCATGAGTGAGCCGGACCTGGACGCTGTGCTCAGCACCGAGGACGAGGTGGTCTTCGCCCGCAGCTCACCGGAGGCGAAACTGCGGATCGCCGACGCGCTGCGCGCGTCCGGGAAGGTCGTGGCGATGACCGGGGACGGAGTGAACGACGCCCCCGCGCTGCGCCGCGCCGACATCGGCATCGCGATGGGCCGCTCGGGGACCGACGTCGCGCGCGAAGCCGCCACGATGGTGCTCACCGACGACAATTTCGCCACGATTGCCGCCGCGGTGGAGGCCGGCCGCCGGGTCTACGACAACGTCCGCAAGTTCATCTGCTACATCTTCACCCACGCCGTGCCGGAAGTACTGCCGTTCCTCATCTTCGCGCTGGCCGGCGGCGCCATACCGCTGCCGCTCACCGTGATGCAGATCCTCGCCATCGACCTCGGTACCGACACCCTGCCCGCGCTCGCGCTCAGCCGCGAACCCGCCGAACCCGGACTCATGGACCGCCCGCCGCGGCCGCGCGGGCAGGGCGTGATCAGCGCCAGGATGCTGGCCAGAGCATGGGCATTTCTCGGCGTGATCTCGGCCACGCTGGTGATGGCCGCGTTCTTCCTCACCCTCCGGCACGCGGGCTGGCACTCCGGTGTTCCCACCGGGCCCGGTACTCCGATGAACCACGCGTACCGCCAGGCCACCACCGTGGCGTGGCTGGGCATCGTCGCCTGCCAGATCGGGACCGCGTTCGCGGTCCGCACCGACCACGCGACGCTGCGGCAGGTGGGAGTGTTCAGCAACCGTCCGCTGCTCGCCGGCATCGCTGTCGCGCTCGTCTTCGCCGCGGCGCTGATCTACCTGCCGGCCCTCCAGGGTGTCTTCGGCAGCGCCGCGCTGAGCCCGGCTCAGCTCGCCACCGTCGCGCCATTCCCGTTCATCGTCTGGGGCGCCGACGAGTTCCGGCGTCTGTTTCTCCGAC
>DASRFJ010000042.1:0-1914 GCA_035651595.1 Streptosporangiaceae bacterium | reverse complement strand
ACGGCGCCGCCGGCGGCGGCGATCAGCGAACGACGGGAAAGAGCCGCACCATCGAGACATCGCGCCATCGCGCTCGCTCCTTTATTGAACTCGAACCCGATTCCGGAGTTCCGGACCAAGTATGTCGAGTGCCGGGAATGTAGCAGGGCGGTTCGGCCGGCCGCAATCGTCTGCCGCGAGAACGGCGCCCAGGCGGCGGCGCCAAATGCTGCCATCATCCCGGGCGCCCGCACATTCGTCATCCTGAACGAAGTGAAGGATCTCGTTTCGTCAGTATGCGTAGCACGCGATCCTTCGCTTCGCTCAGTGGAGTGACACGGGCTCGTTGCCCCGATCGGGCACGGGGTAGAGGAAGGGGAGGCGCTCGCGCGCGTCGGCGACAGTGAAGCGCCAGTCGATGCCGACGTGGGCCGTATTGCGCTCGGCCACCCAGATGGCGACCTCGTCGGCGAGGGCCGCGCGATCCGGCAGGCGGCGCCGCAGACATTGGCGGGCGAGGACGCTGACCTCCAGTTCGGCGAGATTGAGCCACGAACCATGGACCGGGGTGTAATGCCATTCGATCCGCTCCAGCAAGCGCCGCGCCTCGTGGGCGGGAAAGGCTTGGTAGAAGGCGGCGGGCCGATGGGTGTTGAGATTGTCCGTCACCAGCACGATGCGTTCGGCCGCCGCGAACGGGCCGTCGAGCAGGTCGCGCAGGGCGTGGGCGAAATCGAGCGCCGTCCGCTGCGCGGTGACGCTCACGGCGCGCCAACCGCGGTGCGGGGCGACGGCGAGAAACAGATTGGCGCTGCCCTGACGGACATATTCGTAATCTTCCCGGGCGACGCGGCCCGGCGCCGCCGGTTGGGCGGGTCGGGTGGCCGCGCGCAACTCCTTGCCCGCCTCGTCGAAGCAGACCAGCGGCCGGGCCGGATCGACCGGGCGGGCATACACGGCCAGCACATCTTCCATCGCCGCCACGAAGGCGGGGTTGGCGGCCGGCGGAATCACCCAGCGCCGCACCAGCCACGGCTTGCACTGTTTTTTTTGAGCGTGCGGCGGACGAGTTCGCGGCTGACCGGCGGCAGCTCCTCGAGTTGCACCACCCGTTCCGCCAGCAACCGCACCGTCCAACGGGCGTGGCCGGCGGGCGGGTCCGTGCAGGCCAGCGCGACGAGCCGGGCTTCCTGGCTGCTGTCGAGCTTCGGCGGCGTCTGCCGGACGCGGGGATGGCCATGGAGCGCGACGGCGAAGCCCTCCTGGACGAAGCCGGCGCGGGTGCGGGCGACGGTGCGGGGATCAACCCCGACCGCGGCGGCGACCTCCACATCGGTCCGTTTGGGGCCGGTCGGCCCGGCGTCGGCGTGCAGCAAAATACGGGCGCGGCGTTGCTCCAAGGCGGTGGTGGCGTTGCGCGTCAGCAGCCGGCCGAGTTCGGCGCGCTGCTCCGGGGTCAGGCAGACGACGTGCTGTTTGGCGGTCATGGCGGGACCTCCTTGCGGGCGGCGACGGATCGGACGCCGACTCTACCTGTTCCGTCATTACCCGGCAACCAGTCCATGTCGCACTACTCAGGATGACGAGCGACGCTGGCCGCGCGACTCAGGTCCAGCGCGACACCGCCGAAACGGGACCGGCGATGACCGGGGTCGGCTGCTTCTGGACGACGCGGCTGAGCGCGGCCAGATAGGCGCGGGCGCTCGCTTCGACCACATCGGTCGCTAGACCGTGTCCGGTGAAGACCCCATCCGGCGTCCGCACCCGGAGCCGCACCTGCCCCTGCGCGTCTTCCCCCGGCGTCACCGCCTCGACGGTGTATTCCTCCAGTTCGCAGGCGATGCCGACCGCGTTGTCGATCGCCTGCAACAACGCGTTCACCGCGCCGTTGCCCTGGCCGTCGGCCGCAACGTCCTGTCCATCCCGATTGACGAT
>DASRFJ010000041.1:0-61759 GCA_035651595.1 Streptosporangiaceae bacterium | reverse complement strand
AGCAGGTGGATCAGGTGGGCGGCGTCGGGGGTACCGAGGCCGGTGGCGGGGTCCCAGCCTGGGCCGGCCGAGTAACCCGGCACGCCGGTCACGTCCCAGGCGTTGTTCCCGGTCACGACGTCGTGGAAGGCGTACTTGTAGCTCGCGGGCACGGCGGCGATCGCGTACAGCGCCGGGTTCAGCAAGCCCAGCCGGTGTCCGGCGCCCTGGTCGGCCAAGGCCGCGATGGCGGCCCACTGCGGTGAACCGGCGCTGGTCCCGCCGGCGATGATGAACCCCGCGAAGCCGTTGGAGCATTCGCTGCAGACCGCCAGGACACCGCCGAGGAAGTCGCCGTTGTAGCTGACGTCAGGCACGCCGCGGAACTGGTTGTGGTCCGCGAGGATCTGGTACAAGGGCCGTTGGACCTTGCTGCTGTACCCGCCGCCGCCCGCGCCGATGTCGAAGATCGCACCGGAGTCGTTCCATACGCTCTCGGACTGGTACTGGCCGCTGGTGAAGTCCGCGTTGAGGTGAGTGCCGCCGACGCCGGTAACCAGCGGGTCGGAGGCGGGCGTGGACGCGCTCTGGATGAACCCGCCGTCACCGGTGCAGTCCGACAACGCCGATCCGGCGTCACCCGAGGAGGCGAAGACGGACATGTGCTCGGCCGCGGCGACCTCGAAGGCCTTGTGCTGCGCCGCGAAGATGCTGGGATCCATGCAGGTCTCAGCCTCGCCGAAGCTCTGCGAGAGCACGTCGCCGAGGTTGTGGCCGACCACGTACTGCTGCGCGGCCAGCAGGTCAGGGTCCGCGTCGCTCTTGGCGATCACCAGGTTGATGGCCGCGCCGGGGGCGATGGCATGCGCCCACTGGACGTCGATCGAGATCTCGCTCGCCCAGACAACCTCATCGGCGTTGGTCGGGTCGAACGTGGGACAGGTGGTCGCACAGATCATGTTGACCGTGGTGGCCGCCAGGCCGAACGTGGCGTCGAACGTGTTGAGGTCGGACTGGAGCGTCGGGTCCCCGAATGCGTCGATGATCGCGATGGTCTCGCCCGCGCCGGTCAGGCCGGCAGGGATGTCGTACGCCTGCCGGATCAGCGCCGGTGTGTAGCAGGGCAGCGGGAAACTGGCGGACTGGCAGGGAAACGTGCCGTCCTGAGGCCCGCTGGTCTTCTGATATGGCGGCGTGCCGCCCGGCCTGGCCGCCGGTGTCATCCGGACGGTGGCCGCGACCGCCGCCGTACCGGCCGTGACGCCGGCCAGCGGAATGGCCGCCAGGGACGCCATCACGGTCACGCCGAGGATGGCCGTCAAGTAATGAATCGGTCTACGGGACCCCACTCAACTCACCTTCCAGGTGTTTTAGCCTGAATTCCGGATTAAGTGAGGCGATCCTATAGAAGATCGGACATTCGCGGTTGCATAACAGTATGCGACTGCTTTAACGACATTATATATATCAAATCGTGATGTTATGCGGTAAGCGTCAGAGGGTGAGCCACCGGGGCTGCCCTCCTACGCCATCAGGGCGGGACGCCTAAGCCATATCTGACGGTGGGCCGGCCTGCCCGCCGCGGAGGTCAGCGGACCGGACTGCCGCCCCGGGCTGACCGCCGCGGGGAAGTTGCGCCGATTCGGCGGAGGCGGGCCATGCGCACTCCGTCAAAGATATGAGTAGATCACCTAGCGAGGCCCGGAAGTCGTGGCCTGGTGAGAACCGTAAGGAGTCACAATGCCTGAGGGACAGAAGCCGAAGCTGCGCGAGCTGGTTGTCCGTGCGTCGTCGGACGCGGACTTCGCGATGCAGGTGCTGAGCAACCCCGAGTCGGTGGCGGCCGAGTATCACCTCGACGCGGCCCAGATCGAGCAGATCCGCGACCTGGTTAACCAGGGCATCTTCCAGCCCGCGGTCGAGGCGCACGCCACCCCGGACTACGAGTAAATTCTCCGCGTTTCAGGAGGCTTATTCATAGGCCTTGTCCTGGCTGATTCACGGTGATGGTTTCAAAACATGTCCTCGTATCCGCCTGTGAATGAGCTTGTGCCGGCGTATCGCGCCGGGAAAGCAAACGGCTTCTCCTGTGGATTCAAGTGCTGTGGCACAAACAGAGTCCCCGGGAGAAGCCGTTGCGGTTGACACCCCCGATCATGTTCGACCTCGACCAGAACTTCAAGCTCAACGCACGCAGCGTCGCCCGCACGTCACGCAGCAAGCAGTTTCAAACCAGCCGGTAAGCGTGACGAAAGGCGCCAGTGTGTTGATGGTGTATTGATGGATGCGAAATGGAGGACAAATGAGTACACCTGGTTCTGTCACCCTGACTCCGGCAACGATCAGCGAGGCAGACGACGCCTTCGGCGGGCTGGCTGTCGACGGTTACGCCATCCTCGAGAACGTCCTGACGCCAGAGCAGGTAGCTCGGGTACGCGAGGAACTCGGTCCGCACCTGGACACCACCGATCCGGGACGCAACGACTTCGAAGGGCTCAGCACCAGGCGGGTGTGCGCGCTGCTGGCCAAGAGCCGGGTGTTCGACGACATCGTCAGCCACTCCCGGGTACTGCCCATCCTCGAGCGCATCCTGGGCGCGGGCTGCCTGCTGTCGGCCGCGACCGCCATCAACATCGGTCCGGGCGAGACCGCACAGGCGATGCACTATGACGAGGCCTTCTACCGGATGCCGAAGCCGCGCGCTCCGTTCGGCGTGGCCACGATGTGGGCGATCACCGACTTCACCGCCGACAACGGCGCGACGCGCCTGATTCCCGGCTCGCACATGTGGCCCGACGAGCGCCAGACGGCGGACGAGCCGTGGATCACCGCGGAGATGAAGGCCGGGTCGGTCCTGCTCTACACGGGCACCCTGGTGCACAGCGGCGGCGCCAACGCCACCGAGCGTGCCCGGCTGGGGCTCAGCATCATCTACTGCAAGCCCTGGGTCCGCCCGCAAGAGACGATGACGCTCTCCGTAAAGCCGGAAATGGTAGCACAGACCCCCGAGCGGGTGCGCCGCCTGCTGGGCTATGACATCGTTGAAAAGTGCCTTGGCCACGTCAACGGCATGCACCCAGATCATTTGCTGAACGGCGTCTGACTCTCTGTCCATGAACGGCTAATCGCCAGCAGCCCGAGGCGCGGGTCAGCGGACTAGGCCACTGCGCTGACCCGGCAGCCGTCGGCACGGACCTCTGTGAGGTAGCCATCAAGCTGCTGTTTATCTCGCCTTCCCCGCACAGTTCAGGACAACTCCTGCTGGGGTGCTCACTGGCCGCCGAACTCCGCCGGATTGGCGTCCAGAGTCATTTCATCGCCAGTGACGGCGCCGAGCAGATACTGCGTGGCTACGGCTTCCCCCACATGCTGATAAGCCCGCAGATGGGAATGCTGGCCAAGCTCCTGATCGATGATTTCGTCCGGACGGTCAGGCCGGATGCTATCGTGCTCGCCGAATACCTCAACTACACGCACGTGATGTCGGCCCATTTCCGCCTCAATCCGTGGTTCATCGAAAGCTACGGCGTGCCGGTCATCCCCATCGACCTGTGGGAGCTGGAGCGCACGGGATTCGCGGCCGACCTGTGCGGCGGCCGGGCGCTCGCGATCAGCCCGCACATCAAGGACATGGACTGCTATCTCAGTCCGGTCCCCATGGCTCGCCCGGTACCGGATTCCCGCAGCGCGATCCCGTTCCGGGTTACTGACCCGGCCGACCCGGACGGTCCGGTGGACAGCCGGGAACACACCCGGCGCGAACTCGGCCTCGGCTCCGGCGACCGCCTCGTCATGCTGGCGATGTCTCCGTGGCAGCTGCCGGACACCGGCGCGCCCGGCCGGCGGCGGGCCGCCAGCCGCGTCCCCGAACTGCTCGCGCACTACTTGCGCCAGCTGCCAGCTGACGTCCGTTTCCTGCTGGCGGGGGCGGCACCGGAGTGGTCCCGCCTGCTGCCCGCGGAGCGGACGCTGCCGCTGCCGCCGTGTTCGCCGTCGCGGTTCGGCGCCATGCTCCGCGCCGCCGATCTCATGCTCTCGCTGAACCTCAGCGCGTTCACCATGGTCCGTGCCGTGCTCTCCGGCACCCCGGTCATGCTGATCACCAACCAGTTCTCGGTGACCGAGCCGGGACAAGCCGGCGATATCGCGGACCAGCTCGGTGGCATGAGCGACTTCACCCGGCGCTGGCTGGCGCGGAGCGTGCCGCTGCACCCGTTCCGCATCTGGCCGATGGGCTTTCACGGCTTCCTGGATTCGCTGCTGGCCGGCAATCCCTACCTATCCGCGTTCAGCGTCGCCGAACTGCTCGACGAACCCGGCGTGCTGGGCGGTCTGCGCGGGCTGCTCTTCGACTGCGAAGAGCGCGACCGCTCCCGCCGCCGCCGCGCGGATTACCTCAAGGAAATCGAGACGGTACCAGATTCGTGCACCGCGTTCCGGCAGGCCATGAGCATGACTGGCGTCAGCGGAGCATGACGAGAGGAGCGGCGCGATGAAGGTGCTGTTCGTGCCCTGGGCACTTTCCGGGCACTATTTCCCGATGGTCCCGCTGGTGTGGGCGTTCCGGTCAGCCGGTCATGAAGTACGCGTCGCCACTCAGCCGGGCGCGGCCGAACTGGTCAAGAAATCGGGCATGACCGTCGCCGAGGTCGGCACGGGATATGACTTCATCGCGGATATGCGGGAGATGTTCGCCAGCTCGCGCAGCCAGCTGCCGATGGCGCGCGGGATCATCTCCGCCGACCTGCGCAAAGACCTGCGCAACGGGTCAGCCCGCCCGGCCCCGCCGGCCCCGCCGGCCGAACACCAGGCCGTCGCGCAACAGCGGGCCGCGCAGTCGGCGAAGGAACTGCGGGACATGCTGTATTCCAAGATCGCGCCGTTCGTCCGGGCCGCGGTGGCGATGGCCGACGATGTGGTCGCGGTCGCCGAGGCCTGGCGTCCCGACCTGGTCATATCGGATCCGTTCGTGATGGCCGCGCCGCTGGCGGCCCGCCGCGCGGATGCCGTCCTCGTCCATTCCCTGTGGGGCCCGGCGCTCCAGCGCCAGATCGGCATCTTCCCGGTAAGCGGCCTGCCCGGCAACCTCTGGCCGGCGGACCTCGTCCGCGTGTACCAGAAGCACGGGGTGGAGCCGCAGTCCGAATTCGCGGCCGCCACCGTCGACCCGTGTCCGGACCGGCTCCAGTTCCCGGTCATACCGAACCGGATGCCGGTCCGCTACGTCCCCTACAACGGCACGGGCGACTGGCCGGACTGGGTGCTGGCGCCGGCGACCAGGCCGCGGGTGTGCGTGACGTGGGGGACGTTGACGACGGTGCTGGTGGGCGAGGACAGCTTCAAGGTCCCCGGTATCGTGACGGCGCTGGCCGGCATGGGGGTGGAGGTCGTGGTCACGCTCACCGCCGCCGACCGCGACCGGCTCGACGCTGCTAGCGGGGGCGGGGTTCCCGAGGGGGTGCGGGTCGTCACCGGCCTGCCCTTGCACCTGCTGCTGCACAGCTGCGACGCGATCGTCCACCAGGGCGGCGGGGGCACCATGCTCACCGCTGCCTCGTTCGGCGTGCCGCAGGTGATCGTATCCGGCGCGATGGATCAGCTCACCTGCGGCGTCAAGCTCGAAGCCGCCGGCGCCGGCCGGTCTCTCGGCTGGGCGGACGTGGGAACCAGCGAGTTCACCGACGCGGTCTCGGCGGTACTGTCCGACGACACGGTGCGTAAGTCGGCTGCGGACCTGCGGGAAGAGATCGCGGCGCAGCCCTCGCCGGCCGCGGTCGCCGACCAGATCGCGCAGATGATCTGACGTGCGAGCCGACGAGATCAGCCTGACCGACGAGGACTCCTACGCCCGTGGCGGCGTCCCGTACCCGGCGCTCGCGTGGCTGCGCGCGAACGCGCCGGTCTACTGGCACGCCGGGCGCCCGGGCTTCTGGGCGGTTACCAAGCACAGGGACGTCGAGTACGTGTCCCGGCATCCCGGCCTGTTCTCCTCCCACCGGCGGCTCGCGCTGTTCGACGAGCTGCCGGACGAGGACGTCGAAGCGCACCGGCTGATGATGCTGAACATGGACCCGCCGCGGCACACCAGGCAGCGCGGCTTCGTCAGCCGGGTGTTCACGCCGAAGATGGTCGCCCGGATGGAGACGGACATCCAGCGTATCTGTCACGCGCTGCTCGACGCCGTGGCACCGCGCGGCGCGGCGGATTTCGTCCGGGACATCGCGGCGCCCCTGCCGCTCCAGGTGCTGTGCGAGCTGATGGGTATCCCGGCTGCGGATCGTCCCCGCCTGTTCCGGCTGTCGAACCAGCTCGCCGGATACGCGGGCGACGAGTACATTCCCTGCGCCGGTGCCCAGGCGGCCAGCGTCATGCGGGACGCCGCACTCGAGTACTACCTGTACGCCAACGACCTGGCCACGCAGCGGAACGCGAACCCGTGCGACGACATAGTGACCAGGCTGCTCGGCAAGGACGGCGAGGGCGAGTCGCTGACCACCGACGAGTTCGACATGTTCATGCTGATGCTGGCCGTGGCCGGCACCGAGACCACCCGCAACGCCGCGGCCGGCGGAATGCTGGCGTTCTTCGAGCACCCCGCCCAGTGGCGGCGGCTGCTCGCCGAGCCCGGCCTCGCCGCGTCCGCGGCCGAAGAGGTGGTGCGCTGGGTGAGCCCGGTGAACATGTTCCGCCGGACCGCGACCCGCGACACCGAGATCGGCGGACAGCCGGTCGCCGAAGGGGACAAGGTCGTCGTGTTCTACTCCTCGGCGAACCGGGACGAGGACGTGTTCGCCGACCCGGAGACCTTCGACATCGGCCGCGATCCCAACCCGCACCTGGGGTTCGGCGGCGGCGGACCGCACTTCTGCCTCGGCAGGCACCTGGCGGTACTCCAGTTGCGCGTCCTGTTCACCACGCTGGCCGAACGGATGCCCGGCATCGCACTCGCCGGGCAACCCGTGCGGCACCGCTCGAACTTCACCAACGGCATCAACCAGCTCCCGGTCCGCCTGGTGTTACTGAAGTCGCCCAGAGGTGCTCGTGGCCGTGCCGGTCAACGGGCCTGGGGGCGCGCGCAGCCTGTGCCTGGAGTGCAGTGTGCGGCAACTGGGATAGGAGCGCATCGGCAGTCCCGTCAGCAACGTGGAAGATTACCCCTTTGCGGTGGATCGACCCTCGTAAGCAGGGGTCCCGTTACCACGAAGGGGCAATCCGCCACGTTGACCGACGCCGATCGGGCCTGCCGCAGGCCCGCCGGGCGAGCTGCCTGTCACAGCCGCACCGCGCGACGCGCCGTGAGCACACGTTGTTCCGGAACGCTTACGTCTCGGCAAAGGTGATCGCGGTTGGGGACATGGCGCACAAATCGGGCGAGTCGCGGGCCTGTGGCGGAGGTTAACGGGTGGCGGTCTGCGCCGACTGGACCAGGGCGGTGATCTCGTTCAGCGTGCGGAAATTGGCGCCGGTGAGGGCGCGCGACGGGATCTCGACACCCAGGTCGTTCCTGATGAAGGCGACGAGACGGGCCATGGCGAGCGAGTTGAGCACGCCGAGATCGTGCAGCGAGGCATCTGGCGTGAGTTCTCCCGCGTCGGTCATGCCGCGGCCGAAAAACTCCGTGAGACGGGCAAGGGTCTGTTCTCCGGTCATCGCTCCTCCTTCTGGCTAGGGGGTCTGGGGGAGGACTCCCTCAGTGGATAAGTACGTCCAGGCTGGGTGGTCGACGATGTCGAGTACGACGCAGGTCCAGTTGAAACCTCCGCCGATGCCGATGATCAGCGCGCGGTCGCCGGGATTCAGGCGGCCGGCTTCGCTCAGGTAGGTGAGCGACGCGAACTGATCGGCGGCGCCCATGTGCCCGATCGCCGAGCCCCAGCTCCAGGTGGAACGCTCGATGCCGATGCCCAGCACGTCGAGGCACTGCTGGCGGAGCAACTCCCGGCCGAAGCTCGGCACGATGTAGTGGTCCGCCTCGTCCACCTTCAGGCCGGCCTCGGTCGCGGCGGTCGTCACCGCGGTCCGCAGCCCGGCCGAGATCCGGCCGGTGGCCGCGCTGATATCGCCGTAGTCGAGCGCACGCGCCCGGAAGTCGATCGGGTAGTCACCGGCGTCCGGGCACGGACCGAACGGCAGCCCGCCCCGGTGCAGTCCTTCCAGTCCCGGGTCGCTGACCGTGACGGCGGACAGGACCCGGGCGAACCCGCTTTCCTGCGAGATCACCGCCGCGCTCGCGCCGTCGGCGTACACCAGGCCCCAGGTGGTGCGCCACCGGTCCCAGGCGGGCTCGCCGAACTGGTCGGCGGCGGTGATCATGGCCGCACCGCTTCCCGGGGTGGCGGCCAGGTAGGCGGCGGCCAGCTCGATGCTGGCGACCGCGCCGTTGGACAGCTGCCTGATCTCGAACGACAGCCCGCTGCCGCCCAGTATCTCCTGCTGGAGGTAGCAGCCGGCGTTCCAGCCGTCCAGGCCGTTGTAGGCGGTGACCGCGTGCAGCAGCAGGCTGACGTCAGAGCCGCGGTAGCCGGACCGCGCCAGCGCGACGCGGCCGGCCGCGGCGGCCATGCCCGGCTGCGAGTCGTCCGGCCCGGCGACGGCGATCGAGGTCAGGCCGCTGCTGTCTTGATCCTCGCGGTCGTACCTGCCCTGCGCGATCGCGTCCTCGACAGGGACCGCCCTGGGCAGGTATGACCCGAGGCCGGCGATGAACAGGCTTTCGTAACGCATCAGGTCAGCCGCTCGGCGAGGTAGCCCGCGATCGAGCTGACGGTCGGCCGGTTCCACAGCAACGTGGCGGGCAGCGGCATCCGGAACCGCTTCTCCAGCGCGCGCCGGATGGCCACGGTCATCACCGAGTCGAGGCCGAGCGCGGTCAGCGGTGCCCGCGCGTCCAGGTCGTCCGCGGCCAGCCGCAGTTCCGCCCCGATAATGCGGGAGACCTCTTTTATCAGAACGACATGCAGTTCTTCGCCAGCCAGGCCGGTCAGTATCTGATCTGCCGACGCGTCCGTACCCGGCTCGGCCGTGACCTTGCCGAACTCCAGCTCCCGGAGCACCGGGGCGCTCGTGACCTCGTCGTCGCGCTCCAGCGTGGGGAAGACGCAGACGTGCCGGACGTCCTGCCGCCAGGCATGTTCCCAGGCACCGAAGGCCTCGGCAGCGCCGATGTCGCCGATGCCGCGCTCGCGCAGTTCGCTGGCGACCACCTCGTTCGCCCCCATGCCGAGGTCGCGCCAGGACGTCCAGGACAGGCTCAGCGCGTCCTCGCGCCGTTTGGCGAGGGCGTCGAGGAAACTGTTCGCTGGCGCGTAGCTGGACTGCCCGGCGAGCCCGAGGAACTGGCCGAACGAGGAGAACAGCACGAAGAAGTCGAGGCTGCCCGCCCGGAAGAGCTGGTCAAGGACGAGCGCGCCGGCGACCTTCGGCGCCATGACGCGGTGCAGGGAGTCCTGGTCCAGGCCGTCCAGCAGGCGGCTGTCCAGCACGCCGGCCGCGTGCACCACGCCGCGGATCGGCGGCAGGCCGAGCGCGTCGTCGCTCAGCGCCGCGGTGACCGCGGCCGCGTCGGTGATGTCGGCCGCGACGGTCCGCACGGTGACGCCGAGGGCTTCGAGCTCCCGGATCAGTTCCACCCGGTGCTCACCAGCGGCCCACTCGCCGCGCGGGGGCATGGGCGTCCGGGAGACCAGGACGAGCCGGCGGGCACCCCGGCCGGCCAGCCACCGTGCCACCTCCAGGCCGAGCACGCCGAGCCCGCCGGTGATCAGGTACGTGGCGTCCGGGCGGCACCGCAGCGCCGGCCGGTTCGGCTCGCCGGTGGCGGGGACCAGCCGGGCGGCCTCGGTTACCTGACCACGGGGCGCGAGCACGTCGGCTTCCCTGCCCGCGCGAAGCTCGGTGAGCACGGCGGCGGCCGCGGCCGCCGGATCGGCGGGATCGCAGTCGATGATCCCGCCCCACAGGTCGGGGTGCTCGCCCGCGACGATCCGCCCCAGGCCCCACAGCGGCGCCTGCGGCAGGCACGCGATCGAGGCGCATTCGCGCACGCCCTCCGTCACGCACCACAGCACCGGCGGCCGGGCCCGCGGCGCGCCCGCGATCAGCTGCGCGGTCCGCGCGAGCCGCCAGGTCGACTGCTCCGCCGCCGCGGCGACCGCGCCTGTGTCATCGAGCGCCGCTGTGTCATCGAGCACGGCTGTGTCATTGAGCACGGCTATGTCGTCGAGCATCGCGTCGAGCAGGGCCGCGTCGTCGAGCACGGGATCCGCGACCGCCGCGGCCGCGTGCGCCATGACGGGCGGGCCCACGGCTCCGGCGTCGGGGCCGAGCACGAGGACCGCGTCGCGGTCGTCCAGGTCCGCGTCCAGGTCGATGAACTCGGGCGCGGGGGCGGTCTGGCACGGGATGCCGCCGGCGTCCGCCTGACGGATCAGCGCCCGGCGCAGCGCGGAGTCAGGACCGACCAGGGTCAGTGACCGCAGTTCCCGGCTGGCCTCGGTGTCGGCGAGGCGCCGCCACTCGACCTGGTGCACGAGGCGGGCCGGGTCCGCGACGCTGGCCAGGTCCGCGACGCTGTCCGTGGCGCCGTCGACCGGCAGCATCCGCAGGCCCTCGACGAACCCGCGCACCGTGCCGTCGGCGGCGGCGACAACGGCGTCGACCCCGTCCTCGTCGCCGTGGTCACGCAGCTGGACGACGGCCTCCGCGGGGGGCGGGCCGTCCAGCGCGATCCGCCGGATGCCCGACACGAGCCGGAGCCCGGCGTCGTCGGTGAGCAGCGGTACCAGGGACGTCACCGCGTCGACCAGCCGCGCCCACGCGACGTCGTCGCCGGCGCCGTCATCGTCGAGCGATATCTGTGCGGTCAGTTCCCCGTCACCGGCGGCCAGTTCCGTCACCGTCCAGGGCAAGCCGACGCCGGCGATGCCGAGGGCGCTCAGCCGCTGCACCACGCTGTCCGGCGCGAGCTGGCGCGTGCACCCGGACACGTCGAGCGGGGGGGCCGGCCGCTCCGTGTCGTCGCGCGTCGCCGTGGTGTGGATCTGCCAGGGAGCTTCGGCGGGCCGCGCGGCCAGGGTGATCGCACCGTCCCGGTCGAGCACCTGGATCTCCCGCGGATCGGTGGCCGGCAGCGCGGCCAGGAACCGGACGCCGGCCAGCCGGCGCTGGCCAGCCGCGGCGAACAACGTATTCAGCAGCACGGCGGCCGGCACGATTTCCGTGCCAAGGACCTCGTGCGTGCCCGGGTAGGGCCGGCTGTCGTAGTCCAGGCGGGTCCGCCAGACCCGCGGCGCGGTCGCGTCGGCGAGAGCCACCTCCGCGCCAAGCAAAGCGGCCGAAGCAACGTCGTGGAAACGAGCACCCCCGTCGTTAGGAGCCTCGCCTTGATCTTTCCAATGCCGGTGATGACGCCACGCCATGGGCGGCAGCGTGACCAGGGAGCCGCCCGCGCCGAGCCGGGCGGTGTCGACCGCGCAGCCATGGCAGTACAGCGCGCCGAGGCTGAGCCGCAGCGTCGCGCGCTCCGGCTGGCCGCGCCGCAGCGATCCGGTGGCGAACGTGTCCTCCTGCCCATCGGCCAGCGTCTCGCTGATCGAGTGGACGACCACGGGGTGCGGCGACAGCTCGAGGAAGATGTTGTGTCCATCGTCCGCTGCGGCGCGGATGGCGGCAGCCAGGCGCACCGGGTTGCGCAGATTGGCGGCCCAGTACGTCCCGTCGCGCGGTGGGTCTTCTCGCGGGTCAGCCAAGGCGGTCGTGTACAGCGGGATCTCCGGCGGCGCCGGAGCGAGGTCGTGCGCCGCCGCTGCCAGGTCGGCGAGCAGCGGCTCCATCTGCGGCGAGTGGAACGCGACGTCGGAGGCGACCGGCCGGACCACGATGTCGTCCTGCGCGCAGCGTTCCTGGAACGCCTTGACCGCCGCAGGGCTGCCCGAGACGACCGTGGAGCCCGGCGACGACTCCACCGCCGGGGTGACCTCCCCCTGGTCGCCGAGCAGGTCCATGACCTTGTCGAACGGGAGCTGGACCATCGCCATCGCGCCAGCGCCGGCGACCCGGCGCAGCAGCTTGGACCGGCGGCAGATCAGCCGGGCGCCGTCCGCGAGGCCGAAGACTCCCGCGCTCACCGCCGCGGCGACCTCGCCGACCGAGTGACCGATGACGGCCGCGGGGTGCAGTCCCAGGTCCCGCCACACGGCGGCGAGGCCCACGTGCATGACGAAGATGGCCGACTGGATCCGGTCGACGTCGGTGAGCTCGTCGTCGAGCAGCAACTGGCGGGCCGAGATCCCTGACTCCGCGAGGAACACCGGGTCGATCACGTCGGCGACGGCGGCGAACGCGGGCTCGGCGGCGAGCAGTTCCCGGCCCATGCCGGTCCACTGCGAGCCGTGCCCGGAGAACACCCAGACGGCGTGCTGCTCGTCATGCGCCGTCCCGGTGACGGTCGCGGCGGCGGGCTGATCCGCTTCGAGCTTGCGCAGCTCGTAGCGGAGCGCGGCGCGGTCCGCGGCGACGATGGCGGCCCGGGCGGGCAGATGCGTCCGCCGCTGCCAGAGCGTGTGCCGCACGTCGGCGAGCGCGGGCGTGCTCGGGTCGGCCGCGAGCAGGGTCGCGAGCTGGCCTGCCTGGGCGCGCACCTGGTCCTGCGTGGCGCCGGACAGCGGGTAGATCGCTGGGCCGGACGGCTCCGCGGGTGCCGTCGTCACGGCGGCCGGTGCTTCCTCGAGCACGACGTGGCTGACCGTGCCGCCGTAGCCGAAGCTGGACACCCCGGCCCGCCGGGGGTGGCCGTTGCGCTGCCACGGCGTGTGGTGCTGGGTGACCCGCAGGCCGGATTCGTCCCAGGGCACTGCTGGATTGGGCGTGCCGAATCCGGCCTGCGGCGGGATTTCCTGATGCTGGAGGACCAGGACGGCCTTCATCAGGCCGGCCACGCCGGCCGCGGCCTCAAGGTGCCCGATGTTCGACTTCACGGAGCCGATCAGACACGGCTGATCGGCCGGGCGGTGCGCACCGTAGACGGAGCTCAGCGCGGCGGCCTCGATGGGGTCGCCGAGGCGGGTGCCGGTCCCGTGTGCCTCCACGTAGCCGACCGAGGTCGCGGCGATACCCGCCTGCCGCAGCGCCAGCCGGGCCACGTGCGCCTGGGCCTCGCCGTTCGGCGCCATGATGCCGTTGGTGCGGCCGTCGTGGCTGACGGCGCTGCCCCTGATCGTGGCCAGGACGCGGTCGCCGTCGCGCCGCGCGTCCGCCAGCCGCTTGAGGACGACGACGCCGGCCCCTTCGCCGCGCACGTAGCCGTTGGCGGTCGCGTCGAACGGCATCGACCTGCCCTCCGGCGAGATCGCCCCGGCGGCGTCGAGGACCATGGTGAGGCCGGGCGCGGCGATGACGTTGACCCCGCCGGCGATCGCCACGGAGGTCTCGCCCGCGCGCAGCGCGGTGCACGCCAGGTGGACGGCGACCAGCGAGGACGCGCAGGCCGCGTCCGTGGTGAAGCTGGGGCCGTTGAGGTCCAGCAGGTAGGAGACCCGGTTCGCGACCGCGCAGCAGGACGCGCCGATGCCGGTCCACGCCTCGATCCGCGGCAGGTCTTCAAGCAGCCGCCTGCCGTAGTCGTCGGATCCCACTCCCATGAACACGCCGCCGTCGGTGCCGGCCAGCGCGTGCGGCGGTATCCCGGCGTGCTCAAGCGCTTCCCAGGTGGCCTCGAGCACCAGGCGCTGCTGCGGGTCGATGAGTTCCGCTTCACGGGGCGTGATCTGGAAGAATTCCGCGTCGAACCCCGCGATGTCGGTCAGGAAACCGCCGCGCCTGGTCGTGTCGCGGGGTACCCGGTATGCCCCCCATCGCTGCGCCGGGATCTCGTCGAGGGCGTCCCGGCCGTCGATCAGCAAGTCCCAGAGGGCCTGCGGCGTCGAGATGCCGCCGGGGAAGCGGCACGCCATTCCGACGATGGCGATCGGCGCCGCGGCCGGAGGCCCAGGCTGATCAGGCACTGCGGTCACACCCACGCCGGTGCCTCCAGGATCTCGATGACCGCGGCGGCGAGGTTCAGGCCAGGACCGGTGCCGCAGACCAGGAGATGATCGCCGGGGGCGAGTTCGCCGTGGCTGAGCAGGTGGTCGATCGCGAGCACGTGGTCGCTGGGGGAGTGGCCGATCCCGCGGCCCCACTCCCAGGTCGTCCGCTCGGCGGGCAGGCCGAGGGAGTCGAGGTAGACCTCGATCTCGTGCCATGGCCCGTTGAACAGGACCAGCTTGGTCACGTCGGCGATGCCGATGCCCGCCTCGTCCAGTGCGCGCATGGCCACGTCGACCACGGTTTTGACCATCCGGATGGCCAGGTCCGTCGTGAAGCCGCCCTTGAGGATGAATTCATCGCCGCGCCGCTGGAAGTTGGTCGGCTGGCCCGTGATGACGTTGGAGGGATGCAGCGGCTCGTCCCCGCGGTGCAGGCCCTCCAGCTCGGCGACGGTGGTCGAGGTGACCGAGCAGAGCCGGGCGAAGCCGGGTGTCCGGCTGAGCACCAGCGCGGTGGCGCCGTCGCCCATGCAGTAGCCGTCGAGCGCGGTCCACCGGTCGAGCAGCGAGGACCCGACGTTGTCCGCGGTCGTGATCACCGCGGCCTTCCCGGCCGGCAGCGCCTGGAGATGGCCCGCCGCCAGTTCCAGCGCGCCGAACAACCCGTTGCAGCCCTGGCGGATGCCGGCGGCGAGGACGTGCCCGCCGGTCGCGTGCCGCTGGAGGTAGGCGTGCGGCGGCCAGGAGTCGGGACCCGGGTGGTTGACCTCCACGAACAGCAGCAGGGCGAGCAGTTCGGTGCCCTGTCCCCACCGGTCCAGTGCCTGGCGGGTGGCATCGAGCGCCATGGTCACGGCCGGCGTGTCGCCGGCCACCGCGGCGCCGGTCATGCCGCCTTCCTCGGGTGCCTCGGCGGGGACCAGCTCCGGCAGGTAGGTACCCAGCGCGTTGATGAAGATCCCGTCTGTCTTCATGCCGTCCTGCCTATGCTTACACGGCCGCCGTTTGGCCCGCCGGCACCGCCGGCCCCGCTGGCGCAGTCTCGAGTCCGAAGCCGTCCCAGCCGCGTCGTTCGGCGTATTCGTGGTAGACGCCGGTACAGGCCGGCCGCAGCGCGCAGCCCTCGCACGGCGGGCCGTACTCGCGGTGCACTTCGGCCATGTAGTCGTCGTAGCTGTCGGAGACGCCGCCCCGGTACATCATGCGGATGAACCGGGTGCCGTCCTCGATGGCCAGTTGCTCGTACGGATGGACGAGGCACAGCGGGAAGCCCTCGAGCGTGATCTTGACCGGGTACTTGGTGACCAGGTCGAGCACCGGGAGCAGGTACTGCTTGGTCTCCGCCACGGTCGGCGCCTGCATGTCCAGTGCGTAGTAGCCACTGCCGACCGGGTGCAGGTTCGAGATGTTGATGCGCTCGACGCCCATGTCCAGGCACAGGCGGCAGAGGTTCTCGAGCTGTCCCATGTTCATCCGGGTGAGCACCGTGTTGGTGCTGACCGCCATGCCGGCCTTCCGCGCGTTGCGGATTCCCTCGATGGTCTCCTTGAAGCCGCCCGGCGTCTGGGTGAGGCAGTCCTGGATGGACGCGGTCGCGCCGTGCATGGAGACGATGCACAGCGTGACGCCGTGCGCGGCGAGCTTCTCGGTGAACTCCAGGTTCTTCAGCCGCCTCGCGTTCGTCTGAATGTGCGTCTGCGGGTATTCGAGCATCTTGATCAAGTTGAGCAGCTCGAACAGGCGCGGGTGGATCGTGGGCTCGCCGCCGTGCAGGTTGACGCTTTCGAAGCCCTCGTCGGCGTTCTGGACCAGGAACCTGACCAGGTCCGAGTACACGACGCTGTCGGACTTCGCCAACGGCGAACCGACGACGCAGAAGCCGCATTTCTCGTTGCAGAGGTCCGTGATGTGCAGGCTGAGTTGTTTCACGTCAGGTCATCCCAATCCCGAGTTGCTGGAGGGTCTCGTTGAACACAGTGGGTGTGTCCGGCAGCGCACGGACCCGGTCCGCGTACGCGGACTGCCTGGCGAGCGCTTCGGACCTGGTCGGCTGGTCGTACAGGAGCCGGGTCAGGCCGTCGGTCACCGCCTGCTCGTCGAGGATCTCGGCCTGGGTGACCGCTCCGGTGTAGGGGTTGTCCGTCAGCAGCGGGGTGAGGAACTGGTAGTAGCTGAGCGGCCAGAGCCGGAATGGGTACAGCGGCATGGCATCGGGCAGGTTCTCGCGTACCACCGGCGAGAACCCGCCGAGGTCGGCATCGGCCTTCTCCGCGTCTTCGGGGTCGGCGATGTCGAACCGGTTGCTCAGCACCATGGCCGGCACGCCGGCCATCACCGCCCGCGTCACCGTGGTGGCCGAGATGTTCATGGACAGGATCGCGTCCGCCGCACCGAGCAGGTTGCCGAACCGCTCGGGCAGGCACGGAGGCAGCCGGTGGATGCGGTCACCGGGCAGTTCGGCCAGCGCGTCGGGTGCCTCCCCGGCCAGCAGGAAGTGCGTCCGCGGCGGTAGTTGCTGAAGGTAGTGCGCGAGAATCCGCGGCATGCCGTCGCGTACCGGGAGCACCTGCTTGCGGTGCTTTATCCCTTTGCCCAGCTGCCAGGCGGCCGTGGCCAGCATGACGAGCTTGTCCTGCTTCTCCAGGCCGAGTGTGGTGCGCAGGTGGTTGCGGGTCCGCGCGCTGACCCGGTCGTCGCGATCCCACAGGCGGAACGGCCGAGCGCGGCACGTGCCGTCCGGCTCGAGGTGCGCGAGCGGCACCGGCCGCAGCTGCGCGGGCAGGTCACGGAAATGCTCGTTGACCTCGGTGACGTCGTCGGTGGCGAGGTCGATGCGATAGCTGGTCTTCTCCAGCTCCCAGATGTCGATGGGGATCACCGGCACGCCGTGGGACTCGATGAACCACGGATCGAGGTGGTACGTGCGGGTGAACGCCCGGCAGTGCGTCAGGTAGTCGGCGAGCACTATCGCGTCCGGACGGAACGTGGCGATGGCGTCGTCCACGAGGAGCTTGGCCAGCGGGCCCATCTGCGGTTCGAGGACCGTGTACGCGTGGCCCGGCTCCTTGGTGGAGCGCACCAGCGTCCGCAGCGCGTGCGGCTCGATGATGAAGTGGCTGGTCACCCCCAGCTTCCGCAGCTGGTCCGCGAGGGAGACACCGATGAGCGTCTCGCCGAAACCGGTGGGGCACACTGCCGAGAACAGCAGTTTCATCGTCGGCCTCCGTTGGTCGCTAGCACGGGTGACCTGGTGCCGGCCAGGCAGCGCCGCATGCCGTCCGGCGTGCCGATATCGGTGAACGAGCCGTCGCGGAACTCCAGCCCCACGACCCGCATCCCTTCGTGGATGGCCCGCTCGAAGACGTCGCCGAGCACCGGTTCCCGTCCTTCTTCTGCCGCGGTGGCCCGCTCGTGCAGGAGCGCGGTGAAGTCGTCGTTCCAGATGCCCGCGGCCCAGGTGTTGGCGGCCGGCGGCACAGCCGGCTTGTCGAGCACCCGGGCGACCCGCCGCCCGTCGAGCACGACCGGGCCGAGCCGGTGCGGCTCCGGGGTCGGGAAGATGGCCAGGGCCAGGTCCGCACGCTCGTCAAGGTAGAGCGCGCGGAGGGTACGCAGCGCGTCCCTGGGCTCGAAGATCGTGTCCGGCAGCGCGAACACGGTGTGGCTGCCGTGACACCACGGACTCGCCAGGTCGAGCGCGGGCGGCAGCCCGCGGGCGTCCTGCTGGTAGAGATAGCCGACGTCGACGCCGAACTGGCGCCCGTCGCCGACGTAGCTGACGATGTCCATCTTCCACGGCGCCACCACGAGCAGCAGGCGGACGACCTCGGCGAGCCGGATCGCCTCGATGGCGTACTCCGCGACCGCCCGCGCCCGCATTCCGCCCGTGCCGTCGTGTTCGTAACTGATCGGCAGCAGTTCCTTGGGATAACGAAGCGGCGCCAGCCGCCTGGCGCGGCCCGCGGCCGGCAGCAGGCCGATGAAGGGCTTGTCCATGGCGCCTGCCTATCCTCGCCGGTCCTCGCCGAAGCGGGTGGTCAGCACCGAGTCGATGAGCTCGCGGTTGTAGGCGTCGCCGGTGAACTCGCGCAGCGCCGCCTTGCCCTTCTTGTTCAGCAGGACCCGGCAGCACAGGTCGCAGCCGCGAGTGAAGGTGCGATCGCCGAAAAAGGCGCGGAGGCTTTCCGATTGCTGGACGAGCCGGGCCACCCCCTGCGGGCCGAAGGCGCGCAGGAACTGATACTCGTAATTCTCCTCGGACCGCTTCATGATGTCCCGGAACGGCTCCCCGTGCAGATTGCCGAGGAAATAAACCTCGTCATCGAGCGACTGGTGCGCGCCAACCTTGGCGATATGGCAGGCAGAGAGATCGCCGTCCGGGTTTATGAGCGGCGTTTTCAGGTAGCATTCTGTGCTGAAATTCTCGGCGATGGGCTTCAGCTGCTGCTGTGGCAGCGAGGACTTCGTGAACTGGCTCGGTATCACCCGCTCGACGTGGAACCTCAGCCGGTCGCCATACCCCTGATACAGGGTGCGGAATTGCTCTTCTTCCGAGTCTTCGGCTATGGTGACGCACAGCGTCATATCGGCGATGTCGTGGCGGATCGCCCCGTCGATGACGTTCATGACATACGAGGCCGGGACCTTCTCCTGATGGAACACGTCGGTGCTCAGGTACAGGTGCGTCAGCCCGGGAAGCTGATCGAGAATCTGGTCGACGACCTCGGGACTCTTCCCCCAGAAGCAGCTCGAGAACGACGAGATCCCAGGGTGGGAATCGTGCTCGTACGCCGCGCGCACGCCCGCCTTCAGCAGCTTGAAACGCTGGAATGGTTCGCCACCGGTGAAGATGATGTTCGGTATGCCGTAATCGAGGGCCTGCGTCACCCAGTCAGCGATCTGGTCCTCGGTTGCCTCTTTGCTGCGCGCGGAGCCGAGATAACCGCAGTGACGGCATCCGACGGTGCAGGATTCTGTCACGGTTACCAGCAGTGAAGTGTAATACACGCTGCCCTCCTTTCAAATGGGGGGGAAGCCATCCCCCGCGCCCCCCGGCCTTAGCAATTGCCAATTCCATCGTGGCTGAGCCATATGGCGCGCACATCCGCCAAAGTGGCGCATATGCGCCGATATCGGGAGGGGTCGCTCTACGCGGTATGCGTATCCCCATTCCAATGTGGCTTAGGTCGGTTGGCCGCATGGTGTAGGTCCTCCTATTCGCCGACCAGGATGCCGGCCTCCCTGGCGTGGGCCCGCACGGTGGCGCGCGCCTCGGCCAGGTCTTCCAGCGTCAATCCGGGCATCAGTGCGAGGGCGTAGTCGCTCATCGCTTGCTCGCGGTCGATCACGTCGAGGTGCGCGTGGTCGCGTGCCACCCTGCACCGGATGTCGTCATCCGCGATGGGGAGCCCCAGCCGCTGGGCGGCGGCCGTGGCGAGCGCGGGGTTGGTGAGATACTGGTAGTCGCGCGAACCCGGCTCCGGTGACAGGACTTCGATGTCCACGGACGCGATAGCGCCCGTCCCGTTGTCGAGCAGCGCGCACATGGCCTCGGTGTTGAGCTTGAGCAGCTCAGGCGTCATACCGAGATGCCCGACGACGAAGCCGGCCTTCAGGAACAAGCCCTCGTCCCTGGCGGCGCGCAGCGCGTCGAGGTTGTGCTGGAACATCTGCTCCGCCCGCCGGCGCGGGTCGGTGTCCGTCGCGGGGGCGAGCGGCTTGTTCAGGGCGGCCAGCGACAGCGGCGCCCCGGCGTCGAGGCCCACCATGATGTACCGGATGTTCAGGTCCCTGAGCATCGCCGCATGCCTGGGGTTGGCGATGCCGTCGGCCCTGGCGTACCCGGCCAGCAGCGGGCGCTCCGATTCGGCGGCGGTCCACCAGTCCGGCTGGTTCTGGACCATCTGCCGGAGCAGGCTGCCGAAGGTGAGCGGCAGTTCGTCGGCCGTCACCGAGAGGTAGTCGTAGCCCGCCTCGGTGGCGCGGCGCAGCATGTCCCACGCGTGATCGGGATTGTCCAGGCTGTTGCGCCACATGCCGCCGTACTGGATCGAGCAGAATGTGCACGCGTCGTCGCGGCTGAACTTGATGCAGCCCCTGGCGAATTCCACCGGGACGCCGCTGCTCACCTCCGCTGCCATCAGTTCCCGCATGCGCGGCCCGACCCTGGCGCGGAAGTTGCGCGTGTAGTACTCCGAATGCGGGAAGACCGCGTCGATCAGCTCGTACCGCTGGGCGGTGAATACCGGCTCCGGCCGCTGCGGGGTCAGCACCACGCGGTCCGCGACCCATGCCGCCAGGCCCGGATAGGCCTCGGGGGAGCGCAGCCGGTCGTGGTACAGGTCGGCGATCAGGGCGCGGAACGGGCCGACGACTTCGTTGCCCGCGAAACCGTAGTCGACGCAGTCGCGATGGTGGGTGAGGCAGGTTTCGGCGAGCGCGGTGAAGTGGTCGTTGCCCAGGATCGTCCAGGCCCGCGGCTGAACCTGCTTGACGTGCTCGAGCAGCTGCAGGCCGGCCTCGTAGCTCGCGGTCAGCACGCTGATCCCGACGGCGAAGATGTCCGCGGCGTTCTCCGCTATGTAGCCGAGCAGCTCGTGCCACGGAACGACGGTTCCGTCGAGGTACACCGGGGTGATGCCGGGGATGTCGGTGAGCGCCGAGGCCAGCGTGAGCGCGCCCAGGCTCGGCACGTTGGCCCAGTCGGTGAGCTCGTCGGGGTGCGTCACCGTGCAGGCCACGGTGTCCATCACGCTGCTCGAGTTCGGCGGGTTGATGATGAGAACCTGTGCCATTACGCGAACCGGCCTTCCCCGCTCGCGTCGGCGACCGCCATCTGAAGGCCGATCGCCTGGAGTGGTTCCAGGCCGGCCGCCGCGCTGAGATGTTCCGAGCGTGCGGCCGCCTGGTCGGAGAGTTCGCGCCGGGAGGTGACTCCCAGCTTGGCGAACACATGCGACAGGTGAGTCTGCACCGTGCGCGGTGAAATGAACAGCCGGCTGCCGATCTGGCGGTTGGTGAGCCCGGCGGCGGCCAGTCGCGCCACCTGCTCTTCGGATCGGGTCAGCCCGGCCCACCCAGCAGCCGCGCGCCGCCTGGGCCCGGACTGCCGCGCGAGCCAGGCGAGAACGTCGCCCAGTGGCTCCTGCTGGCCCTGCGCGAACGCTTGCTCGTACTCCGGCCAGGCGCCGGCCGACCGGAGCAGGAGCAGGTCGGCGTCGTACTCGCACTGCTCGGTGCCGCCGCGGACGGTGCCGAGGTTCTGCCGGAGCCCGGATGCGGCGCCCATGATCCGCCCGGCCAGCCCGGCCCGGCCCTCCTCCGCGGCCAGCCCGCCGAGAGCCTCCAGGCAGGCCGCGACCTCGGGCATCAGGCCGATCTCGGCACGCATCTCCAGGGATTCCCGCAGCATGGCCCGGGCCGCGGCATAATTGCCCTGGCGGCGGGCGATGATTCCCAGCGCGTGGATGGCCCGTGCGGTCAGTGCCCGGCTGCCCGCCCGCTGGGCGACGGTCGCCGCCTCCTCGGCCAGCGAAGCCGCCTGGGACAGGGCCGCGCAGATCTGATCCGACCGGCTGAGCCCGAGCAGCGCCGACGCGAGTTCCAGCGGCGTGGCGGGCTCACCAAGCGCGAGGACGTCACGGAAGCGCTTCCTCGCCTCGCCCAGCTCACCGTCCTCAAGCAGCGCGGCCGCCAGCCCGTTCAGGCAGGGCGCGAGGATCATCGGGGAATCCGCCGCCGTAGCGGCGGCCACCGCCTCGTCCAGCAACTGCCTGGCCTGCGCCCGCTCTCCCTGGCTGCGGGCGAGCTGGCCGAGCCCATGCAGTGCCTGCACGATGCCGGCCACGTAGCCGAGCTCTCGGGACAGGTCCAGCCCCTGGCGCAGCATCCGCGAGGCGTTCTCCAGGTCGCCCTGGTCCGCGCATACCCGGCCCAGTGCGATAAGGCCGGCCGCAACCCCCGCCGGATCGTTGGTCGCGGCGGCCGCGGTGTACGCGGCGCACGCGCGCCGGGCGGCGGCCAGCCGGTCGGCGTGCCACCGCGCGTAGCCCATCATGGCGAGCGCGATGCCGGGCCACCATGAGTCGCTGTCGCCCACCGCCGTGGCGAGCCGGTCGAGCATCCTGGTGCCGGACGCCCGTCCGGTAGCCATGTCGATGAGCGCGAGCAGGAGGTGCGCCCGCGCCGCCCCCGTTTCGTCCGCTGCCCCGGTGTCGAGCGCCGCCTGGTGGTCGTGCGCGGCCCGGGTGTCGTGCGCGGCCCGGGTGTCGTCCGCTGCCCCGGTGCCGGCCGCTGCCCCGGTGCCGGCCGCGTCGGCCCCGGCGGGGTGTGCCGCCGCCAGCGCGCGCTGGCCCGCATCCCGGCCTGCGTCGAATTCGCCGCGAGCGCACAGCAGGACGCCGTACTCGGTCAGCAGCCTGCCGGTAGCCGCGGGATCGCCCGCATCGGCGGCCCCAGCCGGCCCCGCCGGCCCCGCTAGCACTGCCAGCGGGCCATCGCCCAGCAGCGCCGCGAGATGATCGCGGCCCTCGGCGAGGCGGCCGCGGACCAGCCAGAACCCGGCGAGCGCGGCGGCCAGACGCCGCCCTTCGGCGATCCGTCCGTGGGTCTCGCACCAGGTCAGCGCCGCCCGCAGGTCGTCCTCTCTCGCCTCGATCCCGTCGAGCCGGGCCGCCAGGCCGGCCGCGCCGCCGGACTCGCACCGGCGTTCGGCGATGTCGGTGCACCACCGCACGTACCGTAGCCACAGCGCGTCATCCCAGCGCCCGTCCGCGGATCGCACGTAGCGTCGGATCGCCCCGAGCAGCGCGTACCGCGTGCCGTGCTCGGAGATCTCGCATTCCAGCAGCGATTTCGAGATGAGGGTGGCGATGCCGTCGAGGGCGGCGGAGTGGCTGAGACCGGAATCGGTGCAGACCTGCTCGACGTCCTCCAGGCAGAACGGGCCCGCGAAGATGGCGAGCCTGGCCAGCAGGTCGCGTTCAGAGCCGCCCAGCATCTCGCAGCTCCACTCGATCGCGGCGGCGAGGCTGTGCTGGCGGGCCGGCGCGCTGCGATCGCCCCCGGCGAGAACGTCAATCCGGTCGGCCAGCCGTGCGGCGAGTTCGCTCACGGACATGACCCCGGCACGCGCGGCGGCGAGTTCGACGGCGAGCGGCAGGCCATCGAGTTGCGCGCAGATGAGCCCGAGCGGCTCGGCGGGCGCGTGCGCGACGCCCGGGTTGCGCTCACCGGCCCGGGCCAGGAAAAGCTGGAGGGCGTCGTCGGTGCTCAGCGGGCCGAGCCGGTACACGGTTTCGCCGCCGATCCGCAGCGCTTCCCGGCTGGTGACCAGCACGCGCAGCGCGGGGTTGTCGCGCAGGACTCGCGGCAGGATCCGTACGCAGGCGTCGATGGCCCGGTCGCAGCCGTCGAGGATGAGCAGTTCCGGATCGCCGAGGCTGACGGTCTCGGTCACCGCCGTGGTCAGCGCATCCGGCCCGGACTCGCTGACGTCGAGGCACACCACCTCGGTCAGCTCGCCGCGGGCGGCGAACTCCATGGCGACGCGGGTCTTCCCCGAACCGGGCGGCCCGGTCAACGTGACGAGCCGGGAGCGCGCGAGCAGCCGCGCTATCTCGGTGAGTTCGCGATCGCGGCCGACGAAGCAATCCGGAATCGCGACAAATGACGCATGTGTGGCGAGCGGAGACTTCATCACGGCCGTCAGTCCACCAGCCGGCTGGTGAACGTCTGGACGGATGCGGCGGTCACCAGCAGGACTCCGCCGCCGATCACGGTCAGCAGCACCCATACCGGCATGTGCAGGGTGCCTGGCGTCAGCGTGGCCCGCAGGGCTTCGCTGATGTAGACGAGCGGGTTGAACAGCGTGATGAACTGGAGCCAGCGCATCGAGCTGAGTTCCGACCACGGGTAGTAGACACACCCGAGCAGCGTCATGGGGACGATGACGATGCTGATGACGATGCTCACCCGCCTGGGCTCGAGGACGGTCCCGACCAGCAGGGCGAGCGCGGACGAGAACAGCGCGGCCAGCAGCACCACCACGATCAGCAGCGGCCACTGGTGGAAGTCCATCGTCGGCGCCTGCCCCCGCGCGTGGATGACCATGACGAGGGGGAACACGATGGCCGCGGCGAAGATGGCCTGGATAGCTCCCGCGATGATCTTCTCTATCGCCAGTACCCAGACCGGGATCGGCGCGAGAACGCGGTCTTCTATCTCACGCGTGTACGAGAGCTCGAGCACCAGCGGTGCGGTCACCGCGGTCAGGCCCTGGAACAAGATGGCCGACGCGACCATGCCAGGGACCAGGATCGTCGAGAACGACGAGGCGGCGCTGGACGTGCTCGACGTCGCGCCGAACAAGCTGCCGAGTCCGGGGCCGCCGCTGAGCTTCGGCAGGACGACGGCGAACACGAACACGAACAGCACCGGCTGGACCGTCACGCGCACCAGGAAAGCCGGTAGTTCCCGGCCGAGCACCCGGAAATCGCGGGCGAGCAGGGCCCCCGTCGTGTGCAGCACGGCCCGCGGCCGGATGGCGCCTGGCGCCCTCGGCGCGGCCGGCGTCACTACCGCTGGTGAGATGGTTGTCATTCGCGGTACTCCCTACCAGTCAAAGCGATGAAGACTGACTCGAGGCTCGGCGGGCGCAGTTCGAAGTCGCACAGCGACAGCCCGGCGTCGACCGCGGCGGGGATCACCTGGGCGAGAGTCTGCTCGGCGTGCCGCGTCCTGATCCGCACCGCGCCGGAGTGGGCGACGACCTCATCGGCGGCCTCGAATTCCCGGCGGATCCGGGAGATGTCCTCCTCGTCGCCGCTGAACCGCATGGTGACCAGGGTGTCCGTGCCGGTCATGCCCTTGAGGCCGTCCACGGTGTCACAGGCGAGCATGTTGCCGTGGTCGATGATGCCGATGCGATCGCAGAGGTTCTCCGCCTCCTCCATGTAGTGCGTGGTGAGCAAGATCGTCTGGCCCTCCGCGCGCATCGTCCGGAGGATCTCCCACAGGCTGACCCTGGTCTGCGGATCGAGGCCGGAGGTCGGCTCGTCGAGGAACAGGATGTCCGGCCGGTGCACGAGCGCGCGGGCGATGAGCACGCGCTGCGCGAGACCACCCGAGAGCCCGGTCACCCGGCCGGCGGCCCGGCCGCCCAGGCCGAAGATCTCCAGCAGCTCGTTGGCTCTGGCCCGCGCCTTCCGGGTGCTGAGACCCGTGTACCGGCCGCGGAACTCCAGGTTCTCCCTGATCGTGAGCTGGCGGTCAAGGGTGTTGTGCTGGGTCACCACGCCGATGCGCTCTTTGACGGCTACCGGATAGCGGCCGACGTCTATGCCCGCGACCATCGCCACCCCGCCGGTCGGCTTGATGCGGGTGGTGAGCATGCCCGCCGTGGTGGACTTCCCCGCGCCGTTGGGGCCGAGCAGGCCGAACACCTCCCCGCGCTCAACCCTCAGGTAAAGCTGGTCCACCGCCACCACGTCCTCGTGTGGCGCGTGGTAGGTCTTGCTCAAGCCGGATGTCTCAATCGCGGCCTCGGACATAGCAGTGCCACCTCCTGGCGGCTGACCGCTCCGGAGGCCACCCGCTAGTGCTTATCTGCGCATCCGCAGGTTGGGGGGCGCTTGTCAGCGGCTTAAAGACTCCCTGCGGGTACTGCCTTTCTCGCAGCGGACCGCTTAGCCGCATCGACGCAAAGGCCGGCGGCCCGGCTTCCAGGTAAGGAAGCAGGGCCGCCGGCCGGGTTCTGATCCTGAGGTGTCAGCGCTCCAGTTCGTGGCGGGGCACCCAGGAGAAACGGCTGGCGGCGATCACGATCCCGCCGACTCCCCAGGCCGCGAGTTCCAGGAACTGCCAGATGAGCTGGTTCGGATGGCCGGACGCCGGAGCGTACGCGTGCTGCACGATCGTCGCGAGCGGCCGTACCGGGAACACCTGGGCGATATCCCGTACCCAGTGCGGCAGCAGCGTCTCGGGGAAGTACACGCCGGAAACGGCGTACAGCATGAACGTCACGAGCGTGACGCCGGGGCCGGCCGACTCGGTGGACGGGATGAAGGTGGTGACCGCGAAGCCGAGGGCGGACATCGCCGCCGTGCCGAGGAACGTCGCGCCGGCCACCTCGGCCGCCTGCAACCCGGTCAGCTTCACCCCGTACGCGAACGCCGCGATCAGGACCAGCGCAACGACGATCGCCACCGCGGTCATGATCGCGGTCGCGACCTCGCTGGTGATCAGCATCCACGCGCGTACCGGCGTGGCCCGGCGGCGTTTGAGCGCGCCGTTTTCGCGCTTGGTGACGACGATGTACACCAGGTTGGTGAGCGCGGCTCCGGTGATGCCCTGGGCGACGATGCGCGGCACGAAGTACTGCCGGTAGCTGATCGCCGCGGCGCCGGTGCCGAGCTTGCTGTTCGCGAAGATCGAACAGTAGACCACCAGCAGCATCACGGGCATGATGAACGTGAACACCCTGGCCGCGGGATCGCGGAGGAAGACCCGCAGGTCGTACTTGATCTGGTGTACGGCGATGGCTGGCGCGGTCATGAGGCCTCCTCGGTAAGCCGGAGGTAGATCTCCTCCAGGCTCGATCGGTGGACCGAGATGTCGGCGAGGGGGTAGCCGCGCTGCGCGGCCCAGGAAGCCAGTACGCCCAGCGCAGGCATCGGATCCTGGGTGCTGATCTCCACCCGGCGGTTCCCGCCGTCCGTCATCGTCCCGGCGACGGACGGGACGTCGTCGTGCGTCACGTCCTCGGGGAGCGTGAAGCGGATGATCGTGGCCGCCGAGGCGCGGTCGCCGATCGTCTCCGGTGTGCCGGACGCGACGATGCGGCCCGCGGAAAGGATCAGGATGCGATCCGCCAGCGCCTCGGCTTCGTCCATGAAGTGGGTGGTCAGGAAGATGGTCTTGCCCAGGCCGCGGAGATCGCGGACCATGTTCCAGGCCATGTGCCTGGCCGACGGGTCGAACCCGGTGGTCGGCTCGTCGAGGAAGATCAGCTCGGGGTCGCCGATCAGCGCCAGCGCGACGTCGAGGCGGCGCTGCTGTCCGCCGGACAGCTTCTCGCAGCGCTGGCCGGCCTTCTCGGTAAGGCCGACCAGGTCCAGCACGTGGTCGACGTCGAGCGGCGCCGGATAGTAGCCCGCGTAGAGCGCGATGCATTCGCGCACAGTGAGCATCCGCTCCGGCTGGGATGACTGGAGCACGACGCCTACCCGCGCTCGCCAGGCCGGTCCCGCGCGTTCCGGGTCCTCGCCCAGCACGGATACCTCGCCGCCGCGGCGTCTGCGGAAACCCTCGAGGATTTCGACCGTGGTGGTCTTCCCGGCGCCGTTGGGCCCGAGGAACGCGAGGATCTCGCCGCGGGCGACCTCGAAGTCGATCCCGCGCAGGGCCTCGCGGCCGCCGTAGCTGTGGCGCAGTTCCCGTACGCGGATCGCGGCCTGGGAGTTCGGTGAGACGGACATGACAGAGGCAGGGGCGGCCGCATGAGCCCGTGTCGTGACCGCGACGTGCGCGGTCACATCATCCGCCCCTGGATCATTCGATTCAGCAATTGGCACGATGGACCTCCGGTTCGTGGCGACGCGGCGCTATCGCGCGGCGGGGCACCGCGACCGGCGCGTAGCCATACCGTCACATATCATATGAGTCGAATCGCACTATGGGAAGCAATATGAAAACCTGGCGGAGAAGACTGGCAGTCGTTGGCAGGTGCACGTGACAGATCGCTCCCTCACCGATTTCGAGCAGGTCCTGCTCGGTTTGCTCGTCGACGAGCCCTCGTCCGGGTACGCGCTCAAGGCCTTCCTGACCACCACCCCGGCGTCGGTTTACCAGCCAAGTTCTGGCGCGCTTTACCCGGCGCTTAAGCGTCTGGAGCAGTACGGCCTGCTCCGGTCGCGGCTCACCGTGGCGGCCGGCCGCCGCAAGCGGCGTCTCTATCACGCGACGGCGGCCGGCATCGCGGCGCATGTCGCCTGGGTCCGGCAGCCGGTCCAGCCGGACACCATCGCGCAGGATCTCGGCCTGCACCTGATGCGCTTCGTGTTCCTGGCCGGGCTGCTGCCACGGAGCGAGGTGCTCGTGTTCCTCGACAGCCTCGCCGACGCGCTCGAGGCGCTGGTCGGCGAGCTCGAACGGTTCAGTGCCGCCGTGACGGCTGGCACGGCCACCGGTGCGGGAGACGCGGTCCACTCGGCGCTCGCGCTCGATCACGGCATCGCGGTTCATCGCGCGAGCCTCGCCTGGGCGCGACGCACCCGCCGCCTGCTCGCGGGTTAACGCGTGCTCGCGGGTTACGCGTGATCGCGGGTTAACCGGCGAGCGTCTACGCCATCGCGGGCCCCGACTTACGCCGCACGCCATCCCCAGATACGTCATCGTTGCGGATGCAACCCCCCGGTGCGCCCGCGAACAATGAGAGGGGCGAATCAACGTGGCGGCCTGGCTCGAACGCGCGGACCATCTCCGAGGAGGCTTTTGCCGATGAAAAGCAGACGGCGCGGGCTCGCGTTCATGGGAGCGAGCCTGCTGATCGTGGCCGGATGCTCCACCAGCGCATTCGCCCTCAGCGAGAATCATGTGAGTTCGACGACCACCGCGGCGGCGGCATGTACCCCGGCGCAGTCGGTGGCGGCGCTGAAATACGAACAGGCGAGGATACTTCAGGAACTCGCACCGTTCCGGACGCTGTATAACGAGGAGTCTCTCGCGGAGCTGTCGTACCCGAACGCGGTGACCGGCATCTCCTACAGCGTCCTGACGCACATGTTCAACGCCCTCGGCGGCATGGGCTTCACCGTCGCCAGCCTGCAGGGCCTCTCCGGCGGCGCGCCGGTAGCCGGCCAGCCGACCCTCCTGATGTACCGCCCGGCGGGCGGGAGTGGCACTGACCCGGCCAAGACTGCCTTCCCCTACACGCTCGTCGGGTGGGGCTACACCGCCCCGTATGTCCCCGGGCAGGTACCGACGTTCGGCAACGATCCCGGCCTGAAGTGCATCCAGCCGAGCCAGTGGCTGATCCACGAGCGGGGCGTGCACCCGGCCCCCAGCTTCCAGTACATAGCCTTGCCGCCGAAGGAGAGCTGGCACGGGCAGTCCGCCGGGGCGACCGTGCCCACCGCGGCCGAGTGCCACTGCGTCGTCGGCTTCGCCCACCCCAGGGCCTGGGACCTGCACATCTTCCTCGGCGCCAACGGCATCCCGACCGTGTCCATGTTCAACCCCGGCGCGCCCATCCCTGGCTTCGGCGTCAACGACGGCATCTCGTTCTTCTACCCGGCCCGCACCCCGAAGTGATAAGCGGCGGCAGATGACTCGCAACGTCAAACTCGTCGGGTTCGCGCTGCTGCTGGCCGTGATGTTCGCCGGTGCACACGTAGCCGGTGCCGCGCTGGGCCCCCTGACCGCCGGCCACTCCCACGTCAGCTACACCGGTACCGACAGCACCGGCGGCATGAACATGGGCGGCCCGTGACGCCTCAAAGCGCCCCGCCCGCGAGCGAACCAGAAAACACAGTGACCGAGCTTGTGGTGGGCGGGATGACCTGCGGGGCGTGCGCCGCGCGGATCGAGCGGCGGCTGAACCGGCTGGACGGCGTGGCGGCCACGGTCAACTACGCGACCGGCCGCGCGTACGTCACCAGCCTGGGCGGCCGGGCGCCTGACGAACTGATCGGCGTGATCGAGTCGGCCGGCTACACCGCTCAGCTCCCGTCTTCGCAGCAGGATGACGCGCGGCCGCGCACCGCATCGCACACCCAGGAGCTGGGCGTGCGGCTCGCGGTGTGCGCACCGCTGGCCGCCGCGGTGATCGTCCTGGCGATGGTGCCGGCGGCGCAGTTCACCGGCTGGCAGTGGGTAAGCCTGCTGCTCGCGGCGCCGGTGGCGGTGTGGGGCGCGTGGCCCGTGCACCGGGCGGCCTGGTACGGGCTGGGTTACGCGGCGGCGACCATGGATACGCTGGTCAGCGTAGGGGTGGCGGCGTCGTTCGGCTGGTCGGTCTATGCGCTGCTGGCCGGCGGCGCGGGCGTGTCCGGGATGCGGATGTCGTTCGCGTTCACCTTCGGCGCGGCGAGCAGCCACACCCTGTACCTGGAGGCCGCCGCCGGCGTGACCACCGCCGTGCTAGCCGGGCGGTACCTGGAGGCCAGGGCCAGGGACAGATCCGGCGCGGCCCTCGGCGCGCTGGCGGCCCTCGGCGCGAAGACCGTGGCGGTGCTCCGCGACGGGATCGAGCAGCGCATCCCGGTCACCGGGCTCGCGGTGGGTGACGAATTCGTGGTCCGGCCGGGGGAGAAGATCGCCAGCGACGGCGTCGTCACCGGCGGCAGCTCGGCGGTGGACGCGTCCCTGGTCACCGGGGAATCGGTGCCGGCCGAGGTCGGGCCCGGGGACCAGGTGACCGGCGCGACCGTGAACATGAGCGGGCGGCTGGTGGTACGCGCCACCCGGGTGGGCGCGGACACGCTGCTGGCTCAGATCACCCGCCTGGTCAGCGACGCGCAGGCTACCAAGGCCAGCGCGCAGCGGCTGGCGGACCGGGTCGCGGCCGTGTTCGTCCCGTGCGTGATCGCCCTGGCGATCACGACCTTGGGGTTCTGGTCAGGCACCGGGCTGCCCGCCGCGGCGGCCTGGAGCGCCGCTGTCGCCGTCCTGGTGGTGGCGTGCCCGTGCGCGCTGGGCCTGGCCACCCCCACCGCGCTGCTGGCCGCCGTCGGCCGGGGCGCGGAGCTGGGCATCCTGGTCAAATCCGCCCGGGCGCTGGAATCGGCGCGGCGTATCCGGGGCGTCGTCTTCGACAAGACGGGGACGCTGACCGCGGGCGCCATGACCGTCGCGGCCGTCAGCACCTCCCCGGCGACCGGCCCAGGCGACGACGGCGACGACGGGGCGGCGCTGGCACTGGTCCTGGCCGGAGCGGTCGAGGATGCCTCCGAGCACCCCATCGGGCAGGCCATCGCCCGTGCCGCCGCCGCCCAGGCGGGCCCGCTGCCTCCGGTGGACAGGTTCACCGCCTTGCCCGGCGCCGGGGTACAGGGCAGGGTTGGCGGGCGGCAGGTCATCGTGGGCAGCCCGCGGCTGTTCGGCGTTCTCGGCCTGGCCGTCCCGGCAGGCTTGGCCACCGCGGCGGACGCCGCCGCGGCACGCGGCCGCACCGTGGTCCTGGTGTGCTGGGACGGACGGACCCGCGCGATACTCGAGATTGCCGACCAGCTCAAGCCGCACGCCGCCACGGCGATCGCCCGGATTCGCGACCTGGGCCTGCGCTCGTACCTGCTCACCGGCGACAACCAGCAGACCGCACGTGCCGTCGCCGCGCAGCTCGGCATCCCGGCCGAGGACGTGTTCGCCGGGATAGGCCCCGAAGGCAAGGCTGGCGTCATCGCCAGGATCCAGGCCAGCGCGGGCCCGGTCGCCTTCGTCGGAGACGGCGTGAACGACGCGCCGGCGCTGGCCGGCACCTGTCTCGGCATGGCGATCGGCGCCGGCACCGACGTGGCGATCGGCGCGGCCGACCTCACCTTGACCGGGGACGACCCGTCCGCCGCTGCCGACGCCATCCGGCTGGCCCGCGCCACCACCGCGGTGATCCGCGCCAACCTGGTCTGGGCCTGCGCCTATAACATCGTCGCGCTGCCCGCTGCCGCGCTCGGCTATCTCAACCCGCTGTTCGCCGCCATCGCCATGTCGGCTAGTTCGCTCATCGTTGTCGCGAACAGCCTGCGGCTGCGGCGCTACCGACCCGGTGGCCGCGGCGAGCCACCCAGCGTGCGACCGCCGGGGGATGCCTGGCAGCACCGGCCCTCGCTTGCGGCGGTCAGCAGGTGATCGCCGTATCCGCCCCGGCGCCGGGACTGGCCGGCCGCGAACTGCCGCGTGAGCTGGCCCGGGCCGTGGCCGGGCCGCTGATCTGCGTCATCGTGCTGCTCGGGCTGCTGTCCGCGTGGGTGTCGGCCGGCGGCGCCGGAACGCTCACCCGGATCAGGCTCCAGGTCACCTTGGCCGCGGTGCCGGTGCGCGGCTACACCGCCCAGACCGCGGCCGGGCCGGCCGCCACGTTCATGACCATCCGCAACCTCACCGGCACTTCCGACGAGCTTGTGTTCGTGACCAGCCCCGTAGCCAGCCGCGTTCTGCTTACCGAGCGGACCGGGCCGGCCGCCCCGCAGACCGTGGTCAGCGACCTGGTCATCCCCGCGCAATCCGCGCTCATCCTCAGCCCGTTCGGTGACGACGTCGTGCTTCAGGACCCCGTCTCCTATGAGTACCGGACCACGGTGCCGCTTACCTTGACGTTCCGCCACGCCGGCACCGTCACCATCGACGCCGTCGTCACGCTACCGGGCACCCCGTGAGCATCCGCTGAACATCCGAGGCTGGCTACGCCACCGGACCGGAGTAGCTAAGCCGGCCGCGGGCACCGGTAAGCATGCTGCTGGCGCCGCACGAGCCGGCCCTCGCCGGCAAGTTGCGCCAGTCCGGCGGACGCAAGCTCGTCGCACGCCGCGAACAATTGTGCATAAAGAAATGATTGGCAAATCTGGCAGAAATGCCGGAACGTGAGCCGGCAGGTGCACGCCGTCCCGGAAGATTACAAATAAAAGACAGCATCGATGGGCGCAGTCGGCGGGTCAGCAGCCGGCTTGCGCCCATTGCTGTTTTCCGGGGGAGTGAGTGAGCGCGGTGACCACCACCCAATTCTGGACCGATCCCGTCGCCGGCCACGGCCGGGCCGTGCTGGCGGCTCCGCAGCACGGCAGCATCCGCATTCTCGTCGCGGAAGGGAACCAGCTTTTTGTCGATGCCACCGTCGGCACGTTCGGCCTGGTCCCGGACTTCGAGGTGGTGCGGACGGTGCGCGCGCCGGATGACGTGGTTGACCAGGTGCGGCGAACCAGTCCGCTCGTCGTCGTGCTCGGTCTCGGCGGAGCCGGGTACCACCGGCTTGACCTGGCCCGCAAGGTGCTCAAGGTGTCGCCGTCGTCGCGCGTCGTGCTGGTCGCGGTGCGGCCGACCCGGACGCTGGTCGACAGGGCGGTCGCCGCGGGGGTGCTCAGCGTGGTCCCGACGCACGCGTCCGTGACGCACCTGATCGACGCCATCCGAGGTGTTGCCAGAGGCTTCCTGACCTTGGATCCGAGCCTTTTCGATTCCGCCGATCCGGCCGACCGGGTGCTCGGTGAACGGGATCGGGAGATCCTGCGGCTGACCGCGCTCGGATTGCCCACCAAGGACATCGCTGATCAGCTCTTCTTGTCGCCGGGCACGGTGCGCAACCTGACGTCGGCCCTGATCAAGAAGCTGTCGGGCCGTAACAGGTTCGACGCGGTCAGGATCGCCCGCGAGCGAGGGTGGTTGTAGCGCCGTCTCACAACCAGCCGCGTTCGGCCGCGATCCGTGCGGCATCGTAGCGGTTGCGGCCACCCGTCCTCTTGATCAAGGCGGAGGTCAGGTTGCGGATGGTCCCCGGGGCAAGGAACAGTTCGCTGGCGATGTCCTTGATCGGCATGCCCCGTGCGGTCAGCCGCAGGATGTCCCGCTCCCGATCGGTCAGCACCGGGGTCACCGGGCCGCCGTGGGCCACAAGGTCAGCGTCGAGGACCAGGCATCCAGTCGACACCCCGCGGATCACATCGATCAGGTCGGGCAGCCTGGCGTTGGTCGGGACGACACTGAGCACGCCGGCGGCGACGGCGCGATCGACCAGGTCACGCGTTGGCTCATGGGCGATCAGCACGATCTGGCACGACGGCACGGACTCGGTCAGCCTGCGCACCAGGCCGAGCCCGTCGTCGCCGGCGGTTCCGGTGCCGACGACCGTGACAGCCGGCCGCGACCACTGGAGGTCCCGTGCGGCGCGGTCGACGTCGCAGGACACGCCCATCACATCGAAGTCATCCACCGTGCCCAACGCATTCATCACAACGTCCAGGAAAAGCCGGTTGACTTCGTTGGTTACAGCCTGCACGGCAACCGGGTTGATAGCCCGATACTCGACGCTTCTCACCCCCCAGCACAGTGATAAATCCCGACTAACACTGAACAAGCAAATATAATTAATATTAACATCGCATCGCCTGGCTATGAAAGCGACATGTGAAATATCTTGCCGGGTGCTGCCCGCCATTACGCCGTGGCCGCGGCAGCCGGTTCCGTGCCGACGGCTTCGAGGCTTTCATCGGCATCGCGGGCAGCTAGGGCCCGGCCCAGCGCGACCGCGGCCAGGGTGACCACCGCGTCGCCGAGCGTGCAGGTATCTCCGTCGCCGGTGACGCCGCAGGCACTGGCCAGCACGACAGCGGGATGCTGCTCGATGGCCGCCCGGATGCCGTCGCAGCGCAGCTTGCCGGATCGAGCCCCCTCGGCCACGGATTGCGGAGTGAGTCCCGCCTGTTCCCAGGTGAGGCTGACCGCGGGCACTCCCTCCGCGCGCAGGGCCATGGTCAGCAGCGCCGCGGTGATCTGATCGGCGGCGCCCAGGATGTGCGCCGACTGCCGCGCGGATGGCCGGGGGGTGAGTTCCGTGACCAGCCGCAGCGGCCCGGCGACCAGGGAGCGCGCGGCGACCGAGAGCACCAGGATCCGGTCGCCGCCGACCACGGCACGCGTGAGGTTCAGCGCCGCGTGGCGGATCAGCGGGACGGTGCGCAGCGCCGTCGGACCGTAGCGCTGAACGACAATCCGTTGCGCGGTCATGGCGCCCTCCTGGCATCACTAGCCGCCATTATCTGGCCATCCGCTATTAGTCTCTCGCGGCCGTTGTCAAGGCGGCCACCGTCACGCCGCCGATTAATGACCGGCGTAATCAAGTTCGTGATATGTGTCAACGGTCCGTACGACCATCGGCCGGCAAGATGGATGCCGAGACCAAGCTTGTCCCCGGCGTTCGGCCACGCCTGGTGGGATGTGGTCGCGCCTGGTGAGAGCCGGGCGACGACGTGGTGTATTACCCCTTTGTGGAAGCCTGACCTCCGCAAACGGGGGTCTAGCTTCCACGAAAGGGCAGACTTCCACATTAATGACGCGGCTGGTGATCTGCCGGCATCCCGCCCGTCACGTGCATAACGTGCGTCACGTGCGTAACGTGCGTCACGGCCGGATAATAGCCGGCATGTAGATAAATGCCATTTCGGCTAATACATGTCACCATTGTCATGACGATTGTCAGTTCTTCAGCCGGATTCGTTGTCGCGGCCCCTTGGCAGTGCGCATGATCGATAACAAACGTCACCAGGCTTTCACGAAAGAGAGGCAGGGTCGGGCGTGCAGCTGGGGAATGCGCGAAACGGGACGCCGAAAGAGCCGAAAGAGCCGGAGGCGCCGGTCGCCGTGATCGGCGCTGGCATCGGCGGGCTGACGCTGGCCGTGGCACTGGCCTCGTACGGCATTCCGTACCGTGTGTTCGAGAAGTCCCGGCAGCTAGCCGAGGCAGGCGGGGGCACGGAGTTGTCCCCCAACGCGGTCCGGCCGTTGCTGCGTCTCGGCCTCGGCCCAGCGCTGCGGGAACACGCGGTGGCGATCGAGGCGGTAGAGATACGCACCCGCAGCGGTGAGCTCATGGCCAGGGAGGCGCTCGGAGCCGATTGCGAGCGCGCCTACGGCGCGCCTTACCTGACCCTCCGCCGGGCACACCTGCACGCCGCGCTGGTGTCGCTGACCGACAAGGACCGGCTCCACTTGGGCCGTCGGGTCGCATCCGTGCGGGAGTCCGCGGACGGCGCGCTGCTCGCGTTCGAGGATGGCGCCGTGTCCAGGGCCGATGTGGCGGTCGGTGCGGACGGCGTGCACTCGGCCGTACGCGCGGCCTGCCACGGGGACGCGCCCGCCCCGTCCGGGCTGGTCATGTACCGCGGGGTGCTGCCGGCGGCCGAGCTACCCGCCGCGGCCACGGATCCGCTGATCCGGGTCTGGCATGGCGCCGGCGGTCACTTCGCCTGCTATCCGGTCGCGGCCGGCGCTCAGCTGAGTTTCGCGGCGCTCGTCACGCTACCCGAAGACTCCGGCGAGGAGCCCGGGGACCTCGCGCACGTCTTCGCCGGCTGGCACGGCTTGGCCGGAGCCATTGCGAAAGTCGCCGGGGAGTTGCGGCCGTGGCCGGTGTTCGACCGTCATCCGCTGGAGAACTGGTCGACCCGCCATGTGACGCTGCTGGGGGACGCGGCGCACGCGATGCTGCCGTTCCTGGCCCAGGGCGCGAGCCAGGCCGTCGAGGATGCGGTGGAGCTGGCCTCTTGCTTGGCTGACCTCCCGGTCTCCGGGATCAGCGCCGATCCCGGAGCCGGGCTTGCCCGCTACGCCGCGCGGCGCATCGAGCGGACCAGTGCGATCCAGCGCACTGCCCGCCAGGCCGCCGCGACACTCCATCTGCCCGATAGTTCCGCGCAGCCGGACTGGTATGCGTTGCTCACCGGGTGCGAGGAACCGCCCGACCTGGGTCCGCTCTTCGCCTACCACGCCGGCCTGCACGCGGTGCCGGTCAATGGCATGACTCGCACGGCCGGTCCCCGACCCGCCGAACTGACAGCACAAACCCGAAGTTGGAGATGAGCCATAGTGGCTGAGAGCGCACACGCCACACTGCTGGCGGAATCTGGCGGCAAGCCGGACGAGCCGGCCTACCGGTGGCTGTTCACCGAATTGCTGGACCCGGAGGCAGAGCATTCCGCCCTTGCGCTGGACCTCGGCCTGGAGGCCGAACAGAGCGGCGAGCACAGCGAGCAGGACGCGGACGACGGCTTCCTCGATCAGCTGGAAAACGATGCGAGCGCCTGGACCGCGGCCGAGACGGGCCGGTACCGCGCGGTGCTCGATCAGTCTGCCGACGCCAGCGATCGCAACGCCCTGGTCCGCCGGGTCCTGCTGGACTGCGCCCCGTTCGCGCTGGTTTCCGGCGCGTGGCTGCAGTGGACGTGCAGCCCGGTCACCGTCGACACCGAGCTCGGCATGCGTCTGCTGTCGCTGTACTCGACGGACGTCGGCGTCGGCCATGTGGGCGCGTCCCGTGCCCACGCCTACCTGAACCTGCTGCGCCGCGAGGATCTCGCCGAGCTTGCGATACCGACCTCCCGCCTGGCCATGGACCGGCAGCTGAACGACCGGGTGTTCCGCCTGCCCGCGCTGGTGCTGCTGCTGAGCCGGCGTCCCGACGAGTTCCTGCCGGAGCTGCTGGCCGCTGACCTGTGCCTGCGCGCGGTCGGCGCGCTGCCGCCGGTATTCGCGCTCCGGCCGCTGATCGCGGCCGGCGACGAGTGGGACGCGCTCGACCTAGGTGGCGCCGACCACGCGGCGGACGACTCTCCGCTGGCCCGCTCGCGCAGCCTCGTCCAGCTGTATCTCAGTGAGCACCCCGCCGGCCGTGCCCGGGTGGCCGCCGGCTTCCGCTGGATGCTACGGAACCTGCAGACCTGGAGTTCGGACGTTCTGGAGGACGTCACCACCGTCCTCGACCCGACGCACGAGATGATCGAGCTGCTGCGCTTCAAGGCTCGTGAGGGCGCGGTGTACCACCAGCGGTACGAGCTGGCCGGCCGGCCGCTCAACGAATGGTTCGAGCTGGCGTCGGCGGGTGGCGACTTCTCCCCGCTGCTGGAAGCACTCGCGGCGTCGAAGCTGGTCCGGCCGGGCTACCCGGATCGCAGTCCGCTGATCAAGAGCCTGGTCGGCGAGCACGGCCCGATGTTCCGCATCTTCACCCCGGAGAACCTGGCGGTGATCCGGCGCTGGATCGCATCCCTCCCGGCATCGGACGTCATGGCTCACACCGTCACGACGACGAACGACCATCCCCGCACCCGGTCCGCGGCCGCGTCCGCGGCCGGCCACGCGGAATACCGCGAGGCGACCGGCGCCGACGGCGAACCGGCCGGTATCCGCGAGGCATTCCACCTGCTGACCCGGCGCCGGGACACGCCGGGGCTGCGTCGCTGGGCGCTGAGGTACGTGCGCCAATGGCTGGCCCGCTCCAGCTGGGACCTGCCCGACGAGGACCACGTACCGCCCAAGGACTGGGACCCGGAGAACCTCAACCTGTGGATCCATGACACGCACGAGCGGCAGGCGGTGGAGTTCGATGCCACCGGCCAGTACCTGATCCCCCCGCGCGAGGAACTCATCGACCGGATCGTCCAGGGCGGACTGCGCGCCCTCATCGACGGCGCCTGGCTGCAAGGCTGCACCGACTACGAGCACGCCGCGTCGGACGTGGGCCGGCTGCTGTACCAGATCTACTGGGATGAGCTGGGCAACGGCGACCTGTCGATCAACCACACGGTCCTGTACCGCCAGCTGCTCGAGGACATGGGGATCAACCTGCCGCACGTCTCCGCGCCCGAGTTCGCGTACTGGCCCGGCTTCCGCGAGATGTCGTTCGAGGTGCCGGTCTACTGGCTGACGATCAGCCGGTTCCCGCGGACCTTCCTGCCGGAGACGCTGGGCCTGAACCTGTCCGAGGAGCTCTTCGGCGTCGGCGGCAGCCTGCGCCAGACCCAGCTCAACCTGCGAAATTACGGGTACAACACCGTTTTCTACGACATCCATAACACGATCGACAACGTGGCCAGCGGCCACTCGGCCTGGGCGATCGACGCCATCAACACCTACATGTCCGCGGTGGCCCGGACGCTCGGTGCCGACGTGCGGGACGAGACCTGGCGGCGCGTCCGGGTCGGGTTCTACTCCGCGACTCCGCCGTTCTACGTCAACGGCCTCATCGCCGATAGCGGTGCGGCCGATAGCAGAGCGGCCGATAGCGGTGCGGGCGCGACCGGGACGCGATCATGACCGCGCTGGCAGTCGAGGCGGACACCGGCACACCGGAACAGCGAGCCGACTTCGTCCGCGGCTCGCTGCCCGCCGAGGGCCTGTTCGCCGGCAAGTCGTGGCGGGTGTCACCTGACCCGCTCGCCGTTAACCCGAAGCTCGGCAAGCGACTGCAGTGGCTCGGTGGCGCACTGCACCGGTTCGTGTTCGCCGCCAACCAGCTCTACCTGGACAGCGCCGCCGGCCGCGAGCCCACGTGGATCGCCGAGTACCTCGACCTCGGCAAGCCCGCCGATCTCGTCGAGCACGCGCGGAACGGATCCCCGGCCAAAGACCTGCCGCGGGTCATCCGGCCCGACCTGATCCTCACCGACACGGGTTTCGTCATCACCGAACTGGACAGCGTGCCTGGCGGCATCGGCCTGACCGGGTGGCTCAACGAGACGTATTCGAAGCTGGGTTACGAGGTCATCGGCGGCCCGGCCGGCATGCTGTCCGGTTTCCGCGCGATCGCGGACTCCGCCGACGTCCTGGTATCGGATGAGAGCGGTGACTACCTGCCGGAGATGGAGTGGCTGGCACGGCGCATCGACGAGGAGTTCGGCTCCGGTGGCGGCCGGGTGTGCCGGGCGGAGAGTTACCGGCCCCCCGCGCCGCGGCCCCCGGACGAGGGCGGCAAGCGCAAGCGCCACCAGATCTACCGGTTCTTCGAGCTCTTTGACCTGCCGAACATTCCGTCGGCCCAGGAACTCATGCGGGGCGACACCGCCGGCGAACTCGCGGTGACGCCGCCGTTCAAGCCGCACCTGGAGGAGAAGCTGTGGATGGCGCTGTTCTGGATGCGCCCGCTGCGTGACTTCTGGCTGCGGGAGCTGGGCGCCCGGAACCTGCGGTTGCTGGCGGACGTGATCCCGTACACCTGGATCATCGACCCCGCGCCACTCCCGCACAACGCCTCGCTGCCCAGGCTGGAGGCGCAGAGCTGGGAAGATGTCGGCGCGCTGAGCCAGCGGGAGCGGGAACTGGTGGTCAAGATCAGCGGCTTCCACGAGGACGCCTGGGGTAGCCGCAGCGTCGTCGTCGGTTCTGACGTGTCGCAGCGCGACTGGGCCGCGACCATCGAGGAAAGCCTGGCCGACTTCGGCAACAGCCCGCGAATCCTCCAGGCCTTCCACAAGGGCAGGCTGGTCGATCAGCCGTACTTCGACGAAGACGAGCAGCGGATCAAGGAGCTCACCGGCCGGGTGCGGCTGTGCCCGTATTACTTCGCGCCGCCGGGCCGGGTCGAGCTGGGCGGCGCCCTCGCGACGATCTGCCCGGCGGACAAGAAGATCATTCACGGCATGCAGGACGCGATTCTCGTTCCGGTGGTCGTGACCGACTCCGCCTGGCCTCAGGGGTGAGCTGACGTGCACATCAGCACCATCGGCGACGTCCACGCCATCCGGGACCGCCTCGAGGTACCGGGCATGGGTTTCCTTCCCGTCAACGGCTTCGTGATCAGCGGGCCGGAGCCGGTGCTCGTCGACACCGGGCTCCCCGGCAGCCAGGCCGCGTTCGTGGACGCGCTCAGTTCGGTCCTCGATCTACGGAAGCTCTCCTGGATCTGGCTGACCCACCCCGACCGCGACCATCTCGGCGCGCTGGACACCGTGCTCGCGCGGGCGCCGCGGGCGCGGCTGGTGTGCACCGCGGCGGCGGCCGGCTATCTGCTGCTCCAGCAGCAGATTCCCGAAGACCGGATCACGGTGATCGCGCCCGGTGAGTCGCTGCCGGTAGGCGGCGGACGCCGGCTGCTGGCGTTCCGGCCGCCGCTCTACGACAACCCCATGACCGTCGGCTTCCTCGACTCCGGCAACGGGGCGTGCGTTAGCGCCGACTGCTTCGGCGCGGTGCTGCCCAGCGCCGAGAGTTCCGACGCGGCCGACATCGCCCGGATCGACCCCGCCGAACTGCGGGCAGGCCAGAAGTTCTGGGCCGGCGCCGACAGCCCGTGGGTGCAGCTCGTCGACCCGGTACGTTTCGCCGCGAGCTACGAGGTACTCAGCCGCTTCCAGCCCGGCCTGATGCTCAGCGCCCACCTGCCGCCCGCGGCGAACCAGTTCCAGCACTTCCTCGGGCTGCTGGCGACCCTGCCCGGAAGCTCACCGGACCCCGAGGCAGCGCCGGACCAGGTGCCCGCCGGCGACCTGGTCGAGCTGGCGGTGGACGCGCACCTCGACCGAATGACCACCGAGTAACTGGGAGCTGCGATGGAATTCATGCAAGCCGACCGGGAAGCCTGCGACCGGCTGCTGCCCGGCCTGCGCGAACGCCTCAGCGAACTCCCGCTACAGGAGCTGGAGACGCCCGGCAGCCCGGCGATGAGCCTGTTCCGCACGCATGACGGCCCCGCGCTGCTGATCCCCGTCGACCGGGGCGGCCTGGGCGCGTCCGCGCTCGACGCGGTCCGGGTGGTGCGCGTCATCGGCGGCCTGGCGCCCTCCCTGGCCGTGGCCACCGCGATGCATCACTTCTCGATCGGGATGCTGTACTCGATCGCCGGCCTGTACGGCAAGGACACCGAGATCGACCCCATCCTCGACCAGGTCTCCAGAGAGCGGCTGCTGGTGGCATCCGGCTTCGCCGAGGGCAAGACCAACCAGGGCATCCTGCATCCGAACACGAAGGCCACGCCCGTCCCGGGCGGCTACCTGATCAACGGGGCGAAGAAACCGTGCAGCCTGTCGAGGTCCATGGGCCTGCTCACCAGCAGCGTGGCCGTGCCGCGGCCGGACGGCAGCACGGAGATGGGCTTGCTGCTGCTGCCCGCGGGCACACCGGGCATTTCGGTGCACGAGTTCTGGTCGACGTTCCCGCTCGCCGCTGCCGAGAGCAACGAGGTGCGGCTCACCGACGTGTTCGTGGAGCCGACGAGGATCTTGCGGCCGCCGCCCGATCTGGTGGCGCAGCTGAGCGAGCTGGAGGAGGCAGGCACGATCTGGTTCCAGATGATCGTCGCCGCGGTGTACACGGGGATGGTGAGCCGCCTGGCCGCGCTGGTGCTGGAGCGTGAGCGCGGTGCGGCGGTGGACCGGGCCCGCTTGCTGATGACCGTCGAGTCGGCGGCGATGCTGACCGAGGGCGTGGCCCGCCGGGTGATGAGCGGCGACACCGGAAATGACTGCGCGGCCGCGGCGCTGGTCACCAGGTTCTCGGTACATGAGCTGCTGACCCAGGCGTTGGGACTTGCGGTCGAGTTGCTCGGCGGCCTGTCTTTCATCAAGTCGCCCGATGTCGCCTACCTGACCGCCGCCATGCAGGCCATCGGCTTCCATCCGCCGTCCCGGACCAGCATGACGGACGCGCTGCTCGACTACTACGCAGGGAAACCGCTGGTGATGGCCTGATGGGTCAGTCCGGCCGGCTGCCGGATGGCGGGCACCTGTTCCGGCCGGGCGACCCCGGTTACGCCAGCACCCGCCCGGTCAGCAACCAGCGCTACGCCAGCGTGCTGCCCGCCGCCGTCGCCGCCTGCCGCGGCGCCGGGGACATCGCCGCCGCCGTGGCCTGGGCCCGCGACCGGGACCTGCCGTTCGCGCTGCGGTCCGGCGGCCACAGCTACGCCGGCTACTCCAGCACGACCGGGCTGCTGATCGACCTGTCCCGGCTGAACGGCATCTCGGTGGATCCGGCCTCGGGCGAGGTCACCGTCGGGACCGGGGCGACCCAGGCCGAGCTGCACCAGGCGCTCCGCCCGCATGGGCGCACCTTCCCCGCGGGCCGTTGCCCCACCGTCGCGCTGGGCGGGTTGATCCTCGGCGGCGGCATCGGCTTCGCCAGCCGCAAGTTCGGCCTGGCCTGCGACTCGCTGGTGCGCACCGACCTGCTGACTGCCGCAGGCGAGGTGCTGAGCTGTTCCGCGGAACGACATGACGATTTGTTCTGGGCATGTCGGGGGGGAGCGGGCGGAAGCTTCGGCGTGAACACCTCGTTCACGTTGCGCACCCAGGCCGCCACCCCGGTCACGCTCTTCGAGCTGGACTGGCCGCTGCGCGACGCGAAATCCGTGCTGGCGGCGGTGCAGGAGATCACCAGAGAGGCGCCCGACGAATTCGGCATCCGGGCCGACGTGGAAACCTCAGGCAGCTGCCCAGAAGAAGCGGCCGAACGGGCGTCCGTGCGAGCGATCGGGCAGTTCCTCGGCCCGCGGCGAGAACTGGAGCGGCTGCTCGCTCCGGTTCTCAGGCCGGCCGCCGGACGGCGCTGCCACATCCGGGAATGCGACTACTGGGACGCGGTCGAGTCGTTCGGCGAGCAACCCCCGGTCTTCGACTTCGCGGTAAGGTCCCGGATGGTCACCGGGACCCTGCCGGCCGAGGCCATCGACATCCTGGTCACCGAGATCACGCGCTGGCCGGGCAGCCAGAACGAGGACGGCGCCTGCGCCGCGCTGTTCGCGCTGGGCGGGGCGGTCGGCCGGGTCGCACCCGACGCGACCGCGTTCGTGCATCGGGACGCCGCCTTCATCCTCGCGCTGGAAACCAACTGGACGGCCGCGGACCCCGCGCCGGTCTCCCAGGCCGGCCTGGACTGGCTCGACCGGCTGTACGCGCAACTCGCGCCGTACACCGCCGATGCGGCATACCAGAACTTTCCCGACCCGCAGCTCAAGAACTGGCGCACCGCCTACTACGGCGCGAACTACGAGCGGCTCGCCGCGGTCAAGCGCACCCACGACCCGGCGAACGTCTTCAGGTTCGAGCAGAGCATCGACTAGGACCACGACACGAGCGCACCGGCCGGCCCGCTATCGAAGCCCCTAGATCATGCGGAACAGCATGAGGGCCATGGTCACGCCCATCGCGATCCGGCAGCTCACCGTCACGCCCGGGGACAGCACGCCGCCGAAAGCATGGCGCCTGCCGGACAGCTGGTCCAGGTCCCAGACGCAGTACCCGGCCAGCGCGAGCCCGAACGCGAACGCCAGCGTCGGATAGCGCAGCGTCCGCATGCCGTCGGCCGCGGGCGCGGGGAGCGCTAGGAACATGTAGAGCATCGCGGCACTGTGCACCAGATGCGGCGCGCAGCCACCCCCAGCCCGGAGGACACGGCCGGCGAACCAGGCCGTCAGCAGGCCGAAGACGATCTCCCATGCGCGATCGGGCAAGGTTGTCAGGCTCGGTACCAGCATGCCGGCCATCGCGATTGCCATCAGCAGGTGCGCGATGTCGGTGTCGGTGCTGACCGGCCCGTACCGCCGGGGCCAGGCCGCCACCAGCTGGGCCGCGCTCACCGCGGCGACGGCCAGCATGACCGCGGCGAAAACGTCCAGGATCCAGGCGGGTGTCATCGGGTGGTCGGCCAGTATGCCAGGGCGAGCAAGATCAGCAGCGGCCCCGAGTTCGGGTCGGTCGCGCCGCCGGCCAGGATCGCGCCGAGCGCTTCACCGACGACCCATATCACCACGGCCACCGCGATGCCCAGCACCAGGGCGGCCATAGCGGCGGGCCGGGGCAGGTACACACCGGCGGCGATCACCGCGAGCGCGACGGCGAGCACGATCGAGGCGGACAGGCCATGGTTCGCGACGAGCGACGCGGCGGCCCTGTCGAGGCCGGCGAGCCAGTGGGGCTCGCCGCTCGCCATGCTCGCGATGCTGTCGTGCAGTGCCTGCGGCGCGCGGTTGCCGGGCAGCAACGCGAAGTAGGCCAGGCTGAGCCACAGCACCAGCCACAGCGCCCGGGCGGCGGGTGCGCCGATCGCGCGCGCGGCGGTGAACGGCGCGGCGGGGAACGGCGCGGGCGCGCCGGACCGGTCGCGCGGCCACAGCAGCACGGCGAGCAGCGCGTAAAGGATCACCGCTCCGGGCGCTCCGTTGACCGGGCTGGCGCTGCCGGTCAGCACCATGCCCAGACCCTCGCCGAACCACCACACACCGAGTGCCCAGGCGATCGAGGCGGCCAGCGCCACGCGCACCGCCGGCCGGCACGCGATGCCGAGCCCGATCAGCAGCTGGATCGTGGCGAAGATCGAGTTCAGCAGCACCGCGTGATGGGCGACGAGCGTCGCGTTCCAGCCGATCGGCCGCGCGATCACACCGGGGTTGCCGACGGACATCGCCCCGAGCATCCGGCCGAAGGCCTTGCCGAACATGAACGCCTGATACTGCAGGATCGCGTCCAGCAACCAGCAGCCCGCCAGCCCGAGCTGTAGTGCGCGCCTGAGGTCGACGGCCGGGTTCGCCGCCTGGGCCCGCGTGCCCAGCCGGTCCCGCCACGCGGTGCGGCCGCTGACGACGGCCGTTTCGCTCATCGCACGAGGTCAGGCGAAGTCGTAGAAGGGGCAGTCAAGATCCGGCGTGAACGGAGCGAACGTGTCCATGTCGGAGCGCGCGCGGAGCCGGTTGCCGAGCTCGTTGGTCTTGCTCCAGAAGTCACCGGATATCAGGCGGATCACCTCCGCGTGGTGCGTGGTGGTCCCGTCGTCCAGCACCTCGACGCCGATTTCCAGCAGGGTGGGAATGATGCTGAACTGGCTGCGGTAGTGGGCGTAGATCAGCCGCGCGTAGGTGTCGTAGCCCGTCTTCAGGAAGCTCGAATACGCGTCGCCAAGCTCAGCCTCCAGGGCGGGTTCGCGGAGCATGCGGTCGGCCGTGTCGGCGGCGCGCAGCCCGGTGGTCGCGGCGAGGGTCGCACCGCCGGAGAAAATGGGGTCGAGAAAACATGCGGCGTCGCCCACCATGAGCCAGCCAGGTCCGGTGATCGTGTCCGCGTAGTAGCAGTAGTCGGTCTCTACCTTTACCTCGCTGATCGGCGAAGTCCCGATCGCGCGCTGCGCGACTCTCGCGGCGCGGCTGAGGTGCTCGTTGAGAACCTGCTCCGGATCCCGGTCTTTCAGCACCTCGCGCTGCATGACCGCGCCGATGCTGAGGGTATCCGGACCGATGGGGATCCCCCACACCCAGCCGTCTTTGTGGGCACCGACCTGAATGTCGCCCGCGAAACCGGGATTGTTCGCCTCTACCAAACCATTGAAATGCTGGAATACCGCCACCATCCGCAGTCTTTCGATGTGCTTGCGCAATCCGAATGCGCGCGCAATCTTACTGGCCCGGCCGCCAGCGTCGATCACCAAAGACGAACGGACGGTGTGCTGCTTTCCCTCGTGCTCGTACGTGACGCCGGTGACACGATCATCTTCGATCAGCAGGTCAGTGACGTTGGCACCCTCCAGGACCGTGGCACCCGCGTCCCTGGCGCAGCGCAGCAGGGTGTGGTCGAAACGCGCGCGTTCGACCTGAATCGCACTGGGAAAGCGACCGGGCCCCTGATCGGAAAACGGGAAGCGCAGGACCTGGCCGAAGTCGAAGCTGAATTCCCCGCCGTACTTTTTCACCCATCCCCCCTCGGCCAGCACCGTTTCGAGGATCCCGGCTTTGCGGAGGGTGACCATGAGCGACGGCAGCAGCGACTCGCCGATGTGGAAACGGGGGAATACCCGGCGCTCAAGTACGAGTACGGAGCGGCCGAGTTTCGCCAGCCGCGTCGCGGCGACAGAGCCACCCGGTCCGGCTCCGATAACGACGACCTCTGGATTGGTGGCTTTAGGCATGACTACATCAACCTTCCGCGAGAAAATGACAACAATAGATGCCGCAGCAGGCTTATGTGTGATATATTCCTCCTGTTCTGGCTGTCATGTCAAGCAATTATGCTGCCTATTAAATGGCTGATACGATAAAGACAGATGGCTTATATGGGCGCGGCGATGGCTTATATCGTGACCGCGGGCGGCTGAGGGGACGTCCGCGGGGCTGAATTCAGCCATTGGGGCGTCGCGTATAACCAGTCCTTAAGCGCGCAGTCCATGAATGGGCTCGTGAGTAGACGCGGGTCTTCGTATGAGCATCCGGTGGCGTTCTGGGCCGGTGCCGCGCTGACGACCGCCGGGGTGGTGCTGCAGCTGCCGATGTATTACATGGCGCGCGGCATGCATTATGACCTGGCCGGGATGGCGGTGACGAACCTGATGCTGGCCGCGATGGCGACGATGTTCCTGGGCTTGGTGCTGGCCGCGTACGGGTTGTTCCCGCGGGGGCGCCAGGCCAGGCCGGAGCTGAGCACGGTGAGTATCGCGCCGCTGGATGACGCCCCGCTGCGGCCCGCGCACCTGGGGCTGCTGATGGTGATGGCGGTCGCGGTGACGATCGACGGGATGAAGCCGGCCGCGTTCGCATTCGTGATCCCGGGCGCGGAGGTCGAGTACGGGCTGAAGGGCCCGCTGAACCCGCATGCGCATGCGCTGCCGGTAGGGCTGTACCCGCTGGTCGGCATCGCGGGGACGGTCGCCGGGTCGCTGATCTGGGGGTGGCTGGGGGACCGGATCGGGCGGCGGGCTTCGATCTTGTTCGCGGCGACGTTGTTCATCGCGAGTTCGACGTGCGGGGCGATGCCTAGGTACTGGATGAACCTGGTGTCGTGCTTTTTCATGGGTGTCGCGGCCGGGGGGATGTTGCCGATCGGGTTCGCGCTGGTCAGTGAGACTGTGCCGCGGCGGCACCGAGGCTGGATGATGGTGCTGATCGGCAGCAACATCTTGACCGCGCTGGTGGTGGTCAGCTGGCTGGCCTCGACGTGGGCGTCGCCGCAGCATTTCGGGTGGCGGCTGCTGTGGCTGATCAGCTTGCCGACCGGGGTGCTGCTGGTCGCCCTGAACCACTGGATACCCGAGTCGCCGCGGTTCCTGCTCGAATGCGGCCGCGACGACGAAGCACGCGCGATCATGCGCCGCTACGGCGCGGTCCTGGCTGGCGTGCCCAAGGCCGGCGAGGTGCTGACCGGCGTGCCCGAGGCCGACGAGATGCTAACCGGCGGCGTGCCCGAGACCGCCGAGGTACTGGCCGCCGGCCTGCCCGGGATCGCCAGTCGGCCACGGCAGCACGCCAACTCGTCGCGAGACCTGTTCGGCCGGCCGTTCCTGGGGCTGACCGGCGCGATCATGCTGCTAGCGCTCGGCATCGGCGCGACCCAGTACGGGTTCCAGCAGTGGATCCCGGCCAACCTGGAACACCTGGGCTTTTCCGCCCACGCCGCCAGCGCGCTGCTGCGCAACGCCACCCTCATCGGGTTCCCGTTCTGCGTGCCGGCCGCGCTGCTGTACCACTGGTGGGGCAGCAAGCGCACCACGCTGGCCGTCACCGCGCTGATCACCGTAGGGCTCGCCGCGTTCATGCTGGCCGGGGACCGGGTGACCGGGAACACCGCCCTGCTCTACCTGCTGCTCACGGTCCCGGTGTGCGGCGTCAACATCCTCAACGCGGTCCTGGCCGCCTACACCGCCGAGGTCTACCCCACCGCGATCCGCGCCCGCGGCAGCGGCCTGTCCGCCGGCGCCACCAAAGCTGGCGGCGTCGCCATCCTCACCCTGGTCCTGATCGCGTTCGCCGCCCCCTCCATCCCGATGACCGCCGCCCTCGGCGCCATCCCCATGCTCGGCGCCGTCATCGCCGTCGCCGCCTTCGGCCCCGAAACCCGGCACAAACGACTCGAGCAGATCACCGCCGAAGAACTAGCCGCCCGTCCCGTGGCCGCGGCGTTACCGGCTACAGTCGTTGCCGGAGGCGTCTGGGTGCCTGGTGGCCCTCCTGGTCTTCAAAACCAGAGAGCGCTGCTCCGCAGCGCTGGCGGGTTCGATTCCCGTCCGCCTCCGCCAAAAATGATTGCGGACACTTACCCCCCCAGATCGGGGGGGTAACTGTCCGCAATGATGGCGCGCGCCTGAACGCGGGCCCGAAGTAACGCCAAATATCCGGATATGGGTCGCCGGGTGGCCCCGGCCCTAGTCGGGCCGGGGGCACCGGCAAGTTGCGGGCCGGGGCACCGGCAAGTTGCGGGCCGGGGGCACCGGCAAGTTGCGGGCCGGGGCACCGGCATTGCCCGGCGGTCCGGCGGCAGCGCGGGACATGCGGAACATCGGGCGGCCTCGGGGCGTTCACGGGGCATGATCGAGGATCGGTATACAAAGCTGCTCGCCGGGCGGTGGCAGGGCATCCTGGTGACGATGCGACGGGACGGGCGGCCGCAGCTGTCGAACGTCAACTACGCCTGGGACCCAGCCGATCAGCTCATCCGGATATCGGTGACCGACGACCGGGCCAAGACCCGGAACCTGCGGCGCGACCCGCGGGCCAGCTTCCACGTCGCCAGCGAGGACTTCTGGTCGTACGCGGTGGTCGACGGGCATGCCGAGCTGTCCGCGGTCGCCGCCGATCCGCACGACGCGGCGGTCGAGGAGCTCATCGCGCTGTACCGGGCCGTCCACGGCGAGCACCCGGACTGGGACGACTACCGGGCCGCCATGGTGCGCGACCGCCGCCTGGTGGCGCGCGTCCGGCCCGAACGTGCGTACGGCCTGGTGCGCGGGTAGCGCGTAGGCTGTGGTGATGCTAGCCGATTCCTACGGGAGAGTAGCGACCGACCTCCGGGTGTCGCTCACCGACCGTTGCAATCTGCGGTGCACCTACTGCATGCCGCCGGAAGGGCTCGACTGGCTGCCCGCCCCCGAACTGCTCACCGACGACGAACTGGTCCGGCTGATCACCGTCGCGGTGCGGCTGCTCGGCATCACCGAGGTCCGGTTCACCGGCGGGGAGCCGCTGCTCCGGCGCGGGCTGGCGGGCATCGTGAAGCGAACCGCGGATCTCGACCCGCGGCCGGAGATCTCGCTGACCACCAACGGGATCGGGCTCGTCAGGACCGCGGGCGCCCTCCAGCAAGCCGGCCTTGACCGGATCAACGTGTCGCTGGACACTCTGCGGCCCGAGACGTTCCGCAAGCTGGCCCGCCGGGACCGGCTGCCCGACGTGCTGGACGGGCTCGCCGCCGCGGCCGAAGCCGGGCTACAGCCGGTCAAGGTCAACGTCGTGCTGATGCGGGACCTGAACGACGACGAGGCGGTGCCGCTGCTGCGGTTCTGCCTGGAGCACGGCTACGAGCTGCGGTTCATCGAGCAGATGCCGCTCGATGCCCAGCACGGCTGGCGGCGTTCGGAGATGGTGACCGCGGACGAGATCCTGGCCGCGCTGCGCAGCGAATACGACATCTCCGCGGACGACGAACGAGAGCGCGGCTCGGCCCCGGCACAGACGTTCCTGGTGAACGGCGGCCCGGCCAGGGTGGGCGTGATCGCGTCGGTGACCAGGCCGTTCTGCGGCACCTGCGACCGGGTCCGGCTTACCGCCGACGGCCAGGTCCGCAACTGCCTGTTCGCCAGGACCGAGAGCGACCTGCGCGGCCCGCTGCGCGCGGGGGCCAGCGACGAGGAACTCGCGGACCTGTGGCGCCGGGCGGTCGCGGTGAAGCTGCCCGGGCATGGCATCAACGATCCGTCGTTCCTCCAGCCCGACCGGCCGATGTCCGCCATCGGTGGATGAGCGTGACCGGGGCAAGCAGCGCTGGTCGTTATGAGCAGATAATCCTTGCCGGGGGCGCGGCGGTGCGGCTTGCCGGGAGAGACAAGCCGGCGCTGGTTGTCGGCGGACGGTCGCTGCTCGAGTCCGTGATCGCCGCCGGAGCCGGCGCGGCGCGGGTGATCGTCGTGGGGCCGCCGCGCGCCGATATAACGCGCGCGCTGTTCGTGTCGGAAGAGCCGCCCGGTGCCGGGCCGGTGCCGGCGCTGCGCCGCGGGCTCGCCGAGGTGAGCGCGCCGTGGATCGCGCTGCTCGCCGCTGACCTGCCGTTCCTGCGCGCCGCCCACGTCGGGGCGCTGCTGGCCGCGGCGCGCGAGCAGGGCACCGGGGCGGTGCTGGCGGACGACGCGGGACGGCCGCAGTGGCTGGCGGGCGCCTGGCGGACCGCGGCGGTACGGTCAGCGCTCGACGAATATCAGGGCAGTTCGCTGCGCGGGGTGCTCGGCCCGCTGCGGCCGGCGCTGACACATGCCTCGGGGGAGCCGCCGCCCTGGCTGGACTGCGACACCCCCGAGGACCTGGAAGCGGCGAGACGCCTAGTGCCCTAGCTCGACGTTGTCCAGCGTGCCGAGCGCGTCGGGGACGAGGACCGCGACCGAGTAGAACGCGGACACCAGGTAGGAGATGACTGCCTGGTCGTCGATGCCGGTGAACCGTACCGACAGGCCCGGCTCGTACTCGTCCGGGATGCCGGTCTGGCGCAGGCCGATCACCCCGTGGTCCCGTTCCCCGGTGCGCATCGCGATGATCGACGTCGTGCTCCGCGCGGTGACCGGGATCTTGTCGCACGGCAGCAGCGGCACGCCGCGCCAGGAGTGCACGGTCTTGCCGTCGACCTCCGTGCTTTCCGGGTACACCCGGCGCTTGGTGCACTCCCGGCCGAACGCCGCGATGGCGCGCGGGTGGGCGAGGAAGAACCTGGTCTTGCGGCGGCGGGCGAGCAGGGCGTCCATGTCGTCGGGTGTCGGCGGGCCCTCCCGCGTATGCAGCCGCTGGGAGATGTCGGCGCTGTGCAGCAGGCTGTTGACCAGCTCGTAGTCCTGGCGTTCGCGCAGCGCCTCGATGGTGAGCCGGATCTGGTGCTCGACCTGGTTCATCGGGTCGTTGTACAGGTCGGCGACCCTGCTGTGCACCCGGAGCACGGTTTGCGCGACGCCGAGCTCGTGTTCGGGCGGCTCGAGTTCGTAGTCGGCGAACGTGCCCGGCAGCTCCTCCTCGCCGTCGTGGCCCGAGGCGAGCTCGATCGTCGCCTCGCCCTTCGCGTTACTGGGTTTCGCTCGCCGCTCCCGGTCGCTGGCCAGGTACTGGCCGGCCAGCTCTTCGGCGAGCTGGCGGGCCAGCGTGAACACGAGGCAGGGCGTAAGAGCAGTGATCCCGAACGGCCAGGGGTTCCCGTCCAGGTTCCCGAAGTAGTCACCGTCGGCGAGCGTGCCAAGGACGGCCTGATGGCCGTACTTGCCCTCGCTGTGCCTGGTCACCTTGCCGTGCGCGATCAGGAACACGGCATCGGCCTGCGGGATCGTCTCGCCCGCGCCGAACTCGGTCCTGGTCAGCCCCGCGGCGATCGCGTGCAGCAGCGCCTGGTCGGCGACGCCGTGCAGGAACGGCAGCTCGGTGAGCGTCGCCGGGACGACCGCCGCGGTCGCGGCCGTCCCCGCGAACGTGACCTTGCCGGTGCCCGGCGCGTACGTGAGCCGGCGGTTGACCCGGTACACGGCGCCGTTGGCCTCCACCCAGGGCAGCATGCGCAGCAGCCAGCGCGGCGACGTCGCCTGGACCTGCGGCACCGTCTTGGTCGTGGTGGCCAGGTTGCGGGCCGCGCCGGTGGACAGGCTGCGTTGCGTCCGCTCCGTTTCTACGGCTAGTTCCGTCATGCCTTAGTGGCCGATCTCGACGTTCTCCAGCACGCCGAGGGCGTCGGGAACCAGAACCGCGGTGGAGTAGTAGGCGGACACGAGGTAGGAGATGATCGCCTGTTCGTCGATGTTCATGAACCTGACCGACAGGCCCGGCTGGTACTCGTCCGGGATGCCGGTCTGGTGCAGGCCGACCACGCCCTGGTTCTCCTGACCGGCGCGGAGCAGCAGGATCGAGCTGGTGCTCTGGCTGGTCACCGGGATTTTGTTGCACGGGAAGATCGGAACGCCGCGCCAGGCAGGCACTGAGTGCGTGCCGACCGGGACCGGTTGCGGGTAGACGCCGCTCTTGGTGCACTCCCGGCCGAACGCCGCGATCGCGCGCGGGTGCGCGAGGAAGAAGGTCGGTTCCTTCCAGACGGCGGCCAGCAGCTCGTCCATGTCGTCGGGGGTGGGCGGGCCGCCGCGGGTGTGCAGCCGCTGGGACAGGTCCGCGTTGTGCAGCAGGCCGATGTCGGGGTTGTTGATCAGTTCGTTCTCCTGCCGCTCGCGCAGCGCCTCGATGGTGAGCCGGAGCTGGTGCTCGACCTGGTTCATCGGGTCGTTGTACAGGTCGGCGACCCGGGAGTGGACCCGGAGCACGGTCTGCGCGACCTGGAGCGCGTACTCGCGTGGCTTGAGTTCGTAGTCGGCGAACGTGCCGGGGAGATCCTCCTCGCCCTCGTGGCCGGAGGCGACCTCGATCGCCTTCTCGCCGTGCGCGTTCACCGGGCCGTGGCCGTTGTGCTGCCTGGCCAGCTGCTCGCGCAGCGGCGCGGCCTGGCGGGCTAGTTGCTGAAGCTCGGACCGCTTGATGGCGAACGTGATGCACGGGGTCGCCGCGGTCGCGGTGAACTCCCAGCGGCCCTCCTCGCCGATCAGGATCTGGTCGCCGATGTGGTCGCCGTCGGCGAGCATGCCCAGCATCGCCTGATGGCCGTACTTCCCGGTGGCGTGCTTGGTGACCTTGCCGTGCGCGACCAGGATCAGGCTGTCCGCGGGCCGCCCGGCTTCGGTGATGACGTCACCCTGCCGGTATTCCTTCTTCTTGAACCGCTGCGCGAGCGCGGCGAGCGTCTCCGGGTCCTCGAGCGTGGCCAGCGAGCTGATCTCGCGCAGCGTCGGCGGCACCACGGCGATCTCGTCGCCGGTCACCGAGAAGCTGACCCGGCCGCTGCCGATCCGGTAGCTGAGCCGCCGGTTCACCCGGTACGTGCCGCCGTTGACCTGGACCCACGGCAGCATCCGGAGCAGCCAGCGCGACGTGATCGCCTGCATCTGCGGGACGGACTTGGTCGTGGTGGCGAGGTTGCGCGCCGCCGCCGTGGTCAGGCTGCGCTGCTGGCGTTCTTCGGCTTGCGGCTGTCCGCCGTCCGCGCCGTCTTCGGCCAGGGCTGGATCGATGGTCTCGGTCACGTGAATACACCGCCGTTCGCTCGGGGGAACCGGAATGGGGTGACTACGGTAAGTGAGCGTAATCAGTCAACTACAGAGCGTCAAGGGGTCGATTGCGGGCAGTGATGGCGGTATCGTGACAGTTAACCGAAAACACACACGGGAGCTCGGGCCAACCGGGCTGAGAGGGCGGCATTGACGGCGCCGCCGACCGTCGGAACCTGTCCGGGTAATGCCGGCGTAGGGAGGGCTGCGATGGCAGCGACGTTCGTCAAGGTTCCCGGGGACCGCACCTCCGAGGTGGGCCGCACGCTCGCCGAGCCGGTGCCGCAGGCGCTGAGCACCGTCGACCAGTTCGGGCTATGGGGCAACCTCGGGGTATCCCTGCTCGGCTTCACCGGCGCGATGTTCGTGCTCCAGCCGGTATCGGGCGCTGCCGAGCTGTCGATGGCCGCGGCGCTGACCGCGATCGTCGCGGGAACGCTGCTCGGCACGCTGCCGGTGGCGCTGTGCGCGGTCCAGGGGGCGCGGACCGGCGCGCCCGCCATGGTCGCGCTGCGCGGGCTGTTCGGCGCGCGGCTGTCGTACTTGCCGACGTTGATCAACATCGTGCAGTGCGTCGGCTGGTCGGTCTTCGAGCTGGTCACGATCTCCACCGCGGCCGACGCGATCGTCGGCCACGTCGCCCCGCATACCGTGCCGCGGTGGGCGTTCGTGCTGCTCGGCGGCGTGATCACCGGGCTGCTCACGATCCATCCGCTGGGTGCCATCCGGGTCCTGCGGCGGTACGCCACCGTGGCGGTGCTGATCGTCATGGGATACCTGCTCATCCAGTTGCTCCGGCATCCGCTGCCGGCGTTCGGGCGCGGCACGTGGTCGGGTTTCTGGATCGCGACCGACACGGTGGTCGGCGCGGCGATCTCGTGGGTGCCGCTTGCCGCCGACTACACCCGCCACTCCCGGTCTGCTCGCTCCGCGTTCACCGGCTCGCTTGTCGGGTACAGCGTCACGCAGGTCTTCTGCTACGTGATCGGGCTGCTGGCGCTGGTCACGGTCGCGCACAACGATCCGGACCAGATCTGGGGCGCGTTCATCGCGCTGCCCGTCGGCGCGCTGGCGTTCGCCGTGCTGGCGGCCCGCGAGCTGGATCAGTCGTTCGCCGATGTGTACTCGACCGCCGTGTCGATCCAGAACCTGCGGCCGCTGTGGGACCGGCGGGTGCTCGCGGTGCTGATCTCGGCGCTGGCCACGGGCGGTGCGCTGTGGCTTCATATCGACGCGTACGAGAACTTCCTGACGCTGCTCGGTTCGGTGTTCGTGCCGATGTCCGCCGTGCTGGTGGTGGACTTCTTCGTCGTATCCCGCGGCCGGTGGGACGTTTCCGCGGGCGCGAGGTCGCGCTGGCTGATGCTCGTGCCGTGGGCGCTCGGGTTCATCATGTACCAGCTGATCAACCCGTCGCAGGTGTCGTGGTGGGCGCGGTGGTGGACCGACATCGCGGGATGGATCGGGTTCGGCGTCGAGCCGTGGATGTCCGCGTCGATCCTGTCGTTCGCGGTGGCGGGGGTGGCGACGCTGGTGTTCGGGTTTGCCCGGGACGTTCGCTGAGTGCGGGCCACGCCGTCCATGGCATGGGCAAAGAACTCGCCGAACCGGACTGGGCGCCGCTGAGCGATCTTGAGGTGCGGTCCGTGCTCGCATCTTTTGCGGTTCCTCAGGCTGCCTCGGCGGTGGTTTCCTGGCGGAGCCCACGACCGATGTCGGCCGCGGGACTGGTGCGTTGCGGGGCGGAGAGCCTGTTCCTGAAACGGCATCACCGGCGGGTCAGGTCCGCCGAGCAGCTTCGGGCGGAGCACGCGGTTATGTCCTGGTTCCGTTCCCATGACCAGCCCGTGCCTCGCGCCCTCCCGACGACGGGCGGGGATACGGTGTTCCGGCGGGGTTCGTATCGCTACGAGGTGAGCACGGTTGCGGGCGGGGTCGACCGGTACCGGGACGCGGTGAGCTGGTCGCCCTACCTCAGCCTGGCGCACGCGTTCGCCGCCGGTTCTGCGCTCGCCCGGCTGCACGTGGCCGCCTCCGGTTGTCCGCTGCCCGCTCGGCCGCCCGCGGTGCTGACGAACTCCTGCGCGGTGCTGTGCGCTTCGGATCCGGTTCTTGCCGTGTCGGACCTGATCGCCGCCCGGCCTGGGGTGGCGGCATACCTGGCCGGGCGCCCGTGGCGGGCGGAGGTGCTGCCGGCGCTGGTCCGCGCCGCGCCGCTGGCCGGGGCCCTGCCGCCGCTGTGGGGACACGGGGACTGGCACCCGTCGAACCTCACCTGGACCTCCGCCGGTAATGACGCCGACGTGGCCGGCGTCTTCGATTTCGGGCTGGCGAACCTGACGTTCGCGGTGCACGACCTCGCGATCGCGCTCGAGCGAAGCGTCGTGGACTGGCTCGACCTCGCGGACGCCGGCCGCGTCGTGGCCGACTATCCCGCGGCCGCCGCGCTCCTTGGCGGGTACCAGTCCGTGCGGCCACTCGAGCCTGCTGAGCTGGCGGCGCTGCCGGCGATCCTGCCGGTCGCCCAGCTGGAGTACGCGATCTCCGAGATCGAGTACTTCACCGACGTCGTCCCGTCGCCGGACAACGCGGAGCTGGCGTACGAGTTCCTGGTCGGTCACCCCCGGTGGTTCGCCAGCGACGACGGCCAGGATTTCCTCGCTCGGCTACGCTAACCGGGTGCGGCGCTGGTACTTCCGGTCGGCGTGCCACGTTTCCATGACGAGCTTCCCGTCCGCAATGTAGGTGAACACGACCTCGGTGATGTCCAGCCAGAACGTGACGTGCCCGGGCTTGCTCTCCGCCTCGGCCAGCGTGCCGGCCAGCTTGGCGTCGCCGGCCTGATCCTGTGGCCGGGAACCCGGCGCGTCGATCGTGGGGGAGTGCACCGCGACTCGCGGGTCCCGTTGTACGTCGCGGAGCTTCACCGACCCGGCCATCATGCGGAGCACCACCTGTCCGCCGTCGAACCGCGCCTCGGTCGCGCTGATCCGCGGCGCGCCGTCGCGCCGTATCGTCGCCAGCGTCTTGTTCGCTCCGGCCTCGAAGCGGGCCAGCACACTGGCCGCGAAGTCGGGTGCGTCGCTCTCGATCTTTTTCCAGCTCGCCATGGCCACAGCCTGCCAGAAACTGGTCCTGCCCAGCAGGACCGATCCGCCGCCGCAAGTCAGTACCAATTGCAGCCGTCGGGCCGCCGCTGCGGCGCGGCGCGGCCGGCGGTGCGGCGCGGCCGGCGGTGCGGAGTCTGTGCCTGGAGTGCGCTGTGCGACTGCCGGGACACGAGCGCACCGGCGGCCCGTCAGCAACGTGGTCGATTTGCCCTTCGTGGAGGATCGACCCCCGTCCGCGGGGGCCGCGTTACCACGAAGGGCAAAAATTCCACGTTATCGACGCCCGCCGCGCCTATCGACGCCGTCCGCCGACCCGCCGGGCGGCCAGCGTCCCTGCCGGCGGCGTCAGGCCGGCGGCGTCCAGGCCAGCGGCGTCAGGCCAGCGGCGTCAGGCCGGCGGGGCGCTGCCGTGCCGGTACGACGGACCGTGCGCGTCGTCGCAGCGGTGCTGGCTCGGCACGGGGTTCTCCGCGCATCCCGTCGCTCGCCCCGTGGGCGACGCGCCAGCGGCGTGGTCGATTTGCAGGGTCGCGTGGGTGATGCCGTAGCCGGATGCCAGGAACTCCTCGAGGTCGGCGCGGACCGCGTGGCAGTCCGAGCCGGGCGCGGCCAGCACATGCGCCGAGGCCGCCGGCATTCCCGACGTGATCTCCCAGATGTGCAGGTCGTGGACTTCGGCGACGAAGGGGCGAGAGGCCATCGCGGCGCCGATCGAGGCTGGCGCGAGGTCAGCCGGAGCCGCCTCGAGGAAGATCCGGCCGGAATCCTTGATCAGGCCGTAGCCCGCGTGCACCATCAGCGCCACGACGATCAGCGTGGCGATGGCGTCGGCGCGCTCGAACCCGGTCAGGACGATGATCAGCCCGGCCACGGCCGTCGCGATGAACGCGTACAGGTCGGTGATGATGTGCTGGAACGCGCCGGAGACGTTCAGGCTCCTCCGGCCCGGCGCCCGAGCGATGAGCAGCGTCGCGACCACGTTCACCACGACCCCGGCCAGCGCGACGCCGAGCACCGCGCCGCCGGTCACCGGCGGAGGCGAGATCAGGTGCCGGATCGCGAAGTAGCTGAGCCAGGCCGCGAGCAGCACTAGCGTGATGCCGTTGGCTTGCGCGGACAGTATCTCCGCGCGCTTGAGCCCGTAGGTGTAGCCGCCCTTCGGCGGCCGGGCGGCGAGCCGCGCGGTGACCAGCACCAGCGCGATGGACGCGGCGTCGGTGAGCATGTGCGCGGCGTCGGAGAGCAGCGCCAGGGAGTGCGCGGCGAATCCCGCGACGATCTCGCCGCCCATGAACGCGACGATCAGGCAGAACGCCGCCCACAGCCAGCGGGCATCGGAATCGGACCCGATGCCGTGGTGGTGGCCGTGGTCAGCTTCCATCGGGTCCCGCCGTGAGTTCGGGGTGAGACGCCGCGGGGGCGTGCCCGATGTGGGTAAGCGCGATGTCGAGCAACACCCGGACGTGCGCGTCGGCCAGCCGGTAGTAGGCCATCCGGCCCGCGCGGCGGACCTGCACCACGCGGTGAGCGCGCAGCAGCCGCAGGTGATGGGAAACCGCGGACTCGCTGGCCCTGGCCACCGCGGCCAGGTCGCACACGCACATCTCGCCCTCGAGCAGCGCGACCAGCACCCGCAGCCGCCCGGCGTCCGCGAGCAGCCCGAACACGTCCGCCAGCCCCGCGATATCGTCGTCAGCGGGCATGGCGCCGGTCACCGTGGCGACCCGCTTGCGGTCGACGACCCGGACGGCGCACTCGTCGAGGCCGGCCAGCACGTCTGAACTACTGCTCATATGTCAAATTGTAGCGGGCCGTCCACCGAGCGGGAAAGAATGGGCCCAGGGCGGGGCAACGGCAGTCAACGGGAGGCGGCATGGACGGCTGGACGGCAAGGGGGCCCTCGTCACGGGCGGCTCGCGGGGGATAGGCCGGTCAATCGTGCGACGCCTGGCCGCCGACGGGGCGACGGTCGTGTTCAGCTATCTGCGCAACGAGGCCGCGGCCCAGCAGGTCGTCGACGAGGTCAGCGAAGCGGGCGGAAAGGCGTTCGCGGTCCAGGCCGACCAGGGCAGCATGCGCGAGCTCGACAGCCTGTTCGGCGAGACCGACGAGCACCTCGGTGACGGCCTGGACATCGTCGTGGCCAACGCCGCGGGCTGCCCGACGGCACCGATCGGCGAGGTCACCGAGGAGATGTACGACCGGGCGATGGCGGCGAACGCGAAGGGGCCGTTCTTCGTCCTCCAGTACGCCAGCCGCAGGCTCAAGGCCAACGGCCGGATCATCGTGATCTCCACGCTCAACACGCGCATCCACTCGCCGGCCGTCCTCTACTGCGGGAGCAAGGGCGCGATCGAGCAGTTCACCCAGTCGGCCGCGCTGACGCTGGGCGAACGCGGGATCACCGCGAACATCGTGTCGCCGGGGTTCACCGAGACCGAGCTGCTCTACCAGTCGAACCCGGGCGCGGACTTCAGCAAAGCCACCGAAGTGACGGCGCTGGGACGGCTGGGCCAGCCGGACGACGTCGCCGGCGTCGTCGCGTTCCTGGCCGGCCCGGACTCCGGGTGGATCACCGCGCAGAACATCCTGGCCACCGGCGGCGTGCTCGCGTAAGCCGGCGGTCAGCCAGACTCTACGCTAGGTCACCATGAGCACGCTTGATGAGTGGACCGCGGCCGTCTGCGCCGACCTGGGCGTGGACCGCCCCGACGCGAGGGCCGTCCTCGACCTGGCCCGTGACGTGGCGCACGCCGTCGACCGGCCCGCTGCGCCGCTCACCGCATACCTGGTGGGCATCGCCGTCGGCCAAGGCCAGGACGCGCGCGACGCCATGAACCGGGTGTCCCGGCTCGCCGCCGGCTGGCGAGACGAGGATCCCGGCCGCTGATTACCGGACTCTTACGGGACCGCGGCTCGCGCCACAGGGGGCGGCCGCGGTCCCGTAGACATAACGCAGCGGGGTCATCCAGTCGAGCGAGCGAAAGGACGGTCCATGACAACCGAACCCCAGGATGAGCCACGCACCACGCGGCGCGGTGTGCTGCTGGGGGTGGGCCTGGCAGGCCTGGGGGGAGTGCTCGCCGGGTGCAGCACACAGGCGGTGCCGTACGACGCCGACGAGTCCGGGCACCTGCCCGGCGAGCAGTCTTCGCCGAGCGCGAGCATGATGGGCACCACCTCGGCAAACGGCAGCATGGGCAACAGCGGATCCGGCATGTCGTCCGGCGAGATGACCGGCGGGAAGGTCCTCGGGGAGGCGAAGGAAGTCCCGGTCGGCGGCGGCATCGTCTACACCGCCGCGCGTGTCGTCGTGACCCAGCCGACAAAGGGTAAGTACCACGCGTTCAGCGCGGTCTGCACGCACGTCGGCTGCATCGTGAACAAGGTCGCCTCGGGCACGATCGACTGCCCGTGCCACGGCAGCACGTTCCGCGTCACCGACGGCGCGGTCGTCACTGGCCCCGCCGACTCCCCGCTCCCGAAGAAGAAGATCAAGGTCGAAGGCGGCAAGGTCGTCCTGCTCTCCTAAGCGCCCCGCGCGCCGGAACGCGAACCGGGGCGGGGGGCGGCGGGATGGTCGGGGAGGTGGCAGGATGGCGGACGTGGGTTCGTTGATGCTGCTGGATACCGCCTCGCTGTACTTCCGTGCGTTCTTCGGGTTCCCGGACACGGTCACCGCGCCGGACGGCACGCCGGTGAACGCGGTCAGGGGGCTGCTGGACCAGATCACGTTCCTGGTCAAGGCCAGGCACCCGAGCAACCTGGTGGCCTGCTGGGATTCGGACTGGCGCCCGGAGTTCCGGGTCGCGGCGGTGCCCAGCTACAAGGCGCACCGGCTGTCCGGCGACGGGACCGCCGAAGAGATCCCGCCGAAGCTCTCCGTTCAGGTCCCGATCATCGAGCAGGTGCTGACAACGGCCGGCATCCCGGTCGTCGGCCACGTGGGCTGTGAAGCGGACGACATCATCGGCACGCTCGCGGCCCGGGCGACCGGGCCGGTAGACGTCGTCACCGGCGACCGCGACCTGTTCCAGCTCGTCGACGACAAGCGCGAGATCCGGATCATCTACACCGTCCGCGGCCTGCGCAACCTGGACATCATCGACGAGGCGGCGGTCGCCGCCAAATACGGCATCCCCGGCCGCGGGTATGCGGACTTCGCCGCCCTGCGCGGCGACCCGAGCGACGGCCTGCCCGGCGTCAAGGGCATCGGCGAGAAGACCGCGGCCGCGCTGATCAACACGTTCGGCAGCATTGACGGCATCAAACGGGCCCTGGACCTCGGGCACGGCGGGTTCCCGAAGGGTGCCAGGGAAAAGCTCCAGAACGCCCGCGACTACCTGGACGTGGCGATGACCGTGGTGCGCGTGGTGGACAACGCGCCGCTGCCCCCGGTCACAGGAACACTGCCGGCCGTGACACGTGATGTCGTTCTGATAAAAGAACTTGGCGAACGATGGGGGCTGGGATCCTCGCTCAGCCGGTTCCTCGACGCGATAGGGGGCTGACATGGAGCGGCTTGAGCGGGTGCGCGCGGCGGTGGCGGCGGGCGGTCTCGACGCGTTGCTGCTCACCCCCGGACCGGATCTGCGGTACGTCACGGGGTACGACGCGCACCTGCTGGAACGGCTGACCTGCCTGGTGGTCCCCGCGCGCGATGAGCCGATCTTGATCGTACCCCGGCTGGAACTTCCTGCCGCGCGAGCGGCCATCACGCAGGACCTCGAGATGGTCCCCTGGGACGAGACCGACGACCCGTTCGCGTTGGTCGCGGGCCGTCTCGGCGGTGCGGCGACGGTCGGCCTCGCGGACCGGATGTGGGCGCTGTTCACGCTCCGGTTCCGCGACGTGCTGCCCGGCGCGCGCCAGGTGCTGGCCAGCACCGTGCTGCGCGACCTGCGGATGCGCAAGACGCCGGCCGAGGTCGCCGCGCTGCGCGAGGCCGGCGCCGCCATCGACCGCGTGCACGCGCAGGTCCCTGGCTGGCTCAAACCCGGCATATCAGAACGAGCTGTGGCTCGACAGATCGCCGAAGCGATTCTCGCGGAAGGTCACGCCAGCGTGGACTTCACCATCGTGGGATCCGGG
>DASRFJ010000040.1:0-29160 GCA_035651595.1 Streptosporangiaceae bacterium | reverse complement strand
GGGCGAGGGCGGGCGGAGGGACGGGGGCGCGGGGCAGGGGGCAGGGGGCGGGGGGAGGGACGGGCGGGGCGAGGCGGGGGAGGGAGGGGGAATTTGGGGCGCTAGGTGCTCGCGAAGAAGCCGCTGCAGTCGATGACCAGGTGAATGGTGCCCGTCGAGTTGTTGAGGATCGTGATATCGCCGCCGGCGCCGCCCGCGACCGGGACGGAGTTCGCGATCGTCTCGGCGGCGTTCCAGTTGAGGTCGCTGGTGCCGGGCTGGGCGGTGCCGCCGGGGAAGGCGACCAGGTTGCCCCGCATGGACGGCTGGGTGACCGTCACGTTCAGCATGAGGACCGGCGCCGCCGCGGTGGTGATCTGCCGCACGCTGGTGCCGGGGATCGGATAGCTAGCGCCGGCGCCGACCGGGCCGAGTGCGCCGCCCACCCCGTCACGGGTGTCGGCCAGCCGCGTGGGATTGGTGGCGTGGTAGACGTCTCCGCCCTGGCTGGCGGGCGTGTAGTAGCCGAGGATGTCGCCGATCACGTCGATCGCTCCGCCATGGTTGACTATCGCGATCTTGCCGCCGGAACCGAGCGGGACATCCCCGGCGTCGGCCGCGATGGAGCTGGACGTCGCGCTGAAGCTGAGCGCCGTGTCAAGTGCCGGGGGTTGTGCGCCGGCCGCGTAGACCGCCAGGTAGCCGCCGCTGGCCTCGTCCGTGACCGTCAGGTTGATCGCCACCGCCGTGGCGGACGCGGGTACCAGCGGGCTGGCGCCGGACGACGTGACCTGGAGCGCGACGGTGCCGCCTTCCGGAACCCGCCCGGTGGGCGCGCCGATTCCCGATCGCGTGTCCAGGACACGGGTGGCGGTCACCGGGTGGTAGGTCTGCGCGCCCGCCGCGAGCACCGTGTCGAAGTAGCCGGTGACGTCGATGACGAACTGTGCGGTGCCCGCCGAATTCAGGTGCAGCGCGATCTTGCCGTCCGGGCTGACCGGGACGACCTGGTAGTCGGTGACGACGGTGCCCGGGTCGAAGTTGAGGCTCGCGGTGGCCGGCAGCTGGTCGCCGTCGGCGTAGGTGGCGACGTTGCCGGACGCGGTCGGCCCGGTGAGCGTCAAGTCGATAGCAACCGCGGTGACCCCGGCGGCGGGGATGCCCGCGGTGCCGGCGATCTTGAGCTTGGTGTCCGAGTTCGGCGCGACCGGGCCGGTCGTGCCGCCCAGGCCGTTGCGGGTGTCCATGATCCTGGTCGGTGCCAGCGAGTAGTGGTAACTCGCCGGGCTCGGCGTGGTGATCGGCGTCAGGGCCTGGTTCCACGCCTGGACCATGGCGACCTGCCCGGCGAAGTAGCTGCCCCGCTTGCCGCCGGCCAGCGCATCGCCGACGTGGAACGGGCCGGTGGCGCCAGCCGCTGGGGCGGTGTGCGTGCGGTAGCCGACCAGGACCCCGTCCACCCACAGGCTCATCACGCCGGTGCCGGCGTCGTAGCTCGCGGTTACCTGTGTCCACTGACCGAGTTGGATACTGCCGCCGGTGACAGTGTCGAAGGTGCCCGCGCTGGTGATCAGCCCGAATGTCCACGCGGTCCCGGTCGTCCCGAGGGTGAGCCCCGCAGACGAGCCGCCGTCCTGGGAGAGCAGGACCTGGCCGGCAGCCGTGGGGCTGGCCCAGGCAGAGACGGTGAAGCTACCGGTCAAATCGAGCACCTTGCCGGTGGTCGCGAGGTCGCCGCTGCTGCCGTCGAGAATCACGTCGGGGTTGAAGTAGCCGTCCTTGTCGTTCCAGGAGGTGCCGCTGTTCCCCTGTAGCGAGAGGCCGCCGGCGGCGTCGTCCGCCGCGCTGCTCACCGCGCCGCTCACCTGGTCGTTGAGCGGCCACTGGTGGGTAGCGGTGACCAGGCAGGTGGTGGGCCCGGCCTTCGGGCACGAACCGGCCGCCTGCGGGAGCTGGCTGAGCGTGGTGCCATCGGGGCTGAGCTGGTAGGTGTAGACCCCGCCGCTCGGGGTGACGGCCCACACGCCGAGCTTTCCGCCGCCGAAGCTGGCTGCCCGCACCTCGGCGACGGTGCCGCCGCCGAAACCGCTGGCGGCGACCTGGACGGGGGACGACAGCCCGCTGACCGTGGCGCTGTTGATGACCTGGTAGGCAAGGCCGGCCAGGGCGCTCGGGCTGTAGTAGTACACCGCCCCGGCGGGGCTGACCGCGAACATCGCGGGGATGTCCTGGACCAGCGTCGTCGCGATGGACCATCCGGCCCAGCTTCCCCCGTCGGCCGGGTTCTTGTCCGACAGGTCGACGGTCTCGGTGGGCTGCAATGACGGGTCGGTGCCGCCGATGCCCGCCCAGTCGCCGTTCTCGTCGGGCTCCAGGAACAGCGAGCCGTTGGCGACGAGCAGCAGGTCGGGGTTGCCCGGGGTTTCGTAACTCGTGGCCACGCCGCTCGCGCCGTTCTCGGCCGCGAACATGTTGCCGCCGCTGGCGCTGGACGAGGCGCACACGGGCGTGTCGGACTGCGTGGTCGCGTCGTACACGTAATACGTGAAGACGCCGGGGGACACGTCGGCCTGGCTCCCTGTCACCGGATCCAGCGGCAGCGCCTGGCCGTACGTGGCCAGGATCTGGCCGGAGCACGCGGCGGTTCCGTTGGTGGACGGATAGTAGTCGAGCACGTCGTTGAATCCGTCACCTTGGAACTGGCCGGTGATGACCTGTGTTCCGGTCCAGTCCGCCGGGCTCTGGGCGGAGTTGCGCCCGGTGCCCTTCAGGCCGATGTTCGCGGCGGCGGGGGAGATGGCGCCGCCGCCGGTGCCCGCCGCGAGCCAGAGGCCGGCGGGCAGCGAGGTGCTGCCCGCGCCCGGCACCAGCAGGTCGGCGTTGCCGTCGCCGGTCACATCGCCGTCGGCCTGTGGTGCGGCCGCGGCCGCGATGATCACGCAGGACTGCTGCTGCCCGATGTTGCCGCCCGGGCTGAACGCGTATACGGTGAGGATGTTTGTCTGTGCGGTGGGCGTGATGGTCGCCGTGACCTTGCCCCCGCTCGCCGGGAGGCTGACCGGCTCGCCGTTGTTGAGCTGGTAGGTGTAACCCGACGGCGTGCCCTTGTCGGTGGCGGCGGGCGCGAAGTAGAAGCTGGCCGGCGTGCCCACGGTATAGGTGAACGAGGTCGTGTCCGTGCGGGTGCACGCCGTGCCGAGGGCGGAGTCAAGGAAGATGCCGGGGGCGCCGGGCTGGGAGATGTCGTAGGTGAACGCCTGGAGAGCGGACGTCGCATCCTGGCTGTGATTGCCGTTGGAGACCGTGGCGTACCAGGTCACTTTCATCGTGGTGCTCGACGGCAACCCGCCGAAGGTGCTGGAGGTGACGTCGGCGACGAGGGTGGCCTCGGGGATCCGCAGCACGGCCGTGGTGCCAGAACCCGTCGGGATGGCGGCGCTCTTGATCACCTCGCCGGTGTGGCCGGTGACGTAGGCGGTGATCGTGGTCGTGAGCGTGCCGCCATCCGGGTCGTGCACCGGGGCGTACAGCGTCACGTCGCCCTTGCCGATCGTGCTGGCGTTGGGGGAGGTGTACAGCCCGGTCGGGGTGGCCGGGGCGTGCATGAACGTTATCGACAGGGCCGGGGTGACGGGGTTAGTGGTCTGCGGGGAGAACACCTCGTAGTCGTTCTGGTTCGTGCCGTTGCCGGTGAACTGCTCCGCGCCGTACGAGGTGCCGGCCAGCGCCAGGGTCTGCGTGGCCTTGCCCGCTTTGACGTCGCTGGTGATCCAGCCGGTGGACAGCCCGAAGGACACCGACGAGGCCGGGCAGGACGAACTCCAGCCGTGCGCGAACGACGCGGTGCCCACGGCGCCGCCGAGCGACCTGTTCTGCGTGAACCAGCTGTTCCAGTTGTCGTTGCTCTGGCTGAGCGTGGCCGAGGGGGCGTACACGTCCACCGTCTGCGCGGTGCAGTTGTTGGCGGCGACGTTGGTGATGTAGAAGGTCGCCGTCTGGATGTCGTCGCTGGTGCCCTCCGGGCCGAGCAGGCTCAGCGGCAGGCTGAAGTTGATCAGCGTGTCTGCCCAGAAACCGGTCGGGGAATCGCCGACCTGCATCAGCCCTTGGGACTCGGCGGAGGAGTTCCAGTGCGGGTCGGTGGGAAAGTTCTGCGACGGGGTGGACCAGCTGACCTTTCCCCCGGTCCACGTCGGATCGATGAACACCGGGAACACCGTGTGCTGCCCGCGCAGCACGGACGCGTCCGGGACCAGTCGCATGGTCTTGCCGGACAGGCTCACGGCAAGGGTGCCGTGGTGCGCGCCGGCGTCGGCGGCAAGGGGAGTTGACCTGGCGGTGCCTGGCTTGGTGGCCGAATCCCACATGGCCGGCGCGGCGGCGCCGAAGACCAGTGCGCCCTTGGCGTCGCGTGCGGTGACGTCGCCGTGCGGGTCGCTGCTGACGGCGAGGCCGCTGGTGGCCATCGAAGCGGTCAGCAGGGCGGCGAGCCGGGGATCCGCGGCCGCGGCCGCGTCGTGCACGACGTACACGTCGCTGAAGCCACCGTCAGTGTGGGCGGTGACGACCAGGTCGGTCCCGGGCAGCACGGATTGGTAGGTGGCGGTAGCGCCGCTGAGGACCGGCACCGGCAGCGAAGCGGGGAGGGTCAGGCTGAGCGAACTGGCGCCGGATCGCATGGTGGCCAGCGCAGTGGTCCCGCCGCCGGACAGCACCAGCGGTGTGGCGGTGAGCGCCGGGGAGATCGTGCCGTCGGCGTTCTTCCGCAAGGTCGCGTCCAGCGGCTGCCAGGTGCCGTCGGCCAGCTTGCGCACCGGCTGCGCGGTGACGGTGAGCGTGAACCTGCCGTCCGGGTTCGCGATCAGCATGGTCGTCGGGGTTTCCGCCGCCGTGACGTTGACCGGCTTACCGGTCTGCCGGGCGCGGGCCAGTGCCTGGTCCTCTGATGCGCGCGTCGGGCCGGCTGTCCGTGCGTTCCCGGCGGCATTCCGAACGGTCGCGGCATGCGCCGCCGTCGTGCCCGCTATCGCGTTCAACGCGAGTATGGCACCGGTGGTGAGCACGGCCAGCACGCGCCGGGGGCTATTCACGGGCATTCCGATAGCCTATTGCGCGGTCGCGCTAAACGGGGCCGGTAAATGTCCCAACATTGTGGGCCAGCATGTCCCAATTCGCAGGTCAGAGGCGTGAGACACGTCAAAATGTCTCACGCTCATCACCGGGTTATTGAAGTGATGCAGAGGTACCGCCGAACATCAGGATTGGTGTTGTGCGCCATCACGGCTTGTGGCGAGGAGCGACAGTGGTTCTGCGGAATTATGTAAATCGCGCGGCGCTGATAATCGCCGCACTCGCGCTTCTGGCCGGGATGCTGACCGTTCCGGCCGACGCCGCCACGATGGGACTCCCCGCGCCATCGTCACCATCGGCCTCACTCGGGGTGCCGGTCCGAGTCACCACTGTCGTTCCGAAGAAAATCGCGGTGCGGGATGGGACGCGTACGCCGTTCCGTGCCACGGAGCTGACCTGGCCGTCGGCGGGCACGACTCTGGTCCCGCTTCGGGCGGGAGTCACGTCGGGGAGCGCCGCCGTGACGGTGCTGCCGCGCTCGTCGGCCACGGCGCTGGGTATCCCCGGGATAGTGCTGCACGTTACCGCGCCGGCCTCCGCCTCGCTCATCACGACCGCTGCCCAGGTAGGCGTCAGGGTGGACTACCGTGCCTTCGCCCAGGAATACGGGGGCAACTACGGCTTGCGCCTGACGATGGCCGCGCTGCCGGCCTGCGCGCTGAGCACACCGCAGGTGGCTGCCTGCCGTGCCGAGCAGCCGCTGCGGTCGGTGAACGACGCGGCGAGCGAGTCGGTGTCGGCGCAGGTGCCACTGGGATCGGTGATCGCGCTGCTGTCCGGCCCGGGGAGCGAGGGCGGTGCGGCGGGGAGCTACGCGGCGACCAGCCTCAAGCCGGCGCAGTCGTGGTCGGAGGGCGGGGACTCCGGCTCGTTCGACTACACGTACCCGATCACGCTGCCGGGCGCGTCGTCCTCGCTGACCCCGCCCGTTGACCTGTCGTACAACTCGCAGAGCGTGGACGGGCAGACCGCGACCACCCAGGCGCAGTCGTCCTGGGTGGGGGATGGCTGGGCAGCGCCTGACTCGTTTGTCGAGCAGACGTTCACGCCGTGCGCGGACGCGCCGGAGGGCGTGACGCTGGCGGGTGCGCAGTCCACGTACGACGAGTGCTACGGCGGGCCGGTGCTGACCTTGTCCCTCAACGGGACGTCCACCGCGCTGGTCTGCGACGCCGCCGAAGCCACGTGCACCGAGCAGGCCGACCACGGGGCGACGGTCAAGCACGTGGTGAACTCAGGGAACGGGTCGGGGACCTACAACACCGACTACTGGGTCGTCACCGAACGGAACGGCACCGCCTACTACTTCGGCCGCAATCAGCTCCCGGGCTATGCCGCTGGCGACCCGGTGACCAACTCGGTGGACTCGGTGCCGGTGTACTCGCGGGCCAAGTCCTCGGACCCGTGCGCCAGCGCCACCGGGCAGGTGTGCACGATGGCCTACCGGTGGCACCTGGATTACGTCACGAACCTGACCGGGCAGGCGATGGCGTACTACTACGCCCAGGACACGAACTACTACGGCGAAAACAACGGCACGTCGGGAGTGCCGTACATCCGCGACTCGCACCTGTCCGAGATCGACTACGGGTTCCCCGCCGGGGACGCGTACGCCGGGTCCGCGCCCGTCCCGGACAAGGTCGTCTTCACCCCGCACCCGAACGGGCGGTGCGTCACCGCGCCCTGTGACCCGCTGACGCCGTCACTCGGCGCGACGAAGGCGGGGTCGGAGTACCCGGACGTTCCGTATGACCTGATGTGCGCGCAGGGGGCTTCGTGCAGCCAGCACGCCCCGTCGTTCTTCTCCACGAGCAGGCTCGAGTCGATCGTCACCGAGCAGTATTCGGCCGCGGCGTCGGGTTACCCGGAGGTGGACGAGTACGACCTGACCCAGACCGAACCGCAGACCGGCGACACCACCAACTCGACACTGTGGCTGGCGTCGATCGCGCACACCGGGAAGGACACCTCGGCCGGCGGGTCCGGCGCCACGCCGCCGCCCCTGGTGACCACGTTCACGGGGGTCGACCTGCCCAACCGCGTGGACGCGTCGACGGCGTACCCGGCGATGTTCCGGTACCGGATCCAGCAGATCAAGTCCGAGCTGGGCGCCACCACCACGGTCTCGTACGAGAATCCGAGCCCGTGCACGGTCGCGTGGGTGACCGCGCAGACCGCGGCCACCGCGTCGGCCAACACCAAATCCTGCTACCCGGTGAACTGGGCTCCGTCCGGCACCACGATCATGGACTGGTTCGAGTCGTACGCGGTCAAGCAGGTGCTGGTGGCGGACGCCACCGGCGGATCGCCGCAAGAGGAGACCGACTACTCCTACGGCCCGGCGGCCTGGCACTACGACGACAACGAAGTGGTCAAGTCGAAGGACCGGACCTACGGCCAGTTCCGCGGCTACGCCACCGTCACGACCAACACCGGCCAGCCGGCCAACGACCCGCAGACCAAGCAGGTCGACACGTATTACCAGGGCATGGACGGCGACTACCTGTCCGGCTCCACGACGCGGTCGGTGACGTTGAAGGACTCGGCCGGCGGCACCCATCTGGACTCGGGCCCGCTGGCCGGTGACCTGCTGGAGTCGCGGCAGTACCTCGGTGACGGCGGTCCGGTGGCGAAGGACACGATCACGTCCTACTGGGTGTCCGGGCCGGCCCAGTCGCGTTCCCGCTCGCCGCTACCGGACCTGACGGCACAGGCGACGGGAGTGGCCGAATCGTGGACATCGGTCGCCACCAGCGACGGCGGGCAAGCCGGAGCCACGGTCACCGAGACCGACACCACCTACGACGCCGGGACCGGCGACGCGAACTTCGGGCTGGCCACGTACTCCTACACCCACACCGACCCGGTGAACGCGGCGTACGACTCGTGCACCACCACCCAGTACGCCCCCGCGAGCAAGTCGCTGAACCTCGTCGGCCTGGTGTCGTACACCGAGACGGACTCGGTGGCCTGCCCCGGCTACACGCCGAGTTCGGTGTCCACGTCGATGCCGTCGGCGGTCAACACCCTCTCCGCGCCGTCCGCGGCGGCGGTGGCGGCGCCGGCCCACGTGGAGTCCGCCACCCAGACGTTCTACGACGACCCGTCGTTCAGCACCACGTTCCCGCAGGCCGGCACGCCGGCCCTCGGCCAGGTCACGATGGTGCGCAAGGCCTCGGGGTACACCGCCGGGGCGTTCACCTGGCAGACGAAGCAGCGGTCAGCGTACGACAATTACGGCCGGGTCACCGCCGCATGGGACGCGAACGGCAACCATACGACGACCGCCTATGCGGTGAACAACGCCGGGCTGACCACCGGCCAGACCGTGACCCAGCCGACGACCAATGGTGTGGCGCACGTGTCAAGCACGACGTTGGACCCGACCCGGGGCCTGACGCGCACCGCCACCGACCAGAACGGCGTGGTGACCACCGAGCAGTACGACGTGCTCGGCCGGCTCACCGCGGTCTGGGAGTACTCCCGGCCCACTTCGCAGAAGGCCAACCTGACCTACACCTACACGGTGTCGAACAGCGCGGACTCGGGAGTCACCACCCAGACGCTGGACGAGGCGGGCGGCACCGTCACGTCGGTGGCCATCGACGACTCACTGGGCAGGCCACGGCAGACCCAGCTGTCCACCCCGGCGGGCGGACGGCTGATCTCCGACACCTTCTACGACTCGCGCGGCTGGGTCTACAAGAAGAACACCGATTACTGGGACAGCGCGACGACGCCCGCGCTGGGCCTCGTCGAGGCGCCCGACAACAAGGTCGGCAACCAGGACGACTACGTGCTCGACGGGCTGGGCCGGACGGTGCAGGACCAGTCCAAGAACAACGCCAACCTGGTGTCCACCACCACGACGGTGTACAACGGCGACGCGACCACGGTGATCCCGCCGGGCAAGGGAGCGGTCAAGACCACGGTCACCGACCCGCTCGGGCGCACCACCAAGGTCATCGAGTACACCGCCAACCCGACCGTGGTCAGCCCCTCGAACAGCTTCACCGCCACGGGGTACCTCACCGGCGGGACACCGGCCGCCACCACCTACGGGTACGACCCGCACGGCAACCGGAACCTGACCACGGACGCCGCGGGGAACAAGTGGACGCAGACCTACAACCTGCTCGGCCAGCCGGCCGTGATCAGCGACGCGGACGCCGGAACCACCACGATGTCGTACGACCCGGACGGCAACCTGCTGCAATCCCAGGACGCGACGGGCGCGTACTTGTCGTTCACCTATGACGCACTCGGCCGCAAGACCGGCGAGTACGCCGCCGCGGCCAACGCGCAGGCGGCCTATGCCTCCACCAGCTCGCCCGGCAACCAGCTCGCCTCCTGGGTGTATGACAACGCCAACGGCGTTACCGACGCCAGCGGCCACGCGATCACCGACCCGGTCGGGCAGGTGACCACCGAGACGTCCTACTCCGGCGGCTACCCGTACACCGAGCAGTCGCTCGGCTTCAACGTCTTCGGCGAGTCCAAGGGCACCTCGGTCACGATCCCGTCGGCGGCCCAGGGCAGCACTCTGGGCGCGACCTGGACCGTCAACCAGTACTACACGCCGACAACCGGGCTGCCCTCGGAAACGTCCTACCCGCAGGGCGGTGGCCTGCCGGCCGAGAACGTCACCTATGGCTACACCACCGCGCTGGACCTGCTCAACAAGGTCACCTCGGACCAGGCCGGATACGCACAGGCGACCACGTACACCGACCTGTCCCAGGTCGGCACCCTCAAAGCCGGCGGGACACCCGGCACCGCGCTGATCAGCGACAGCTATGACCCGCACACCGGGCAGCTCAAGGATCAGCTCGTCACCCGGTCCACGACGACTCCGGCGAGCGTCGACGACACCTCCTACTACTACGACCTCAGCGGGCTGCTCACCTCGCAGATCGAGGCGCGTCTTGGCTCGACGTCGGCCGCCGAAACCCAGTGCTACGCCTACACCACCCAGGACCAGGTCGCGGCCGCGTGGACCGCGACCGACAACTGCCTGGCCACCCCCACCGCCACCGCGCACGCCACGGTCGGGGACGCGCTGAGTGCGGCCGGCGCGTACTGGGAGTCCTTCGGCTACGACAGCACGGGAGACAGGAAGAGCGAGAGCCAGTACACCCAGGCCGCGGGCGGGGTCTCGACCACGACCTACGGCTACAACGGCAACGCCGCCAGCCAGCCCACCACGCTGACCGCCGTGTCCACCACGGGTGCCGTGCCCGCATCGGCCAACTATGCCTACTACGCCAACGGCGAGCAGAAGACCCGGGCCACCTCGGCCGGCACGCAGACCCTGAACTGGAACAACGCCGGCGAGCTGACCAGCGTGGGCACCGGCGCCACCACGAACGCCAGCTATGTCTACGACGCCGACGGCAACCTGCTGCTCCAGTCCGACCCCGTGGCCGGCACCAAGACGCTGTACCTGCCCGGTGAGCAGATCACCGACAACGGCGCGGCCGGCCCGGCGACCGGCGTCCGGTTCTTCCCGCTGCCCGGCGGGGCGACGGCCGTCCGCACCGGCCCGAACAACAGCTACTACTTCCAGGTCGCCACCGACCAGCACGGCACCAGCACCCTGTACCTGGACTACACGGCCCAGGTCCCGACGTGGCGCCAGTTCGACCCGTTCGGCAACCCGAGGGGTGCCACCGCCACCTGGATCGACAACCGCGGCTTCCTCGGCAAGGTAACCGACCCGGCCAGTTCCCTGACGGACGTCGGCGCCCGCTGGTACGACCCGGCCACCGGCGCGTTCGTCAGCGTTGACCCCATCCTGGAAGCCGGCGACCCGACCCAGCTCAGCGGCTACGACTACGCGGGCAACGACCCGGTCAGCGCCAGCGACCCGTCCGGGAAGATGTGCGAGGGCGACAACGGCGGCGGTTGCACCGGCTGGACCCCGGATCAGCCCAGTCCCGGCGGCGGTGGCGGCTCCGGGCCCCCCGCCACGGGCGGCAGCGGCGGCAGCGGCGGCAGCGGCGGCAACGGTGGCGGTACGGATGAGCTGTCCGTCACCTACGACCCCATCGGCGACGGACTCGTCTACGACGACCCCACGGACCCCGAATTCTGGGAGTTCGCGATGCGGTACGCCGAGGCCGGAGCCCACCTCGACAATCGCCCGGACCTGACGCCGCTGGAAAACGAGCTGCGGAAATGGAGCTGGGTCTGCGAGAACTCAGACATCTGCGGCGGTGGCGCGGGCTCCTTCGAGAGCCAGATCTACGACCTGTCGGAAGCGGCCAGCATCGCGCGGATGACCAAGCAGCCAGAACCGCCTGGCCTCCAGACGACCAAGCTGTTCCTCAACCGGCCCGATCCCGCGGACCCGGACGGCCCGACCGGCTTCGTCATGGATCCTGGAATGGACTTCGGGAAGCCCACCGGGCCCTTCAAGATCATCCTCGAGGAGGCGGCCGAGAACAACGCCGAACAGCAGAAGGCGCTGACGTCCGGCGCGGCAGACCTGAACCAGTCGGTGAGCGAGTACGACAACCTCCTCCAAGAGGGGGCGAAAGCGAGCGACGAAGGGCACACCGGCCAGATCGTTTCCCCCGTGCCGTGGGGCGGGCCGGTCAACGGCGCCACGCAATCGGCGGCGGGTGGCGTCATCGAGTCCATCGGTCTGGTCTGCGCCATCTGCGCCAAGGTGCTCCAGCAGCCGGTGGCGAACTTCATGAAGTCGGTCGGCGTGCGCATCTTCGGCGTGAACGGTGCCGGCGGCGGCAACGGCATGGGCGATGCCGCGGGCTCGGAAGAACCCGACGAGTGATCAGGCGGCCAGCTCCGCGATGCCGCCAAGCTGCGCGGCATACAGCCGGGTCAGGCTGTGCAGGCGATACCGCCCCGGGGCGGTCTCGTCCACGAGGTGGGCGTCGATGACGGTGTCGAGCAGCCGTTCGGCGGCACTCTCGCGGACGCCGAGCAGTGCCGCCGCGTCCGCGAGGCTGAGGTCGGGACTCGGTGCGCTCGCGAGCAGGGGCAGCGCGTGCCGCGGTGAGATCGGCGAGCCGTCGTCCGGGAGCTGCGCGAAGCTTGCCCGCAACCCGTCCCGGACGGACAGGTCACCGAGCGTCAGCTCGTCAAGGAGCCGTCGCGGATCGGCGAGCCGGGACGCGAGCCAGCCGACGCCCCAGGCGGGCCGCATGGCGAGCCGGGCCCCGGCGATCCGCACGGCAAGCGGCAGGCCGGCGCACGCCGCCAGGATTCCCTCGGCCGCCGTCGGCTCGGCCGCCAGCAGGGCCGGGCCCACGATGGTCTCGAGCAAGGTGCGGGCCTCCGGATCGGGCATCGGCCCCAGTTCGACATGCAGGCCAGGGACCAGGTCGGCCGTGCGCTGGCGGCTGGTGACGAGCACCGCGCACGCCGCGCCGGCCGGCAGCAGGGGCCGCACCTGCGCGGCGTCGCGCGCGTCGTCGAGCAGCATCAGGATCCGGCGGTCATGCAGGAGGCTGCGCAGCCGCGCGGACCTCGCGTCGAGCGACGGCGCGATCCGCTCGGCGGGCTCGCCAAGGCCCAGCAGCAAGTCGGCCAGCACGTCGGCCGGGTCACGCGGATCCGGCGCGGTGCCGCGCAGGTCGGCATACAGGGCCCCGTCGGGAAAACGCCAGGCGGCGTGGTGCGCCACGTGCGTGGCCAAGGCCGTCTTCCCGGTCCCGCTGGCACCCGAGATGATCGCCACCGGGACCTGGCCGGGGCCCAGTCGCTGGCCGGTCACCGCGTCGGTCACGGCACGCACCTGGGCCTGGCGCCCGGTGAAATCCGCGATGCCGGCCGGGATCTGGGCTATCCGCGGGGCGAGGCGGGCTGACCCAAGACTCATCGCCACCCCTCGTTCGGAGAATGCGGCAGTCGCTGGCTCTGATCGAGCCTCGTTCAGCAGCCCGGCGAGACGAGCACCGTCGACCCCGGCGGCCTCGGCGAACGACGTCAGCGCCTGCGCCGTGATCAGGCGCTTGCCGTTGAGCCACCGCTCCCACGATGAGCGGCTGTAGTGCGTGCGCGCACTGAGGTCGGCCAGGGAGAGGCCGGTGCTGTCCTTGAGCGTGCGCAGCTCATGGACGAGCAGCCGGGCTTCGTCATTGAGCAGGCTGGGCAGCGGCGACCATCGGGTCTGTACCCCGCTCCCGATCAGTTCCCACCGGCCTGGCACGCTCGACCCCCTGCCGCCGCTCCGATGACTTGAGCATGCGGCAGTCCGATCCCGCGGCGATCACGTCCGGATCACGTCGGCCTCCTCGGGGGCGGTCAGCCGTGCTGGCCGCCGAGCAGGAACGCATTGTGCTAACTGCCCCGCAATGCCCGGTTTGTTCCAGTATGGCCTTGCCGTTCGGCGGTCTGTGCTGGCTCGGCGCGGCGCCCGGAAATCATTGCGGACACTTACCCCCCCGATCTGGGGGGGTAAGTGTCCGCAATAATCCGGCCCGCTCGCTCTCGCGCCCCGGATCTCCCGATATGTCTAACCGACTACGGGCAGCTCGACGGATGAGGGGTGAGTGACGGTGCTGCTGATCCGGTAGGAGGCGTTGCCGTCGGCTGGCAGCAGCTGAAAATTGTCGGGGTCGGCGGCGGCAATGGTGATCCTGATCTTGTCGCCGGGGCGGAATAGCACCGAGGTGGGGAGCATGTCGAAGGTGATCTGTTGCGGGACGCCGGCGGGGAAGGGCGATGCGGCGGCTTGGTCGTAGCTGCGGGGGGTGCGGAACATGCGCCAGGCCGGGTTCTCGCCGGGTGCGGTGAGCGCGCGGTCTTGGAGCGCTAGCTGACCTTCGGTGACGTAGACGACCCTGCCGTCGGGCTGGACGTCTTCGAGGTAGGCGTACAGGGCGCCGTCAGCGGTGCCGCGCAGGCCGGTGACGTTGAGGGTGATGCGACCGAGCCCGGTGACCGTGGTCGGCGCGGGGAGCGCTGCGCTGGTGTAGCTGAGTAGCAGGCGGTCCGCGGCGCCCCGGTCCGGGTAGCTGACCGCCGCCCCGGTCAGGTTGGTGTGCCAGCGGCTCATCTGTCCAGTCCCCGCCGCGGGGTCCAGGGTCAGCGCGTTCGAGGACGGCGCGGCGGGCCGGGATGAGGCCAGCACCTGTCCTGGGCCGAAATACAGCGTCTGCATGCGGGTGCCGGGTACCGGAAAGCTGGTGGTGGTGTGCCACCGGCCCTGGTTAAGGGTGTAGTAGTGCAGCACCCGGGTCCCGGCGGGACGCTGGCTGTCTTTGACGTACCGGTCGAAGAAGGTGAACATCACGTCCTGGAGTTGCGTGTGCTCGGCGGCGGTGAGCAGCCGGCTGGGCTGGAACGGATCGGCGAAATAGCCCTGGCCGTGGCTCCAGGGCCCGATCCAGTCATCTTGGGTGCCGGACAAGCTGGCGAACTGGGACAGGACGCCGTTGGCCGTGCCGGCATCCAGCCATCCGGCATAGGTCAAGATGGGCACGCCGCCTGCCCGGATCGCCGCGATCTTGCTGCCGGCGCTGGCGACCGTCCAGCTTTCGGGGCCGTTGACGTAGTCGCGGTAGGTGCCGGCGGCGGCCATGTCGATCAGGTTGACGTTGCCGTAGTGCTGGGCTCGCGCCTCGGCGAGCAGCCTGGCGCCATCCGGACCGCCGACGGGCTCGGGCGACGCGCCGGTGAGGTTCAGCGCGGCGCAGATCTGCTGGGTCTGGGCGCTGGTGGCGCAGGTGGTGCCGCCGGTGCCGTCCAGGATGCGCAGCAGCACCGAATACGGGGCGACCTGCGGCTGGATCAAGATCCCGCCCGGGCGCAGCAGGTCCTCATACGGATCGAAGTCGTAGGAGACCGGCGCGGCCGCGGTGATGTGATGGTCGCGCAGCACCAGCGACAGCACCGCGGTATCCGCGGCATACGACACCCCGGTTACCCCGACTCGCCCGTCCGACCACGGACGCGCGGCGATCCAGTCGCTGAGCGACCCGACATCAGCGATGATCTGGCTGCCCAGCTCGGCGGTCAGCGTTCCGAACGAGGCTCCCGTGCCGCGGATGTCAGCGAACACATACGCATACCCGCGCGCCGTCCATGGCGAGGCAATGTAGTAGTCCGGGTTGTTCGTCACCCCGCCAGCGGTAGCGGCGGCACGCCAGTACCGGTCGGTCTCCAGCACCGCCGGTAGCCGTGCGCCGGCCTTGGTGCCAGAGGGCAGCCAGATATCGGCGGCAAGGCGCACCCCGTCCGGCATCGGCACGTACACAGACTCCAGCTCCGGAAGCGCACTGCTGGCGCTGTGCGTCGACGGCTTCACGGCGGACGCCGCGGCGGTGGCGGGTACCGCCAGCGCGACCGCGGCAGCTACTGACAGCACGGGAACGAACGACTTCCTGATGAAACGCACGACATTCTCCCTGAGTGGTTCATCCGACTTCAGACGAAATGCAGCACTGACATCAGCAATTCTTCGCACCACTCGCCCTGCCCGACATACGCCCAGACGGCCATTCCGGGGTGTACCTAGGTCCACCCCGCGGCGGGAGGAGCGCGCGCTGATAAAATCCGCATCCGTGATGGGTTATGCGGGCGTGCGGGCGTTGGCGCCGTACGGTCTGCGTGTCAAAAGCGTAGTTGAGCCCGCTAGAGCGTGCCAATTCGCGGGGCGCAGCGAGGGGCGCGGAGAATTTCCTTGTGTGTTCGCCCCTCTGCTATTCCACGAAATTAATTTCCGCAGCGGCGCCCACGAGAGCGTTCCAGACTCGCCTCCGGGTTATTGATCCGCGTACGGGAGGCGAAGGTCCGGGTCGCCCGGTTATAGGCCGTGCGGACCTCTCCGCGTACTCCCCTGGATGACGGCGGCCGCACGCGTGTACCTCACTCGGTCAATTGGCGGGGCTGGCCAAGGGCCGCAGGTCCGGCACCGCCGACCGCGCGGCTGCCGCCACGGTGTACCGGGACGTGTCCGTTCAGCCGACGACGCACAGCAGTGCGGGCCCGCAGGATCGATGTGAAGGGGTACGAGCGCAGATGAGCAGGAAACGAGGGAGAAATCATGACTGCCACAGAACTGACCGGTCGGCCCGAGGCACCGGTCGGACCGCGCAAGCTGGCGCCTGCTGAGCTACGGGCCGCGCAGGCGCAGACCCTGGACGCGCCCCGGCTGCACTACAGCCTGCTGGCCCGGCTGTTGTTCAGGGCCACCGACCTCGCCTACGGTGCTGAACCGGGTGTCGTGAAGTTCGCCATGCTGGAGTTCATCGCGCGTGTGCCTTACCAGGCGTGGGAGCGGGTCGGCTACCTGGTCCTAGCCCGTCATCGGGGTCGCTCCGGGCTGGCGACGCGCGTGTTTGACCGGATCGTGACCACCCGCGCCGAGCAGGACAACGAACAGTGGCACCTGCTGATCATGCAGGATCTCGTCCAGCGCGGCGGGCTGCGGCAGTCGGTGCTGCTGCACCGGGTGGTGCCATGGCTGATCGCGTTCTTCTATTACCACGTGTCCTGGCTGCTGCTTGTGATCCGGCCACAGGCTAGCTACCAGCTCAATGCCGCCTTCGAGGACCACGCCGAGCACGAATACATGGCGTACGTCGCCGCCCATCCCGAACTAGAGCGCCAGCCCGATCCCGGCACCTACGCCGCGCAGTACGGCCGCTTTGCCAACCTGGCGGACTTGTTCCGTCAGGTCGGCCACGATGAGCGCGTGCACAAGCTGGACAGTCTCGCCAGCATGCGCGCACCCCGGTTCGCCCAGCCGCTCGGCGAGTAGCGATAGGTAAACCGTCGGCCGCGAAAACGGCCCGTATGCTGCATCTATGCGGCGTTGCGGGCCGTTTTCCCGCTGTCAGTCAAGCATGTCCGCCGCTACCTCGCGGTGCTTGAGAGTGCGCGCGAGGGTCGCAGCGGGGCTGCTGAACGGCGCGAGGTCCGCCGGGTCGTGCTGGACCTGCCCGATGAGGGCGCCACGCCTCGGTCGGTCCGCCTCCGCCACATGGCGCTAGCGGCCGAACTTCTCGATGGCGGCCGGGGTGATCGGCGTGAAGAAGTTGACCAGGTTGCCGTCGGGGTCGCGGAACAGCAGTGCCCGGTTGCCCCAGGGCATCGTGGTGGGCTCGTTGACGAAGTCCTCGACGAATCCAGCCAGTTTCTCGTAGACGCCGTCCACATCGTCGACGAGGAACTCGATGATCACGGTGCGGTTGCCGGCCGGCTCGGCGGAGCCGGGCGCGAACAGCGGGACGGTGCGGGTGCTGCCGATCGCGAGGGTGCCGTGGGTGGTCCTCAGTTCGGCGAAGTCCTCGTTGGCCCAGTCCGCCAGCACTCCGGTGGCCCGTTCGTAGAAGCCGACCAGCCGGGCGATGTCGGCCGTGATGATACGGATAGAGACGAAGTCCATGATGCTTTCCTTGGGTCTGCGGAATCGTTCTGCACCACACCCTAGGACTAATACTGGACGGAAACGGTCCAGTATTAGCAGCTAAAATTTTGTGCATGGCCCGGCCTACTACTCAGGTGCTCGCCCTTCTGGAGTTGCTGCAGTCAGGCGGCATCAGGACGATGACCGAACTCGCGGGCAGGCTTGGCGTTGATCAGCGCACCGTGCGGCGGTACGTTGACCACCTAACCGACCTCGGTATGCCCGTCGAGTCGGTACGCGGCCGCTATGGCGGGTACCGGCTCGCCCCCGGGTACCGCATGCCCCCGCTCATCCTGAACGACGATGAAGCGCTCGCCGTGCTGCTCGGCTTGGTCGCTGGCCGCCGCACCGGACTGATAACCGCGGCAAGCGCGGCGGGCGAGACGGCCTCGGCCAAGATCCGGCGAGTGCTCCCTGACCGGATCGCGCGCAGGCTCGACAGCGTGCTCGCATCGCTGGCGTTCACGGCACCGGTGGCCCCGGCCGGCGAGTTCGCCGCCCCGGACGCCACGGTCCTGCTCACTCTCGCCGATGCCGTGCACCACCACCGGCCAGTCTCAATCAGGTACACCGCCGCTGACGGCCGACGCAGCGAACGCACCCTGCACCCATACGGGCTCGTCTCCCATTCGGGCCGCTGGTACATTACGGGCGCGGACCCGGGAATCGGTGAAGAGCGGACCTTCCGGCTGGACCGCATCACCGACGCACGGACCCGGCCCGGCTCATTCGAACCGCCCGCCGGATTCGATCCGGCACTGCGCGTCCTGTCCGGGTTCGCCACGGCGACGTACCGGCATCACGTGATTGTCCGGGTCCAGGGGACAATCGGGCAGATCCGTGCCCGGCTTCCCGCCAGCGTCGCGACCATCGAGGAGTCTTCGTCCGGGAAGCGGCCGCCCGAGGATGACTCCCCGCCTACCGGGGGCACGGAACTCCAGACCAGTCGCTGGCACCGCGTGGAGGTGCGGGCAGAGCGCCTCGACTGGCTGCCCTCCGTGCTCGCGTCACTCGACCTGCCGTTCGCCATCGAGCAGCCAGACGAACTCCGCGGCCTCGTCATCGCGTTCGCCGATAGGCTCAGAGCCTCCGCGATGACCCGATGACCCGATGACGCGAGGCGCAGCCGCCGGCTCATCTCCTTGCGAAACCGGTCATTCGCAGACGACCCGTGCCGACGCCCTTGTGGTCATGAATCTGCTGCCGGATCTGGGGTAGGAGCAGGAACGCTGGTCTCATGGTTCAGTGCCGCTCGTACAGGAGGTGTGATGTCGGACCCCGCGGAGGAAGGACGGGCTCAGCTTGACCATCCGACGCCACGAGATGGGGTGATTCAGCGACAGGTGGCCTTGGCCTGTTGGGCTAGGCCGGTGAAGACCCAGGGGTTGCGAGGTGCGTTGTCGCCGCGCAGTGCCGGAGGCAAGCCGTGGGTGAACCGGAACGTCGCCTTCGTCCAGTACCAGCGCACTGACTTGCCGATGCAGGCCTTGACCGGGTTGGTCAATGTGACGACAACCGGGACGGTGTAGAACCTGCCTGTGGCGCAATTCGGCGTGCAGGAATTCAGCAGGTAGCTGCCGGCGCCGACCGCCTTGCCGGAGTCCCACTTGGTCCATCGCATCTTGTGCAAGAACGCGGTCGAATCGCCAGACAGCGCACAGTCGAACTTCGCTGTGCAGGCAGGCTTATACAGCGCCGGACCGCGGACGTTCTGACCGACAGCAATATAGGTCCTGCTTGCCCGCTGGTTGACGTGCTTGACGGCAGGAGCAGCCTGGGCAGCAGAGGGCACAACGGCAGCGGTTATCAAAGCGGCACAGCCAAGCACGGCACCCGCGGCCGCGCGGTGAAACAAAGAACGAGTCATAATTTCCTCCCTTTGCCGGATAAGACGCCGGACGGCCGCCTCCGGTTGCGGACGCGAGACGGCTAGCCCTGCATGTAGTAGGTCTGCTATGTTCCGTCGTATAGAAAGTACTTGCCGTAATGGAGGTTGTGTGGCGCTGACACAGGCAGGACCGCTGCCGGAGCCGGGCCTGCCCCGGCCGGCGGAACCCGATGATGAACCCGTGGTTGACGTGCGGGATCTGCGCATGCGGTACGGGAAGGCCGACGTGCTCAACGGAATCTCGTTCACCGCGCGGCGCGGGGAGGTGCTCGCCTTGCTCGGTCCGAACGGGGCGGGCAAGACCACCACGATCGAGATCCTGGAGGGTTTCAGAATCCGGTCGGCGGGTCAGGTCAGCGTGCTCGGCGTGGACCCGGCGCGTGGCGGGGAAGCCTGGCGGGCGCGGATCGGCATTGTGCTGCAATCGTGGCGCGACCACGCCAAATGGCGAGTCCGCGAGCTGCTCGCGAACCTCGGCAGCTTCTACGCGCCGTACTCGAGCCCCGGGGCTAGCCGCCCGTGGGATACCGACGAGCTGATCGCGCTGGTCGGCCTGACCGACCACGCACACAAGCGACTCCGGCAGCTATCCGGCGGGCAGCGACGCAGGCTGGACGTGGCGGTCGGCATCGTGGGGCGGCCCGAGCTGCTGTTCCTCGACGAGCCGACGGCGGGCTTCGACCCGGCGGCCAGGCGTGAGTTCCATGACCTGGTGCACCGGCTGACGGACCGGGAGGAGGCCACGATCGTGCTGACCACCCATGACCTGGATGAGGCGGAGAAGCTGGCGGACCGGATCTTGATCCTGGCCGATGGCCACATCATCGCCGACGGGTCCGCCGATGAGCTGGCCCGGCGGATGTCCGCGGCGGCGGAGGTGCGATGGACCCGGGATGGTCAGCGGTTCGTGCACTCGGCCGGGAATCCTGCCGGGTTCGTCCGCGAGCTGTTCCGGCAGTACGGCGGGTCGGTCGAGGACCTGGAGGTAAGCCGGACCAGCCTGGAGGACACCTACATGGCGCTGGTGCGGCAGTCCGAGTCCGGGCACGGCCAGGGAACCGAGCGCAACTTCGGGGCGGTGACCTCATGACCGATGCCGCTGGCGTGATCGGTGCCGGCTCAGTGCGCCGCCGCGCGATCCGGGCGGCGGTGCGGGCCGGTCTTAACCAGGGGCGGGTCGAGCTGTCGCATTGCTTCACCATGCCCGAAGACACATTGGAGATATTGCCCCTCCCGTTGATAAGCGTCGCGGTCATGCTCGGGCTCCACGCCAAGCACGATCACCTGCCCGGCACGCATTTCCTGATCGCCAGCACCGTCCTGGCCGGCATGCTGGTCCTTAATGTCGCCCTCAACGGGATGGCCGGGCTTGGCATGCGGCTGACCGCGGACCGCGAGGATGGCTCGCTGCTGCGCGCGAAGGCGACGCCGAACGGCATGGTCGGCTACCTGATCGGACGGATCGTCGTCGCATCCGGCACGATCATGCTCACCGTGGCAGGCCTGCTGATTGTCGGGCTGGCCCCGTTCGGCGGGCTTGCGCTCGGCCGTGCCGTGACCTGGCTCACGCTGGCCTGGGTACTGGCGCTCGGGCTGCTGGCAACGCTGCCGATCGGCGCCATGCTGGGTTCGCTGTTCCCTTCCGTTCGCAGCGCCAACGTGCTCATGACCGGCATCTTCGGCCTGATCGGCATCTCGGGGATCTTCTACCCGATCACCCACCTGCCGGTGTGGCTGCAATGGGTCGGCCAGGTATTTCCGCTGTACTGGCTCGGGCTCGGCGTGCGTTCGGCGCTGCTGCCTGGCAACCTGGCCGTGGTGGAGATCGGGCATTCGTGGCGGCACCTTGAGACGGTCGGCGTGCTGGCTGCCTGGGCGATCGCCGGTCTGGTTCTTGCCCCGATCCTGCTGCGCCGTACGGCACGCCGCGAGGCCGGATCGAGCGTGGCCGCCCGGCGCGAGCGGGCAATGACCCGGGCCATATGACGTGAGCGAGGTTGTCTACAACCGGATCGCGATGCTCCGGGCCGAGCGGGGGGTCTCCCGTCGGCAACTCGCCGATGCCCTCGGCGTGCACTATCAGACGATCGGGTACCTGGAGCGGGGCGAGTACAGCCCGAGCCTGTACCTGGCGCTGCGGATCGCCGAGTACTTCGAGATCCCGGTAGAGGTGATCTTCTCCACCGTTCCGTTCCCGAGGCTCGGCAGCGGCAAGGGCTCCGCCTCGGCCTGACGGAGCACGTCCCGGCCAAGCGGAAGGGTGGGCTGCGGGTAGGCATGGACGCGCCAGGAGGCCCAGGCCTGGGCGAAGCCGGGTGACCGGTGCGGCCTGCTGGCTGGCTCGATCGGCGTCGGTTAACGTGGTGGATTTCCCCTTTGTGGTAGCGGGACCTCGCGTATGGGGGTCGATCTTCCACAAGGGGAAATCGTCCACGTTGCTGGCGGACCTGTTGTGCGCTCCTATCCCGGTAGCCCCACACTGCACTCCAGACACAGACAGCGCGCCGGCACGGTCACGCACGCAATTCGCCAACAGGCGTCGGCCAGGCGGAAGGGCGCCGCGGCGAGGCGGCGGCGCCCTTCCGCTTGGGACGGTACCGGGTCAGCGGCCGGGGTCAGCGGCCGGGGGATGGGGAGGTGGAGTAGGCGAACGGGTAGAGCTCGGCGCCGGACGGGCCGAGCGTGAACGCGGTGGAGGTCGCCGGGTTCACCTGGAGGTAGTCGCCGGCGTTGGCGAGGAACGTGCGGAAGAAGTCGAACTGCTCGTACCGGTGCAGCAGGTTCCCGCTCGCGTCGAGGACGTCGACGCTGGACAGCGTGTTGTTGTTGGGTGCCGTGCCGAGCGAGTCGGGGCTGGCGATCTCCCACACGATGAAGTCACCGGTGCCGGCGATCGGCTGCGGGTAGGCATAGACCTGACCACCTGGCTGCGCGAACGACAGGGCGTGCGTCGTCAGGTTGGCAAGCCCGAGCCCGTCGTGGCTGCCCGCCGCCACGAGCCCGCTGACCGGGTTCACGCCCAGGCCCTGGGCGAAGCCGGGGACCGGTGCGGTGAACGAGCTGACCTGGCCGGTGCTCAGGTCCGTGGTCACGAGCACGCCCGGCCCGGACAGGTTGGCGAGGTCGGCGACGGCGGTGATGGCCTGATGCGCACCCGGATTCTCCGTGAAACCGCTCTCGATCGGCGTGCTCACGCCCGTCAGCCCCGGTGCGAGGCTGATCGGCGTGCCAGTCGAGCCGGCCGCGAAGTCCGCTGGTGTCACGTACAGGCCGTTGTTGACGCTGAGCACCGCGTCCTGGCTGGTCGAGGCGTTGGGCGCCACCGCGAGCAGCTGGCCGAGGGAGTCCGGGGGGTTCCAGGTGCCGCCCGGCGTGTGCGACGCTACCGGGTTGAACACCGGGTACGTGTCGGTGTTGCTGGCCGGGTGGAAGTCGTCGTAGAGCCCGACATCACCGGCGAACACCGCCGGGCCGCCGCCGATCGTCGAGTAGCTGTCCGTCGCCGACGACACGAGCGGCGCCGTGGTGGTGTCCGACTGGCTGAACGTCTCGACCGAGCCGCCCGTCGAAGTGACCAGGCCGTCGTTGCCGCCGGGGTTGATGCCGAACCCGCCGACGGCCGATCCGCCGTCGTCGGGCGTCACGCCGTTCTCCAGTATCGTGCTGACCCCGCTGGCCTCGCCGGTCACCGTGCCGTTCGCGGTCGCCAGCACGCGGACCGTGTGGTCCATCGTGGGAGCAAGACCGAGCTTGCCGCTGTCGAGGGTCACGGTGCCGTTGGTTCCGGTCAGCGGCACGTACGCGACCGACCCGGAGTCGTGGCCGTTGGCATCGCGTAGCGACCCGTTCGGGTTGTTGAACGTGCTCATGCTCCCGTTGGGCAGCGGGCCGGGTGAGCTGAACTCCGCTATCGCGCCCGTCGCTCCCCGCACACCGCGGACGTCCCAGCCGAGCCGGAACGTTCCGTGATAGCCGATGCTGAGGAAGTGACCGGGGGGCACGCCGGAACCGGAGAGCAGCGGCGGGCTGGGCTGCGCGTCACCCGCGGGGGAGACGCGGACGAACGTATAGGTCGAGTCGTTCCTGAGGACCCACCCGCCGGGTGAGTCCTGGATGCCGATGCCGTAGATGCCCGCGCCGTCAAGTGCCGCCACCGGCACGCTGACCGTCCCGGTGGTTGCGGTCAGCGGCGCGGTGTAGGACGGGCGGAAGAACAGACCGGTGGCCGGGTCGATCCGGCCGGGCTCGGAGACCACCAGGATCGGGCTTGTGGCACCGGTCAGCCCGGTCAGGTCGTACGTCACCGGGATGACCGATCCGGTGACGACCGCCGGGGCGATCGGCGGCTGGACGCTCGGCACGGTCCCGTCGCAGGGGCCGAACGTCAGCGTGAAGCTGGCCTGCGCGATCACCGTGCCGTTCCTGACCGCCTGGTAGGTCAGCGGCACGTTCCTGGTGTCCGGGGACACCAGCGGCAAGCCGGCCGACGCGAGGATCGCCGACGGCTGAAGCCGCGCCCACGGCGTCGTCGCGAGCTGTCCGTGTGAGCCGCTGAGCCGGTAAGTGACCCGCTGGCCGATGCCGGTCCAGTCCGGCGCGATGGTGATCCACGCGTTGGCGAGCCGTCCGGTCAGGCTGATGCCGGCCGGGTTGGTGTCGGTGTGAATCCCCCCGCCGAGCGCGCTGTTCTGCTGGCGCTGCACGATCGCGACCCGGGCGACGCCGGGCCGCGGCGTGACTCCGGCGCGGGCGAGCAGGGTCTCGACGGCGTTGCCGACGTTGACCTGCGGGCCGACGCTGATCGGGATGTCGGACTGCGGAACCCCGCCGACCGGCGTGCCGGTCTTGACCAGGAACTTGCGCAGCGCGAGCGGGTGGCCCGCGAACTCGCGGTCACCGGTGAGCCTGGCCACCTGGAGGACGACCGCCGCGGCGGCGGCGACCTGCGGCGCCGAGGCCGACGTGCCGCCCTCGGTCACCTCCGTGATGGCGTCGGGACCGCCGCCGAAGGCGTGCTCGAAGCTGAGCACGTTGTCGCCGGGAGCGGAGATGTTGACCCGGGAGCCGAAGCCGCTGGCGTAATTCCGCGCCCCGTTATACCTGGTGGCCGGGTATGCCTGGATGTAGGCCGACGCGGCGTTGGCCGGGTTGTCCGGCGGCGCGGCGAAGATGTCGTTGAGCGTGGTGCCGCCCACGTCGATCGCGCCGGAGTCCAGGTCGCGTGACGGGACACCGGACATCGCGATGTCGTTGAAGTCGGTCGTCCGGTTGAAGCTGGCTACCGCGTCGGTGGCGACCGCGCCGCCCGAGGGCGACACGGCGGCGTTGGTGAACGTGCGCAGGCCGTCGCCCGCGGATACGCACACCACGATCCCGATGCTGGTGATCGCCGCGAGGATCGCGCTGCTGAGCGGGTCGTCCTCCAGGTACCTGCTGGCGAACCCGGACTGGTCGAGGCCGAACCCGAGCGAGGCGGTGATCACGTCGGGTGCCGGGGCCTGCGTGGCGGCGGCGATGAACGCGGCGTCCACGTCGGTGATAGCGCCGCCGGGGTTCGACGGTACGACCAGCCGGTAGTTCGCGCCGGGCGCGACGCCGAGCAGGTCGGTCAGCCCGCTGCCGGTCTCGCCGGAGCGTTGCAGCTGGTCGGGTAGCGGCGCCATCATCGAGAAGTCCAGCCCGACTTCGGTGAGCTGCGGGTCATCGCCGCACGACTCCCCGGCCGGGTCCAGCACGCCCGCGGAGCTGGCCGTGTAGGTAGGGATCAGAGGCATGGTGGGCAAATCGAGGAACCGCTGGCCGTTCTGCACGATCGTGGTAGGACCGAACGCCGACTCGTCAGGTTGGCACGGGTCTTTCTGGTTAGCGGCGATCGACGAGTCATCCAGCGTGCCGAGTGAGACGTTGGTGATCGTCTCGCCTTGCCCGGGGAGCTGGCCGTAGCGCTGCGCGAGGTCGGCGAAGGCGGGCACCGCGTTCACCGCCGGGGTGTTCAGCAGGCTCTGCGCGCTGGACGCGAGCGTGTAGTTGGCTGGCACGCCGGCGGGCGCCGCCGTCAGCGGCCGTGCCAGGACCGGGGTGCTGGCGGCCGTCACCGGGACGGGTGTGGTGTCGGTGGTCGTGACCGTCCAGTCCGGTTCGGCGAACGAGACGGCCGAGCTGGCCCGGAGCCGGGCTACCGCGTTCGTGACCGAGGTGGTGCCGCGCAGGTGCAGCACGACGGCCGCGGGGAAGTCGAGCAGCGTCCGGCCGGCCTGCTGCTCCGCGGCGGAGCGCAGCTGCTCGAGCCGCTGCCGGGTTGCGCCGGGGAACATCGGCTGTGCCTTGTCCGCCCCGATCCCGTTCAGCACCGCCTGGGGCGGCGCGGCGGCGGAGCTGTAGACGACCGCCACCTCGTTCGACGCGTAAGGCTGCGGCGCGGCCTGCGACAGGTCGGCCGTGAGCGCGCCGAGCGACGGCAGTTCTCCCGTGCTGCCGGGCCCGGCTGTTCCGTCCGGGTTGAGCAGCGGCACGTGCCTGAACTCGGTCTGCCCTGCCGGGCTGAACAGTTCGGCGATGCCGTCGGAGTACACCTGTGCCCAGACGCCGTGTGGCAGGTCAAGGTGCTTATAGGCCAGTGCTGGCCTGGGCTGGTCCGGTGCCGCGGCAGGTCTTGCCGCCTGTCTGGTTGCCGCCGACGCTGGTACCGCGACGGTAAGGCTCGCCAGTGCGGCGAGGCCGCCGGCGATGATGCGCAAACGAATCCGCACGAACGTCCGTCCTCTCGGGATCCGCGGCCGCGCCGAACCCGCCATATCCGAACAGGCCGATTTGTTGTATTTCTTTTACTGCTACGCCGCAACAACGTGAGGGTCAACAGTGCCGTGAGAGATCCATGAGAAATCGTCTTAACCGATGATCGAGTAGCCGTTCAGCACGATCTGGCTGACGGTGGTGCCGGCCGAGTCGGTGGCCTGAGCCCTCAGGCTGACCGAGCCGCCGGCCGCCGCGCGGGCGGGCAGCTGATAGCGGCCGGTGTAGCTGCCAGCGTGCCTGGTCACGTGCACCTCTTGCCAGGTCGTGCCGCCGTCGGTGCTGATCCACAGCCGCAGGCTGGTGATCGAGGCGGCGCTGCCGCCGTCCTGGTAGTAGGGGGTGACGTCGATCTGGTGCGGCCCGCCCGCGGTCACCCCGTTGGCCGGATTCGTGAACGCGTTGTAGCGCAGCAGGATCAGCGGCATCGGCGCGCAGGGCGCGGTGCTCTTGACCAGTATGGTCCCGGCGCAGGCGAGGGAGGCTGGTATGTGGGTCGCTGTCGGGGTCGCAGAGCCGAACGACCAGTCCGTGGTCGTATTCCCTCGCGTCATCGTGAAGCGGTAGTTCGTCGGCCCGGACGGCAGAGTGTAGGCGGGGACGCCGCCGGCCGGCACCGGCTGAATCTCCTGCCCGCCGGCGTACAGGTGCGCCTTGCTCGCGTCGAAGATATAAGCGCCGTCCTGGACAGAGGGATCCTGACCGACCTGGTAGTAGATGGGATAGAACACGTCGCCCTGACGGCAGAACGCGCACAGCGCCTCCGGTTCCCACAGGCCTGGCTGCGCTTGCGAGATCTCCGGCGAGACCGTCACGGCGCCCGGCGTGGCAGGCCGGCTGAACCAGTCGTCTGTGGTCCGGCCGCGCTGGCTGAAGATGCCGGTGGCCGACTGTTCGCCGGTGCGGACTTCGGGACTGCGCTGCCAGACTTCCGCCGGGGAGAGCGGTCCGTAGTACTGAGTCTGCGCGGCCTGTGAGTGCAGCTTGGCGCCGCTCCTGATGATGAACCGCTCGTCCGGCCAGTTAGCCGCGTCGCTCCAGTCGACCAGCGACGGCACGTCGGAGTGCAGGCTGGTGTCGACCTGCGCGAGGTCCCTGGTGGTGACCGTGTAGCCGGGGTCGGCCGGCATGCCGCCCTCGGTATAGAACTTGAGGTCGTACTGATACGCGGGTGTGCCGCTATCGGTCACGGTGATGCTGACCGGACCGCCGGCCAGCAGCTGGCGCAGGTGGGTGGCGTCCGCCTCCGGAACCGACACGAACGGCAGCTGCGGCGGGTTACCGGAATTCTCGACCATCCAGTCGGCGATGATCGGCATCCAGCAGCTGCCGATGTCGGAGACCACACTGGACGGTAGCGTCGGGTCGATGATCACGCCTGCCGCGCCGGCATTGAGCGCGTTGGTGATCTGCGATCCTTCGACTATGCATCCGCCGGCGGCGGGATCCAGGCCCACGAGGGCGAGCTTGCCGCGCACGTCGACCCGCGCGAAGTCGGCCGCGCTGCCGATCCCGGCGGCCACCAGCTGGCGGGTCTGGCTGCCAGTGAACCGCTTGAACGCGGGATCCGCCGGATCGTCGACGTAGTAGGGGTAGTACGGGTTCAGCGCGCTCCCGCCGACGCTCATCGTGATGACGGGCGCTTCCCGCAGCCACTGCGCGGAGAAGTTGAACGTGCCGACGGTTACCGGTCCGCCGGTCCTGACGACCCACTCGTTCTGGAACCCGTAGAAGAAGATGGTGCCGCCGAAGGCCGCGGTCCCGTCCGGGGTCACCCGCTCCTCCTGCGTCGCGAACGACACGCTGGAGCTGGGCCGCGGGGTGGTGACGGCGAGCTTGCGCGCCTTGTTGACGTCGATCGTGAAGCTCGTGTCACCGGTGACGGCGAGCTGCGGAATCGTCATGTCAAGCCCGTCGGTGTCCGACCCTTGGTCGACGTTCGCGAACCCGTCGACCAGATAGATCCCGGCCGGGACCTGATAGGTCACCTGATACGCGGTGCACGGGCCGCCGGCCGTCTGGCTTGAGCACACGAAGCTGGCGGCCGGGAAACCGGTGTCCGCCGCGGCGCCGCTGACGCCGAACATGCCCTGGTCGATCGGCGAGATGCACAATGTCTCCTGGGGTCCGCAGCCCAGGCCGGTCGCGGGCGCGGGACCGATGATGGTTTCCGTGACGGTGTACAGGCGCTGATCCGCCGCTAGCCGCTCCGCCGCCCGCTGAGGGCTGGCGGTGGCCGTACGGTGATCCGCGAGCCAGATTCCGGTGATGCCATCGGCCAGCCCCGTGGTGGCCAGCCCCGTGGCGGGCTGTCCCGGCCGCGCCGCGCGCGTTCCGGTGATGGCCGACCAGAAAGCGGCGGCGTCGCCGGCGCTGACCGTGACCTGCACGGTGTCCGCTGCCGCCGACACACCGGTGACCTTGACACCGGGCACGGCGGCCGCGGTCTTGGCCACGGCCGCGGTGCCCGCCGCGGTGGCGGACTGGAGTACCACCGGCAGTTCCGCACCCGATCCGGTGTCGCCATGCGCGGCGAGCCAGGCGAGGTCGAACAGGCCGGGGTCGACCTGCCCGGCGGTCATCAGCGGCAGCGCGAGCGACGGCATCGCCTGGAGCGACGTGGTGCCCTTGGCATTGGCGATCCCGGTGATGCGCACGCCCTGGTCGCCGCCCACCGCTGACGGGGTCGCGTTCACGGTGTACCGGCCCGCACCGGTCGTCTGGAGGTGCACCTGATCCCCGGTGATCAGCGTGATCGTGTAGGACGTGCCGTGCAGACCAGGCAGCGCGACCGGCTGGAGCTGGCCGGCCGGTAGCTGGCCGGCCGGTGGCTGGCCGGCCGGTTCTGGCGCCGGCTTCGCTGAGGCTGTCTTCGCTGAGGTGACGTGCCTGGTTGCGGCAGCGGCGGTGGCGGATGCGGTCAGGGCGAAGTCCTGCCTGGTGAGCTGGTCCGCGGTGACGTTCACCGAGGCCGTCGACGAGGAATAGCCGGCGG
>DASRFJ010000039.1:0-15191 GCA_035651595.1 Streptosporangiaceae bacterium | reverse complement strand
GTGATCCGCCTGGCGAGGGAGAATCCGCTGTGGGGCCATCGCCGCATCCACGGTGAGCTCATCAAGCTCAGCGTGAGGGTCGCGCCGTCCACCGTGTGGGAGATCCTGCACGCGGCGGGCATCGACCCGGCACCACGCCGGTCCGGGCCGACCTGGCGGCAGTTCCTGGCAGACCAGGCCGCCGGGATCCTCGCGGTCGACTTCCTGCACGTGGACACGGTGTTGCTCAAGCGCCTGTATGTGCTGGTATTCATCGAGCACGGTACCCGCCAGATGCACCTGGGCGGCATCACCGCGCACCCGACCGGAGACTGGACAGCACAGCAGGCACGCAACCTCGCTGCATCCCTCGGCGAGCGGTTCGAAGACATCAGGTTCCTCATCCGCGATCGCGGATCAAACTTCACCGCCTCCTTCGATGCGGTCTTCCATGCCGCCGGCACCAGGATCGTGCTCACTGCCGTCCAGGCGCCGCGGATGAACGCGATCCGCGAGCGCCTGGCCGGCACCTGGCGCCACGAGATCCTGGACCGCGTGCTGATCCTCGGCGAAGACCATCTTCGCACCATCCTGTCTCAGTACCAGATGCACTACAACACAGCCAGGCCTCATCAGGGCATCGCCCAGCACATCCCGGACGGCGAGCCCGACAGCGGTCACCTCACCGTTGCCGACCTCGACCACGCACGGATCGTACGGAGGCCAGTCCTGGGCGGCCTGATCAACGAATACGCCCGCGCCGCATGATGTCCCGAAACGCCCCCGGTCACAGCCGGAATCCTATATTCGAGCGGCACAGGCGGCGCCAGCCAGCAGCGTCGTCGGCGTTACGGAAAGACCTTAGCCCAGCCCTGGCGCGGCACGAGCTGCGCCAGCGAAAGCGCAGGTCAATGAGCCGATCGAGTATTCGGGCGGTACAGGCGAACTCGACCTGATGTGCATTCAAAACTACCCAACCTTAGCTTTACTGGGTAGGATTCAATACATGGCTTCTTTTGAGGAGCGCCTGTCGGAGCGCCTCTCGCACCTTCCGCCTACGTTTACCGCGCGCGCGGCGTCCGCCGCCGCGCTTTCTCCGCGCGACCTGGCGAGGCTCCGGGGGGCGGGTGAGATCGACGAGCTCTCGCGCGGCGTCTACCGGCGCGCCGACGCTGAGCCCACCGCGCACCTCGATCTGCTCGCCGCCTGCACGAGGGCCCCCCATGCGGTGGTGTGCGGAGAATCTGCCCTGAGCCTGCACGAACTGATCGACGACATCCCCCACCAGGTGCACATCGCCGTGCCCCGCGGCTCCCACCGCCCCTCCATCAGCTACCCGCCGACGAAAGTCTCCCAGTACGCCGCCGGCACCTTCGGCTTCGCTGTCGAGCGCTTCGAGGTGGCACCCGGCGAGACGGTACCGGTCTACAGCGCCGCCCGGGCGGTCGTCGACGCCATGCGCCTGGGCCGAGCCGAAGGGCGCAGCCTCGCCCTATCCGCACTCAACCGGTACCTGCGGCGCACCGGCCAGCAAGGCGTTGCCGACCTGCAACGGGCGGCGCGCGAACTCGGCGGAATGCCTGCCATCCGTCCGGCCATCGAAGCGGTACTCGCCTGATGCCCAGCCCCGCCCGCGACACGACTGCAGGCCGCATCTACAACGACCTGCGCAACCTCGCCCGCCGCACCGGCGCACCCACCGACCAGGTCATGCTCGAGTACCTGCTCGAACGCTTCCTCTACCGCGTCAGCATCCACCCACTCGGTCGGCAGCACTTCGTCCTCAAGGGCGGGCTCCTGCTCGCCCAGTTCGGCGCGCGCCGCGTCACCCGCGACATCGACATCCTCGGCCGGGCGTTCCCCGGCGACGAGCAAGAGATCATCCGCCGCATCACCCAGATCGCCGCCACCGCCGTCGACGACGGCGTCACCTTCGAACCCGGCACCCTCACCACCGTGCCCATCCGCCAAGACGACGAGTACCACGGCCTGCGCCTGGCCATGAACGCCACCCTCAGCCGCGCACGCCTGAAACTGCAACTCGACGTCAGCTTCGGCGATCCCGTCACCCCCGCCCCGGCACCCATCGAATACCCCCAGTACCTCAGCGATGAGACCTTCACCCTCTACGGCTACCCCATCGCCACCGTCATCGCCGAGAAGCTCTCCACCGCCATCGCCCTCGGCGACCTCAACACCCGCGACCGCGACTACGCCGACCTCCACCAGCTCATCACCCGCCACCACCTCGACGGCGACGAGCTCACCACCGCACTGCGCAACACCGCCAGCCACCGCGGCATCCAGCTGCGCCCGCTCAGCGAAGCAGTCTCCGACCTTCCGACCCGGCGCCAAGCCCCCTACACCGCATGGCGACGACGCCAAGGCCACGCAGCCGAAAACCACCCCGCAACCTTCGCCGACCTCGTCGCCACCGTCACCACGTTCGCCGACCCCCTGGCGGCCGGCGCCGTGCACGGCCGCACCTGGAACCCCGCCACCAGAACCTGGCAGGCTCCATAGCCGGCCCCTTCGGAGCACGATGCACGGCCGACTGCCTGCACCTAGCACCCTAAGCAGGCTGCACGAGTCCGCCTGGCGCACGTCGGGATATCTGAAGCCGTCCCCGAATCCAAATCCGGGCGCTGCCCGCAGGGATCACTGACCGTGTCAGGTCGCTTCTGCCTGACTCCGGGCGCGGCTATCATCACCACACGGCGGCCAGCAATACCTCTGCCAGCCAAGGACTGTACGCTGGCATTGGTCTAGACCAGTGCCAGCGACGACCCACAGCAGGGCGAGCTCACGCAGCGCGGTGTGGTTACCGACCTGGAAAGTAGTTGGACAGCGCCGCGTCGATCTTCTCCCGCGGGTAGACGTTGCCGTGCGCCATCCGCCGCCGCAGCGCCTCGGGTGGCATGTCCACGGCCTCGATCTGGTCCGCGGCGCGCACCACCGCGTCCGGATCCGCTCCCGCTGCGGCACACCGGTGATCTTCTCCACCACGTCGTTGAGGGACTCCAGGTGCTGGATGTTCACCGTCGAGATGACATTGATCCCGGCCGCCAGCAGCTCCTCCACGTCCTGCCACCGCTTGGCGTTACGCGAGCCGGGCACGTTGGTGTGCGCCAGTTCATCGACCAGCGCGACCTCCGGGTGGCGCGTCAGCAGCGCATCGATATCCAGCTCCTCGAAGCTGGCGCCCCGGTACGTCATCACCCGGCGGGGGGTCGTCTCCAGGCCCTCGGCGAGCTGCGCCGTCAGCTTCCGGCCGTAGGTCTCCACGAACCCGGCGACCACGTCGGTGCCGCGGTCACGCCGGCGATGCCCCTCGGCGAGCATCGCGTAGGTCTTGCCCACCCCCGGTGCGGCACCGAGATAGATGCGGAGCTGGCCACGCTTCATACCTCCAGCATGCCCCACTGGTCACCCGCCAGGGCTGCGCCGCGTTCGCTAGGACTGACCGGCGTGTCACTCACCTGCGCAGCCGTTCCGCCCCTGGAGAATACGCCCGGGCGCATGGGTTCTGTTAGGAAACTTGCACCGTCCGCATGGATCCTGCGAGGGACCTTTTCTGGGGGAATTCCGGGACCTTTACTGATAGCTGCTCAGGCGGCCGATGTGACCCTTGCGCATTACGAGCGGCATATCACTTGGAGACACCGTGAACGACCTGCTGTATGTCGGCTTGACGATCGTCGTCTTCGCCGTGCTGATCCTCCTGGTCAAGGGGGTCGAGCGCTTTGAGCGCTGAGAACTGGATCGGCCTGATCGCCGGCATCGTGCTCACCATCTACCTGGTGGTGGCCCTGATTAATCCCGAGAGGTTCTAGTGAGCGGTTCTCTCGCCGGCTTCTTGCAGGTCGGCCTGCTGATCCTGGCACTGGCGGTCTGCTACCGGCCGCTGGGCGATTACATGGCCCGCGTCGTCACGTCCGATAAGGACTGGCGAGTGGAGAAGGCGATCTACCGCACGATGGGCGTGGACGCCCGGGCGGACATGCGGTGGAGCGTGTACCTGCGGTCCATGCTGGCGTTCTCCGCGCTTTCGGTGCTGTTCGTGTACGGCTTCGAGCGGCTCCAGGGCCACCTGTTCCTGTCCAACGGCATGCCCGGCGTGACACCGGATACGGCCTGGAACACCGCCGCTTCGTTCACCACGAACACCAACTGGCAGAACTACTCCGGCGAGACGACGATGGGCTACCTGACCCAGATGTCGGGCCTCACCGTGCAGAACTTCGTCTCGGGCGCGGTCGGCATCGCGGTCGCGATCGCGATGGTCCGCGGTTTCGTCCGGTCGCGCACCGACCGGCTCGGCAACTTCTGGGTGGACCTGACCCGGATCGTGATCCGGATAGCGCTCCCGCTGTCGGTCATCGGCGGGCTGGTCCTGGTGGCCGGCGGCGCGGTGGACAACTTCACCGCGACGCACGTCATCCACACGGTGACCGGTTCGTCGCAGAACATGGTCGGCGGCCCGGTGGCCTCGCAAGAGGTCATCAAGGAGATGTTCAACAACGGCGGCGGGTTCTACAACGCCAACTCGGCCCATCCGTTCGAGAACCCGAACCCGTTCACCGACTGGTTCGAGGTCTTCCTGATCCTGCTGGTCCCGTTCTCGCTGTGCCGCACGTTCGGCAGGATGGTGAAGGACAACCGGCAGGGCTACGCGATCCTGTCGGTGATGGCGATCTTCTGGATCGCGTCGGTCTCGCTGGTCAGCTTCTTCGAGCACCAGGGCGCGGGCATCGCGGCGAAGGCGGCCGGGGCCGCGATGGAGGGCAAGAACGTCGCGTTCGGCATTCCGGGGTCGTCGCTGTTCGCCGCGTCGACGACGGTGACCTCGACCGGCGCGGTGAACTCGTTCCACGACTCGTTCACCCCGTTCGGCGGCGGCATGGTGCTGTTCAACATCATGACCGGCGAGGTCGCCCCGGGCGGCGTCGGCGCCGGCCTGTACGGCATCTTGATCCTCGCGGTCATCACGGTGTTCGTCGGCGGGCTGATGGTCGGCCGCACGCCGGAGTACCTCGGCAAGAAGATCCGCCCGACCGAGATGAAGTACGCCGCGCTGTACATGCTCACGATGCCGACGATCGTGCTGGTCTTCGCCGGCTTGTCGCTGGCGTTCAAGGTGCCGCGGAGCGTGATCCTGAATCCTGGCCCCCATGGCCTGTCGGAGATCATGTACGCCTACGCGTCGATGGCCAACAACAACGGATCGGCGTTCGCGGGCCTGGGCACGGCCGCGACCTGGTATCAGGTCACCGGCGGCATCGTGATGCTGCTCGGCAGGTTCGTGCCGGAGATCTTCGCTCTCGGCCTGGCCGGGTCGCTGGCCAGACAGCAAAGCACCCCGGCGTCGGCCGGCACCATGCCGACGCACAAGCCGCTGTTCGTCGGCATGGTGCTCGGCGTGGTCATCATCATCGTCGGCCTCACCTTCTTCCCGGCGCTCGCGCTGGGTCCGTTCGCAGAGGGACTGCACTAATGGCACTGACTACTCCTGCTCAGGCACCGGCCCCGGCGGGCAAGCCGGCCGCGGTGGAGCCGCACCGGATCGGGGGCGGCCTGCTCGACCCCAAGATGCTGTGGAAATCGCTGCCCGACGCGTTCAAGAAGCTGGACCCGCGCGTCCAGATCAAGAACCCGGTCATGTTCGTGGTCGAGGTCGGCGCCACGCTGACCACCTACTCCGCCATCACCGGCCACACCCGGACGGCGTTCGCCTGGACGATCGCCGTCTGGCTCTGGCTGACCGTCGTGTTCGCCAACCTGGCCGAGGCCGTCGCCGAGGGACGCGGCAAGGCCCAAGCGGCCACCTTGCGGCGGACCAAGCGCGAGACCATGGCCCGGAAGCTGACCGGCTGGAAGCCTGGCGCGACCTCGGTCCGCGAAGAAGAAGTCGCGGGTACCGCCTTGCGGCTCGGCGATCACGTGGTAGTCGAAGCCGGGGAGATCATCCCCGGCGACGGCGACGTGGTCGAGGGCGTCGCGTCGGTGGACGAGTCGGCGATCACCGGCGAGTCGGCTCCGGTCATCCGGGAGTCCGGCGGCGACCGGTCCGCGGTGACCGGCGGCACCCGGGTGCTGTCGGACCGGATCGTCGTGCAGATCACCTCCAAGCCCGGCGAGACGTTCATCGACCGGATGATCGCGCTCGTGGAGGGCGCGTCCCGGCAGAAGACACCGAACGAGATCGCGCTGAACATCCTGCTCGCCTCGCTGACCATCGTGTTCCTGCTCGCGGTCGTCACGCTCCAGCCGATGGCGTTCTACTCCGGCGCCCCGCAGTCACTGGTCATCATGGTCGCCCTGGTGGTCGCGCTGATCCCCACGACGATCGGCGCGCTGCTGTCCGCGATCGGCATCGCCGGCATGGACCGGCTCGTGCAGCGCAACGTGCTCGCCATGTCCGGCCGCGCCGTCGAGGCCGCCGGCGACGTGAACACGCTGCTGCTCGACAAGACCGGCACGATCACCATCGGCAACCGCCAGGCGACGGAATTCCTGCCGGTCGGCGGTGTGCCGGTGGCTGAACTGGCAGATGCCGCGCAGCTGTCGTCGATGGCGGACTACACGCCCGAGGGCCGGTCGATCGTGGTGCTGGCCAAGGAGCAGTTCGGGCTGCGGGAACGGTCCGAAGGCGAACTGCCCGGCGCGGAGTTCGTCGAGTTCACCGCACAGACCCGGATGAGCGGCGTGGACCTGGCCGACGGCCGGCAGGTACGCAAGGGGGCGTCCTCGGCGGTGCAGAACTGGATCCGGGAATCCGGCGGCACCGTACCGGAAGAACTCGGCCGGATGGTCGACGCCATCTCCTCAGCCGGCGGGACCCCGCTGGTCGTGGCCGAAAGAGGGAACGGCACCGCCCGGGCGCTCGGCGTGATCCACCTGAAGGACATCGTCAAGCAGGGCATCGCCGAGCGGTTCGCCGAGCTGCGCAAGATGGGCATCAAGACCATCATGATCACCGGCGACAACCCGCTGACCGCCAAGGCCATCGCCGACGAGTCCGGGGTGGATGACTTCCTCGCCGAGGCCACCCCCGAAGACAAGATGGCGCTGATCAAGAAGGAGCAGGAAGGCGGCCACCTGGTCGCGATGACCGGGGACGGCACCAACGACGCCCCCGCGCTTGCCCAAGCCGACGTCGGCGTGGCCATGAACACCGGCACCTCGGCCGCCAAGGAGGCCGGGAACATGGTGGACCTGGACTCCAACCCGACCAAGCTCATCGAGATCGTCGAGATCGGCAAGCAGCTGCTGATCACCCGCGGCGCGCTCACCACGTTCTCCATCGCAAACGACGTGGCCAAGTACTTCGCCATGCTGCCGGCCATGTTCGAAAGCGTCTACCCAGGCCTGCGGCACCTCAACATCATGGGCCTGCACAGCCCGACCTCGGCGATCACGTCGGCGATCGTGTTCAACGCGCTGATCATCATCGCGCTGATCCCGCTGTCGCTGCGCGGCGTGCGGTACCGGCCGTCCTCGGCTTCGGCGCTGCTGCGCCGGAACCTGTGGATCTACGGCGTCGGCGGGCTGATCATCCCGTTCATCGGGATCAAAGCCGTCGACCTCATCGTCATGAACATTCCAGGGATCGGACACTAGACATGTCACGTCTGCCCATGTGGATCGGCCAGCACCTGGCCGCGCTCCGCGCGATGATCGTCTTCACCCTCATCTGCGGCGCCATCTACCCGCTGGCGATGCTGGGCGTCGCCCAGGCCGCCTTCCATAACCAGGCCAACGGCTCGCTGGTGAAGGTTAACGGCACGGTAGTGGGGTCGAGCCTGCTCTGCCAGGAGTTCACGGACTCGAAGGGCAACCCGCTGCCGAAGTACTTCCAGCCGCGGCCGTCCACGGCGAGCTCGTCGACGTCACCCGGCCCGGGCACGAGCAAGTACGGCTGCGACCCGAACCTCTCGGGTGCGTCCAACCTCGGGACGAACAACACCACGCTGCTGAAGAACATCCAGGGTTACAAGGCGGCGTACGCCGCGTTCAACCACGTGCCGCAGTCGCAGATACCGCCAGACGCGGTCACCACCTCCGGCTCCGGGCTCGACCCGTACATCTCGCCGCAGAACGCGGCCGACCAGGAGGCCAGGGTCGCCGCGGCAAGGAACCTGCCGCTGTCGCAGGTCAAGTCCCTGGTGGCCAAGTACACCCAGTCGCGGGCGCTCGGTTTCCTCGGTGAGCCGCGGGTGAACGTGCTGCTGCTGAATGTCGCGCTCGACCAGCTGCCGGGCCAGTCCGCTGGCTGACCCCGCCGCCATGACACCAGCCGAAGATGCTCCCCAGGCCCGGACGGTTGACCCGCGGCCGGGCTCGGGGAGCCTGGTCCTCGTCGTGGAGGACCAGGCCGAGCTGCAGCGCGCCCTGCGGATCAACCTGCGGGCCAGACAGTACGACGTGCTGGCCGCCCGCACCGGGCGGGAGGCCCTGGCGCTGGCAGCCAGCCACCCGCCGGACGCAATCATCCTGGACCTCGGCCTGCCGGACATCGACGGCACCGAGGTGATCGTCGAGCTGCGCCGCTGGTACCGGGCGCCGATCATCGTGCTGTCCGGCCGGATCTCACCCGGCGACAAGATCGGCGCGCTGGACGTCGGCGCCGACGACTACGTGACCAAGCCGTTCGCGATGGCCGAGCTGCTGGCCCGGCTGCGGGCGGCGCTGCGCCGCGACGAAGGCGACGTGGCGCACGAGCAACCCCGCCAGGCGATCATCGGACGGTGGCTCGTCGACCTGGTCGCGCACCGGGTAACCGCCGCCGAACCCGGCGACGAGCCGGAGGTCCTGCGGCTGACCCCGACCGAATGGCGGATCCTCGAGCAGCTGCTGCAGCGCCCCGGCCAGCTCGTCAGCTCCACCCAGCTGCTCACCGGCGTGTGGGGCCCCGGCTTCCAGCAGCGCACCAACTACCTGCGCTTCCACATGGCGCGCCTGCGCCGCAAGCTCGAAGACATCCCGGCCCGACCCCGCCACCTGCTCACCGAGCCCGGCATGGGCTACCGCTACCAGCCCTGAGCCGCGCGCGTCGCCTGCCGCGCCGGCGATCACGCTGCCCCTGACCGGATGTCCTCAGCGATGAGGACGGCGTGCACCCGCTCAAGGCTCTGCCACCGGCGAAGCTCCAGCTCGGCGCCATCTCCCCGGACCGGTGAGACCGGAGCCGCACCAGCACACCACTGCGACAGCAACGACAACGGCCGCCGGCCATCCTCGTCGAGAGCCACCAGCAGCGTCGCTGTCCGCCGCGGATGAGCGGGCCAGCCGACATGCAACAGAACAAGAGACTGCTCACCCGGCTGAGCCACGACAGCCGACAGCCGGAGCTCTGGCCAGTCCAGCGCCGAGGCAGGCACCGGCGAGGCAGTCTTCTCCGCCAGCGCCAGCGCGTCCAGGTTCCCCACATGGACCAGGCGGGCAGTCCAGGCCAGCCCGGCCACGATGAACAAGATCACGCCCGAGCGCGACCGCGACGATCACATGCCGACCATAACTTGCCAGCAGGCCGAGGTCACTAGCAAACCCGTCAGGCGGTGAACACCGCAATTCCCGCCCCGGCGAGGATGAACAGCATCCCGGCGATAACCAGCACCGTATCGGAGATCCTTCCCTCCCGGCCGGAGACAAGAACGTCCCGCGGATCGCCAGGGTCATACCACAGGAGCACCTTCTCGCCAGCGCGCAGTGACGCCGCCGTCTTCCCCGTTACGAACACGACCCGCTCCAGGACGCGCCTATCGGCCAGCTCGTACTGCAACGGCACACGGCCCGCTCGGCCGCGCCGCCGGTCCGCGGAAACGGGCCGGGGCACCGCGACAGCCCAGGCGGTCAGCCCGGTCGCACGCAGCCGCCGGATCCGCCGCAACCCCGACAAACCGGCCAGCGCCGCGACCGCGCCCGCCACTGCCATCCAGATCCCGGTCACCGCAGGCACACAGCCACCAGCGGCTCCGCCAGGCCGGGTATTCCTGCCAGGCCTGACGCTCACGGTTTGCATACAGGCCGCATGCTGGGATAATCAGCCAGGTAACAGGTGAGCCGGGAAGTCTGGTCGGCGCGGTCCTACCAGGGAGCTCACATGTCACCGGTACTCGCCTCCCACTGGCGGCGCGAGGTGCTGCGCACCGGCTTGTGGTTCGTGCCCGCCGTCGAGGTCATCGCCGCGATCGGGCTGTTCACGCTGACCACCTTGCTGGATAAGGCGCCCGGCGGCCCGGCGGCCCCGACCCGGTGCACGCTCTCGCCGCGGATACGCCGTGCGGCGCGATGCTGCTGGCAGCATCGTAGCCGGTACCGTCCAGCAGGTTCCTGGCGATCGCCCACCGCTGGTCAGCTTCGGGAAGCCCTCAGCGGCACAAGGTAGACCATCGGGTTCACCGGGTGGTTGTCACGCCTCCGATGGGATACTCCACGTGCCCTGTTCTCGGGCAGCACCACACCGCTGCGCCATCCTGAACCCGGGGCGAGAGGGGATGGGAGCCCGGGTGCTCAGGACACTCCGGCCATGTGGCTGAACGGTCGGCGGCTGCTAGTTCCTCCATCTCCCATTCCTGGAGCTGCTCCGCGATATCCGCCAGCCGCTCCTCGGGGGGAAGGGTCATATCGACCCGGACGCCCGTGCCGACGATGCCATCAGGCCTCTGGATCCAGGCGCTCACCATGTCGGCACCGAGGTCTTCATGCGCTTCCTCCCGGACATCCGGCACGATCGCGCCCGTCACCCTGATGTCGCGCAGCACGGGAGCGAGATTGGCATGAAGCTGACTCCGCGCGTCGTCCGTCAGAGACCGAGGGTTCCTCGCGAGCTCGGCGAAGCGCCGGACAGCTTCCTCCGTTTCAGCGCCAGCCTCAGCTCCGATCGCGGCGAGCATTTCCTCGGGCCGCCGGAAGAAGCCCCCTCCCTGCGAACCAGCCACGCCACCGCGGTCGGCCGCGTCCAGGGCACCGGACCCTCGCCCGCGCCGGGGCTTACCGCTAGGAGGTACTTTATTTCCCATATCATAAGTATAGCGCCGCGTCCGTCCTGGAATTGTGGGCGCGGAATGTGAGCGCCCAGCGTAAACGCCCGCGGACACTGGCTTGCTGTCCGCGGCGTTTAGATGTGCGGCGTCTAGCGCCGCAGAGCGCTAGTGGCGTCTAGTGGGCTCCCGGCTTGGGGATGGTGCAGCGAACGTACCGGTAGGCACCCTCGCCCGAGGAGCCGAAGATTACCCAGTAAAGAAGTAGCTTGTCGCCGGTTTTGATTACGTGCCTAGTACGAGACCCGATGAAAGTATAGTAGTTCAGGCTGGAATGGAAGTTATAACCACTTGACTGAGTGTGCGGCGAATAAGGCGGATTGATCGCTCTGTTGTTGATTGTGGCGGTCGGCATGGTCACCTCGACCACGGCCCCGAGCTTTCCCCTGGCGACCTTGGTCAGGAAGAATCCCCAGGCCAGGCCCCCTGTCTTGGCTCTCTGAAAGACCACGTTCGCCACGACGTTGCCCCAGGTGCCTGCGCACTGACCGTTCTTGGGCGTGCTGGCGGTCTCGGACCAGGCCGACTCAGCGGCGATGCGCCCGACAGACTTCTTGAACACTCCCGCGTTCACTGCCCAGGCACCTGCCGCCGCGTTCCCATGGGGCGACGCGGCCGAGGCAGTGGACGTGGAGGCTACTCCGAAAATGACTGCAGCGATCAGAGCCGAGCTACTTGCGACTAGTGCTCTTATCCTCACGATTCCTCCGCAGTTACTTCGCGGGCTATTATGACGAATTCCGCAGAAAACCAGATGCAGCATAACACGAAATATTTCAGATTACACCTATTTCCGGCGAAAAGATAGACTCGGCAAGCACACCATTCACACGGCCGAGAGTCTTCAGTACCCCCAACGCCGGAAGATCGTTTATGCATGTGCATGCCGAAAAACCTCGTCTACGTCATGCGACCAGGCCAGGCGGCATTCGTTGATCAGGCAACCGGTGCGTGTGGGTTTCCAGACTCGGTCACTTGCGTTGGCCTGGCCTGCTAGATGACATGCATCGGGCCGGACTGGGCTGAGGCAGCGGCTAAATGCCGGGAGACCTCCCCAGCGCGATGACCCGGGTGCTGTGCGGGGTCTTCGGCGGGCACACCGCCAGCCGCCCGTCGTACTGCTGCAGCTGCTGGCTGATCACCGCGGTCTTGCCGTCCAGGTCCACGTCACACCAGCGCAGCCCGGCCGCCTCAGCGCGCCGCAGCCCGCGCAGCGCGATCAGGTGATAGGCGGCGTACAGCCGGTGCCACCGGACCGAGTCCAGGAACTTCGCGGTCTGGACGGTGGTCCACACCGCAACCGGGGGCCGTTCCCCCGACCGGCGCCACTGCCCCACCCGGTACGGCGTCCACACCACAGCCCGTGGGCGCCGCGCCCGCGGCGACTCGGCTTTAGCTGCCGGGTTGTCGTCGATCAGGCCCCGCAGGATCGCCGCGTTCAGCGCCGCGCAGCGTGGCGCGGATCCGGGTCAAGGTCGCCGCCGCCACCGGGGTGCCGAGCGCCTGGTGCAGGCGGATGATCACGGTGAACATCGCCTGCACCTGCCCCACCGTCAGCTCCGCCAGCAGCACCTCCCCCAGGTACGGGCCGAGGTAGAGACGGACATGCGCCGCGTAGCCGCGGACCATGGAGGCGGCCGGGGAGGTGCGGGAGACCAGCCAGTGCGCCAGCCAGTGCGCTAGCCAGTCCCCCACCGTCACCACCCCGGCCGCCTGCCCGGTCTTCGGATTCCGCAGCCGGGCCAGCACCGCCAGCGCGGCCTTGTGGGACGGGTACCCGCCGCGCCGGATCCGGCGGCGCCGCCCGTCCAGCCCGCCCGGCAGCTCCAGCCGCACATACCAGCTCCCATGACAACCACCCGCCGCCAGCCGCGGACACCGCGACCCGTACTGCCGACCCGTCACCGGATCGGTGCACCCGCACCGCCGGAACACGGCCCCTCACCAGCCCCGTTGAACCCCTCCCTTTGCCATCGCGAAACAACCCGCTGACCTTCCTCCAGCATGCGATCGCGAGAACACAAAGATCCAGATCAGAACCGGTGACAGTATTCTCGGCACCCATAGGGCGCGGTGTGCTGACCGTCCTGCTCGGCGTCTGGGTGCTGACCTGGCATTTCAGGATGCCTGCTCGCTGTCGTCCCTTGGGCTGGACGTTGGCCTGCCCGCCGGGAGCGGGCGGAAGTTCCTCAGGCCGGGAGCACTGGACACGTGTCGTAGGCAAATGGCCGTTCCGATGCCGAGCCCCTGAACGCGGCGGACCTACAGGCGATCTCTTCCGGTCAGGTTCGCAATGATGTAATCAGCTTCGGCCCAGGTCTTCAGCGGCTCTCCGGCGAGCATCTCGGATTCAGCCTGAGTGAGTTGCCCCCACGCCGGCTTGGTGTCTGGCGGTGAGATAACCGTTGACCAGGTGGCTTTGCTGCCGGGGTGATATTGGATCACGATCACGCCCGGTCCGTACTCGGTGCGCAGCAGGTAGCACACTCTCCCGGCGCTGTTGGTGATCGAGGTTGACGGATTGTCGGTGAGTTCTCCGACGATGGCCACGGCAGAGCCCTCATGATCGTAGACCTGACGCACTCGCTCAACCTCGGGGCTGGCGGACTCGGCCCGGGAATTGGCGGCAGTAGCCTCCGCCCGGACGGCTGTGACGGCCTCCCGGACCTGCTCGGCGGCCATGTTCTCAGCCGCCTTGCGCGTCGTCACCATGCGCACGGGTGCCCGCGGCCGGCTGGAGCCGGACACCCAGATCCCTGGCTGTGGCCGCACAGGCCCCGGCATCACGCGTCCGTGCCGGTCAGGATGGCCAGGACCTCGCCGACGGTGCGTTCCCTGCCGACGGGCTCTGGCAGCGGGAGGTGCGCCTGAACGTGGTAGCGGTTGCGGCGGCCGTTCTTCTCCTTCACCACGTACCCGGCCTCGGCCAGGTCCGCGAGGATGCCGAAGGCGCCGCGTTCGGTGATGTCCAGGCTGGCCGCGATGTCACGCAGCCGCACGCCGGGGTCACGGGCAACGCACAGCAGGACCTGGGCGTGGTTGGTCAGGAAACTCCAGCTCGCCACCTTTGAAGCATACAGTTTCCGGAAAATCATTGCTAGTTATCCGCTACAGGTATAGGTTGAGAGCAAGTACCGGACGTAGGCCACAGACGGCGGCCAGCTTCCCGGGGCTACCGGAGGAGCGCATGCCACACTGGCGCGGTCATCATGACCACCGGTGTTCACAGCGCTCGCAACGCCGCGTCTCGTCTCTGCTAGCTACGCCGGTGCCTGATGATGGAAGCTGCCAGGGCCCCAATCCGGGCCTGACGGCAGCGGTGGCACGATGAGTGCCAGCCAGATCCAGACCTCAGCGGGGTCAGCCCTGGCCCGCGGGCCCCGGCCGGCGCCCGCAGCGCTGGGGGTCGGCTAGCGCCCGCGGGCATTCCCATCACCCGCCGCAGCGTCCCGGCCGGCTGCCCGCCGCAAACCCGGCAGCCGCCGGCGACGCTGCGGCGAATCCGCCTGCCCCGAGGAGAACACCATGACCCAGCCAGCCGCCGCACCTGTTATCCGCGGCCGGGCACCCCCGCGCAGCCGTCCCCGGACGGCGCCCGTCCCGCCGATGCCATCGGAGGTCACCAGCGCCCGCGCGCCGCGGCCCGCGGGCAGCAGATGGCGCCGGGCGATGATGCCGCTGGGCAAGATGCGCGCAGAACCCCCCGCCGCCCGTAGCCCCGCCGGCACCAGGCCGTCTACGCGGACCGCGCCCTGACGCACCCCGCGGGGCCTGGCCCGGTTACCTTGATCGGAAATGCCATGGACAACCTGGCGGCCCATGATCGCGGCCTCAGCCTGACCTCCCGGCCAGAGCACGGCGGCTGCACCGTCGCCGTCCTCAGCGGGGAACTCGACATCACGTCCGCTCCCGCCCTGCGCGAGCAGCTCCTCGGCTTGCTGAATCCCGCCGCCAGCCGGCTCATCATCGACCTGTCAGCGGCCGGGTACACCGACGCCAGCGGGGTTGCCGTCCTGGTCGGCACCGCACGGCGCGCCAGGCTGCTCGGCGGGTGGCTGCGCCTGGCCTCCCCGGCACCCGGCGTGGCCAGCGTCTTGCTGGCCACCGGGACAGGGCAGCACCTCGCTACCTTCCCCACCGTCCAGGCCGCGCTCACCGGCCAGCACCCCG
>DASRFJ010000038.1:0-25815 GCA_035651595.1 Streptosporangiaceae bacterium | reverse complement strand
CCCCTTTGTGGTAGCGGGACCCCTGTTCACGAGGGCCGGTCTTCCACGAAGGGGAAATCTTCCACGTTGCTGACGGACTGCGGGTGCGCTCCTGTCCCGGTAGCCGCACGCTGCACTCCAGGCACAGGCTGCGCGCACCCGGCCAGACCCGGCGGCCAGGCCCAGCGGCCGGCCCGGGCCATGCGCGCGCATTCGCCAACAGAGTCCACTTTGGGGGGTAACTGGCCGCAATGAGCTGGCCCGCTCGCTCTCGCGCCCTGGATCTCCCGGTATATCCAGGTTCGAGCGGGGCGCGCTGCCTATCGCATCCGCACCGCGCGACACGCCGTGATCGCAACTGGCGAGACAGCGCGCAAATCGGGCTGTCGCGGCCGGGCAGTCGCGGCCGGCCGGCTGCCCGTGCGACCAGCGGGGTTTTACGGCGTGCGGTTGTTGTCGATCTGGTCGAAGTCACCGAAGCCGTTGTTGCTCCCGCCGCCACCGGACCACTGCCACATCAGCGCGTACTTGGAGCTGGTGGTCTGGCCGCCGAAGAAGCGCGCGCATACCGACGTGCCGGACAGGCACCAGGCGGCCGGGCGGCGCGCGAGGCTGCTGGTGAACGACTCGTACGTCCATTCGTACGTGTTGGGAATCAGCGACGCGCTCCCGGTGCCGAAGATCGAGGCCCAGATGTCCGGCGCGGAGTACACGCCGGCGAAGTAGTGCGAGTGGCTCGTCAGGTACGCCGTGTAGCCGTTCAGGACGGCGCGGTCGACGGCCGCCGGGATGTGGTGCGTCCTGACCCTGCCGCTGCACGCCGAGGTGTACACGGTGTTCCAGCCATTGTCGGCGGCCGGGGTGTACGACGGCGCGTTACCGGGGATCTCGACGTCCATGAAGATCACCGGGTAGGTGACGTGCACCGAGGGCAGGTCCGCCAGGGTCCTGGCCGCCTGCTGCGCGCCCCACGCGTACGCCTCTGACTGGGTCCCGTTGTAGCGCGGGTCCACGCCGGGTCCGCCCATGAACCAGTAGACGCCGGTCCCGATCCCGATCTTGTGTGCGACGTTGGCGTTGGCCTGGGCACTGTTCGCGGCCGACCAGACCACGATCTTGCCGCAACCCTGCCAGTGTGCCCAGTTGCCGATCATCCCGATGTAGCCGCCGTACCAGGTGCCGAGGGCCGGCTCGGTGTACGGGACCGCGTGCCCGCCAACCGTCATTGTCCTGCTGTCGGTTCCGTACCAGAATCCCGCCGGCGTGTCGCCAGCGGCCGCCACGCCGGCCGTGAGCGCGACAAGCGCGCTCGCGCCCAGCGCCGCCACGCCGGCCCGCAGCGCGATCCGGCCGGTCAGTTTTCCCTTTGTCATGTGTTGCGCCACCGCCCTTCTCAACCGCCACGGTACGGCACCCCGGGAATGAGCATCGACTGCTGAGGTACCGCCGTGGCCGGCGCACTACTCCTTGATGCGAGGCCGCACCTTCGGCGCCCCGCGTTTCTTCAAGGGGAGAAGAAATGAAAGCACGGCTTTCGCGAGCTGTACCTGCTGAACGGCTGGCAGTCAGCCAACGCACCTCGAACGCCGGCGACCCGGAGTACAGCAAACAGCATCGTCGCAGACGCACACCAGCGCTTCGCCCTCGGCAAGCTCGGTCAGCAGCGTCAGCGTCGCCAGCCCGACGAGAAAGCGGTCCGCGGCCGTGGCAGCACCCTCATCCCCCCAACCGCATTGATTCGTGCTCAAGCAACGCGGTCTTGCCAGTGCCCGCATCGCCACAGACAACCAGCGCGCCGCTGCGCCCGCTTCTTGCCCGCTCGATGAGCTGGCTGATCTCGGCCAGCTCATCGTCCCGTCCGTGAAGCATGATCCGCATGATAATCCGAGGGACGGCAGGCGCTATTGAGGCTGTCTAGTCGCGGAACAGGGCGCTGTATGCGTTCAATGCCGGCTGCCCGCCCAGGTGGGCGTACAGCACGTGCGAGTCCTTGCCAATCTCGCCGGTAGCGATCAAGTCGATGAGGCCGGCCATCGACTTACCTTCGTAGACCGGGTCAAGGATTATCCCCTCGAGTCTGCCGGTGAGACGGATCGCGTCGAGGGTCGACTGAACCGGGATGCCGTATGCGTCCCCGGCCCATCCCTCCAGGACCGTGATCTCCTCGTCACGGAGCCCGCGGCCGAGCCCGATGCGCGCGGCGGTGTCCTGCGCGATCTTGGTGACCTGAGCCAGCGTCTCGCCGATCTTGGCCGACGCGTCGATGCCGATCACCCGGCGGGGGCGGTCCTGACCGGCGAAGCCGGCGATCATCCCTGCGTGAGTAGATCCAGTGACGGTGCAGACAACGATCGTGTCGAAGAAGATGCCAAGCTCGCGTTCCTGCTGCTGTACCTCATATGCCCAGCCCGCGAAGCCTAGGCCGCCGAGTGGATGATCGGACGCCCCGGCCGGGATCGCGTAGGGCACACCGCCCTGGGCGCGGACATCGTCAAGTGCCCGTTCCCAGCTGGACTTGACACCGATCCCGAAACCGGACTCGACAAGCTCCACCTCCGCGCCCATGATGCGCGACAGCAGGATGTTCCCGACCCGGTCGTTCACCGAGTCCGGCCAGTCCACCCAGCTCTCCTGCACCAGCCGGGCCTTGAGACCGAGCTTTGCCGCGACGGCGGCAACCTGCCGGGTGTGGTTGGACTGCACGCCGCCGATCGTGACCAGGTGCGTCGCGCCCTGCTCGAGCGCGTCCGGGACCAGGTACTCCAGCTTGCGGATCTTGTTCCCGCCGTAAGCCAGCCCGGAGTTGCAGTCCTCCCGCTTGGCCCAGACGGCGGCACCGCCGAGATGCCGGGAGAGCCGGTCAAGCGGATGCACGGGCGACGGCCCGAACATGAGCGGGTACCGCGGATAGTCGCTGAGCGCCATGGCGCTCCCTTCATCTGGTCTTCTCCGCGTCCAGCAGCGGAGCCAGGAACAAGTGGACGATCTCTATGTAGTTCATGATCGTGATCATCAAAAACAGCAAGGGTCTGCAATTGTCAAGGCAGGCCCGCCTCCGCCATCCGTGCGCGGACTTCACTGGACTCGGGACAGCCGAGCCGGGTAGGCGGAGGGTCGTCGCCAACCTCACCCCAGGATGGCCAGGTCGGTCCCGGTGATGTGGCTGGGGTTGTCGGTCAAGTCGACCGCGACGATCTTCTCGCCGGTGATCGTGAACGCCATGAGCGAGATCGGCATCCCCTCGGCCGCGATGACGGCGCCGACGCTTCCGTTGACCAGTGCGGGCAGGCTGACCTGGGCATATCGCGCGGCAAGCGAGCGCTTGGCCACAGCGACCGCACCCCGGACCACCTCGGTGCCGTTGGCGCGAACCACGACGTCCGGATCGAGCGCGTCGAGCAGGGCGTCGAAGTCGCCGCCGCGCGCGGCGGTGAGGAAGGCATCGACGATTGCCCGCTGCCGGGTCAGGTCGGTGTCCAGGACCGGGTCCGCGCCCTGGACCCGCCGGCGCGCCCGGCTGGCGAGCTGGCGGGCCGCAGCCGGCGAGCGCCCCACGACGAGCGCGATGTCGTCGAACGGGACGGCGAACATGTCGTGCAGGACGAAGGCCAGCCGTTCGGCGGGCGCGAGCGTGTGCAGGATCACCAGCAGCGCCGGACCGATGGTGTCGGCGAGCACCGCTTGCTGCTCGGGATCGATGCCGTCCGCGACCGCCTCCGGCAGGTGCATACCCACCGGCTCCTCCCGGCGCGCCTGAATCATGTTCAGGCACACCCGCGCGACGACCGTCGTCAGCCAGCCGCCGAGGTTTTCGATGCCGTCGGCATCCGAGCGGCTCAGCCGCAGCCAGGTTTCCTGCACGGCGTCGTCGGCTTCGCTGGCCGAGCCCAGTATCTGGTAGGCGACCGCCCGCAGCCGGGCCCGGTGGGCTTCGAACCGTTCCGCGAGCACGTCATCGTGGTCCATCGGTCACATTCTCTCGTCGTCGCCGGACATAGACGTGACCGGTCAGAGCGCACCAATGTGACGGAGGAAACATCGTGCAGCCACCGATCCTCGAGGCGAGTGGCCTCACGAAGCACTACGGCAAGACCCAGGCGCTGGCGGGCCTTGACCTCGTCGCCAGCCCTGGCCGGGTGGTCGCGCTGCTGGGGCCGAACGGCGCGGGGAAGACCACGTTCGTGCGTGCGGTGGCCACCCTGCTGCGCCCGGACGCGGGGAGGCTGTACGTCGCCGGTATCGACGCCCTGCGCCAGCCCGCCAAAGTGCGGCAGGTAGTCGGCCTGGCCGGTCAGTTCGCGGCCGTGGAGGAGGCGATGACCGGCAGGGAGAACCTGGTGATGGTCGCGCGCCTGTTCGGGCTCAGCAAGGCGGACGCCACGGCCGCGGCGGTCCGGGTGCTCGACCAGATGGGGCTCACCGGGGACGCCGACCGGCTGGTGCGCACCTATTCCGGCGGCATGCGCCGCCGCATCGACCTGGGCGTCAGCCTGGTCGGAACCCCCAGGCTGCTGCTCCTTGACGAGCCGACAACCGGCCTGGACCCGGTCAGCCGCATCCAGTTGTGGGAGGCCATCCGAGGCCTGGTCGCCGCCGGCACCGACATCCTGCTGACCACCCAGTACCTGGACGAAGCCGACCGGCTCGCGTCGGACATCGTGATCATCGACCACGGCACGGTGATCGCCGCCGGCACGCCCGCCGAGCTGAAGTCCAGGGCCGGGGACGACATGATCGAGGTCCACGTCCGCGACGCCGATCATCTCCCGGCGGTCTGCGAGGTGCTGGGCAAGATCGGTCACGATCCGCGGACCGACGTATCGCGGCGGCGCGCGTACGTAGCGGTGGACGACGGCAGCGGCCGTCTGATGGACGCGCTCCGGGTGCTGGATCAGCTCGGCATCGCGGTCGAGGACATCTCGCTGCGCAGGCCCACGCTCGACGAAGTCTTTCTCTCCCTGACCGGAAAGCCAGCACAGACCAGCCAGGAGGCATCATGAACACCGGAGCCGGGCTTGGGGTCAGCTCCCTGATAGTAGCGGGGCGGATGGTGCGCAAGTTCGCCCGTACCCCGCAGCTCATCGTCTTCACCACCGTCCAGAGCGCGTTGTTCCTGCTCATGTTCCGGTTCGCGTTCGGTGGTGCGATCGGCACCGGAGGTCCGGTGTCCTACGTCGACTTCCTGGTGCCCGGGTTCATCACCACCACCGTCCTGTGGGCCGGGATGGGCGCGGCGACCGGGGTGGCCGAAGATGTCGAGCACGGCTTCGTGGACCGCCTCAGGTCCCTGCCCATCCCCCGCGCGGCGGTGCTGATCGGGCGCAGTCTCGCCGACACCGCGCTGGTCGTCTGGGGACTCGCGATCGCCGTTGCCTTCGGCTTCGCCGTCGGGTTCCGGCTGCATGGCTCCGTTGCCGGTGCCCTGGCGGCGCTCGGGTTGTGCGTGATATTCGGCTTCGCTTTCGAGTGGATCTTCATCGTGATGGGCCTGGTGGGCGGCACCGCGCAAGCGGCTCAGCAGATGGGCTTGATGATCACCCCGCTGGTGTTCCTGTCGAGCGCGTTCGTCCCGGTCAAGAGCATGCCTGGCGGGGTCAGGCAGTTCAGCGAGTACCAGCCGCTGACCCCGATGATCGACTCGGTGCGCGCCCTCGCCACGGGGGCCGGCGGGCGCGCGCTGCTCGATCACGGCACCGCCTACTATGTCGGGCTGTCGGTGATCTGGGCAGCGGCGATCCTCGTGGTGTTCGGCCTCCTCGCCGTCCTGCGGTTCGCCCGGCGTTAGGTTGAAGACATGCGAAGTGATGATGCGCATGGCATATAGCAGGCAGTGGGTGGTCGACACCCTCCGTCGCCTCGGCTACGCGACGGCGGCCGACGAGGCGATGCGGGAGTTGCCCGAAGACATCGATCTCGAGGAGCTCGAGGACTTCGGCGACCGGCACGGCATCTCCCGTGGCGAACTGGTCAACCGGATGGGCGGCAGCCCCTGACCACCCGGTCAGCTCACCCAGCGGAGTTCGCTGACCAGCTGATCAGCGGCGGCCGGATCGCGGCGCAGACGGGGTTTCCGCCGGCGTCGGTGAGCTTGAGGCGGGCCATCAGCCGGCCGTAGCGGCGGGCGGTCTCAAGGGTGGCTGGGTCGACCGCGTCCAGCATCAGCTTGGCGCGCATGAACATGGTGAACGTGCCCGCGTCGTCCACGCTCCCCCAGGACAGGTAGATGAACCGGCCGCCGGGACGGCCCTGGATGTACGGGCCCTTGACGTCGGTACCAGTCGCGGTGGCCTGGAACGCCCATGCGGCGCAGGGTGAGTCACCGGGATGCGGGTCAAGCAGGTCGCCGGCCCGCGACTGCACGCCGACGTGGATGTTGCGCTGCCGGGCGACCGGGCCGTCGGGATACCAGTCGATGCCCGGCAGGCCCGATCCCTCGATGCGGATCTGAATGCCGGCCGGCTCGCTGTCAAGCTGGCGCGAGGTGCGGCGCCCGGATACCGCCAGCAGGATAGCCTCGGCTTCGCCGTGTGCCGCGTCGTCCGAGTCGCCGTTGCCAGGCTGCCGGCACGACTCCAGCGCGGTGCGGTGGTGTACCGGGTCTCGCAGGTCCGGGTCGGCGCCGTGGGCGAGCAGCCGCCGGATGCTGGCGGGCCGCCCGTTCCCGGCGGCGACATGCAGCGGCAGCCGTCCCCATTCGGCGTCCGGCTCGTTCACCGGGGTCCCGGCGGCGACGAGCTGATCGATGACGTCAAGCCGCTGGTGATCGGCGGCGAACACCAGCGCCCGTAGCTTGCTTTGCGGGCTGAACCTGATCAGCGGCCAGCCGGTGAGGTCCCCGGCCGCGGCGGCCTTCTCCAGGCTGTCGATCCGGGCTCCGGCGGCCACCAGGACGTCGAGCACCCTCGTCATGCCGTACACGGCGGCGTGCGACAGGGCGGTGCCGCTGGGCACTCCGCCGGAATTGGGAGCGGATACCGCGTCGACGTCGGCGCCGGCCTCGATCAGCACCCTGGCGACATCGGCGTCGCCGTAACTCGCGGCGGTGATCAGTGGGGTTTCCCTGGCGCCGGGCTCCCCGTTGACCGGAGCGCCCGCCTCGATCAGCGCGCGGGCGATAGCACCGGTGCCGGGCAGGTCGCGCGGCAGGCCGAGCCGGTCGCGGTTGAACCACATCATCGTGATGTAGCCGAGCGGTTCTTCGCTCGCGCGGTCCGCCCAGTGCTCCAGGTGGCTCGTGGCCAGCTCCGGGTGCATGGCCAGCAGCCGCAGCAGTCCGGACAGGTCCCGGCGGTTGAGGAAGTCGCGGCGCTGGACTTCCAGCTTCAGCTTGGCCCACGAGGCAAACCCGTACTCGCGCGCGATGGCGAGCTGGGCGGTGGACAGGATGATGTGGCCGGATACCGCGTGGATGCGCCGCTCAGCGTCGGCCTCGCCGCGCTGTGCGGAGTGCAGCAGATCCTTGGCCTGGTGGCGGAGCTGGTCCAGATCGGGCCGGGCAGGCAGATCAGTCATGACGTCTCCCTCGTCACCCCGTGGTCCGCGGCGGGGCCGGAAGAGATCGTCGTCTAGTTCGGCCTGCTGTGTGGTGGGAGAGGTGGACTCAGTCCTGTCCGCGGACCCGGTGGCGCCCTCCCGCGCCTACCGCGAAGTTTAGCTGGCCGGGATGCCGAGCGCACGGCTGGTTTGCATCCGGCACCTAGGTACAGGCTTATCGTCGGGATATGGACATCGATGCCAATGATCTGGTGACGGCGTGGGTGCCGCAGGCGTGTGAGCTGCCGACGGCCGAGCAGCCGATGCGGGTGGCTGAGTTCGACGAGGTGTTCTCCCGTGCGGTGCGCGGGGCCGAGCGCGTCGCGGCGGCACGGTTGCGGCTGGACCTGGATCCGGCTCCGGGGGTCGCCGGGCGGGTCGCGGATCTGGCGGTGGCCGAGACGGGCTGCTGCTCGTTCTTCACGTTCACGCTCATCGTCGCGGGCGGCCGGCTGACGCTGGAGGTCACCGTCCCGCCGCCGTATACCGGGCTCCTGGATGCGCTGGCCGCCCGGGCGGCTGAACTGTCTGGCGGGACGGCGTGAACGGGCTGCGCAGCGGTCAGGTCGCCCGCGCGGCCGGGGTGAACCAGCAGACGCTGCGGTACTACGAGCGCCGCGGCCTGCTCGCCGAACCTGACCGGACGCTGGGCGGGCACCGGATGTACCCGGCCGAGGCGGTGACCGTGCTGCGGGTGATCAAGGCGGCGCAGCGCCTCGGGTTCAGCCTGGATGAGGTTGCCGAACTGCTGCAGGCCGGGCGGCACCGGCACCATGCCAGCCCGGATGCCGGGCTTCGGGAGCGTGCCGCGGCCAAGCTCGCCGAGGTGGAGGCGAAGATCGCCGACCTGACCGTGATCGCGGGCACGTTGCGGGCAGCGCTGGAGGCCGGCTGTGCGGACCTGATCGAGTGCGCCGGCCTGCCGGACTGCCCGCTGCCGTTCGCCGATCTGGCCGGGGCAGCCCCGGCGTGACCTGCTACTGAAAGCCTGTCGGCGTGCGGGGTGTGTAGGGCGCCTCGAGCCGCTGTACCTCGTCGTCGGTCAGCTTCAGGTCCAGTGCGGCCACGGCGTCCGCGAGATGGTCGGGCCTGGTCGGGCCGACGATGGGCGCGGATACGACGGGGTTCTTCAGCACCCAGGCGAGGGCGACCTGCGCCATGGGAACACCGCGGCCCGCGGCAACCGCCTGCACCGCGTCCGCGATCGGCTTGTCGTCGTGCGGCAGTATCCTGCGGGCGATGTTGTCCGTCTCGCTGCGGGTGGTCTGCTCGCCCCACGGCCTGGCCAGCCTGCCCTTGGCGAGCGGGCTCCACGGGATGCTGCCGGTCCCCTGGTCCGCGAGCAGGCCGAACATCTCACGTTCGTCCTCGCGCTGCATCAGGCTGTACTGGTTCTGCATCGACACGAACGTCGTCCACCCGTGCAGCTGGGCGGTGTACTGGAGCTTCGAGAACTGCCAGGCCCACATCGAGGAGGCGCCGAGATAGCGGGCCTTGCCCGCCTTGACGACGTCGTGCAGGGCTTCCATCGTCTCCTCGGCCGGGGTCTCCGGGTCGAAGCGGTGGATCTGGTACAGGTCGACGTAGTCGGTGCCCAAGCGGGCCAGCGAGGCATCGACCTGCTCCATTACCGCCCGCCGGGACAGGCCGGAGCCGCCGGGACCGTCGCCCATCGTGAAGTGCACCTTGGTCGCCAGCACCACGTCCTCGCGGCTGGTGTACTTCCTGATCGCGCGGCCGGTGATCTCCTCGGACGTGCCGATGCCGTAAGCGTTGGCGGTATCCCAGAACGTGATCCCGAGCTCGACGGCCTGCCGGAAGATCGGCTCCGCCTGCTCCTCGTTCAGCGCCCACTGGTTGGCGCCGCGGGACGCGGCGCCGAAGCTCATGCAGCCGAGCGCGATGCGACTGACCTTGAGGCCAGAGATGCCCAGCCGGGTGTATTCCATAGTCGATTCCTCACTGCGGCTCGAATCGGGCCGACAAGCCCAGGTGGTCCGAGACATACCCGGGACCGCCGTGTAGCACCTGCTTGCCGGTGAACAGGACCTCCGCCGCCCCGGCAACGACCCCGCCCGTGGCCAGAATGAAATCGATACAGGCCGGCCTCGCACCGGCCGGAAGATACTCGGTCCGGAACGTCGGCGGGCACCTGCCCTCGAACACGTCCCCCAACCCCGTCTCGCTGATGAAATCGCGGAACAGGCCAGACTCACGCGGGACATTGAAGTCTCCGCAGACCACGGCGGGCGCCGGGACCCCGGCGACGGCGCGTGACAACGCGGCGAGCTGGGCGCGGTGCGCCGGGAAGAACCGGTTCGCCGCCGACCAGTCACCGTCGGCGTTGGCCAGCGGATGAGTGTTGACGATCGACAGCCCGCAGGCCGCCAGCCTGGTCACCAAGGCCCCCTTCAGCCGCGCCTGGAGCCGCGCCCGGCGCGGAACCCCAGCCGGGACCGGGCCGAACCCGTGATACGCGGTGGCGGCCAACGGCAGCCGCGAGAACGTCACGACGTCACCAGCCGGACAGAGCGCACGCCGGACACTCACGTACCGGAACGACCGCATCTGCCGGGCGAGCACCGCCAGGTGACCATACGTCCAGACCTCCTGCAGGCAGGCCACGTCCACGTCGCTCGCCTCGAAGAACGCGCCGATCGCCTGGCACCGGGACAGCAGCCGCGACCCGGTCAGCGGGATGCCCCTGATGTTCAGCGACGCCACGGTCACACTGGTCATCGGGTTTCCCGGTAGAGATCCCGGAGCAGCGCTATCTCGGCGCCGTGGTGGAGTACCTCCTGGTTCACCCACCAGACCGTGTCGATGAAGGCGTCCTCGGGGTCACTGCCGTTCGGATAGGTGCTGAGCCCGACCGTGGACAGCGCGGCGTCGTCGACCGATAGCAGCGTGCCGCGCCAGGCCGCGGCTGCCTCGCCGAACGCGGCAATCCCGCCGGCCGCGGTCCCGGGAATCACGTAGCCGTCGTTGGTCATGGAATGGCTCCCGGTGGTCCAGTCCGCACGCATGGCCAGCATGTCACTTAGGTGGATGAGCCGCCAGGCAATTGTGGTGAACGGCGGGGGTTCGGGCGCGGGCCAGGCCGAGTCCCAGCCCCACTCCCCGGCACCGAGAAGTTCGGTCGCACCCGGGCCGGGGCCGTCCGCGCGACGGCGGACCGACCAGCAGCCGGGCACCGGCTCCCACAGGTACTCCTCGTCTGTCATCGCCGGGGTGGCAACGGACACCCCGTTCCCGCTGTCCACCTCGGGTCCGGACATCCGGTTGACGAGCCGCAGGCGGGCCCAGTCGAACTGGTCGAGCAGCGGCCTAAGCCGGGGAGGCGTATCCATGAAGCGATCGTGTCACTAAATACGGGCTCCTAAACACGGGTTCCTAAACACGGGCTGGCGAGCGGGGCGCGGGGGCGCCTTGCCGATTGCGGGCTTGATCCAGCAAAGTTCAATTCATCAGCTGGACGCATGCTGGAAACGCAACGGCTGCTAATGTGGCGACATGATCATTCATTTTGTATGCCGAGGAAACGCCTTCCGCAGCATTATTGCCGAAGCTTACCTGAACTCCCTCGGGATCAAAGACTGGAACACTCTGTCCAGCGGCACGGCAGCGGCATGGGATAGGGCCAATAATCTGCCCTACTACCGGTTGACACTCGATCTTCTCGGGAAGCACGGCATACGACGGTTCGCAAAAGGCCACCATGGAGAACAGCTGACTCAAGAGCGTCTGGAGAACGCCGACATTATCGTCTGCATGAACCAACGAGTTCACGACGAGGTTCTACAGGGCGCAACCTTTCCTGTGCACCTGCGCATTTGGTCGGTCGCCGATATCGGCGAACCGGGCCGGATTCCAGCTTCCGACGCAGAGAGGGAGCGATTCCGAGAGGAAGCCTACCAGGAAATTGTCGGAAATGTTGACCAATTGGTCTCTGGTATCCACGCAGCCGGATTTATGCATCCCCTGGCGCTCGGCGAATAGCCTCGGACGTGTCGGAATACTCGCCTGTGCTGGCGGCGTGCCAACGCCCAGTTTGCGCTGGTATGACCCCGCCGTTCGCAGTTTCCAAGGGCTCCGGGAGGCGATTCGAGAATTATCGCGGACACTTACCCCCCCGATTCGGGGGGGTAAGTGTCCGCAATAATCTGGCGCGCCTGGCGGCGTGCCGGGAATGGGTCAGATGTCCTAATTCGGCGCCGTGGGCAGCCGGATCGCACGGCGCTCCCCGCGCGACGCAGCTACCTCAGTGCCGGATCGCTCAGCTCTCTTGCCCTCCGGTGGCGTTGATTCTTAGGCAGCCTGGCCGCGGCCTGGGCGATGGCGGTGGCCACCTCCGTCTCCCACAACGCGCTCTCGGCCTGCCGCAGGGCTCGGCCCAATGTCGCCCGGACGCCAAGCCACGAAATGCCCAGGAATCCGGCGCTCGAGACCGCCACGGCGGCAACCCGGCTCGTCCCGCCGGGCGCATAATTGAGCGCCGCCCACAGGGCTATCCCCGCGGCGCCGGCGACGAGAACGATCAACCATGACCACTTCAGCAGGTGGCGCCGCGCCACGTGCCACGCCGCCGCGAGCAGCCGGACGGCGGCCGCGATATACGCCTGCTGATCCAGCAGCTGGTCAGGTCGCTGCTCACCGGTGAGCAGGTGCCGCCAGACCTCCCCCTGCTGACGGAGCGCACGGATGACCGTCCCGTCGACAGCGACTGGATCGATCGTGCCGTCACCAGCACGGGGAAGGCCGTCGACCCATTGCGCCCACTGTGCGAGCGTCGCGCGAACGGCCGCTGCCGCATGCGAAGGCAAGCTGGTATCGAGGTCCTCCAGCCAACCGAACGCGTTGGCGAGCCGGTGCTCCTCGAACTCGTCCGCCAGCTTCTGCGGATCGTCCGCGGTGGGCAACAGCGTGGTGTCGGCGAGCATCCGGCCCAGGCCGAACCCAATGGCTACCAGCGCATTGCTGCCGGCAATCAGGTTACGGATCTCTTTGTACACATCTAGGATGACTTTTCGCACTTCGTCGCGAGTGTGTCCAGGTAGCTGGAGCTTGTCACGGACCTTTCCGAGATCCGGCACTTCCGGCAAGCCGAGGGCCGTTGCCAGCGTCGCCAGATCGGCACTCATGTGCGCAACCAGAGCGCAGGCTTTCTCGTGATCGGTCATCTCGCCGAGCCCGGGCAGGTGTTCGGGCAGCTTGCCATTTCCGCCATGCTGCGGCGGCCCGGGAAGCTTCTTGCTGTCATACAGTTCGGCCATGCGCCACCCCAAGCACACGGCAAGACATACCGCATCTTGAGCGGAATCCCCGTCGCTAGGCATGAGACCCAATGATTCCCCACAACGGACTCCCGGTGTGCGTTAATGGCTATCTTGCGCGAGCGCCGCATTGAGGCCAGGCTGTGGCGGCCGATGTGGATTTCACCGAACGTACGGCGGCGGGCTCGGCCGATGGCAGCGATGCCGTCGGGATCGTCCCGGTCCGCCGGCGGGACAGGACCCGTGTCTCCCGCTGCTTCCTCCGGCGCATTCGGGAAGCGGCGGTCGCGAACCGTACGCCATTTTTCGCTGGCCGGTCAGCCAGCGGCCTCGCCGGTGCTGGTCCCGCCACGAGCCGGCTGGCCCAGGCGCGTCTCGCGGGCGAAGCGGCCTGCCTGTCGCATCGCCGCGGCGGCTTCGGGCAGGAAGCTCCAGAAGATGTGGAAGTCATGGGTGTCCACCGCGAACAGCTCGAACTGGGCAGCCACACCGTGCGCCGAGGCGTGGTCGACCAGCCTGGTGGCGTCGCTCATCACGGCGTCCCCGGTGGCGGCCTGGACCAGCATCGGCGGCATCCCGGTCAGGTCCGCGGTCAGCGGGCTGACCACCGGGTCGTCGGCCGGATGCCCTGCGAGGTAGCTATGACAGGCCATGCGCCATATCCTGGCCAGCTCGGCCGGCAGGCCGTCACGGTCGGCCGCGGCCAGGTCGAGCCACGGGCAGAGCAGCACCGCTGACCCGGGCAGCGCGACACCCTCCTGTTGGAGGGTGAGCAGGAGCGAGAGGACCAGTCCGGAGCCGGCCGAGTCGCCCGCGACCGTTATCCGCGCCGCGTCGGTGCCCTGGCCGAGCATCCACAGGTAGGCCCGGACCGCGTCCTGGACCGCGGCCGGGAACGGGTATTCGGGGGCCAGCCGGTAGTCGGGCACCAGGACCGCGGCCTCGGCGGCGTCGGCCAGGCAGCCGGTCAGCGGCCGGTAGCCGAACGCCGAGCCCGCTATGTACCCGCCGCCGTGCAGGTACAAGATCGAGGCGGGGTCCTCGGTCCCCGGATTGTTCAGCAGCGCCGGCACTCCGGCCGCGTTGACCGGCCGCACGCTGACCCCGGCTGGCGGTGCGAACTGCGCGTGCAGCGCCTCGAGCGCGTCTCGCAGCTCTTGCAGCCCCGGATCGGTCACCTCACCGCCGAGCCCGGCAAGTTCCCAGTGCCGGTTGACGCGGGCCAGCAGCTCGCCGCCCAGCGAACGGGTCACGTTCACCGCCTCGTCCAGGCTCTGCAGCAGGTCCCGGGCACGGCCGAGCAATGCCTCGCCGGCCAGCGTCAGCTCCACCCGGTGGGTGGAACGCCGCAGCAGCTCGCAGCCGACCAGCCGCTCAAGGCCGCTGATCTGGCGGCTCAGTGCGGGCTGGGACAGGTAGAGCCGGGCCGCGGCCCGACCGAAGTTGAGCTCGTCGGCCACGGCCACGAACGAGCGCAGGTGCCGAAGTTCTATCGCGTCCGGCGCCTGCTGCAGCGCGACCACCTCTGCGTCCATGCCTTCGATTATGACCCGCCAGCACTGGCGATGGTGATGCGCACCGGACACCACTGTCATGCGCGAACGGCCTTTCCCTCCGCGCCCGCGGCTGTGCGAGCGTGGCTGCATGCCGATAAACCGTACGGCCGAACTCCAGCTACGCGGCCGGGCCGGGACGCTACAGGGGCGCGTCTACTGGCCCGGCGCGTCGTCCGCACCGCACGGCAGGCTGCTCGTCTTCTGGACCGTGGCCGACGACGGCGCCTGGTGCCGGGAGCTGAGCGCGAGCGCGGACCTGGTGGTGCTGGCGGTGACCTGCGGACGCGCCTACCCCGCGGATCTGGAGCAGGCGGTCACCGCCGCCGAGTGGGCCGCGGAGAACGCGGCCAGGCTGGACGCCGACCCGGGGGAACTGCTGGTCGGCGGCACCGGGCCGGGCGGGACGCTCGCCGCCGCGGTCGCGCGGCACGCGCGCGCTGCCAGGTGGCCCGCGGTCGGCCGCCAGGTGCTCGTCTGCCCCGGCCCGGTGGACCGGATGCCGCCGTCGCTCGCCGACGTGGCCCCGGCGACGGCGGTGACGGTCGAGCATGACCCCGAGGGCGACGAGGGCCGTTACGCCGCACTGCTACGAGACGACGGGATCGCGGTCGACGAACTGCGCTACGCCGCGCCCGACGCTGCCTCGGCCGTCCGGATCAGGGACGGCCGGCAGCTGCTCACCGAACTCGCCGCGGCGCTGAGGGCGAGCACCGATGACTGATCCACGAGTCGGCCCGGTGGGCATCACCGATCTGGAGCCGCACCGGCGCGAGCTGACCGGCTACTGCCAGCGGATGGTCGGTGCGGCCGAGGCGGACGACGCCGTCCAGGAGACGATGTTCCGTGCCTGGCGCGCCGCGGGATGCTTCGACGGCCGCTCCAGCGTGCGCGTGTGGCTGTACCGGATCGCCGCCAACACCTGCCTGGACCTGCTGCGCGGACGGGAGCGGCGCGGCAGGCTCGGGGAGCGCCTCCAGGCGACCGCGGAGCCGTCGGCGACGCCGGATCCGGCCGAGCTTGCCGCCACCAAGGACAGCGTGCGGCTCGCCCTTGCCGCCGTGCTCGACCAGCTGCCGGCCCGGCAGCGGGCGGCACTGATCCTCTGCGAGGTGTTCCGGTGGCAGTCGGACGAGGCTGCGCAGTTGCTGGGCACCAGCGTGGCCGCGATCTCCAGCTCGCTGCAGCGCGCCCGGGCGACCCTTGCCCGGCAGTCAGGCTGCTGCGGCCACGGCGCCGTCGATACCGGCCAGCTAGCCCGCTACCAGGACGCGTTCGCGCGCTACGACATCGCCACGCTGGTCCAGATCATCCAGACCGATGCCGCTCCGGCGGCTAACCCGGGGCCTGGCCCAGGTCGTTCGCTTCCGGCTGGCTCGCGTGGCCTTCCGCGCTCACCTGGGCCATCCGCAGCTGCCCCAGTGCTTGGTCGATCTGCGTGCTGAGCTCGGCCGGCAGGTTCGGACGCGCGTGCTCGTGCGCTGCCGTTGCCACGTCGATCAGCAGCCGGGCGTCCCGCCTGCCGAGCTTCGCCTGAGCGGCATTGAGCAAGCCGAACAAGAAGTCCCCGAGCACCTGGTCGGCGGGCAGCGAGCGCAGCCGTCGCGCGTACTCCCTGATGTCCTCAGCGGACCGTTCGTCTGACTCCCCTGCGCCCACGACAGCAACCTACCGGGAATCGCGCACCGCCGATGGCTCGCCGGCCATTCCCGTGCACGTTCGCGAGGACTAGCATCTGGTTCAGGGTGGGGTGCGTGGTGAGCGACGAAGCGCGCGGTTTTATCGTCAAGCTCCCGCCGGGCTCGCGCATCGCGGGTTACCGGCTGGAGGAGCAGATCGGCCACGGCGGAATGGCCGTGGTGTTCCGCGCTCGCGACGAAAGCCTGGGCAGGCTCGTGGCGCTCAAGATCCTGGCGCCTCGGCTGGCGGGAGACGAGGAGTTCCGGCAGCGTTTCATCAGCGAGTCGCGGGCCGCCGCGGCGATCGATGACCCGCACATCGTCCCGGTGTTCGCGGCCGGTGAGGCGGATGGCGTGCTGTTCATCGCGATGCGCTACGTGCCCGGCGGGGACGCCCGGTCACTGCTGGACCAGGCCGGCCCGCTGCCTCCCGGCCGCGTGATCGCGATCATCTCGGCGGTGGCTTCCGCGCTGGACGCGGCTCACGGTGCCGGCCTGCTGCACCGGGACGTGAAGCCGTCCAACATGCTGATGGATGTGGTGCCCGGCAGGCCCGATCACGTGTACCTGTCGGACTTCGGGCTGAGCAAGGCCACCGCGTCGGGGTCCGGGCTGACTGGGACGGGCGTGGTGCTCGGCACAGTCGACTACATGTCTCCCGAGCAAGTCAGCGGCACGCAGGCGGACGGCCGCGCGGATCAGTACGCGCTGGCCTGCTCGGCGTTCGAGTTGCTGACCGGGGCAACCCCGTTCCGCCGCGAGGAACCCGCATCCGTCATGCACGCGCACCTGATCGAACCCCCGCCGCGGTTGGCGTCGGTGCGGCTGGGGCTGCCGCCCGAAGCGGACGCCGTGCTCGCCACCGCGCTGGCCAAGGCGCCCGGTGAACGGTATGTCAGCTGCGGGCAGTTCGCCGGCGAGCTGCGCGCCGCGCTTGGCTTCCAGCCCTATGAGCCGGTTCCCGCGGCCCATCCAGTCACGGTCGCGGCACCGCCGGCGACCAGGGCCGACGCCGCGGCGACGGTGACCAGCGTGGCGGCGGTCGGTGTCACGGGCGACGGCAGCCGCGGCGACGCACTCGCGGCACCGAAGCGGCCAGACCCAAGGCGGCGGCGGGTTGTCGTGGCCGGCGCGGTGGCCGTTGCGGTGCTGGCGGCGGCCGGACTGGCTGTCGGGCTCCTGACCGGAAACGCAGCCGGTCCGGCCGCGGTGCTGGCGCCGGTCTCGGTGAAGTCAGCGCTCCCGAGAGTGACCGGCGATGTGTACGTGGTGTATCGCGGCGGCACGCAGGCGGATGCCGACGTCTACGGCGAGGTAACGAAGGCGACCGATGGCGAGGTCGCGGAGCTGTTCGCGCAGCAGTTCCCGTTCCGAAAGGCGCCTGCCGAGGCAGGCTCGGTCATCTTGCACACGACGGACGGGACCGCCAGGTACGAGTTCCAGGTCGCCCCGGCACTCGCGACCCGCTACCAGGTGAAGCTGTTCCAGAGCAGCACCGCGACCAAGCCATTCGCCACCTCGGCCGTGGCGACGATCTATGTCGCGCTCGGCGGCAGTGCAGCCAATCCCGTGACGTGCAAGCGCCCGGTCTGCCACGAGTCGCTGCTCATGATCAGCTACGTGCCGCCGGCCGCGCTGGCGACGGAGACTGCCAAGGTGTGGTATCCGTACTTCGCGGTCAATCTGGCTCCATCCAAGGTGCCACCCGACCCGCAATGGCTGATCCGCGACGGCGCCGGCGGTCAGGTCACCGCGTCGCATCGCGTGTCCGCCGACGAATTCACCGCCACCGTCACGTTCACGTTCCGGGTCGGCAACGACGCCTACTCGTGGGACTGGAACGCGTGCTCCGCCGACACCGAAGCGCAGGACGGAATCGGGCTGCCCGGCCACCACGGATGCGGCGATCAGCGCGTCCTCGACTCCGCCGCTTACCTAGGCTAGCCGCCTAAAACGCCGGAGGCCGGGTCGTAGAAATTCCGTGAACGGCTCTGGCGAAACGGGTTCCGGGCCGTTGACATCCTCTTTTGGGTGATGTTTTATCCGGTAAACAAAGGCCGCATCCGCATCAGAGAATCCCGCCTCGATGCAAGGAGCTATCGTGCGCATCCCCCTCGTAGCGGCCGTGCTGGTCGCGATGTCCACGCCGCTGGTGGCGACCGTCGGCGCCGCCGCACCACCTGCGTCGGCGGCGACGTCATGTCCCTGGGTCAACTCGACCGCCCCGATCGCCACACGCGTCAGCCAGCTGATGGCGCAGATGTCGCTGAGCCAGAAGGTCTCGATGATGACCGGCGTGGGCGGCTCGAGTTACGTGGGGAACATCCCGGCGATCGGTTCGCTGTGCATCCCGGCGATCAACCTGGAGGACGGTCCGGCCGGCGTCGGCGACGGAATGGGCAACGTCACCCAGCTTCCCGCTCCGGTCGACGTGGCGGCCAGCTGGGACACCTCCGCCGAGCAGGAGTACGGCCACGTCATCGGCGCCGAGCAGGCCGCCAAGGGCACCACGGTCGACCTGGGCCCGACGATCAACATCGTGCGTGACCCGCGGTGGGGCCGCGCGTTCGAGTCGGTCAGCGAGGATCCGTACCTGACCGGGCAGCTTGGCGCGGCGAACATCCGCGGCGTGCAGTCGGCGGGAACGATGGCACAGGTCAAGCACTTTGCGGTGTACAACCAGGAGACCAACCGCAACACCTCGAGTGACAACGCGGTCGTCAGCACCCAGGCCGAGCAGGAGATCTACCTGCCCGGCTTCCAGGCGGCGACCCAGCAGGGCGCGGCCTCATCGGTGATGTGCTCCTACAGCTGGATCAACGGCACCGCAGCCTGCCAGAACCCGGCCACGCTCAGCACCGTGCTGCGCCAGCAGCTCGGCTACACCGGCTTCGTCACCTCGGACTGGGGTGCCACCCACTCGACCGCGGCCTCGGCGAACGCCGGCCTCGACATGGACATGCCCGGCAGCGACGGCTTCTACGGCACCGCGCTGACCAACGCCGTCAACTCCGGGTCGGTGAGCCAGACGACGATCAACTCGGCCGTGTCCGAGATCCTGACCCAGATGTTCGCCTTCGGCATGTTCGACAAGGCGCCGAGCGGATCGCCGTCCGCCACCGCGACGAATTCCACCGACCAGAACGACGCCACGCAGCTGGCCGAAGAGGGCACGGTGCTGCTCAAGAATTCCGGCGGCATCCTCCCGCTGTCCGCCGCGGACAAGTCGATCGCGGTGATCGGGGCGGACGCCTCGACCAGCCCGCAGACCGATGGCGGCGGCAGCGCGGGGGTCAGCTCAAGCGGCACGGTCACCCCGCTCCAGGGCATTCAGGCGGCCGCGCCCAGCGGCACCACCGTGACCTACAACAGCGGCTCGTCGGACAGCTCAGCGGCCTCGGCGGCCGCCGCGGCCAACGTCGCGATCGTCTTCGCCAACCTCGGCGAATCCGAGGGCTCCGATCTGAGCAGCATCGACCTCGGCACGGCCCAGGACAACCTCATCACGTCGGTGGCGGGGGCCAATCCGAACACGATCGTCGTCCTCAACACCGGCTCCGCGGTCACCATGCCGTGGCTGTCCAGCGTCAAGGGCATCCTGGAGGCCCTGGTATCCGGGCCAGAAGGACGGAACCGCGATCGCCAGCGTGCTGTTCGGCAATACCGACCCCTCCGGGCACCTGCCCGTGACGTTCCCGGCCTCCCTCTCGCAGGTGCCGGCCTCGACCACGGCGCAGTGGCCGGGCACCGGCGGCAACGTGCAGTACTCCGAGGGAGTCGACGTGGGCTACCGCTGGTATGACAGCAAGAGCCTGACCCCGCTGTTCCCGTTCGGGTATGGCCTGTCGTACACGACGTTCTCGTTCAGCAACCTCCAGGTGGGCTCGCTGACCGCGGGCGGCGCGGCGACCGTCACCGCCACGGTCACCAACACCGGCTCCCGCTCCGGCGCGGACGTCGCACAGCTCTACGTGGCCGACCCGGCCGCCTCCGGCCAGCCGCCGCTTCAGCTCGAGGGCTTCCAGCGGGTCAACCTCGCCGCCGGAGCCGCCACCACCGTCACGTTCACGCTGACCCAGCAGAACCTCCAGTACTGGAATTCCACCGCCAACGCGTGGGCGACCAGCACCGGCAACTACGGCATCGAGGTCGGCGACTCCAGCGCGAGCCTGCCGCTGACCGGCACGCTCGCGGTAGCCGCCGGCCAGCTGGGCCAGCCGGTCACGCTGACCAACCCAGGCCCGCAGGCCAGCCTCGTCAACCAGGCGGCATCCGCCGTCACCCTCAGCGGCAAGGACACCACCAGCGGACAGACCCTGAGCTACTCGGCCACAGGCCTGCCCGCCGGCCTGTCGATCTCCTCGGCCGGAGTCATCTCCGGCACCCCTACCGCCAACGGCACCAGCACCGTGACGGTCACCGCGAAGGACGGCACCGGCGCCTCCGCCACGCAGAGCTTCGTGTGGACCGTCGCCCCCGGCACCGCCGCGGGCAACGGCACCGGCGGTGCCACCGGCCCGATCACCGGCTACCAGGGCCTGTGCCTGGACGACCGGTCGGCCAGCACCGCCAACTTCAACCCGATCCAGGTTTACACCTGCAACGGCACCAACGCCCAGCAGTGGACCGTGGAATCCAACAACACCCTCGAAGTGCTCGGCAAGTGCCTCGACGTCGACGGGGCCGGGACCGCCAACGGCACCACCGTCGACCTGTACGACTGCAACGGCACCGTGGCCCAGGTCTGGCAGCCGCAGTCCAACGGGGCGCTGGTCAATCCCAATTCCGGCAAGTGCCTCGACGACACCGGATTCGGCGGCTCCGGCACGCAGGTCCAGATCTGGAGCTGTACCGGCGGCACCAACCAGAAGTGGACACTGCCCTAGGCAGCGTGTCCGACCAGGGCGTCAGTCAGGACATGGCGGAACCGTTCCAGAGATGCCCGGGTTTCCACTGACGGTATGCCCTTGACGACCGACCGGGCCGTCAGCACCGCGCACAGCTGGCCAGCCGCGGAACCCACAGCGGCGAACGACGAGCCAGTACGCGGGCCGACGGCCCGGACTATGGTCTGCGCGGCGCTATCGGTGCCGGCCTCGGCCAGGAACACCACCATGTGCTGGGCACTGGCGCTGGGACTGTCCGGGCTTGCCATTCCGCCGCGCAGCGCCACGCACCCGGTGATGGAGGCGATGGCCCGTTCGACGGGTCGCCGCCGCCCGGCAGCAAGCCACCCGGGATCCAGTTGCGTCCCAGTCTCCGGCTCGCCCAGCCGCCAGGTGCTGCCGGCCATGCTGACCGCCACGGCGCCCGCGATACCGAGCAGGTCTGATTCCGGCTGGTACGGCTGACCCCTGTCTTGGACCAGCCCGACGCCGCCGGATGTCCGGACCTCCCTGAACCCCCAGTCGCCGAGGTTGGTCACGGGCTGCTTCGCCCGGCGGCTCAGCAGCCCGGCGGTCTCGCCCACCGCGATGGCTGCCGCCGTACGGAACGCGCCGGCGGCATCTGCGGATACCCGGCCAATCGCATACGACAAAAGCCCTGCCTGCCAAGCCACGTCCCGCGCGTCGACGTCGTCGCGGTCGCTGTTGACGATGGCCAGCGCGGCCACCCCCCGGCGAGCCACGCTCGGCTCGCCTGATCTCAGCGTCCGCATGGCGGCCCGGCCCGCGTAGGTCAGCACCGTGTGAATGTCGCCAATCGTCAGGTCCGAACGCTGCCGCCAGCGCTCCATGTGGCTGCATGCCGCGAAATGATCGACGAACTCGTCGATGGCCGCATCGGCTGGAACCTCGGTGAAATGCAGCAAGCTGAGGTTCGTCGCGTACGCGTCCATCGCGGCTGGCTCGTTCAGGAGCCAGCGGGTTGCTTGGTTACCGACGCCTGGTAAATCTGCTCGATTGAGGATTCCAGCTGAGCGTTGAACGCCATGTCGTTCTGCCGATCTGAAAGCCCTTCGAGCAGTGCCCTGGAGAAGCTCGCGATCAGCGTGGGGTCGCGGACCAGCAGCGCGCAGGCCTCGTCCCTGGAGTAACCGCCGGACAGGGCGACGATGCGCAGCACGCGCGGGTCCGCCGCCAGTTCGCCGTATAGGCCGGGGCGGGACGGAATCGTGATCTTCAGCATGATCAGCGCGTTGCCTGGCAGTGCCGCCACGCGTTTGGCGATCGCGTCCCGCAGCAGCGACTCGGCCCGCTCCTTGTGCGGGCTGGTGATGCTCACCTCGGGCTCGATGATCGGCACCAGTCCGGCCGCCATGATCCGGCTCGCGTAGTCGAACTGCTGGTCCACGATCGCCGAGATCCCCGCCTCGTCAGCGTCGTTGATCACCGACCGCATCTTGGTGCCGAAGATCTGCTGCCGGTTCGCGCGCTCCAGCAGGTCATCGAGCGTGTCGATGGGCTTCATCAGCCGCACGCCGTCCTGCTCGGCGGCCAGGCCCTTGTCGACCTTCAGGAACGGCACCACGTTCTTCTCGTCCCACAGGTACCGGGCGGTCGGGACGCCGTCGACGTCGCGGTCCATGGTCTGCTCGAACAGGATCGCCGCGAGAACCCGCGTGCCATCGAATGCGGGGCTGGTCAGCACCCGGGTCCGCATGGCGTGGACCAGGTCGAACATCTCGGCGTCGGAGCTGTACCGGTCCGGCGCGATGCCGTATTCCTCGAGTGCCTTCGGCGTGCTGCCGCCGCTCTGGTCGAGTGCGGCGAAGAAACCACGGCCGGACCCGACCTTCGCCAACTGCGTAGTGTTCACTCTTCCGTATTCTGGCACCCGTGACAGGCCACTTCCGAATGGGGGCGTTCGACCCCGCGACGCCGAGCACGGCGCGGATGTACGACTACTACCTCGGGGGCAAGGACAATTACCCCGCCGACCGCGAGGCCGCCGAGGAAGTCATCGCGCGGATGCCACCGGGCACGATCAGGACCGCCGCGCGGCAGAACCGCATGTTTCTCGGGCGCGCCGTCCGCTACGTGGCCGAGCAGGGCGTCCGGCAGTTCCTCGACATCGGGACCGGCCTGCCCACCATGGGCAACGTGCATGACGTGGCCCATGACGTCGCCCCGGATTGCCGGATCGTCTACGTGGACCACGACCCGGTGGTCCTGGCTCACGGGCGGGACATGCTGGATTCCGTCAGCGGGGCCGTGATCATCGGCTACGACCTGCGCCAGCCGAGGGCCATCCTCGCCGACCGCGAGCTGCTGGACCTACTCGACCTCAGCCAGCCCGTCGCGGTGCTGCTCGTGGCCGTGCTCCATTTCATCAAGGACGCCGAGGACCCCCGCGGCATCCTCGCCCAGCTGATGGGCGCGCTGGCACCGGGCAGCTACCTGGTGATATCGCACGCGACCGCGGACAGCTTCCGTGAGCTCGACGACGCGATCCAGACCTACAGCAGTGCCACCTCCAGCATGCACAACCGCTCGCGCGCCGAGGTCGAGGCGTTGTTCACCGGGCTCGATCTCGTCGAGCCCGGCGTGGTCTGGCTGCCCCAGTGGCACCCCGACGCCGACACCGGGCTCGCGGACGATCCGGGCCGATCGCTGTGCTGGTGCGGGGTTGCCCGCAAGTTGCCGCCCGCCGGGCGGCACCGGCAAAGCTAATGAAGCCTTTCCGGCGATGGTGCGCAGCCGGTCGAGGCCGTCGAGGATGACGTCGAGGCCGAACTCGAACTCGGCCTGATCGTCGCACCAGCCCAGGGTGGAGTCGGGGTCGTCGTGGGCGACCTCACCGAGCATGGCGACCAGGTGCGGGATCTGGCCGGCCATGCTCGCGAGCGCGGCTTCGGCCTCGTCAGCGCTGGGCCCGCCGCTCGGATCGAACATCTCCTGGCTGAAACCCAGCGCGCGGCTGCCGAGGGCGTGCAGCGCGTGGTGGATCAGATCGTAGGAGAAGCCGCCGTCTCGCATGAGGCCGAGCATGCCGTCGTAGTACAGCAGCACGGCCAGGCTCATGTTCGTCCGCGTCTCAAGGACGCGCGGCGCCCAAGGATGGCGGAGCAGGACCTCGCGGGCGACCAGCACCCGCCGGCGCACCGCCGTCTTCCAGCTTGCCCCGGCCGCCGGGACGTCGATCCGGCCCACGGCGTCGTTGATCTCGCTGACGACCTCGTCGGCGATGCCGTCGAGGAGGGCTTCCTTGCTGGCCACGTGGTAATACAACGACATCGCCTCGGCGCCGAGATCTTCGGCGAGGCGGCGCATGGTGAGCGACTCGATGCCGCCTTGGTCGGCGATCTTGATCGCGGTGCGCAGCACGCGCTCTCTGCTCAGCGGGAGCCGCGGCTGGGGTCCCGGCTCTGCTCGAGTGACCACTGCATCTGCCCTCCCCTGCGCCTAGATCGTACAGGGTCCGCCCGTCCGCGCAGCTGCGCGTCCCAGCCCCTCTTGACGTGCCTTACGCCGTAAGGTTATCTTACGTTGTAAGGCAATCTTACAACGTAAGGCGGATCTCCGATGAAGGCATGTGTCCTGCGGTCGTACGGCTCTCAGGTGAATCTCACCGATGTGACGGCCCCCGTCCCCGGCGCCGACGAGGTGCTGGTCCGGGTGCGCGCCACCTCCGTCAACCCCTACGACTGGCATCACCTGCTGGGCGAGCCGCGCGTCGCGCGCCTGATGCCCGGCATGGGGCTGCGTACCCCGAAGATCGGCATCCTTGGCTGCGACATGGCGGGCCGTGTCGTCTCGACCGGGGAGAACGTCACAGAGTTCCGCCCCGGCGACGACGTGTTCGCCCTGCTCGAGCACGGCGGTTACGCCGAATACGTCAGCGTCCCCGAGCGCCTGCTGGCGCGCATGCCGGGGAACATGGCCTATGAGCAGGCAGCGGCGGTGCCGATGGCGGCGGCCACCGCGCTGCTCGGCCTGCGCGACGTCGGCCGGGTCGCCTCGGGACAGCGGGTCCTGGTCAACGGGGCTTCGGGCGGCGTCGGCACGTTCGCGGTGCAGATCGTCCGGGCGCTGGGCGCGAGCGTGGACGCCGTGTGCCGCGGGGCGAACGCGGAGCTGGTCAGGTCACTGGGCGCGGACGAGATCATCGACTACGCCAAGGAGGACTTCACGCGGCGCGGGCGGCGCTACGACCTGCTGCTGGACGTCGCGGGCAGCCGATCGGTCCGCGCCTGCCGGCGGGTGCTGTCGCCGCGGGGAACGCTGGTTCTTGTCGGCGGGCCGACCGGGCGATGGCTCCAGCCCGCCGGGCACGTGATGGGCTCGCTCGCACTGGCACCGCTGGTGTCGCAGCGGATCGCGCTAGCCGACATCGTCTCGTGCCCGGCGAAGAAGGAACTCCTCACCGCGCTCGCCGCGCTCATGGAGGAGGGCAAGGTCACTCCCGTCATCAGCCGGACATACGCCTTCGACGACATCGACGAAGCCGTCCGGTACCAGCTACAAGGTCACGTCCCGGGCAAAGTGGTCGTCAGCATCTGAGTGTCTGCTACCGCTTGCGGAATTCGTGGGCAAGTGACGAATGGGACGGGTACCAAGTGACGGATGGGACGGGTACCAGCCGAGCTCGGCGCACGGGGCGCAGCGGGCCGTTGCCCAGGACAGCGCCTGGCCACGCGCCCGGGTTCGCGTCATGAGAGCGGGACGCCTGGCAGAACGGCTGATCAGGCTTGCCTGAGACCTCCGGCGGCGCGCGTCGGTCATCATGGCGCCAGTCCTGCGGTAGTTCAGACGAGCACCTGGCCGCCTTCGGCGTGCAGCACGGTTCCGGTCACGAATTTGTCGTTCACCAGGAACGCGATCGCGTTGGCGACATCCTCGGCCCGGCCGTTGCGCT
>DASRFJ010000037.1:0-3283 GCA_035651595.1 Streptosporangiaceae bacterium | reverse complement strand
AGCCCGGCGCGGGCGTCAGCGGGTGTCGGTGAGGGTGGCGGCGCCTACGGTGGCGTTGGTGGCCTCGTCGATCAGGATGAGGCCGCCGGTGGCGCGGTTGCGGGAGTAGGGGTCGGCGAAGATCGGTTGCGTCAGGCGCATGCGCACGCGGCCGATCTCGTTCAGGCCCAGTGACGGTGCCGCCTCGTCTCGGTGCAGGGTGTTCACGTCGATGCGGTAGTGCAGCTCGCTGACCATTGCCTTCACCACCCGCGAGGTGTGCTTCACGACGAGCCGGGTGCGCGGCGCGAGCACCTTATCGGGCGACATCCAGCTGACCATTGCCTCGACGTCCTGGGTGGCGGCGGGCCGGTTGTGCGGCCGGCAGATCATGTCGCCACGGGAGATGTCCACGTCGTCGTCGAGCAGCAGCGTCACCGACATCGGCGCGTACGCCTCGTCGATATCCGTCCCCGCCGCGCCGACGATCCGCCGGATCCGGGACGTGAACCCCGAAGGCAGGTGCACCACTTCGTCGCCGGGCTTCAGCACCCCGCCGGCCACCTGCCCCGCGTACCCCCGGTAGTCGTGCAGCGAAGCGTCGGTGGACGCGTGCGGCCGGATCACGTACTGCACGGGGAACCGCACGTCGATCAGGTTCCGGTCGGACGCGATGTGTACGTGCTCCAGGTGGTGCAGCAGCGACGGGCCGTCGTACCAGGGCATCGCGGCGGACCGCTCCACCACGTTGTCGCCGTGCAGCGCCGAGATCGGCACGAACGCCAGGTCCCCGATGTCCAGGCGGGCGGCGAAGGCCGAGAACTCGGCGGATATCCGCTCGAACACGGACTGCGAGTAGTCGACCAGGTCCATCTTGTTCACGGCCAGCACCATGTGCGGCACCCGCAGCAGCGTGGTCAGGAACGCGTGCCGCCGGGATTGCTCGGTGAGCCCGTTCCGTGCGTCCACCAGCACCACGGCCAGATCCGCGGTCGAGGCCCCGGTCACCATGTTGCGGGTGTACTGGATGTGGCCTGGCGTGTCGGCGATGATGAACTTGCGCCGCGGCGTGGCGAAGTACCGGTACGCCACGTCGATCGTAATTCCTTGCTCCCGCTCGGCACGGAGCCCGTCGGTCAGCAGCGCCAGGTTCGTGATCTCCTCGCCGCGGTCGCGGGACGTCCGCTCGACCGCCTCCAGCTGGTCGGCGAAGATCGACTTGGAGTCGTACAGCAGCCGCCCGATCAGCGTCGATTTGCCGTCGTCGACCGAGCCGGCGGTGGCGAACCGCAAGATATCCATGACTAGAAATACCCCTCCCGCTTGCGGTCTTCCATCGCGGCCTCGCTGGTCCGGTCGTCGGCCCGGGTCTGCCCGCGCTCGGTGATCCGGGTGGCGGCGATCTCCGCGATGACGTGCTCGATGGTGTCCGCCGAGGAGGACACCGCTCCGGTGCACGTCATGTCCCCGACCGTGCGGTACCGCACGGTGGCGGAGAACAGCGGCTCGTCCTCGCCGCGCGTCACGAACGGGTTGTCGGAAAGCAGCAGCCCGTCCCGCTCGAACACCTGCCGCTGGTGCGCGAAGTAGATCGACGGCAGCTCAAGCGACTCACGCTCGATGTATTCCCATACGTCCAGCTCGGTCCAGTTGGATAGCGGGAACACCCGGATGTGCTCGCCCCGGTGGATCCTGGTGTTGTAGAGGCTCCACAGCTCCGGGCGCTGGTTCTTCGGGTCCCACTGGCCGAACTCGTCGCGGAACGAGAACACCCGCTCCTTGGCCCGCGCCTTCTCCTCGTCCCGCCGCGCGCCGCCGAACAGCGCGTCGAATCGGTGTTCCTCGATCGCGTCCAGCAAGGTCACCGTCTGCAGCCGGTTCCGCGACGCGTGCCGCCCGGTCTCCTCGACCACCCGGCCCGTGTCGATCGAGTCCTGAACCGACGCGACCACCAGCCGGACGCCGAGTTCGGCCACCCGCCGGTCCCGGAACTCCATCACCTCGGGGAAGTTGTGCCCGGTGTCCACGTGCATCACCGGGAACGGGATCCGGGCAGGCCAGAACCCCTTCTCCGCGAGCGCCAGCATCACGACCGAGTCCTTGCCGCCGGAGAACAGCAGCACCGGCCGCTCGAACTCCGCGGCGACCTCGCGCATGATGTGGATGGCCTCGGCCTCGAGCACATCGAGCTGAGACAGCTGGTAATCAGGACGCATGCAGGCCCTCCTCAGCAAGCGCCGCCTCGATCGCTTGCAGTAGCACTTCCGCGTAGGCGGGATGACACACCAGGATATCTGGCACCAACAGGTCAGCCTCGTTGTAGCGCAATTCGGCGCCATCGATCCGCGAAGCATGGAACCCCGCGGCTCGCGCGACCGCGACCGGCGCCGCCGTGTCCCACTCGTAGAATCCCCCGGCGTGGATGTAGGCGTCGGCCTCCTCCAGGATGACCGCCGCTACCTTGGCGCCCGCCGATCCCAGCGGGACCACATCAAGCCCCATTCTCATAACGAACTCGGGTGCCCGTGTCCGGCTCACCACCACGCGCGCGGGGCGGACCCCCGCGGGTGGTTCTCCCGCTCGTGGCGGCGGTTCCGCCGTGGACAGGGTAACCCCCTGCGCCGGGAGCGCCACCGCGCCGGTCTCCAGTCCATGGCGCCGTTCCCAGAGAGCTACATGGACAGCCCAGTCGGTCCGGCCGGGCTCGCCGAACTCTCTGGTGCCGTCCAGCGGGTCGATGATCCAGACCCGATCCGCGGCCAGCCGCGCCGGATCGTCCGCGGCCTCCTCGGACAGGACGTGGTCGCCGGGCCGCTCGGCGGCCAGACGCGCGGCGAGGAACTCGTGGGACAGCCGGTCCCCCGCCTTACGCAGGATGTCCGGGTCACCGCCGCCCGCTCTCAGCTCAAGGAGCCGCCGGCCCGCCTCGTGCGCCAGATCGTGCGCCAGCACATGGTCGTCCACTGTCGTCAACTCGGCTCCTCGGGATTCTGGGCGGCGTTCATCAATAGCATTCGTGACCGGCCGTTGATTCCGCGGTTTCGTGAGCGTCGGGCCGTTGCGAAATGACACGGTCTAGTGGGCTCGATTGCGCAATTGGCACGGTGGGGCGGGTGGCGGGATCGCGGGTGGCGGGATCGCGGGTGGCGGGATCGCGGGTGGCGGGATCGCGGGCGGCGGGTCAGGCGGGGGCGGGGTCGGCGTGGTAGAGGTTCTGGGCGGTGGTGAGGTCGCGGGTGACGAGGGTTTCGGTCGCGTCCGCGGCGCGGTCGAGGTGGAAGTCCAGGTCCTTGCGCTCGGTGCC
>DASRFJ010000036.1:0-34679 GCA_035651595.1 Streptosporangiaceae bacterium | reverse complement strand
ACCGCCAGCCCCGCTCATCCAGATGCGGCCGCAACTCCGCGAACTTACCCGCCAGACCCGCCACAACCGCAGAATCAGCCATCACAGCACAATACGCGCCCACCCGCCCCGCAATGCCAGATAAATAACCGACGTGGCCTTACGGGGGTCGATCTTCCACAAGGGGGAAATCCTCCACGTTGTCGGCGGACCTGTCGTGCGCTCCTATCCCGGTAGCCGCACACTGCACTCCAGCCACAGGCAGCGCGCGGCCACGCCCCGCGGCCTGCCGCCGAACGTACCGGACAGAAGCGGGCAATTCACGTAACGAACGGGTCAGCCGCACCTCGTCGCCGAGCCGGATCGTCCCACCGCGGATGACCGTGGCGTAGATCCCGAGCGCGAGGTCGTTCAGCGTGGCGATCGTCCGCAGCACCTCGCTGCTGTGGGTCAGGTCGCTCTGCGCGTTGTTCACCATCACGCAGCGCTCGGTGAGCTCCGTGAACTCCACGACCACGCCGCCGGAGCCGCCGATCTCGGCCCGCTGGCCCACCCAGGTGTTCTCCACGGGCCCCGGCGCGGCGCCGGTTGCCACCACGAGGTTGGGCCGGGCCCGGCGGGAGTCGACCTTGGTATCGGTGACGGCGCCGGCCAGCCAGGACAGCGATGCCTCGGTCACCACGTGCAGGGGAGCGGAGTCGAAATGGGAGAACTCGCCCTCCCTGGCAAGCCGCAGGTCGTCCTGGCCCAGCACCTGCCGCAGCCGCGTGTCGAGCGACGGGTCGTCGCCGCGGACCTCGACACCGCCAGGAAACGCCACGACCGGCACGGCGCCGTCGTAGCTGGCGCGGCAGCCGAACAGCCCGTCGATCCGTCGGAACCGGCGGGTGTTCTTCCCGCTGCCGAGCTTCCCGTCCCGGTCACGGACCGCGTAGAGCCGGTCGCCGAGTACCCCGCGGGTATTCACGTGGAGGAACTCGCGGCGCTCGCCGAGCATCGACTTGACCGGATACCGCCACAACTCGGTCACTACCCCCGTCATCCGGTCAGGTTACCGCGGGCCGGCGGGCAGGTAAATCGCTTTGCCGGCCCGAGGCCGGCGGGTAGTGTCCGCTCCGTGAGTCATGTGGAGGTCGCGCACGTCAGCCACGTGCTCCCGGACGGGCGGGTGCTGCTCGAGGACGCGAGCTTCCGGATCGGCGAGGGCCTCACCGCGGCACTGGTCGGGCCGAACGGCGCGGGCAAGACCACGCTGCTGCGGCTGGTTGCCGGGGACCTCGCGCCGCAGGAGGGCACGGTCGCCTCGTCGGGCGGGCTCGGCGTGATGCGGCAGTTCATCGGAACCGGCGGTCGCGACGGCATGCACATGGTCCGCGACCTGCTGCTGTCCGTGTCAGCGCCGCGGGTGCGGGCGGCCGCCGCCCGGCTGGACGCCGCCGAGCTCGTGATGATGGAACGCGACGACGAACCCGCGCAGCTACGCTACGCCGCCGCGCTCGTCGAGTGGGGCGAGGCCGGCGGCTACGACGCCGAGGTGCACTGGGATTCGTGCTGCGTGGCCGCGCTCGGCATGCCATACGAGCAGTGCCGCTGGCGCGACATCGACACGCTGTCCGGGGGAGAGCAGAAGCGGCTGGTCCTTGAGTCGCTGCTGCGCGGGCCGGACGGCGTCCTGCTGCTCGACGAGCCGGACAACTATCTGGACGTGCCAGGCAAACGCTGGCTGGAGCAGCAGCTCGCGGCGACCGCCAAGACGGTCCTGCTGGTCAGCCACGACCGGGAACTGCTCGCCGCCTGCGCACAGCGGATCGTCACCGTGGAGGACCGCCACGTCTGGGTGCACGGCGGCGGTTTCGCGACGTATGCCGAGGCCAGGACGGATCGCATCGCCCGGCTCGAAGAACTGCGGCGGCGCTGGGACGAGGAGCACGACAAGCTCAAGGAACTCGTCCGCATGTACCGGCAGAAGGCCTCGTACAACTCGGACATGGCCTCCCGGCTCCAGTCCGCGGTGACCCGGCTGGAGCGGTTCGAGGAGGCGGGGCCGCCCGAGCTGCCGCCGCGCGATCAGAACGTGCGGATGCGGCTGCGCGGCGGCCGGACCGGCAAGCGGGCCGTGGTGTGCACCGGGCTTGAGCTGACCGGGAACACGCGGCCCTTCGACGCGGAGATCTGGTACGGCGACCGGATCGCGGTGCTCGGGTCGAACGGGTCGGGCAAGACGACGTTCCTGCGCCTGCTGGCCGGCCAGGACGGGGTGCCACACTCGGGCGAGGCGCGGCTCGGCGCGCGGGTCGTGCCCGGGCTGTTCGCGCAGACGCACACCCGCCCGGACCTGGCCGGCCGGGACGTGGTGACGATCTTGATGACCGAGCACGCGATGCTCATCAACGAGGCGATGTCCGCGCTGGCGCGCTACGAGCTCCAGGGAAGTGCCCGGCAGCAGTTCGAGACGCTGTCCGGCGGGCAGCAGGCGCGGCTCCAGATCCTGCTGCTGGAGCTGGCCGGGTGCACGCTGCTGCTGCTCGACGAGCCGACCGACAACCTCGACCTGCCCAGCGCCGAGGCGCTCCAGCAGGGCCTCGAGTCGTATCAGGGCACCGTGCTGGCGGTCACCCACGACCGGTGGTTCGCGCGGTCGTTCGAGCGATTCCTCGTCTTCACGCCGGACGGCTCGGTACGTGAATCGGCCGACCCCGTCTGGGACTAGAGCGACCCGGCCACTCGCTTGCGCAGCATAGCCTTCACGTCCGGCCACTCAGCCGGAAGTATGGAGAATATCGCCGAATCCCGCAGCAGGCCCTCCTCACCGGGTGCCCACGATGCGGACCAGGCCCGGAGCACGCCCTCGAATCGCGCGCCGGTGCGCGCGATCGCCTGCCGCGACCGCTCGTTGCGGGCGTCCGTCTTCAAGTCGACCCGTGCCACGCCGAGCGTCTCGAACGCGTAGGTGAATAGCAGGAGCTTGGCCTCCGCGTTGATGCCGGTGCCCTGGGCGGACGCGGCGAGCCAGGTCCACCCCACCTCGATGGCACACAGCTCGTCGCGGTCCGGCCAGTACCTCGGGTTGCAGTACGAGGTGCAGCCGACCGCTTTGCCGTCCTCGACGCGGACCTGCGCGAATGGCGTCAGCCCGGCTCGATGCAGCTGCGCGGTCACGTAGTCAGCGGCGTCGCCCGAGCGTGGCACCATCGTGAAGTCATAGGACGAGCGCTCCTCCTCGGCGACCTCGGCCAAGTCCGCCGCGTGGCTCAGCGACAGCGGCTCAAGCCGGACCAGCTTCCCGTGCAGGACGGGAACGATCATGCAGACTCAGCCGCCGACACGGGTGCCGCACGACGAGCAGAAGTGCGCGCCCGACGGCAGTTCGGTGCCGCATTCGGTGCAGTGCTGGACCGCCGGGGCCAGCGCCTGGCCGCAACCCATGCAGAACTTCGCGCCCGCCGGGTTGGCCGCCTGACACTGAGCGCAGACGACACCGGCCGGCGCGGGCGCCGGTGCCCCGCCCTGCGGCCCAGGCCCCTGCGGTCCCTGCCCCTGCGGCCCAGGCCCCTGCGGCTGCTGGCCGTACGGTGGCTGCTGCCCGTACTGACCGGGTGGCCCCGGCGGCGGCGGTGCCGCCTGGCCGCCCAGCACGTTTCCCATGCCGAAGCCGGCGGCGAGGAACGCCGCCTCGGTGCCGGCGCCGCCCTGCGCCATGCCCTGACCGGCGCCCAGCGCCATCTCGCCCGCGGCGTACCGCTGGAACCCGCCGGCCAGCTGCGAGTACGACGTGTCCTTCGCGAGCTGCTTGAGCTGGGCCTCGTCCTCTGGCTTGAGGTTGATGTCGAAGTTACCCATCCGGGTCAGCTCGATCCCGTACGCGTCGAGCTGCCCGTTGCCGGTCTCGATGGCGGACTGCTCGATCTCGGCCGAATACGCCATCAGCCCGAGGATCGGCCATCCGTTGCGGACGATCTGGGTGGTGACGTTCGTCCGCAGCACCTTGAGGAGCTGGTCGCTCACCCAGGAGGCGATCCGCTCGTTGTCGGACACATCCACGGTGGCGGTCAGGTTCGTGATCAGCCGCACCGGGTCAGCCACCCGCAGCGCGTAGTCGCCGAACACACGCAGCGTCACCACAAGCCCGGTCCGCGGGTCCTGAACGTCGTCCACCCGGCCCCCGAACCGGAATCCGGTGAACTCCCTGGTGCCGACGAAGTACAGCTCCGCCCGGTACGCGTTCCCGCCGCTGACGTGGTCGATGAGCGCCCCCAGACCGGGCAGCTCGTTCGCGTCGATCTGGTGCCGCCCCGGACCCAGGGTCTGCACGACCTGGCCGGTGTTGACGAACAGGGCCATCTCGTCCGCGTTCACGATCGCGCGCGTGAAACGGCGGATGGTGATGTCCGGCCACTTGAAGACGATCTGACCTTTGCGGTCATCGGGTACCGCGATGAATTCCCGCCCGAGCAGTGCCATGCGCAAACCATACCGTTTTTCCAACTTAGTCATACAGGCCCTCCTTATGACGGGGATGACCTGCTATGTTCCGTCCCGTGGATATGATCCAGTGCCGCTGGTGCCAGGCGCAGAATCAGCCAGGCACCACCAGTTGCATGACGTGCGGGGCCCCGCTCAACGAGCAGGACAAGGTCAGCGACTCCGGCTGGCGTGAAGCGCCCAAGCTCCGGGACATGACCGAATTCCGGTTCTCCAGCAGTGTCTGCCAGGTCGAGGGCGAACTCGTCCCGGTGGCCGAGGTGAACCTGCATCCGCAGGACGGGCTCTACTTCGAGCACCACGTTCTCCTGTGGAAGGACGAGTCCGTCCCGCTGTCCAGCCTGAACACGGGCGGCGGAATGAAGCGCAGCATCGGCGGAATGCCGCACATCGTGACGGTCGCCAACGGCCCCGGCCGCATCGCGTTCTCCCGCGACGCGCCCGGCGAGCTGGTCGTGCTGCCGCTGCACCCGGGCATGGAACTGGACGTCCGTGAGCACGCCTTCCTCGTCGCGAGTCACAGCATCCAGTACTCGTTCGTGCGCATCAAGGGACTGGTCAACCTGCTGCACGGCGGCAACGGCATGTACATGGACCGGTTCGTCACCGCCAGCCATCCTGGCGTGCTGATGCTGCACGGCAACGGCAACGTGCTGGAACGCACGCTGCGGCCGGGAGAAAAGATCCTCGTCGAGCCGGGCGGGTTCCTGTACAAGGACTCCTCGGTGCAGATGCAGGCGCAGCAGATGCCGCTGAAGACCGGCTTCATGCGCCACGGCATGTACCTCGCGGAGATGACCGGCCCCGGCCGGGTCGGCATCCAGTCGATGTACGTCCACCACCACTCGGACTGAGGCAGTGGCATGAACACCTACATCTGCCGGTACTGCCGTCAGCCGAGCGACCCGGACCAGGCGACCTGCCCGCTGTGCGGCGCGCCAGTCGACGTCCGGTCGGTGGTCAGCGACGCAGGCTGGGTCGAGCAGCCGCCCATCCGGGACATGGCCAGGCTCCAGTTCGGCCAGTCGCACTGTCAGATCGCCGGCACCACCGTCCCGGTCGCCGAGTTCAATCTTTCTCCGAACGACTGGATGTACTTCTCGCACCACGTCCTGCTATGGACCGACACCCAGGCCCAGCTCAGCAACATGTCGATGCGCGGCGGCTGGAAGCGCATGATGGCGGGCCTGCCGCTGATCATGGTGGAGGCGCGCGGCCCAGGCCATCTGGCGCTGTCCGACAACCACGCCGGCGAGGTCGTCGCGCTGCCGCTCCAGCACGGCCAGCAGATGTGGGTGCGCGAGCACCGGTTCCTGTGCGCCACCGGCAACATCAGCTACGACTGGACCTCGACCGACGTGTGGTACGTGACCGGCCAGGATCGGGACGACGAGGAGACCCACTACCCGATGGGGCAGTTCGGCGACGTGTTCACCGCGCGGGACGCGCCCGGTCTGCTGCTGCTGCACGCCCCGGGCAACACGTTCATCCGGGACCTCCAGCCCGGGCAGAGCCTGCTGATCCAGCCCAGCTCGCTGCTCTACCGGGACGTGTCAGTTCGGCTGAACCTGCACCTGGAGTACCCGCGGAACCGCGGCTTCGCGTTCTGGAGCAACCGCTGGAGCTACCGCAACATCTGGGTCCGGCTGCACGGTCCGGGTCGGGTAGCGGTCCAGTCCGTCTACGAGCCGCCCGAGGACACCGAAGTCATTCGCCGTCACTCCCACGCCACCACGCACCACTGGTAGCCCCCTGACGGTTCGCGCTGCGCGTACGCGCCGGAGAATGTCGGTGGCTCCTTGTAACGTTGCCTCGTCCTAACCAAGGAGGGGGAGCGATGCTGGAGCTAGGCCGACGCGATAGAGGATGGACGTACATCGATGGGTCTTGTGTACACAATTTTGGGTACACTCATGAGATGGACGAGAGTCAGACTCAACTGAGCGTCCGCGACGCCCGGGCGCATTTCGCCGAAATCATCACGCGAGCCCAGGGGGGCACACCCACGATCGTCACTCGCAATGGCCAGCCAGTCGCGGCTGTCGTTCCCATCGAAGACTTCAACGCCCTCGAAGAAGCCATCGACAGGTACTTCGCCAGGGAAGCTGACCGTGATCTAGCGGAGAACCCCGACGGACCGACTTACAGCATGTCAGAGGTCGTCGCCGCGATCTTCGAAGAGGAGCCAGGCAAGGGCGTCGCGTGAAGTACGCATTCCGCTGGCGGGAGCGGGCAGTCAGGCAATTGCGGGAAATCCCGCAGTCAGCGGCGCTGACGATCCTGCGTGCGGTGACCCCGCTCGGCGAAGATCCACGTCGCCCAGACGCCGACATCAAGAAGCTCGTCGGCTACGAAGATCGGTACCGGCTGCGAGTAGGCGACTACCGGGTCATCTACCAAGTCGTGGACACGCAGCTGATCATTCTGGTCGTAGGAGTAGGGCATCGCCGGGAGATCTACCGGGCGATGGCGTAGTTACTCGCCCGTAAACACTGGGGCGCGGCGCTCGAGGTTCGCGATGACCGCCTCGGTCTGGTCCGGGCTGCCGATCAGCTGGCGGATGGCCTGCTGCTCGGCGGCGAACCCGTCGGGCAGCGAGACCCGGCCGGCCATGTTGAGCAGCTGCTTGGCGTGCCGGATCGCGGCCGGGCTCTTGCCCGCGATCTCGGTGGCGAGCGCGAGGGCGTCCGCGTGCGGATCCGCCGACACGCGGGTGGCCAGGCCGAGGTCAGCGGCTTCCTTGCCGCTGACGACACGCCCGGTGAAGGTGAGTTCCTTGGCGACGTCGCGGCCCACCAGTTCGGGCAGCAGCTGGCTGCCGGTCATGTCCGGGATCAGCCCCCACTTGATCTCCATCACCGACAGCTGCGCGTCCGGCGCAACCAGGCGGACGTCCGCGCCGAGCGTGATCTGCAGCCCGCCGCCGAACGCAACCCCGTGCACCGCCGCGATCACCGGAACCGGCAGCTCCGCCCAGATATACGGAGCCCGCTGGGCCAGCACCTGGGCAGGCCCGGTGTAGCCCGCCTCGGGCGGCGCGGCCAGCGCTTCGGCCGAGCCGTCGGCCATCGCCTGGAACTCCGCGAAGTCCAGGCCGGCGCTGAACCCGCGGCCCTCGCCGGACAGCACCACGGCACGCACCGAGGAATCCCCGGCAAGCGAACGGCCGGTCTCGACGAGCGCGCTGAGCATCGCCCGGTCCAGGGCGTTCAGCTTCTCCGGCCGGTTCAGCCGTACGTCGGCGACCCCGTTGTCGATCGTGCAGCGTACCCGCTGTGATATCTCGTCCATGGTGCTCCATGAAATCACGGCGGCGACGTGATATCCCAGGTCCCGCCGTTACCGCAGGTCGTATGACGGGCGGGCGTTGAGCGCCGCCACGTCGGGAAGCGTAGTCCCGCGGTACGCGTCGTCGAACGCGGCCAGTTCCGCGGCGGACAGCACGTCGGTGATCTGGTCGAATCCGTCCGGCGCCCGGACGCTGACCATGTGCAGCATCCGGTCGGCCGGCATGTCGCGGCAGGCGAGCACGATCGCGTTCACCGTTTCCCGGCGCGCCTGTTCGTACGCCGCGAGCCCAGCCGCCACCGAAGGAGCGGTCGCCAGCGAGTACGCCAGCACCCGCGCGTCGACCACCGCCTGGGAACCGCCGTTCGCGCCGATCGGGTACATCGGATGGGCGGCGTCTCCCAGCAGCGTGATCCGGTCCCGGCCCCACGACGGCAGCGGGTCCCGGTCGACCATCGGGTACTCCAGGATCTGCTCGGCGCCGGTGATCAGCGCCGGCACGTCCAGCCAGCCGAACTTCCAGTCGGCGAACCACGGCAGGACGTCCGACAGCCGCCCGCCCCTGTTCCAGTCCGCGTTCTCGCCATGGGCGTCTGGCATCATCACCTCGGCCACCCAGTTGATCAGCGCCTCGCCCTGCACCTCCGCCTTACGAGAGATCGGGTACGCGACGAACTTCAGCGCCGCGTTCGTGCCGCACACCGCCGCCGTCCGGCCGGACAGAAACGGCATTCCCGGAGTGACACCGCGCCACAGCATCACGCCGCTCCATCGCGGCGGCGGTTCGTCCGGATGCAGTTGCGCCCGTACCGCGGAATACAGCCCGTCGGCCCCGACCAGTGCGTCGGCCCGCACCGTCGACTCGCCACCGGTGACCCGGTCCCGGACGCGCGCCGTCACCCCATCCGAAGCGGCTTCCGCGGCCACGAACTCGGTGCCCGGCCGCACCGCGTCCGAGCCGAGCCGCGCCCGCACCGCGTCGAGCAAGATCATCTGCAGCTCGCCGCGGTGGATCGAGTACTGGGGCCACTGGTAGCCGGCGTTCCGCCCGCAGGCGAACCCCCATATCCGGTTGCCGTGCCGGTCGAAGTGGGCCATCTCCGCGGTCGCGACGCCGGTTGCCGCCAGCGCGCCGCCCAGCCCGAGTTCGGTCAGTTCCCGCACCGCGTGCGGCAGCACGTTGATCCCGACGCCGAGCGGCCGCAGCGTGGCGGCCGAGTCGATGACCGACGCGTCGATGCCGGCGGCATGCAGTGACAAGGCCGCGCTTAGCCCGCCGATCCCCGCACCCACGATCAGAACGTGCATTCACCCAACCATAACGGGGCGCACCGTTCCTGGGGGAAACCCCACCCCGAAGACGGGTGCTCGCCGTGTACCGCCGGACACGCCTGGTTCCTAGCGTTGAGACGTGCCCGCCACACAGGGGCGTGGGCACTAACGACCATCACGGGAGGTTGACGATGATCGAGGCACGAGGCCTCGTCAAGCACTACCGCGGGACGACCGCGGTGGACAACCTGAGCTTTGACGTACGGCCAGGCACGGTGACGGGTTTTCTTGGCCCGAATGGCGCTGGCAAGTCCACCACGATGCGCATGATCATGGGCCTGGACCGGCCGGACGCGGGACATGTGACGATCAACCGCACGGCCTATCACGAATTGTCCTGGCCATTGCGCGAGGTCGGCGGGCTGCTGGACGCCAAGGCGTTCCATCCGGGCCGCACCGCCCGCGCCCATTTGGCGAGCCTGGCGGTCAGCAACAAGATCCCGCTCCAGCGCGTGGACGAGGTCCTTGCCATCACCGGCATGGAGAAAGCCGCGGAACGCCGGGCCGGGAAGTTCTCGCTGGGCATGTCCCAGCGGCTCGGCATCGCCGCGGCGCTGCTCGGCGACCCCGGCACGCTGCTACTCGACGAGCCGGTCAACGGACTGGACCCGGAAGGCATCCGCTGGATCCGCACCCTGCTGCGGAACTTCGCCGCGCAGGGCCGGACCGTGCTGGTGTCCAGCCACCTGATCAGCGAGATCGCGGCCACCGCGGAGGACCTGATCGTGATCGGCCAGGGGCGGCTGCTGGCCCAGACCACGGTCGGTGAGCTCCAGGCGCGCAGCAACTCGCTGGAAGAGGCGTTCTTCCAGCTGACCGATTCCGTCACCGACTATTCGGGGAGGCTGTCATGACCGCGGTCGCGCAGATGGAGTGGCGCAAGCTGCGCAGCGTCAGGTCCACCTGGTGGACGATGGCCGTGTTCGCGGCCGGCATGATCGGCCTGGCGATCCTTGTCATGAAAAGTCAGCACTGGAGCAGCATGTCGGCGTCCGACAAGGCATCCTTTGATGGCGTCAGCGACAGCTACAGCGGGCTGGCGCTCGGCCAGCTGGTGGCGGGCATTCTCGGCGTGCTGGTGATCACCACCGAGTTCGCCTCCGGCCTGATCCGCGCCACGTTCGCCGCCGTGCCGAGCCGTCCCCGCGTGCTGGCCGCCAAGGCAGGCGTGCTGGCCGCCATCACGCTGGTCGCCGGGGAGGTCCTGGCGTTCGGGGCCTTCTGGGCGGGGCAGGCCGCGCTTCAGAACCCGGCGCCGCACACGTCGCTCGGCCAGCCGGGTGTGCTGCGCGCGGTTTTGATGGCGGGCGCCTATCCCGCCCTGGTCGCGCTTATCGGACTGGCGCTGGGCGCCATCATCCGGCACACCGCCGGTGCGATCTGCGCCGTCGTGGGCGTGCTGTTCGTGCTGCCGCTGGTGATCGTCCCGCTGGGCGACTCGGCACAGCACGCGGTGGACAAGTTCCTGCCGATGATGATGGCGGAGAACTCGATGACCGCGGTCAAGCCGGTGGCGCACTCACTGTCGGCCCCGGTCTCGTTTGGCCTGCTGTGCGGGTACGCCGCGGTCGCGCTCGCCGCCGGTGCCTGGGCGCTGGCTCGCAGAGATGCATGACCGGGGAGAATAGCGGCATGACCGGATTCCGGCGAGCCAGGCGTGAGCTGATCTACAGCCTGCTTGGCTCGCTGGCTGGCGTCGCGGGGTTTTTCCTCGTGGCGTTTACCATGCTGCCGGGCCTGGCGCTGAGCGTGACGGCGGTCTTCACCGTGTTCGGCCTCACGCTTGTCATGTTCTCGTTGTCGCTGGCCGTCCGGATGGGTTCGCTGCACCGGCTGCTGCTGGCGCGGTTCCTCGGAGATCAGGTCCCGCCGCCGGCCGCGTTCCTGCCCGGCACCGGCCTGCTGAACCGGGTCGACAAGCGCCTGCGGTACAAACCGGGCTGGCGCGCGGTCCTGTTCGCGCTGATCAAGGCGCCCGTGGCGGCGGTCCAGGGCTTCTCGGTGGGGTGCGTCATCGACGGCGTGATCGACGTCAGCTATCCGCTGATCTGGCCGCTGTTCCGCAACCACAAGCCCGGCACCCATCTCAGCCCGCTGCACACGCTCAGCCCGGTGCCGCCTGCCTACGCGGTGTCCAGCTGGCCGGAAACCCTGGTCGCCGCGCTGATCGGCATCGTGTACGTGGCGGTCGGGGTCGTGCTGAGCCGCGCCATCAACAGCGGCGACCGGCGGCTGATCCGTACGCTGCTGGGACCGAACCGGCTGGACGAGCGGGTCACCCAGCTGGAGCGAACCCGCGCGCTGGCCGTCGAGGACGCGGCCGCGGCGCTGCGCCGGGTGGAACGCGACCTGCACGACGGCGCGCAGATGCGGCTGGCCGCGCTGGCGATGAACCTGGGCATGGCACAGGAGAAGCTGGACGAGGCGGACGACAAGACCGTGCGGGAGCTGCTCGGCGCCGCGCACCGCAACGCGGTCGACGCGCTCGCCGACTTGCGCGACCTGGCGCGCGGTATCCACCCGCCCGCGCTCGACAACGGCCTCGCGGTCGCGCTCGAGTCCCTGGCCGCGAGCAGCGCGATTCCCACGACGGTCACCGCGGACCTGCCCGACCGGCCGGCCCCGGCGATCGAGACCATCGCCTATTTCTGCGCCGCCGAGCTCATCGCCAACGCCACCAAGCACAGCTATGCCAACCAGATCAAAATCGATATATCTTCCGAACGGCCAGGGGTGCTCGTTCTGAGAGTCTGCGACGACGGGGTGGGCGGCGCCGACCAGTCCCGGGGCAGCGGGCTAGCCGGTCTCGCCCAGCGGGTGTCGACCGTGGACGGGCGGCTCGACGTGCGGAGCCCGGAAGGCGGGCCGACCGAGGTCGCCGTCGAGCTGCCGATGCACGCCTAGGCGCCGAAGCCGAGTCAGGGGAGCGAGTCAGGGGAGTGAGTCACATGCGTGTCGTGATCGCGGAGGATGCCGCGCTGCTGCGGGAGGGCCTGATCCGGCTGCTCGAGGACCGCGGGCACACGGTGTGCGCGGCCGTCACGGACGGCGAGGCGCTGATCGCCGCCGTCGCCGAGCACAAACCAGACGTCGTGGTGTGCGACATCCGGATGCCGCCGACCCACACCGACGAGGGCATCCGTGCCGCCCTCACGCTGCGGCGCGACCATCCCGGCACCGGCGTGCTGGTGTTTTCCCAGTACATCGAGACCTCGTACAGCGCGCAGCTGCTCGAGGGCGGCGCGGCCGGAGTCGGCTACCTGCTGAAGGACCGGGTGGCGAACGTGGCCGAGTTCGCGGCGGCACTTGAGCGGGTAGCGGACGGCGGGACCGCGCTGGACCCGGAGGTGGTCAGCCAGCTGTTCCGGGCAAGCCGCCGCAAGGGCGGCCTTGACGCGCTGACCCCGCGCGAGCGCCAGGTGCTCGCGTTGATGGCCGAGGGCAGGTCGAATGCCGGGATCGCGGCCGAGCTGGTGGTCTCCGGCGGTGCGGTGGAGAAGCACGTCGCGAGCATCTTCGGCAAGCTCGGCCTGCCGCCCGACGACAGCGACAACCGCCGCGTGCTCGCCGTTCTACAGCACCTGCGCTCCCTGGGCTAGCCGGACCGGGGTACCCGGAACAACAGGCCGATCAGAATGCCGAAAAGAAAACCGAAGACGTGCGCCAGGTACGCCACCGAGCCGGCGCCGGATGCCGCGTAGCCGGCCGCGTACACCCACTGGAGCACGAACCACATGCCGAGCACCAGCCACGCCGGGGTGCGCACCGGGATGAAGAACAGGAACGGCACCAGCGACCAGACCTTGGCCCGCGGGTAGATCACCAGGTAGGCGCCGAGCACGCCGGCTATTGCCCCGGACGCCCCGATGAGCGCCTCGGTCGAGTTGTGGTTGGCGAACGCGAACCCGTACGCGGCGACGAACCCGGCGGCCACGTAGAACAGCAGGTACCGGATCCGGCCGAACCGGTCCTCGATGTTGTTGCCGAAGATCACCAGGAACAGCATGTTTCCCAGCAAGTGCAGCCAGCCGGCGTGCAGGAACATGGAGAACAGCACGGACAGGGCCGGCACCTTGTGGTACGCGGGCGGGCCAGCGTAGCAGGTGCCGGGGGCCGGTCCCGGCCGGTCCGTCGCGACCACGGCCAGTGGCTGGTTCGTGACGAGCTCGTGCGGGATCGCCGCGTAGTGGTCGTAGAACGCTTCCTGGCTGCACAGCTGAGCCTGCGGAACCGAACCGGTCACCGAGGACCGGGACAAGGGGGTGAGCACCAGCACGACGACGTTCGCCGCGACCAGGGCGTAGGTGACCCATGGGGTCCGGCGGACCGGGTTGACATCGTGGACCGGCAGCACCACGCCTCCAGCATGCCCGAAGCTCGCCGCCTGCCCGTCAGGCATATGATCAAATCCCTGTAACGGTCCGGACTGGGGGCAGACGGCGAGATGCGTAACTGGGTGTTCGTTGGCGCGCCAAGCAGCGCTGGAGCACATCACGCGGGCCAGGAGCTCGCCCCGGCCGCGCTGCGCGCGGCCGGGCTGATCGAGCGGCTGCGCGCGGCGGGCGTGCCGGTCGCGGACGGCGGAGACCTGCCGGTCACCGCGTTCGAGCCGGGTGTCCCGCCGTACCGGAACCTGACGGCTGTGGTGCGCGTGGCCAGTGCGCTGCGGGACCGGGTCGCCGCGGTGCTCGCCGACGGCGGGATGCCGCTGATCGCCGGCGGGGACTGCACGCTGACACTCGGCGCGGTCGCCGCGTTCGGCCGCGATGTCCGGCTGGTGTACGAGGACGGCGACATGGACCTCGGCTGGCTCGGCGACGCGGAAGCGCACCGGTCCGGGATCCTGGACTCCACCGGCATCGGTCACCTGCTCGGCGCGGGTGCTCCCGAACTGACCGGCCTGTCCGGCACGGTGCCGCTCATCGATCCGGCCCGGCTGACCCTCATCGGCGGTGACCCGAGAGAGACCAGCGACGAGGGCCGGGAGTACCTGAAGGAGCGAGGCGTCACGTTCCAGGAAGGCCCGGTGCTCGCCGCCGATCCCGCCGGTGCCGCGCGCTGGGCACTGAGCGTCGTCAACGCCGACCGGGGACCGCTGCTGGTGCACTTCGACGTGGACGTGATCGACTCCGGCGACCTGCCGCTGGGGAACTTCCCGCACTACGACTCCGGCGTGACCGCGGATCAGGCCTTCGCGTGCCTGCGCGAGCTGTGCGCGCACCCGGCCCTGTCCGGCCTCATCCTCACCGAGGTCAACCCCACCCATGACCCTTCGGGACATGTGCTGGCACGGTACGTCGACGGCCTCGTCGCCGCGCTAGCGCCGTAGGTATCTGTCCATCCGAGCGATCCGGGGGAATGCAACCGCGCATAGCAGGGCAAACCTGCGACATACCCCCTGCATCGACGGGCGACCCAACGGCGAAGGGCTTAGCTGGTGTCGCGGTCTACCTCCGCCGCCGGATCGGTCGCCACGCGTAGGGTGGCTGCATGCAGCCGATGCCTGAGGATTGGGACCGGGCCGTCGCCGTGGTGGCCCATCCGGATGATCTGGAGTACGGGGTCGCCTCGGCGATCGCCCGGTGGACACGACAGGGGAAGAAGGTCAGCTACCTGCTGGCGACCCACGGGGAAGCCGGCATCGCCGGGATGGCGCCGGCCGCCACCGCACCGCTGCGCGAAGCCGAGGAGCAGCGCAGCGCGTCGGTCGTCGGGGTGTCGGACATCGAGTTCCTCAACCATCCCGACGGCCTGGTGGAATACGGTGTGCCGCTGCGGCGCGACCTGGCCACGGCGTTCCGGCGGCTGCGGCCCGAGGTCGTGATCACCACGAGCTTCGACCTCACCTGGGGTGAGGAGGGTCCGGTCAATCACGCCGACCACCGGGCGGTGGGCCTGGCCGTGCTCGACGCCTGCCGGGACGCCGCGAACGAGTGGGTGTTCCCCGAGGCGGGCCCGCGCTGCGACACGATCAAGGATGCCTACGTCGCGTTCCCCGGAGAGCCGACCCACTTCGTCGACGTGACGGACACGATCAACCTCGGCATCGCCTCGCTGCGCGAGCATCAGGCCTACCTCGACGGGCTCGGCCGGGATTTCGACCCCGACGAATTCCTGCGCAACATGGCCGGCTACATCGGCATGGCCGCCGGCTGCGAATACGCGCTCGGCCTGCGCAGGTACCCGATGGGCTGACTAAGCAGAAGCCGGTGAGCCGCATGGTGCCACCGTAAACCGGACACCGGCAGCGTCCGCGATGACCTCCGCGATGCGCAGCAGCCGCAGGTCGGACAGGAACGGCCCGACCACCTGGACACCGGCCGGCAGGCCGGACGGCGTGAACCCGGCCGGCAGCGTCACGACAGGCAGCAGCGCCGATCCGATCGCGCAACACCATGCCGCGGCCATGTTGTGCGGCACCGAAGTCCCGTCGACGTCGACGGTCCGTTCGGCCAGCGGCCGGTCGGTGTCGTGCGGGAACGCCGTTGTCGGCATCACCGGCGCGAGCAGTACGTCGTGCTGCTCGAAGAAGGCCGCCCATGCGGCGCGCTGGTGCTCTCGCCGGTCGCTCGCGTGCATCCAGTACCGGAACCGGCTGGTCATCGCCCGCGCGGTCACATCGTCCAGGCTGGCGAGCTGGGCGAAGACATGGTCCGGCAGGTCGGTGGCGATGATCGGCATGACCAGGTCCCGCCAGGTGGTGAGCCCCTCGCCGATTGGCACCGGCAGCGGCGCTGGTGCGACCCTGGCGCCGGCCTCCGCCGCGGCGGCCGCGATGCCGTCCAGGATCGCCCGGACGTCGGCCGCGACCGGCGTGACGTCGCCGCCCTCGCCGAACGCGGTGGCGATACGCAGGCCCCGTATGTCATCGATGTGCGGCCCAGGATCCAGCGCGAGCCGCCAGCCCGCGGCCTCCTGCGGCAGCGGGCCAGCCGTTATGTCCAAGCTCAGGCGCAGGTCGGCGATGCCGCGCCCGATCGGTCCCGCGACGCCGACATCTGGCTGGGCGAGCGTACCGGGCGGGCCCGGGATATGACCGCGCAACGGGACGATGCCCCAGGACGGCTTGAGCCCGAACACGCCGTTGAAGTGCGCGGGGATCCGGATCGAGCCGCCGATGTCGCTGCCCAGCTCAAGCGGCGTCAGCCCGGCCGCGACCGCCGCGGCCGCCCCGCCCGACGACCCGCCGGCCGTCCGGCTCAGGTCCCACGGGTTGTTCGTGCGCCCGTACACATCGTTGTAGGTCTGCCAGTCACCGGCGTACAGCGGTGTGTTCGTCTTGCCGAAGACGATCGCACCCGCCGCTTTGAGCCGCGCGACGGCGACCGCGTCGGTCCCCGGCACGTGGCCTGACAGTTCGCGCGCGCCCGACGTGGTCACCAGGCCTTCGGTTTCGAACACGTCCTTCACGGTCATCGGCAGTCCGTGCAGTGGCCCGGCGAACTCGTCCCGCACGGCCGCGTCATCGGCGGCCTTCGCGGCCGCCCGCGCCCGGTCGACGTCCCACGCGACGATGGCGTTGAGCTCGGGGTTTCGTTCCTCCGCCCGCGTCAGCAGGTCGTCGAGCAGCTCGCGGCTAGCCAGCCGCCGCTCGCGGATCGCACGGATCAGCTCCGTAGCCGTGGCGGTGGCGAGGTCCATGCTCCGGACTGTACTCGGTGCGCCGCCCGGTGCTGTTTGTCACCAGGGCTCCGGACAGCGTCGCGGTTTACACTCAATTTTCGTGGCGGAAGAAGGGATGCGCGCCTCGCACGAGGACCGGGATCGGGTCGTCGACCTGCTGCGCGTGGCGGCGGGCGACGGCCGGCTGACCTCCGAGGAGCTAGACGAGCGTCTTGAGCGGGCGCTTTCGGCGCGGACCTACGGCGAGCTAGCCGCGCTCACCGAGGACTTGCCCGCGGCGCGGCCGCCGGGCCCCCAGGCGGACCCGAAGAAGGTGCTGCGCATCGAGCGGGCAGGCACCCACGTGCGCCGCGATGGCACCTGGGTTGTGCCTGAGCGACTCGAATTGCGAGTGACCGCCGGAAATGTCGTGCTTGACTTCACCCAAGCGGTAGTCACGCTGCCGTCGTTGCAGATCCCCATGCTTATCCGCGGCGGGAACCTGACGCTGATCACCAGGCCAGGCATCGTGATCGACACCGATGAGGTGGCAATCCTCGGCGGTCGAGTGATCGCGCGCGAGCCACCAGGACCCTCGGTACCCGTGCTGCTGTCCGTGAACCTGAGCGGCAAGCTGATCGGCGGCAACATCAGAGTGCGTCCGCCCAAGCCGCCCCGCCGGATGCTCTGGCACCGGCCCCGCCCAGAGCTACGGTAGTCGCTAGCCGCGAGGCATCGCATCAAGTACCAGCCACCGCACCCTTAACACTACAGGTGTCTTCTTACCCCAACGGCGGGGACAAAACGGCATATAGCGGCCTGCCGACGTCGACGTTCGGGTAAAAAGACAGTTGTAGCGTAAGTAGAGTCGCCTGTGTGACTCAGGAGGTCCGCGTCCGCATGGCCGGAACGGCAGGATCGCGTGCATGACCACCCAGGGTGCGAACCCCGCGGCCCAGGCAGCTATCGACTAGCTTGCCGTCCGCCCCAGGCGGTTATGTCGCGGCGCTCGATGGCGGCGGCCATCAGGTCGGGGAACGCGTCGGGGGTGCAGGCGAACGCGGGCACGCCCAGCTCGGCCAGGGCCGCGGCGATGTCGTGGTTGTAGCCGGGCGCGCCGTCGTCGCTGAGCGCGAGCAGCGCGATGACCTGGGTGCCGGCCGCGGTGAGATCCGCGACGCGCCGGAGCAGCGAATCCGCGTCTCCGCCCTCGAACAGGTCGCTGACCAGCACCAGGATGGTGTTCGCCGGGCGGGTGATGAGCCGCTGGCAGTAGGCGATCGCGCGGTTGATGTCGGTGCCGCCGCCGAGCTGGGTGCCGAACAGCACCTCGACGGGGTCGCTCAGCTTGCCGGTCAGGTCCACGACCGCGGTGTCGAACGCCACGACCGAGGTGCGCAGCGACCGGATCGACGCGAGCACGGCGCCGAACACCCCGGCGTACACCACGGAGGAAGCCATCGATCCGCTCTGGTCCAGGCACAAGATGACGTCGCGGGCGACCGCCTGCTGTCTGCGCGCGTACCCGGTCAGCCGTTCCGGCACGATCGTGCGGTGTTCGGGGAGGTAGTGCCTGAGGTTCGCGCGGATCGTGCGGTCCCAGTCGATGTCGGACGGACGACGCGGCCTGCTGGTCCGGCTGGCCCGGTTCAGCGCGCCGGTGACCGCGGCCCGGGTCCGCTGCGCGAGCCGCCGCTCCAGGTCCTCGGTGACGGTGCGCACGATCGCGCGGGCCGACTCGCGGGCCTGCTCCGGCATCACCTTGTTCAGCGACAGCAGCGTGCCGACCAGGTGCACGTCGGGCTCGACCGCCGCCAGCATCTCCGGTTCCAGCAGCAGCCGGGTGAGGCCGAGCCGGTCGATGGCGTCCTTCTGCATGACCTGGACGACGCTGACCGGGAAATAGCTGCGGATGTCGCCGAGCCAGCGGGCCACGCCGGGCGCGGACGCGCCAAGGCCGCCGGAACGCCGGCGGCCGGCCCGCTCCGGCTCGCCGGCGGGTCCCGGCGCGTCGTACAGCGCGCCGAGGGCCGCGTCCATCTTCGCTTCGTCCCCGGACAGCGATTCGCCGGTACCGTCATCGCCGCCGCCAAGGGCCAGCCGCCAGCGGTGGAGCCGCTCGTCGGTGCCGCTCACGCTGCGCTCTCAACTACGGGCAGCCCCAGGATCTCGGCCACGGTCCGCATCGCCGCCGTGGCGCGCTCCCGGTCGAAGTCATCGCCGGCTGCCGCGGCCGGCGAACCGCCCTCGCGGTCCAGCCGCGCGGCCTGCTCGCCGATAGCGCGACGTTCGGGCGGAGCGAACGCGCCGAACGTCCGGCGCAGCGCCGGCAGCACCGCCTGGAACGTGTCCTTATCCAGGGCCGCCAGCCAGCCATCGGTCAGCCGCAGCAGCCGCTGATCGTGGACCAGCAGCAGGCCGCTGCCGGACAGGAAGCCCTCCGCCCAGCCCGCCGCGGCGACGGCGGACGCGCCGGCCGACAGTTCGCGGGTCATCCGTTCGGCCGCGACGTCCAAGGTGATCTCGCCGGCGTCGAGCAGCAGCCGGGTAGCCCGCCCGGCGATGAGCGGCGGACCGGTGAGCCGGGCGAGCGCGGCCAGCCAGCGAGCCCGGCTGTCCGCATCGCCAAGCAGCCCGGTCGCCGCATGGACGGCGTCGATGCGATCGCGCATGGTCCGTTCCGCGTCGTCGTCGAGTGAGGCGACCGCGCCGGGCAGGCCGGCGCAGATCCGGGTGATCATCTCGACGGCCACCGCACCGAGCCGGGCCGGGTCGGTGCCGCGCACGTCGCCGTACCGGGCGGCGCGGACCAGGGCGGGCAGCGCCGCCATCAGGTGTGTCACGTCGGTGTCCAGCGCGGCCCGTTCCCGTACCGCGGCGAGCACGCCGGGCAGTGCGTCGCCGAGATCCGCGAGCAGGCACCGTTCGGTCAGCCTGGTGAGCTCGTCGAGCGCGGCGGAGCCCGTCGCCTGCGACTGTGCGCGGGCGACCGCCGCCGACGCGACCGTGCTGCCCCACATGCTGGCCTCGATCAGCGCCATGTCGAGTTCGGGCCGCCACGTCAGCTGCCAGCTCTCGCGGAACGTGCCGAGGTGCCCGGTCCTTCCCTGGACCGTCACACCCCAGTGCACGTCGAGCAGCGCGAGCCGGTGCAGCAGGTGGCTGCGCGCCAGGTTGTTGGGCTTGCGCAGGTCGAGGTCGATCTCGCGGGTGCTGGCCTCCGGGCGCAGCTTGAGGCTGCGCTGCTGCCGCCGCACGTCTTCGGCCAACGGCACCATCGGCGTGGCGGCGGGGACCGCGCCAAGCCGCTCGCCGACCACGAGCTTGCGCTGGATCAGGCGGAGGAGAAGATCAGAACCATCACACAGAACGGCCTGAGCTGCTTGGCTCACTTCCTCCAGGCCGGCCAGGGGGCGGCCGCGCAGGGTGGCGAGCGTCTCGGCGAGCCGGACCGCCTCGATCACGTGGGCGGGCGAGGCCGGGATGCCCTCGTCCCGCAGGACGCCGGCCGCCCTGGTCAGCCAGCCTTCGATCGGATGTGCCTCGTCGCTGAACAGGTGGTCGTACCAGCCGGGGGAGCGGACCCCGGCGCCGTACCCGGACGCGAACGCCAGCCGCCCGTACGTCCAGGGCACCCAGGTCATCGTGGCCTTCACCTTCGGCAGGCCGCGCAGCAACCGGTCGTCGTGGCTGGCCGGCGGCAGCGGGCTGGCGAGCGCGGGCACGTGCCAGGCGCCGCAGACCACCGCGATGTTCTGGTATCCGTCCTTGATCGCGGCCCGGAGCGTCTTGCGCATGTACGCCTCGCGGACCAGGTCTGTCTGGTCCACCTCCTCCCGCAGAACGGCCATGGACTCGGCGATCGCGTCGAACACGGCGGTGCCGGGAACGTGCTCGACCACGTCCTCCCACCAGCGCTCCGGGTCGTCGTACCCGGCCACGCTGGCGAGTTCGCCGATCGGATCGATGCGGACCCGCGGCCTGCCGCGGGTCTCCCGGACAGCGAGCTGGTTCGCGGCCGGGAGGTCGCAGAACCGCACGGGGACGCCGGCCCGCAGCGCGTACCGCATCGCCTGCCACTCCGGCGAGAACTCCGCGAACGGCCAGAAGGCTGCTTTCCCCTGTTCGCCGGCAAGGTACGCGAGCAGCGCGACCGGCGGCACCATGTCCGGGTCGGCCACCAGCGGCACGAGCGCGTCCGCCTCCGGCGGTCCCTCGATCAGCACGATGTCCGGGGACGTCGCCGCCAGGGCGGCACGCAGCGACCTGGCAGAACCCGGTCCGTGATGCCGGATGCCGTAGTGCGCGGTGGTCACCCGGCGGCCTCTCGGCAGGCCCGGTAGAACTCACCCCATTCGTCGCGGTCCCTGATGACGGTTTCCAGGTACTCCTGCCAGATGACGCGGTCCGCTACCGGATCCTGGATAACCGCGCCGGTGATGCCGCCCGCCACGTCTGCCGGGCGGAGCGTCCCGTCCCCGAAATGCGCGGCGAGCGCCAGCCCGCTGGTGACCACGGAGATCGCTTCCGCGGTCGACAGCGTGCCGCTCGGCGACTTCACCTTGGCCCGGCCGTCCTCGGTAAGTCCGTCCCGAAGCTCGCGGAACACGGTCACCACGCGCCGGATCTCGTCGGCGCCATGCGTCGCGGACTCGGGCAGTCCGATGGACCGGCCAAGCTGCGCGACCCGGCGGGTGACGATGTCCACCTCTTCCTCCGCGGTGGCCGGCACCGGCAGCACCACGGTGTTGAACCGGCGCCGTAGCGCGCTGGACAGCTCGTTCACGCCGCGGTCGCGGTCGTTGGCGGTGGCGATCACGTTGAAGCCACGGACGGCCTGCAGCTCGCCGGCCAGCTCGGAAATGGGCAGCGTCTTCTCGGACAAGATCGTGATCAGCGCGTCCTGCACGTCCGACGGCATGCGGGTCAGCTCCTCGACCCGGGCGATCTGCCCGCCGCCCATCGCGCGCATCACCGGGCTGGGCACCAGCGCTTCCCGGGACGGACCCTCGGCGATCAGCCGAGCGTAGTTCCAGCCGTAGCGAACCGCCTCCTCCGCGGTGCCGGCCGTGCCCTGCACCATCAGCGTCGAGTCGCCGGAGATCGCGGCGGCCAGATGCTCGGACAGCCACGTCTTCGCGGTACCCGGCACGCCGAGCAGCAGCAGCGCCCGGTCGGTCGCGAGCGTGGCGACCGCGACCTCGACCAGGCGGCGGGCACCGACGTACTTCGGCGTGATGAGCGTGCCGTCCGCCGCGGCACCGCCCAGCAGGTACGTGGTCACCGCCCACGGCGACAGGCGCCAGCCCGGCGGGCGCTCCCGGTCGTCGCCCGCCGCCAGCGCGGCAAGTTCGGCCGCGTACTCCTGCTCCGCATGCGGCCGGAGGATCGGTTCAGCGGCTGTTGAATCAAGCACTGGCAAGCTCCTTCAGCATCTCGTAGCGGAATCGAAGCACGGCCAGCATGTTGTGCAGCACCTGGGGTGCCTCCGGCGGGAAGTCGGCGAGCGCGCCGGGCGCGCCGAGCGCCGGGTCGGCGCGCGTGCCCGCCAGGCGGATCACCCGGCTGGCGCTCAGCGGTGTCTGCGACAGCGCACGCGACGCCCGGGTGAGCGCCATCGCGGCGAGCTTGGCCGGCCACGGCGGCGGCACGATGGCCATGAGCTGCGCCAGCCCGTTCATGTCGGGCTGCGCGTCCGCCAAGGTCATCGCGCGCTGCGCGTCGGCCTCGGTCAGCCGCCGTTGCGGCGGCGCGGCCTGCTCTTCGGCGAGGAGCCAAGACCAGGCGGGATTGAGGCTGGCCAGCCACGTTGCCCGGGCGCCGCCCACCGTGGCGACCAGGCCGCGCAGCCGCGCCTCGTCCGGGTCAGGGTTGGTGGCCGCGACCCGGCGGGCCCGGTCGAGCAGCGCGGGCAGCAACTCCGGCGGCGGGCGGAGCCCATGGGCGACCGCCGCGTTCAGCCATTCGTGCAGCAATTCGCTGTTCTCGCCGCCGAGAATCCGCCGCAGCCTGCGGCCCGCCGCCTCGCGCACCGCGGGACGGGGGTCGTCACCGGCGGCCGCGGGCGGCTCCGCGGTCTTCGGACGGCAGCCGGCCCGCCGGGCCACGGTGAGCAAGGCGGCTTGGTCGAGGATGGTCGCGGCGGGGTCCGTGGACGGCTCCGGCTTGGGGAAGCCCGGCGGTGGAGGTGGTACCACGGCTCGTTCTGAGCCAATGAGAGCGGCGGTGAGCACGGCTTCCCACTCGCTCACAGGACCACCGGCCGACCGGTTTCGTCCCAGGCGGTCAGCGGGACGAGGCCGCGGGGCGTCCACTCGCCGGCCAGGGTCAGCGGGCGGCCGGCGGACAGGGCGAACAGCGGCCAGTTGTCGGCGGCGGCCGGGTGCAGCGGGAGGGCCGCGCCGGACGGGTCGCATACCGCTGGCTGGGGTGCGCGGAGGGGGGTGACCGCGTTCAGCACGGCCGGCCAGCTGTCCAGCCAGGGGTCCTGGCTGAGGGCCCGCGCCCAGTCGGTGAGCAGGTCGGCGACCGTGCCGCCGTCGGGTGGCTTGGCTCGTGCCCGGTTCTCGTTGCTGACCACCAGCGCGCGCAGCGGCGGGGTGCCGGGATAGAAGGCCAGCTCAAGGTCGGCCTCGGTGCCGGGGATGAGCGTGCCGTCGAAGGATTCGCCGGGGAAGGCGAAGCTGAGCACGAGGGCGTACCGGCCGCGCCGGGGGGAGCGCAGCCACACCCGGCGGGTGCGCAGCCGTTCCTGCTCGGTGTCCCGGCGGGCCAGCACCTGCCAGCGGTCCAGCACGCGCTCGCCGTCCGCGAGCACGCTGTCCTGGCGGACGGTAAAACCGATGCGCGAGCGGACCACCTCGAGCGGGCCGGACTGCCGCCGGAACGCGGTGGCGAGCAGATGCAGCATCGCGTACTCCTCCAGCAGCCGGCTCTCCCAGCCGGCGCCGGAGTGCGGGACCGCGGCGAACGAGCGGAGACGTTCGGCCAGGCCAGAGGCCTGGGCGTCCACCATGCGGGCGGCGATCGAGTCCCAGTGCTGGTAGCCGGCCCGCGGCGTGGCGGCCAGGCCCTGGCGGACCTGGTCGCACAGCCAGCGATCCAGCTCGTCCATGCCGGAGGCGACCCGTTGCTCGCGCTGCTGGGCGCGCCGCCGCGCCGCCTCGGGGTCGGCCGGCTCGGCAGGCTTGCCGTCCTGCGCCCGCGCGGCCCGGGCGGTGAGCCAGGTGCGCACCCAGTCCGGCGGCGTGCCGGGCTGGACGCCGCCCGCCGACCAGAGCAGGAGCAGGCCGAGCGCGTGCTTGCACGGGAGCTTGCGGCTGGGGCAGGAGCACTTGTACGCGGGCCTGCCGGACAGGTCGACCGCGGTGCGGTACGGGGCCGCGGCGCTGCCCCGGCACTCACCCCACAGCGCGGCCGGATCCGCGGATCCGGTGGTGATCCAGGACCCGGCATTCACCAGGGACCGTGCGGACCGCTGTGACGAGGCGTCCGGCGCGAGGGTGAGGACCCGGGCTTGGTCCCAGCGTTCGGCCACAGAGGCACATTACGCGCCGACGCGGAGCCCGTCGAACAAGACGGCGAGCATCCGGCTCGTGTCGGCCTGCTTGGCCGACGGCGCCCGCGGCCGGCGCTCGCATGCGCTCGCTGGCAGCGGATAAACCTCGAACAACGTGGTGGATAATCCCCTTGTGGTAGATAGACCCTCGTTTACGAGGGTTAACTCACCACGATGGGGTAAACGACCACGTTAACGCGGGCCTCAGGAGTGGCCGAGGACGCGGTGCGGGATGTAGGGCTCCTCGAGGCGCCTGATCTCCTCTTCGCTCAGCGCTAGCGTGGTCGCGGCGAGCGCGTCTTCGACGTGCCTGAGCTTGGTCGCGCCGACGATGGGCGCGGTCACCGCGGGTTTGTGCAGCAGCCAGGCCAGGGCGACCTGGGCCGGCGCCACGCCACGCTCGCCCGCCACCGCACTGACCCGGTCGGCGACGTCGAAGTCGGCGTCGGTGTTGTACTGCGAATCCGACAGCGGATCGGACCCGGCCCTGGTCGTGGTCAGCTCGCCGCCGCGGGTGCGGTTGCCGGCCAGCATGCCGCGGGCCAGCGGGCTGTACGGGATCACGCCGACGCCCTGGTCCACGCACAGCGGGATCATCTCCCGCTCCTCCTCGCGGTACATCAGGTTGTAGTGGTTCTGCATGGACGCGAACCGGGTCCAGCAGTTGCTGTCCGCGGTGTGCTGGGCCTTGGCGAACTGCCAGGCGAACATCGCGCTGGCGCCGATGTAGCGGGCCTTGCCCGCCTTGACGACGTCGTGCAGCGCAGCCATCGTCTCGGCGATGGGCGTCTCGTAGTCCCAGCGGTGGATCTGGTACAGGTCGACGTACTCGGTGCCGAGGCGCCGCAGGGAGGCGTCGATGGCCGACATGATGTGCTTGCGGGACAGGCCGCGGTCGTTGGGTCCTTCGCCCATCGGGAAGAACACCTTGGTGGCCAGCACGTAGTCGTCCCGGGCGGGGAACAGCCGCCCGAGCAGGTGGCCGGTGATTTCCTCGGTCATCCCGGTCGAGTAGGTGTCGGCGGTGTCGAAGTACGTCACGCCGCCGTCGACGGCCGCTTTCACCAGCGGCTCGGCGTCGGTCTCGGACAGGTGCCAGGCCCGCTCGGTCCGCGAGCCGTAGCTCATCATGCCCAGGCAGATCCGCGATACCTTCAGCCCGGTGGTGCCTAGCCGTACGTAATCCACGTGGTCGATTCCTCTCGTTATGAAGCGCGACGCCGGCCGTCACGCAGGTGATGCCGGCGATGTCCGCGGCGGTGGGCAGCTGGCGCAGCACGATCGCGCCGATGATCGTGGCGAAGACCGGCAGCAGCGCGAGCATGAGCGCGAACGTGGCGCGCGGCAGGCGGGCCATGGCCAGCTGATCGGTGACGTACGGGATGACCGAGGAGCACACGCCCACCCCAGCCCCGGCCGCCAGCAGCGCCGGGTGGCCGAACGCGGGCAGCGCGCCGCCCAGCCCGACCGGGGTCGCCACAACGACGGCGACCAGCATCGACGCGGCGAGCCTGTCGATCCCGCCGCCGGCGTTCGCCATCCGGTGGCCGAGCATCACGTACACCATAAACAGCACGCAGTTGCCGAAAGCGAACACGAACCCGAGCGGGTGGCCGGTCAGCCGGATCGACGTGACCAGCGCGACGCCGCCGGTGGTGAGCACCAGAGCCACCGCGTTCCGGCCGGTGCGGGTGCCGATGATCGCGAGGAGCACGGTGCCGAGGAACTCGATGGCGCCCACGGTGGACAGCGGCAGGCGGTCCACCGCCAGGTAGAACACCGAGTTCATCGCGGCCAGCACGACACCGAGTGCGAGCAGCAGACGCAGCTGGGCGCGGTCGAACGTGCCGGAAAGCCGCCAGGGCCGACGCCACACGGCGAACACCGCGGCGGCGCTGGCGATCCGCAGCCAAGCCACGCCGAGCACATCGATCCTGGTGAACAGCAGAACGGCGAGCGACGGACCTAGATAGTGGAAAATCGCGCTGACCAGGAAGAACGACTGCGGGGGCACTCTGGTGACTTGCGGGACCTTGGTCACCGGTGCAGCATAAGAAGGTGAGGTGCGCCCCGTGAAGGGCCAACATGCGGAGGCCTACGTGGAAATGCCGTCGAAACAGAGGAATTTTGTCCATCAGCCCTTCGAAACGCTAGACGGCATCGATAAGCGGATTCTCGCCGAGTTGCAGGCGTCGCCACGGCTGCGGATCGCGGAACTCGGCCGTCGGGTCGGGCTGTCCGCCCCGGCGGCCGCGGACCGGCTGCGGCGGCTCGAGGAGGACGGCGTGGTGTCATACCGCGCCGAAGTCGACCCGCGGGCGCTTGGCTACACGCTGTTCGCGATCGTGCGGATCAGTCCGGTGGGCGGCGGGCTGCGGTTGATCCCGGGCATCGCCCGGGAGGTGCCGAACGTGACCGAGTGCTACCGGATCACGGGGGAGGACTGCTACTTCATGAAGGTGTGGCTTCGGTCGATCGAGGACCTCGAGCCGATCCTGGACCTGTTCACGCCGCACGGCCGGACGACCACGTCGATCGTGCACTCGGCTCCGGTGCCACCGCGGTCCCTGCCGGTGTGAGTCTTTCGTAGGCTAGGCCACGTGGAGGTTCTCTTCATCGCGAGCGTGGCGGTCATCGCCGCCGACCCGCCACAGAGCCGCAAGCTGTTCATGGATGTCCTCGGCCTGCCGCTGGAAGGTGAAGGCGACGGCTATTACTCCAGCGGGAACATCCCCGGCTGCAATCATCTGGGCATATGGCCGCTCAGTGAAGCAGCGGAGGCTTGCTTCGGCACCCCGGAGTGGCCGGCTGGCCGGGTGGTCCCGCAGGCCTCGATCGAGTTCGAGGTGGCGTCCACGGACGCCGTCGCGGCCGCTGGCGACGAACTGCGCGAGGCGGGCTACGAGCTGCTGCACCCGGCCCGCACCGAGCCGTGGGGACAGACGGTGGCCAGGCTGCTCACCAGCGACGGCGTGATCGTCGGCATCTCCTACGCCCCCGAGTTCCACCGCCAGCCTCCGGCCGGTGCATGAAGCTGCACGTCGGATGCGCGATGTGGAGCTATCCGCCGTGGCGCGGCCGCTACCTGCCCGAATCGCTGACCTCCCGGGACAGTCTGAGGGCGTACGCGACCTGGTGCAACGCCGTGGAGGGCAACACGACGTTCTACGCGACACCCGCTCCTGGGACGGTGCGCTCGTGGGCGGAGCAGACCGCACCTGACTTCCGGTTCGTCTTCAAGCTGCCGAAGCTGATCACCCATGAGCGCCGCCTCGCCGATACCGGCGAGGCGCTGCATGCCTTCCTGGCCGCGCTCCGGCCACTTGGCGAGCGGGTGCACTTTCTCTGGATCCAGCTGCCCCCGTCGTTCGGACCAACTGGTGTTGACGTACTCACCGGATTCTTGAGCCGTCTCCCGCGTGAGTACCGGTACTGCGTCGAGGTCCGGCACCGTGCGTTCTTCGAGGATCCGCGATCGGAACAGCTGCTCGAGGCGGCCCTCGGACGCGTCGGTGCGGAGTGGGTGACGTTCGACACCACCGTCCTGTTCGAGAGCCGTCCGGTCAGCGACGTCGAGCGGGAGGCATGGCGGAACAAGCCACGCCTCCCGCGCCGGCCGCGGGCCCTCACGTCGTGCCCCGTAGTCCGCTACATCGGCCGGGACGACCCGGCACAGACGGTCGCGGGCTGGCAGCCCTGGCTGGGCACGGTGGCCGGCTGGCTGCGTGAGGGCCGTTCCCCGACCGTCTTCATCCATACCCCGGACAATGTCGAGGCGCTTGACCTGGCGCGGCGATTCCACGCGGACGTGCGCGCCCGGATGCCCGAGGTCGAGCCGCTGCCTGAGCCGATGCCAGCCGCGCCGCCGACCCTGTTCTTAGCAGACACAGCCTTATTACTGTTCAGTCGTTTCTCGCCACCTCGGGTCCGGTGATGCGGGCCAGCAGCGGGAACGTGGCCGCGATGATGCCGAGTGCCGCCAGGATCCCGCCCGCGGTGATCAGGTAGTAGGCGGGGCCAGGCGCCACCAGGGGTTGCTGCATCACCAGGTTCGCGTACATCGCGGTCGCGCCGAACCCGGTGCCGATCGCGACCACGGCACCGGCCAGCAGCGGCACGGCGCTTTCCAGCGCGACGACGCGGCGCAGCATCGCGAGCCGGGCGCCGGTGAGGCGCAGCAGGCTGAACGGGCGCTTGCGGTCGGCGAGCCCTGCCGCGATGCCCGCGGCGAGCGTGCAGCCGGCGATCGGCAGGCTGACCAGGATCACGGTGTTCGCGAGCTGCTGATAGGCGTTGCTGGCGGAATCATCCTGCCCGATCAGATCAGCGATGCTGGACGGCGAACCGCTGGCATATGCGGGCGAGGTCTCCAGCATCGTATTCGTCGTCTCGACCGCTGCCACGGAACCGTCCGTCGCCACGTTGATGGCATCCACCCTGAGTCCGGCCAGCCGTACGGCTGGGACGTTCGCGGTCGGCCAGGTGATCGCGGTCGCGTCCAGATTGAACAATGGGCCGTTGAATCCGTCCGCCGGGAACGCCGCCGTTGCCGCTCCGGCCGGGCAGCGGCCAAGCGCGGGAACGGTCGCGAGCTGCGCGCACGAGATCACGCCCGCCGGGGTCGGGCCGGGAGGCCCGCCCATGCCGGTACCGATGCCGTGATATCCCGCAGGGATGTTCAGCCCCTGGATCGCGCGGACCACGAGCACCCCCTCGACACCGGGGATGCCGCGCAGCCGGGCCGCGAGCAGCGCGGCGGGCGCGGCCGGTCCCGGCCCGGTACCCGCTCCGATGGGCCCGAAGTCATTCGACGCATCCGCCAGCTGGTCCGTCACCACGTTCGTCTCGGCGGCGCTGCCCCATCTCGTGAGGTTCTTGGCGTCCTGCGTGGTGATGGCCACCACGGCCACGGTGGTGACGAGCAGCGCGAGCACCAAGCCGCTGACCGAGCGGAAGGCGGCTTTCGGATCGTCGGCGATGCGGCGGGCGGCGATCAGCGCGCCAGGGCGGCTTGTCCGGCGGGCCATCACCTTCGCCACGGCCATGGTGAGCCACGGGCCCGCTATGTTCAGGCCGACGATGATCAGCAGGAAGCCGGGCAGGAGCGCCAGGACGTCCGCCTCCGGGGATGCCGGGCGGCCATGCACGATGAAAAAGCCGATATCTGCGAGCCCGGCCAGCATCGGCAGCACCCGCCAGGCACGCGGCGGCTTCGGGGTCACTCGCCGGGTGACGCCGAGCGGGGTGATTCGCACCCGGTGCAGCGCCAGCAGTGCCGCCGCCGCGGCGGCCACGGGCACGCCGATCGCGACCGCGAGGATGTCCGGCAGGGTGAGCCGCAGTTCACTGGGGAAGAATGGCTGGCCGATGAACGGGATGCCCGCGACCGGGACGCGTATCAGACCGAAGATGCCGAACCCGGCGACGACGCCCGCGATCCCGGCCACCGTCGACTCCATGGCGGCGAGCTGCGAGACCTGCTTGCGGGTCGCGCCGACCAGGCGCATCGCCGCGAACCGCTGCTCGCGGCGGGCGGCGGACAGCCGGGTCGCGGTGGCGATGAAGATCAGCACCGGGGCCAGGATGGCCAGCGCCACCACGGACAGGATGAGGTCGATGGCGCTTTTCTCGCCGCCACCATCGGGGGGGTTGTAGTGCAGGCCCGCGCCGTTCCGCCCATCCGGGCCGCTGGCGGGCAACGTCTGGGCGATCGAGGTGACCGGCACTGTGCCTGGTGTGTGCGCCAGCGTGGCCGGGGTGCGCCCGATGATGATGACCAGCGAGTTCGGCGAGGGCAGGCCGGCGTCGCCGATCGTGCCGGCCAGGTGGCCGGGGTAGCGGTCGGCCAGCTCGGTGGGTGCGGTGCTGTGCAGCAGGGCGGCGAGCGCCGGGGAAGCGTAGTACTCGCCCGGCGCCGGGTCACGCGCCAGGCCCGGCGGCACCGGGGAAGAAGAGCCGGTGGCGGCCACGTCGAAGCGGTTGATCGGGAGGCGGCCGAAACTGTCCCCGCTGGGGCGCCACCACAGCGGCGCGACGCCCGCCATTGCCGTTTCCTGGGGCAGCGCCGCGGTTCCGGTCCAGAACCACGCGTGGCGGTTGTTCCAGGTGGTGACCGCGTTGGTGGCGGCCACGGCGGTCAGCAGCAGGCCGACGCCGAGGCCGACCGCGGCGGTCAGGACGATCAGCCGGGTGATGGCCTCGCGGCCGCCGCTGAACATCAATCGCAGCCCGAGGGGGATCATGGCCTGGTCCCGGTGAGCGTGCTGACCTTGCCATCCCGTACCACGACCTCCCGGTCGGCGTACGCGGCGACCTGGGCGTCGTGGGTGACCAGGATGACCGTCGTGCCCCGCTCGCGTGCGGCGGCGGTGAGCAGGTCCATCACCAGCTCGCCGGAGACCGAGTCGAGTGCCCCGGTCGGCTCGTCGGCGAACAGCACGTCCGGCTCGGCGACCAGCCCGCGGGCCAGCGCGACCCGCTGCGCCTGGCCGCCGGACAGTTCTCCCGACCTGCGGTGTTCGAGCCCGTCAAGGCCGAGCGTGCCGAACCACCGCCGCGCCGCGGTTATCGCCGGGCCGCGGCGGGTCCCGGACAGCAGCATGGGCATGGCCACGTTCTCTTCGGCGGTCAGCTCGGGGACCAGTTGACCGGACTGGAACACGAACCCGAATCGGTCCCGGCGCAGCGCGCTGCGCCGGTCGTCGCTCAGGGTGTTCAGCCGCTGGCCGCCATACCAGACCTCGCCCTTATCGGGTACCAGGATGCCGGCCAGGCAGTGCAGCAAGGTGGACTTGCCGGAGCCGCTCGGCCCCATGACCGCGACGATCTCGCCCCGCCGGACGCGCAACGATGCGCCGCGCAGCGCCGGCGTTTCGCCGAACGAGAGGAACAGGTCCCGTGCCTCGACAAGGCTCGCGGCTCCGTGACTGTCCGCGGTCATCGGCGCACCTGCACCGCTCGTGAGATCATGTCGAGCCGGGCCGCGGTACGGTCGATCCATCGCAGGTCAGCCTCCAGACGGTAAATGGAATGGTCGGCGAGCAGCACGTCGAGCGGCTCGCCACCCCGCTTCAGCTCGGTGAGCTCGCGCATCCGCTGAAGGTGCGCCGCCCGCTGGGCGTCGAGGTAGGTATCGGCGGGCCGGTCGAGCATCAGGGCGAGGACCACCTTGGCGAACAGTTCGCTCTGCAGGTCCGGCTCCGGCGCGGCCGGCTCGGTCAGCCACTGCTCAACGTCGGCGATGCCCACATCGGTGATGACATACCGACGCCGTTCGGGCCCGGCCTCCTGCTCGATGGGTCCGGCGACCGCCTTCCCGTCCCTGGCCAGCCGGGACAGCGTGGCGTACACCTGGCTGTACCGCAGCGGCTTGCCCCGCCCGAAGAACGCGTCGTAGTCCCGTTTCAGGTCATATCCATGACTCGGCCCCCGCTCAAGCAGGCCAAGCAGCGTCAGTGGAACACTCATACCCCGAGAGAATACTCCAAGAGTATTCTCTCGGGTAGTAGTAAATTCCCGTTCATCGCGCTGGACGCCGGAGCCGGATGGCGACCGTCAGCACCGCGATCCCGACGAGGAGCGCGACGCCGTTCGGGATGACCAGCACCATGTTCCCGGCCGCCATCCCGTATGCGATCCAGAGCAGGAACCCGGTCAGCAGGATCACGAAATAACCGAGGGATACGTCCCGCGAGGATCGTTCACGCAGCATGCGGCGGATCTGCAGGACCGGTGAGATCCCCATCAGCACTCCCCAGGAGGAGGCCGCGACCGACAGTACGGGCACTACCATGGCATTCCTTCGGTGAGGCGCCCTGGCCGGTGCGGATCGTGCTCGCCAGTGATCTGGTGAGGGGCGCAAGCACGACCACTGACAACGTTACCGTCGCTCGCGGGTGGCGACCAGCCGGGAAGTCACGCGGCCATCGCGGGGTTGGCACAGAAAGACTTCCGACAGCCAGAAAGGAACGGCATATGAAGGCCATCATCGACGGCACGGTCGTAGCGCAGGCCGCGGATTCGGACCTGATCACCATCGAGGGCAACTACTACTTCCCGCCCTCCTCGATCAGCGATGGCGTGCTCAGTGACAGCCCGACGCCGTACACCTGCCCGTGGAAGGGCGTCTGCCAGTATCACGACATCACCGTCAATGGGTCCGCCCATCACGACGCCGCGTGGAGCTACCCGGACCCCTACCCCGCCTCGTTCGACCGCGTCGGCAAGGACTACAGCGGCTATGTCGCCTTCGACAAGGGGCAGGCCACGATCGGCGGATAGCTCACATGCCGGTCGAGCCGTCGATGGCCTCGCGGAGCAGGTCGGCGTGCCCGTTGTGGCGCGCGTACTCCTCCACGAGGTGCTGCCACGTCCAGCGCAGGGAGATGATCTTTCCCTGGAACGTGTACGTGTCGTCCAGCTTCGCGCCCTCCAGCGCGGCATCGACGGCTCGGCATTCGGCACGGTAGAGCTCGAAGTCCTCTTCGGCGCGGGCCGGGTCCGCCTCTTCGAAGTCCGCGAACGGGGCATCGGCGCGGTAGTACAGGTCGGGTATCGGCTGACCGCGGAACGTCTGCCTGACCCAGCCGCGCTCGGTGTCGCTCATGTGCCGGACCAGGCCGAGCAGGGACAGGCCCGAAGGCGGCACGGCGCGCTTGGCCAGCCGGGCGGCATCCAGGCCCGCGCATTTGCGTAGCAGGGTGGCCCGGTGCCAGTCGAGCCAGTCGCGCAGCATCTCCCGCTCGGGATCGTTGCGGCGCGCCGGGTAATCCTCGGAACGCTCGACGTCCGGTGCGATCCAGGTCACGGCGGCAGCCTACGCCCGGTTTCGTCGCGGACGCCAGCGGATCCGGGCCGGTCAGCTGATGCCGCGGACCATGGCGATCAGCCGATCAAGCACATGGCCGTTGCTCACCCGCAGGCCATCGTGCTCATATTCGTTCGTGATCCACGGGCGCAGGCCGGTGATGGCTTCCGCGGTGGGCACGGAAAGCTGGCGCGGCACGTACATGTCGTCGTAGTAGACCGCGGCGGCGACCGGGACTTCGTTGGCGGCCAGCCGCGCGGGGTCGTACAGCGGCGGCCAGTCGCGCTCGGCGAGCAGGTCGGCCGCCTCGCGCAACGGCCGCAGCACGGGGTCGCCGTCGAGCATCCAGGGGTAGACCATCTCACCGGTGAACAGCACCGGGGCGTCCCCGGCCAGCGCGGCCGCGGCGTCGAACGCGGCGAACTCGGCGCGGATCCGCTGCGCTGACCAGCGCGTGGCCGAGCCGTTCGCGTAGCAGGCCTCGTGCAGCACCGCGTACAGCGGACCCGCCGCGTAGCTCATCAACGAGAGGACCTTGTACCGGAACGCGTCGGACAGCTCTCCGTCCTGAGTGAACGCCCCCTCCAACGTGTAGTGCATCTCGTGCGCGCCGGAGCCCTGGCCGAACATGCGGCCGATCGACTGGAACATCTCCACGGTCAGCGGCTGGCCGTCGGGCAGCCTGACGCTGCGCTCGGACAGGTACGCGGCGATCCGGCGGACCAGGTCGGCGTCCTCGGGGTACTGCCGGTAGTACGCCTCGGTCCTGCGCGCGACCTGCGGATAGGTGAGCCGGTACTGGTCGTCGGCGGTCGCGGTCAATCCGGGCAGGCCGCCGGTGATGAACGCCTCGCGCAGCCCGTGCGGCGCGAACGACAGGTACGTGACCGTGCAGAACCCGCCGAAGCTCTGACCGAGCACGCTCCACGGTTCGTCGTCGGTCAGCTCACGGCGGATCAGCTCGGCGTCGAGCACGATGCTGTCCGCCCGGAAATTCGCCAGGTAGTCGGCCTGGGCCTTGGGCGAGTCGAGCCGGGCGAGCGTCTGGCTTGTCGCGGGGGAGGAGCGGCCGGTGCCACGCTGGTCGAGCAGCAGGACCCGGTAGTCGCGCAGCGCCCGGTCCAGCCAGCTCTCCCGGCCAACCGGCCGGTTCGCGGCCATGCCGGGGCCGCCCTGGAGGAACACCAGCCACGGCAGCCCGGCGTTCGCCCGGTCCGCGGCGACGACCTCGCGGGCGTACACCTCGATCTGCTCGCCGTCGGGCCTGCCATGATCCAGCGGCACGAGAAAGGTGTGATCGGTGAGGACGGTGCCTGGCTGGCGGTAGCTGGTCACAAAACCGACCGTATCTGCTTGCGCCCCAACTCAGAACATTTACCTCATTTCAGGCGTGCCGGCAGGCGCGCCAGGTTATTGCGGACGGTTACCCCCCGGATCGGGACTCTGTTGGCGATTGCGCGCGCATGGCCCGTGCCGGCCGCTGGGCCTGGACGGGTGCGCGCAGCCTGTGCCTGGAGTGCAGCGTGCGGCTACCGGGACAGGAGCGCACCCGCAGTCCGTCAGCAACGTGGAAGATTTCCCCTTCGTGGAAGACCGGCCCTCGTGAACAGGGGTCCCGCTACCACAAAGGGG
>DASRFJ010000035.1:0-29753 GCA_035651595.1 Streptosporangiaceae bacterium | reverse complement strand
TATCTGGTCGTTCCCGCCGTGGATCAGCAAGACCGGGCAGCTGATCGCGTGCGCGTCGACAAGCACCGATCGTGTGCGGTAATCGAGCGGCGCGCCAGTCTGGCCGCCGACGAGGAGCTGGGCTTGATGTGCCTGGAACTTCGGTGCGGCGAGGCTCCAGGTTCCCGGGTCGATGACCGGGCTCCGCGCAATACACGCCGCGAACACGTCGGTGAGGATCACGGCGCGAAGCGCGGTGTAGGCACCGGCGCTCGCGCCCCAGATGGCTGTCCGCTGCGGGTCGCCGAGACCTTGACGCCCCAGGTGACCGGCGGCATCCGCGCAGTCGAGCGCGTCGCCTTCGCCCCACTGGCCGCGCAGGGCGTTCCGGTAGGCGCGCCCGTATCCGGTGCTGCCGCGGTAGTCAATCTCGGCGACGGCGAATCCGTGGCTGCACAGATACTGGCTGTGCCAGTCAAGGCGCATCGGGAAGTTCGCGGTCGGCCCGGGGTGCGCCTTCACGACCAGCGGGGGCGGACCTGGCGAAGCACGCCACGGCTGGTAGTACAACCCGTGGACGCGCAGTCCGTCCCGAGCAGTAAACACAAAGGGCTCCGGCGCCGACAGCGTGCCTGAACGCGCAAGAGGCTCCTCACCGGCAATGCTGGTGACCGCCCCGGTGTCGACGTCGGCGACCACGACCGAAGGGGTGGCGACCGGGCTCGCGCCGATCAAGGCGATGGTGCTCCCGCGAGCGGACAGGTACGGCTTGATCGACGTGCAGGGCAAGTCAAGGCTCCGGCGTGACCCCGACCCGACGACCTCTACCGTCTGGGACCCGCCGCGCTGAGCAAGGACCGCGATCCGGTCGCCGCCGAGGAACGCGTAGGTGGAGTAGCCGAACTCCCACTGGGCGACACCGAGTTCGGCCTCACAGTCCGCGACGACGGCATCGCCATAAGGCTCCCGAGCGTACAGATTCCACCAGCCGCTGCGGTCGGAGACGAAGTGCAATACGCCGGAGGGGCTCCACTGCGGCTGGAAGACCGATTCTTCTGGCCCTCCCGCCACCAGGACAGGCTCTCCCAACGTCCCGTCCGCGGCGATGTCCGCGACGTGAAGGTACGTCCCGTCCCACGGCATCAGCGGCGCGTTCCAGCACGTCCAGGCCAGCTGGCAGCCGTCCGGACTGAGCCTGGGGAACGCGTAGAATTCCCAGCCCGAGGCTACGACGGACGGCGCCGTCTTGCCGTCCGCCGCGATCCGCACCAGCTCGTTGATCACGTCCTCGTGCTCATGACGTTCGCGCACGGCCCAGAGATGACGGCCGTCACGATCGACACACAGGTCCGCGTATCGGTGCGACCCGGGCACCCCCGCCGCCGGAACGACCAAAACCGCTCCGGTGCGGCCGGTCTTGGACAGCAGCTCGCCGCCCGAGTCGCAGAACCACAGCGTCCCGTCGTGCACCGTCCAGGCGCCACCGCCGTATTCATGCACCAACGACCCCACACTGAAGCCGTCCGGCGTGATGTCCCGCAAGCCGTGCTCGCGGGTCCAGCAGACGATCGCATTCTGGCCGCTGGGGCGGCCCTCCAGCCAGAAAACTCCCTGAGGAGTAATCCGTGTTTCGTCGTAGGTGGTACTGGCCTCGGCGACACGCCGAGCGGCCAGGCCAGTCACGCCCCGCCCGGCAGGCTGCTGCGGATCAGCTGGTCGAGATCGTCGGCCCGGCGCCGGTAACCCGCCGAACCAAGCATGTCGTGGACCCGCCTCACCCGCCGCACCCCATCTACCGAGCCGCGGCCCGCGAAGACAAGCAAAGCCTGGCGGGCATAGTCAAGCCCCACGTCTACCTCACCGGCGGGAACGCATGCTTCCGCCATGTCGATCATCAGGCTGGCCCGGCGCCGTTCGCACTGGTCCGGAAGCTCCGTCAAGCCGGCCGCGAACACGGCCATAGCCTCGTCCGGTCGCCCGAGCCGGAGCAGGCACTGGCCTTGAAATGCGGCGAACGAGCTGCGGTCGAAGTCATACATCCAGGCTTCGCTTTCCTCCGCCGCCTCGAAGAGATCTTGTGCATGGTCGAGCAGTTCCACGGCCTCGCGATCACCGCCGGTCAGGGCGACCGCGTTCGCGCTGATCGCTGCGAGCCAAGACCTCACAAGCTTGGATGCGGTAGGCGGAATCCGAGCCCTGGCACACTCGGCATGGCTGGCGGCTTCGGCAGGGAAACCGGCCGCGTCCGCCGCCAGAGCGCGGTACCCGGTGACGTATCCAGCCAGGGCGGGGTTGCCGGCTTCTGCGAGGAGGCTGTCCGCCATCCGGTAGTAGACGCCGGTCTTGAACTGATCACCCAGGTCGTGCCACAGCCAGGCCGCGAACCCGGCTGCCTCGGCGGCCGCGGAGGCGACGCGGTGCCGCAGCGGCTCGGGCTGGGACCCGCGCATGAGGGATGCTAGAAGACTGAGGTGGGCCTCGACCGGGATGAGCATCTCCGCCGAAGACAGCTCGTGGTACAGGACACGGTGCCGGTCCGTGACTTCCTCGAGCGCCAGCACGGTTCCCGCGGACACCGCCGAAGAGCTGGCAACTGCGGCGGGGAACTCAGCCATGAGGTTGTTCCACGCGTTGCCGTCGCGGCGCGCTGTCTCTCGCTTGTGCCGCTGCCAGGCCTGTTCGCGCACGACAGCCGGGAAAGCCGCGGTCAGCTGGCCGCCGGCCGCGAGCGCGTGTTCGCAGGCGGTCACCACGGCCTCTGAGGGGACGACCCGGCCGCGCTCGACCGCGCTGAGATGCTGCCAGGAGTAACCCGTCAGGACGCCGAGATCCGTCAGCGTCAAGCCGCGACCGGTCCGCAAGTCACGGATCAGCCCGCCGAGCCGGCCAAGGGCGGACTGTTCGCCATCCATCGGCTTCGGCGGCCGACCCGGACTCCGGCGTCTTCGCTCGGGCAGGGGCGCGCTGGATCCGGTCATCACGCACCTCCGGGATTTCTGGTCGTTGCGAGAAAAACGTCCCCGGCGTTCTGATGTCGGACATGACGTCACTGCCCGCAACGTCACGACCACACCCGTGCTCACGATATCGCGATCACCCGTGACGAGGCACTGCTGAAGGTGAAGCGGCAACGGGCTGGTGAGACACCACAGCGTCTGTGCGTCGGCTGCCGGGCCACGGTGCTGAGCCGCTATAACCCCGACGTGCTCTGCGCCGGATGCGTACGGGCGGCACGGACCCCGCCCGGCCCTGGTGACGAAGGCCGCTCACCTGATGGCCACATCCCGGCGTGGCTGTGGGACTCGCCCCTACTCCGCGACGCGCTGTCGCGCCTGGACCTGGGCGCGGCGATGGCGATCTTCCGCGCGGCCGCCGGTCTGTCGCAGCAGCAGCTCGCGCAGATGCTGGGCTGCTCCCAGAGCAGCATCTGGCGGATCGAGGCCGGTGAGCGTAAGACGCTGTACGACATCCGTGAGCTGCTGCGGTTCGCCGACACGATCGCGATGCCTCGCCGCATGCTGCTGCCACTGATCATGAGCGCCTCGGAAGCTGCGGACACCCCGGACCTGGGCAATACCGGCCCAGCCAACCGCACGGCCACCTCGTCTGTCGTGACCGAAGCCACCATGGAGTACCTGCGCGCGTGCGCGTGCCGGCTGCACGCGCAGGAACAGGCTGCTGGCGGTGCCACCACGCGCGAGGAGGCCCTCGAACTATGGCGGCGCGTCGCCCGCCTGGCCGACGAAGCCGATTACACCGATGACGTCGGACACGAACTTATGCATGTGGCGGGCGAGCTGGCGATCCGCGCCGCCTGGGCCTGCCTGGACAGCAACCAGCCGGCTCGCGCGCGCAGCCTGTTCACCGATGCGCTCCAGCGGGCCAGCCACGCCGCCGACGACGAACTCGCTATTCACGCGATGCTCAGCATGTCCTTGCTGCTCACCGAGATGGCCCCCGCCGCTGGCGCCGGCCTGGCCCGCCAAGCCATCTGGCTGACCGCCCAGGCGGCCGGGCTGGCGCGCCGCCATCCGTCGCCGCGGCTGCACGCGCTGATCGCCGCCCGGGAAGCGCTAGCCAGTGCGGCCACCGGGGACGCTGCCGGTTTCAAATCGGCGATCACCCGTGCCTGGCGCGAACTCGACCGCGATCAGCCGGACGATGATCCGCCCTGGCTCGCGTTCGCGGGCCCAGCTGAGATCGCCGTGCAGGAAGCGAAAGGCCGCGCACTCCTCGGCAGTTCAGCCTTTTATCAGAACGACCTGTGTGATACCGGCCTGTCACCGCGGAACGCCGCCATCTACCAGGCGCAGCACGCGGCAGATCTCGCCGTGCACGGCGACCTGGATCAGGCGGTCAGCGAGGCCGCTGTCGTGCTCGACGCCCTCGAAGGACCGGTGGCATCGCCGCGGACTCTCGTGCGTCTGCGGCCGGTGCGTGAGGCGGCCGGGCCGGCTGGGTTCGCGGGATTCTGCGACCGGTTCGATGCGGTTAGCTGGCCGGGCTGTTCTTGATCTCGTCGAGCAGCTCCGCCCATGCGCTGCGGGAGACAGTGAGGAAGCCGGCCTCGCGGTTCTTGGAGTCCCGCACGAGCACGCCAGCTTGTGTGGCGGCGACCTCGACGCAGTCGTTCTGCCCGGTGCTGAAGCTGGACTTGCGCCAGGTGACGGGGGAGTCGGTCATTACTGCTCCTTGGCGAGCTGCCTGATCAGGGCGGCTGATTCTGCTGGGGCGAGGGCCTGGCTCACGAGGTGGGTCCAGGCCAGGTTGTAGACACCGAGTTCGGTGTCAGTTTCAAGATAGACGTCGCCCATGAGGCCTTCCACGTACGCGATAGGCGGATCTTCCGGATCCGGGAAGCCCAGGATGGTGAACCTGCCATCCAGTCCCGCGTGAGCTCCGCCACCGAAGGCGAGGACCTGGATCGTTACATGCGGCCGGTCACTCGCGTCGGCGAGGGCTTTGAGCTGCTCTCGAGTTATGTCCGGGCCGCCGACCTGGCGGCGGATGGCCGCCTCGTCGAGGACGACGTGAATCTGTGGCGGCTGTTCCTTGCTGAACAAGGCTTCCTGCCGGGTGGTCCGTGCAGCCACCGTACGTTCTGCATCATCGCTTTTAAGAGCGGGCCTGGTCCGGGCGATCATTTCCCTGGCATACCCGGGGACCTGGAAGATGCCGGGGATGACGTTCGCGTTGATGCGGATCGAGGCCGCTTCGGCTTCGAGGGCGATGTAGGAGCCGCTGAACACGTCGCTGTAGGCAGTCCACCAGCCGCGTTTGCGGGCGTCGCGGCCGAGCTGGATCAGCGCTTCGCGTTCGGGGGACCGGACACCGTACAGGTCCAGCAGGTCTTCCAGGTCGTCGGTGATAAGGCGGGTGCGGCCAGCTTCGATCCGGTACAGCTTGCTCTTGGACCAGTCGAGCCGCCGGGCCGCGGTCTCCATCGGCAGGCCGGCAGTTTGGCGGAGCCGGGTGAGCTCGCGGATCAGGCGGCGGCCGCGCACGGTCGGGCTGTATTCCATGGCGTGTCCCCTCGGGTGGCTGAGACGCGCTCAGTATTTCGCGCAGCGTTGCAGGCCGGAAACGATTCGTTATGCCACATCGGCATAGGCGATCGGTGGCAGTCGTGAAACTCGTCATCCACGCTGATAGCCACGGCCAGCTGATTCAAGTGGAGGGGTCACGATGGCAGCGACAGGTTACGCGCCAACGGCGGCGGACGCGCAGAGGACGCTGCATTATTCGTATCCCGGAGTAGCGGCACAGGTGCGCCGGGCTCGTCGCGATGTGGCCAGCGTGCTCGATGGCTGCCCGGCAGCGGATGTGGTGGAACTGTGTGCGTGCGAGGTGATCACCAACGCGGTGCTGCATAGCCGCTCTGGTCTGCCCGGCGGGCATTTCACGGTCGACGTGACGATCGTCGCGAGTGGGCGCGTCGAGGTGCGGGTCACCGATGACGGCGGTCCCTGGCGAGCTGTAACGCGCCGGGACGACGACGGGGATGCGTGCGGACGAGGGCTGGGCATCGTCGCCGCGCTCACGACCTCCATGGGGATCAGCACCGAGGTCGGCGCCAGGACCGTGTGGTTTATCTGCGCGTGGTCTGCGTCATGAACGACCAAGTCTCCACTACAGCGCAACCGGCTGTCGTACTACGGGACGATGCCGGACAACAGCCCTACACGTGCTCGTGCGGCTTCTCGTGCTTCGGCCTGACCGCAATCGAAGATCATCTGGCCGAAATTGACGGCAGCGATATCTCCGCTCGCGTGGAACACGTCGAGATAGCCCTGCCGCTGGACAGGCTGGTGATGCTCGGCATGCGCCGCATCCGCATCGAGCGCGGCCTGAGCATGCGCCAGATGGGAGATCTCCTAGGCGTCCACCTCAGTGCGGTGTCACGCATCGAGAGCGGCCAACGCCGCGCGATCGGCTGGGGCCGGACGCCGCGCAGTGTCGCCGCCATGCTGGGCGTCAGCATCTCGGAACTGCTGCGCATCTGCCCGCGGTGCGAGTACCGGCCCGAACCCGGTTACCGCTGCGAGCGGTGCGGCATGGTCTCCGTCCGGTAAAGGACCTGGTCATCAGAGCGAGGTAAGCAGTGATAAACGAGAACGTGGGCAACGCGGCCTTGACCCAGGCCGAGAAAGCCGATCGGTGGGATCACCTTGTCGGGTTGCTCAAGCCAGGCTTCCGGGATAACTACATCATCATCCTCAACATCATGCGCCGCGCGACGCTGACCCTTCTCGCGCGCCGTGAGGAACTCCCGGAGGGGCTGGTCACGGAACTCAAGTCCTACCAAGCCAAGCTTGACGGCCTCTGGTTCGAAGCAGCCGATGGCTGGGAGGACACGAACATTCGCGGGCTCCTGAACATGCTGCCGCTGTACGGCCTAGGGTCGCTCGTCGGCGAGATATGCCAGGGTGACGGGTCCGTCTGACGCTCGCAACCCAGGGGTACTCGGAGGCGTTCAGCGCCTTGGCGGCCATCTATCTCGAGGACTCCTGGGTTCTCGGGGATCCACCCACCGAAACTCTGTGGTCTTTTCGACTGAGGCGGTTCTGACTCCTCAGCACCAGTTATACCAGCCTCCGCCACCCGCTGATCAGTACTGCAAACGGCGCGGGCGGATGACGCTCCGGAGTGACAGGCCATGTCCTTGCGCCGGTCCGGGCAGCCGTCCGCGATGGACGCGTCCGGTTAAACTGACCTGGGAAACACCGATACATTCACCTGCGTCGCGGAAAAGGCGACGATGCCTGGCAGTTGACAGGCGACCGGGGAGAGGTGCTGATAGTCGAGCCGACTGTTCTCTTGTAACTCGACTGATGGATCGCAGTAGCCCATACGCCTGTATCGCATTGAAGCATAGACTTCGCGTAACGGACACCGTGGTGTCCGTTACGCGTGAAATACGTGTCTTCCTGCTGGATAATAGGAGGGTCGGGGGAAGCGCTACCTTCGACGCCTTGACGCGTGGATGTGACCACGAGGACTAGGAAAGTACTACAAGGCACTAGGCAGCGGTCATGTGGGTGTTGTAGCGTGCATACTTTCAGGGCAAGCGAGGACTGGGACTTTCATTGCGCTGGTGGTCACCTGCAGTCGACTCCGGGTCGGCTCGCGCATTACCCTCGCCGCCATCCGCGGTGAGCCACCTTGCGCTGGTTCCTCGCGTTGAGAGTGAGAGGTGCGCCCGTGGAATCGGATTCTGACCACTCCACCCCATCTCCCGGTGACGAATGGCTGAGTACTGCCAATTTCATTTACTACTTCTGGCTGCCGGCAGGAAAGGATGAGTTCGGATTCGCGAAGCAGGACGACGCACCGCTTGCGGGCAGCGTCTCCTACAGGGACGTTAGAGAATGGACAATCGCGAAAACATTCCCCGAACGGACTAATTGGCTGGCCGTTAGGCATAATGGTTCCGTTGGAGGTATGAAGATTTCAGGATCGCTCGCTGCCCAAGATGGCGAGCTCGGATTGCGTAAGCTGCATTTCCCATTTAGATACGAACCGTCGGAAGCGATATTGAGTGGTATTGTAAAAAGCGGACCGATCCACGGGACAGCCATCATTCTGTCGAATGGCCTCTACCTATGGTCGTTTAAGGTTTGGTACGATCGAGAAAAATCGACAAAGGAAAACGTGAAAAAGGCGGTCAAGGACTTCGTCAAAGATGATTTCGTGCCAAACTGTATTGGGCTCCTGTTCGGATTCCATCATCAGCCGCAACCAGAAACGCTGACTAACGAATACGACGGGATCCTCACGTACTATCAGCTGGATCTGCTCTTCAACGGTCTTTTTGATATGGATGCGCATCCAAAGAAATTCTTCGACAGGGGAGATGTGCAGCCCTTTATGATCGGAGATATCATTCGCTCTGCATCGCTCTACGGATTCGACCAAGAATATGGCCCGCTATGGGATATGAGAAAGGACTATTCTCAACATGGGGCAATCGATGCGCGCAATCCTAAGGTCGATACGAACATGGACCTCACCGCAAAGCATCTCCGTGACACTGGTAAGGCGCAGGAGCAAAGAGAGATCTTTCTTTCAAAGTTGTCCTTCAGCGCAATGGAGCAATTCATTCAGGTGACCCTTCCGTTCGGCATTGAGAACTACAAAGCTGGCCTCGATCATTGTAGACTAGGTCTAGCAGAGAACGCGCTCATGCTTCGACGGAATCAGGCCGCATCGGACTATCGCCGCCCATCCTTGAATTCTGCTGTTTCGGCCACGGATATCGAAGCCTACTTCTTGCTACTTAGGGCGAAACTGCCTACGCTAACATTCTTCAGAGACTTGGTAGAAGATATAATAGAGGTAACTCATCCGCTTCATCTTATTCCTGATAAGCGCAAGGAATGGTACTCCCGCAGGGGATGGGCCGAGTGGCGTGAGAGCCTCAATACTCTTCGCGAAGCCGAAGACCAGCTGAGCAGACAGGTCGATGCGATTCGAACGGACGTAGAAGCTATCCAAGTGTTCTTGACGATGTCGCAATCGGACGCGGTACTCTCTGAGCTGGCGGAGTCTCGGAAACTCAATGAAATCGAAGTCGAGGATCCAAGGCGAGCCGTGACGCTCGCTACTCGCGACTGGGAGCAGCTGACCTATTTGCTTGCCATCCTTGCCGTCATCCTAGCTGCCTTCCAATCCTACAGTGGGCTTGGCCTATGGTTTACTGACGTCCTGCTGCACAACGACCTGGCTGCGGCGCACACTCCGTGGTGGCATGTGCTACTCGCAGTGGGTCAATGGTTCGTTATAGCGCTCCTCCTATTCCTATATTACTGGTTCCGATTCGGCCGACAGCGCCGCGCCCAGCGGAGAGGTACCCAAAGGAAGTTCACCTGGAAGGCTATCAAGAGAAAACTAAGAAAGGGGAAGCCGAGCAAGACAGCCCGCCGTCCTGACGATAATGTTGAAGAGAATGAAGTCGGCGAACTAGATAAGGATGACGCTAGGCTGCTGCAGCCTGTCCGCCTCGTTCCGAATATATTTGATTGCACCTTCCCGCGCGAGAACATGAGTGGGGAGGGGATTGAGGAGCTCGTGAGTAGCATCCGGGTTCACGGCCTGATTGACGTATGCTCGAGAGACAAGATGGTAAAGCTGGCCTCGGTGGCTACATTCCGCGACATTCAGCCAGGCACGGCGGAGCGCGTGAAGTACAGCCTTGAGTCCAGCCCTAATCGCAAAGGTGTTTCGTACACACTGCATGTGGAAGTCGACATTCAACCGCGGACAGGCACTCAATCTAGGGAGGCTGAGGGTCGCTCGGACGAGTCGCGTAAGCAATCGGAACAACTACGCAATGTCCGGCTGGTCGTGCGTATTCCGGTAGAAGAAACCGTGCCAATAGATGGTGTTAGGCATGTTGTCCAGCAATATGCCTCGCGGCTGATCCTTAAATCGCCTGAAAGCGGCACTGTGCGCGAGTATTTCCAGCGCCGATTCGGATGGTATGTCAGCTGAAGCCCCGGCTGATACCGAGCGCCGGAAGCGTGCTCACTGGTCGCCGCTTCTATCGAATGGGTCGCGCCGATCTGCCCCCCACCTTAATTCTGTCATCTGCAACTTGCGCGCTTTGGCGGTTCGCTGTTATCCTACGGCTCGAAATGGGCTAGGCCGAACCCGAGTTAGAAAAATGAGCTTTTCCAACCTGGTCATACGCCGTGAATCTGCAATGAGCTGGTTCCACTAACGCGCACGCCTGGCACGCAAACAGTCCGAAATTCTCTCAGCTCTAGGTTTGGGATCCGTCAGTCTAGATTTGACGACGATCTGCTGGACATCCTCCGTGCGCCAATAAGTAGCCGGGCAGCACACCGCCCAGTACGCGATCTGCTGGCGGCCGTGGTCCGGCGCTGGCCTTCCCGCTCTGCTGCAGGGTGCCGGGCTGATGAAGCATTGGTAGGTCTCCGACATTGACTGGTGGGCGAGCGCGTTCGCCGCGCCGTCGGGCGATCCTGGCTTCGAGCGGCCCACCGCAGTCGTCCTGTTCGGCGTGCGGCATCGCGGCGGGACTGAGGTGGCCTCGTGCGGTGAGGAGTTGCGCGAGGTGGGCGGCGTAGGCGGGCTGGGTGACGGCGTGCTGGTCGGGTTCGGTGAGGTGGCCGAGCCACGCTGGCCCGAGTTCGGCGGCCATGGTGGTGGCGATGTCGCGGCGCTCGCGCTCGGGCAGGGCGCGGTAGATGTCGGCGGCGATCTGTGCGCTGATCTGGTCGGGTTGCCGCGGGCCTGGTGCCGGGTCGAGGTGCGCGATGCGGCGCGCGGCGAGTACGGCGTCGACGGCGTGCCAGTAGGCGGTGTGCCCGGCCTTGCCGGGTTCGGGGTAGGGGCCGAGGACCTGCCGCGGGTCGTCGGTGGTGACCTGCTGCTGGTCGCGGTAGGCGGCGATGACGCCGATGTGCCGCAGCCACTGCTCGTGCCGTCGGCCAGTCGGCGGCACAGTGCGGAGCAGGCTCATCCAGGCGGGCCGGTCGCGTTCGGCGTCGGCTGCCAGGGCGTGGACGCGGGAGCTGATCAGCGTCGCGGCGTCGTCAAGGTAGCGAACCACGCCGTCACCTGCGTGCGCCGGAGGGGATCGCAGCCATGGTGGTAGCGGCGCCGCGGCTGGCTCGGCCGGGCGCCGCAGCGCGGCCTGCGATACGACAGCGATCACGTCACGGAGGTCACGGGCGCGGCGGGTGGTGGCGAGGATCTGCTCGGCGGGGATGCCGTTGTCCTCGGTCGCTTTGAGCGCCCAGGTGAGCAGCCGCCAGGTCTCTCGCCTGGGAACGCTGCCGTTACCGGTGTCGGCCCCACCTAGCGGGCTGGGATTGGTGGTCAGGTAGCGGCCGATCCGCCAGGCGAGGGTATGGCTGATGTTTCGTGCGGTGCGCAGTTCACGGCTGCGCGCCACGGTGGTGAGCACAGTGGCCGGGTCGTGTCCGGCGATGCTGGTGCGTCGCAGCGCCGCAGCGAGGGCGGGCCAGGCCGGCTCGGTCTGTGCGCGTCTGCTGAGCGCGGGTCCGAGAACGGCGGTGAGCTGATCGGCATGGCTGTCGTCTCGTTCGCGCTCGCGTTGGCGCTGTTCATCGTGAGCGTCGTCGGGTCGGCGGACGGTGAGCACGCTGGGGGCGGTGAGTGCTTGTTCGGGGTCGAGCGTCAGGCCCGCGGCTGCAGGGCATGCGCCTAGCAGGGCGGCGTACCGGCGGGCATCGGCGGCGGTGGGTTGGTCGAGCCAGGCGGGCGGGTTCCGGTCGGGGAGGTATCCGTCGATGCGCCAGCACAGGACTTCTGCGATGCTGTCGGCGGTGCCGAGTTCGCGCTGGCGGGCGACGGCGGCGAGTAGCCGGGCGGGCTGCCATCCGGCGGTTTCGGCGTCGTACAGCCGGCGTACCAGCGCGCCCCACGCGGGGTCGGCTGCCAGCTCGCGCCCGTCCCGCTCGCCGAATACGAGTACCGCCGCGTCGCGGTACTGGCGGTCGGCGAGCTGGTGGGCGGCGTGCAGGTACCGGGGCACCAACGAGGCGAGCGACCCAGCTTCATCCTGCAGCTTGCGGATGGCCGCGGTGGCGGACAGTTCGCTGCCTTCGGCGGCGAGGATGTTGTGCAAGATCTCGCGGGCGGCGTAGCTGCGCGGGTCGTTCTTCGTCCGGTCGACGCGCTCGTCCTCGTCGGCCGGAAGTACATCATGGGTCGCCACGTAAAGCGTGGTCTTCTCCCGCGCCCGCGACGCCAGCACGTACAGCATCTCCCGGGTCATCCCCGTGGTCACTAGGGGGTGCGCGGTGTCGACGGTGGTGCCTTCGGCGCGGTGCGCAGTGGTGGCGTACAGCAGCTCGACGCTGTCTGCCACGTACCCGGCGGGAAGCCGGACGTGCCCGCCGTGTCCGAGATGCCTGCAGGCCAGCGATCCGTCCGGGTGCCGCCGGACGACCTGCCAGGCGTCGCCGTTCTTGACCCAGTCCCGGCCCCGGTTGACGGCGAGCGTGCGCCGGTTCGCGCGGGTGACGATCCAGTCGCCGCGCCCGGCCAGGTTCCCGTCAGCGAGCGTCACCCCGCCGGATTCGACGTGCCCGGCGGCGACCCGGTCGGCGCGTGCCTGCGCGGCCAGCGCCACTACGTCGGTGCCTGTCCCGGCGGCCATCAGGGAGGTTTTCCCGGCTAGCATGTCGGCTTTCCATCCGCGGTAGGCGGCCTGGGTCATCGCGTCGCGGGACCCGGACCGGATCCGCCCGTTCGCGTGATACCAGCCGACAGCGGCGCCGTCGCCGGCGCGGATCTGCAGGGTGGCGCAGGCTTCGGCGGGGTCGCGGAACCGGTACAGCACCGACAGTTCCGGGGTGCCAGGCTGGGCGGCGATCAGCCGCAGCGCCCCGCCGGATTCCACCGCGCCGAGCTGGCGGTCATCGCCGAGCAGCCGCACGACCGCGCCCCGCGGCGGCAAGAGACACGAGGTCGTCGAGCAGGAAGGTGCCTGCCATCCCGGCCTCGTCGACCAGCACCACGTCGCCGGGGGCGAGCGACCAGAACCTGGCATGGAATGGGACCGGCTGCCCCGCGCGCAGCCGCGCCGCGTACGGCCCGTGCTGCCATTCGTGCAGGAACTTGTGCAGGTTCTCGGCGAGGACGCCGAGTTCGCGGCCGAGCACGTCGGCGGCGGCGGCCGAGGTGGCCAGCGGGATGAGGCGACGCCGGTGCTGGCCGAGTACCCGGGACAGGGCCCGCATCGCGGTGGTCTTCCCGGCGCCGGCCGGGCCGATCCCGGCCAGCAGCAGCCGCCGGTCGCTGGCGAACGCGGTGACCAGGTGCCGCTGCCCGGCATCGAGCGTGGTGCCGCTGGCGGCTTCGTATTCGTCGATCGCCGAGGCAACTGCCGGCGTAGTGGCGCAAACGGGCGTGGTGGCCGCGTCGAGGAGCCGCTGCTCGGCGTCCAGCACGGCGCGGCTGGTGTACCGCGCCGCTCCGTGATCATCGAACACGGACTCTCCGTCGGCGCGCCGCAGTTCCGTCGGCTCGTCTAGCAAGGCGGGGGCTTCGCAGCACACCGACAGCGCCACGGCTCGCGCGGTGACCTGTTCGGCGGCCCGCCGGTGCTCCTCCAGCGTGGCGAACCGGGCGTGGTCGCGGAGCAGCCGTTCAGCCTCCGCGCGCAAGTTCCACACCGTCCACGTGGCACGCTGCCGCGATACGTGACACACCGTACGTTCCGCCAGAAGCTCTATATCGGGAGCGGCGGGGACCTGCGGTGCGGCGCGATCGGGTACCGCGGCCATCACCACCGCCACCGCGTCCGGCCCGAATCCGGCGGTCAGCTCCGCTTGCCACGCGGCCCGTTTCGCGGCCAGGGTCTGCGGTGGCTTCTTGCCGGGCCGGGTATCCAGGCACGCCTGCTGGGCCAGCTTATGGCAGGCCGCCGCGTCCGCGTCGCGCCCGTGCCGGCCGCGGTAGTCCCGTACCAGGTGGCTGTAGCGTGCCTCGAGCTCGCGCCGGCGCCGGCTGAAATGCTCGATATACCCGAACGGGATGTGGCTGATCTCCCGCACCGCTTCCTTCCCGCCCATGGTGTCCGGCCGGGGAGTGAACCTGAGCCCGGGCAGCAGCGCGGTCAGCGCGGTCTCGAACGCGGTGTTGTAGCACTCGGACGCGGCCACGGTGATCCGGTACAGGGCGCGGGCGTCCAGGCTGCGCCACTTCCCGTCGCTGCCCATGACCTTCGCCGAGACCGCGACGTGGGTGTGCAGGTCGGGGTCCCCGGCGCGGGAATCCCAGTGCTCGAACGCGGCCCCGGTCAAGCCCTTCGTGCCCAGCTGCGCGACCCCGCCGGTGCCGGCCCGGGTCCACGCGGCATGGTCCTCGACCAGGTCCAGAGCCTGGGCGATGGCCTGCTGATGGGCGGTGCGGACCGCGTCGCGGACGTGGGGACGGTCGTCGATTGCCCAGAGCAGGGCGGCGGATTTGACGGGGGAGAAGACCAGGTCGAACCCGGCGACCGCGGCGCGCTGCCGTCGCGCTTCCTCAGACTGGACCTTCTTGACCTCCGCCTCGGTGGGGTCACGGCCGGTGCCTTCGCGGATGACCTGGAGGCGGTTGCTGACCCGGATGTCGTAGTCGCCGAGGGGCTGGTATTCGGGGAAGGGGCGGCCCAGGGTGGCGGCCCGGATCGCGTCGGCTTCCAGCTGGCTGAGCTGGCGTGGGGTCATGCCGGCGCGGATGTGCGCGCGGATGTGGCCGCTGATGATGGTGTCGGCGTCGGGGTGCTGCCCGTAGCCGAACAGGGCCCGCATCTGCTCCTCGGTGACCTGCTTGTGTTCCAGGCCGAGCAGCGGCGCGCCCCGGCCCAGCCACTGGCCAGGCGGGTTGCCGGGCGCGGTGTAGTAGCCGGCCGCGTCATCCCCGGGCACGGGCTCGGGCTCCTGGCCGGTGTCGCCGTGGGCGACCTGCCGGGTCAGGTACACATACCCGTCCCCGGCGGTGATCTTCCGGATCGTCATGACCATAGTGGCCTCCGCCGCGCTTCGCGCGGTCCGCGGATCCCGTATCTGCCGGCCGCGGATCGGGGCTTGAACCTGGAGTACGGTCCAGGGTTTAGCGTCGGGGTATGAACCTCGATCATGGAGCCGGGCAGTGGACGGTCGGCCAGCTGGCCTCGCGTGCCGGGGTCCGTGCCGACACGATCCGGTATTACGAGCGGGCCGGTCTGCTCCCGCCGCCACGGCGGACCGAGGGCGATCACCGCCGGTACGGGCCGGCCGACGTGGACCGGCTGCTGTTCATCCGCGGTGCGCGGCGGCTCGGGCTGCGGCTGGCCGAAATCGGGGAACTGCTGACGGTCCGCGACACGGGCAGCTGCCCGTGCGGGCCGGCCGAGATGCTGCTGCGCAGGCACGTCAGCGAGATCGACCAGGAGATGGCGCGGCTCGCGGCGCTGCGCGGCGAACTGGCCGGCATGCTGGCCGCGATGGGCGGCCCTGGCTGCCCCGATCCGGCGCCGGGCACCTGGTGCCCGCCGGTCCTGCGTGACCGGGAGGGAGGTGATCAAGGTGTGCTCATGCTGCGATGACAACACATGCTGCGGCTCATGCTGCGACTGCTGCTGAGCTGACGCCGGTCCCGCCCAAGGCGCCAGGGCGGGATTGGCCACGGACCCGCGCATGCCCTGGCAACCACGCGCGCTGATCGCATCAGACGCGGAAGACAACCCCTGGAGTGTCGCACCGCCAGCCGATCGGACCCTGGCCAGCAGCGCGTTCGCGTGTTGAGGAACGTGTTTCCTGGCCGCGTTCCCACGCGCCGGAAGGGTCGCCCCGCGCCATCCCGCGCCGGGTCTGGGCGCGCCGTCACGAGATTGCGTCAGATGCGATTCGCGCCCATCTTCACTTGAGTGCAAGAGGTGTCTTGTCATCTGACCTCCTCGTTCTGCTGCCGGATGGTTCCTGGCTGGGGGGAGGCCGCGCGGCGCTTATGCCGCTTGACAGTCTGTGATCACCGTGAGTATAAATGATCCCCATCAGTCACGCTGATGTGATCTAGCTGCTCCCTCATTGCGGCGGTCCGCCCTGGTGCGGTGCCGGGAGGGAGCAGAGGGTGGGGCGACGGGGATCGTCTTCGCGGGCGGCCGCACTGCGCGCCGCGCAGCAGGCCAAGGCCGAGCGGGACGCGGAACGGGCGCTGCGGGAACAGCAGGTCGAGGCCGCGCTCACCGACTTCTACGAGGCGACCGCCCGGGTCGTGCGGATCCGGGACGAGGCGCACCGCAAAGCCGAAGGGCTCATCGCCGCCGCCGAACAGGCGTGCGGTGACCCGGCCGGGCAGGCACGCGAGGCGGTCCGCCGGCTGCGGGAGCTGATCGGCAGCACCACCGAGGTCGCCCGGTTGTGCGGGCTGAGCGTGGCGGCGGTCAGGGAGATGCTCGCCGCGGCCGCGCCTGACCGTCCTCCCGTCCGCGAGCAGTCCGGCGAGGAACCGTCATGGTGACCGGCGACGTCGTCCCTGCCGACCGGGTGGCCACCATGATCCTCGGCGATCCCGGCGTGGCCGGGGAACTACGGGCAGTCGTGCTTGACCGGGGCTGGCCCGGCGGCCCGCTGCTCGCACGGCGTGCTGTCGAGGAACGGCTGGCTGGCGGCGCCTGCCCTGCGGGAGCTGACTACCGCCTGGCGGCGGGCGCGGGGTACGCGCGGGACGCGGACCTGATGCGCGCGATGGTCGGCATCGTGCGGTTGCTGGCACGGCACGAGTCCCGCTGGCAGCACCGCTACGACGGATACGTCTACCTGGGCGCGGACGAGATCCGGGCGCGAGTTCGGGACGGAACGCTGGGACTGGGCACGGTCCGGCGCGGTATCGACGGCGCCCGGATCCTGACCGGCGGGCACGCCGCGGCGTCGCCGTTGAACGGGACTTCGGCGGTGCTGGCAGTGACGCGGGCGGGCTTCGAGCAGCTGACCGGCTGGGACAGTCTGGCTGCCGCGGCGGAGTGGGTGCGCGGTCGGCTGCCGCCGGCGGCCAGGTGGCCGGGCTTCGCGGCTGGCCTGCGAGGAGCACATCCTGGCGTGGGTGCTGCGGTACCCGCGGGGCTGGACGCGGTCGCCACAGCGCTGCCCGGCTATGTGTTCACCACTGATCTGCGGGGTGAGATCTTCGCCGCCGCCCGGGTGCTGCACGTCCACGGCGTCACCGTGAACGCCGCGACGGTCGCTGCCGGAACCGGACGGTGCTGCCTGCGGGCGTCGTCATGGGCACGGGAGATGCCCGGCGGGCCGCGGGCACCGCTAGCCGGCGACTACGTACGGCGGCTGGCCGGCACCGAGGTCACATCCGCCACGGCGGAGAGGCAATCGGCGGGCTCGCCCGCGCCTGCCAGCCCGCTGCGCCCTCGCGCCGCGCCGTGTGCATGCCACGGCCGACGCCGCCGCTGACTGTGACGCCACCGGGCAGTCCCGCTCCGTCGCCGCGCATACCGGCGCCTCCGGCGGTAACACCGCGTCAACCGCTCTCCCCTTTTCCGAGAAGAACACAACGCATCTGGGGGAGCAATGAGTGATGACCAGCTGGCAAGGGGGAGCGCGGGGTGGATCGCCCGCCAGGCCGTCCTGGCACCTGCGCTGATGGGCCGCGCCGCCCGGTACATCAGCGGCGGGCAGCGCAGCAGCGACGCGTGCCTGAAAGCACGACGCTACCTGGAGTACCACTGGCACCTGGACCCGGCGCGGCTGCCGGGCGAGGCGGACTACCGGGCGGCGGCGCGGTGGCTGGAAAAGGCCGGGCACGAGCAGGCCGCGGTTGTGCTGGAGGCGGTCGCGGGCACCGATGCGGAGCTGCGGGCGGCGGCACAGGCGTGGACCGCCCGGTACGCCGGCCGGCCCGCCGCGGACGCTGAGGCGCTCCTGGCCAGGCACCTGGCTGACGGCACCGTAACCACCGGGCCAGCGAACCCGGTGCTCGGCGTGGACGGGTCGTGGTACCAGCTCGCTGCGCTCGGCCTGGGCGCGGGATTGGCGGCTGAGCCGGCGGTGCTGGTGACCACGATGACCGGACGTGACCTGGTGACGGGTTTCGCCGCGGAACGCGCCGCGATCAGCTGGATCGGCGACCGGATGCGTTCGGCCGGCCGGAAGGGCCCGCTGGCTGATCCGGCGGTGGAGCACCTGCCGCGGGTCACTCTGGAGGAACACGTGCTGGCCTGGCTGCTGCGCCAGCGCCGGGCACTGCCCGCGGACGGGCCGGCCCTGACCGCGCTGCCGTGGACAGCGGACTGCCGCCGCGAGTTCGCCGCCGCGCTGCACACCGCAACCAGCCGCGACCGGCGCGCCGGGCCGCGAGAGGCAGCCGCCGAGCTGGCGCGGCGGATGCTGCGTGCCCCCGGCTGGGCGGCGGACCAGGTCGGCTGGCCAGCCGGAATGGCCGCGCAGGACTACCTGAAACGGCTCGCGGCCACACCGGTGCCAGAGGCACCGGCCCGGCATGCCCTCGCGGTGCTCACCCTCGACCCCACCGCCGCGGACCTGGCGCTCGCCGAGCTGGCCCTACGCCACGCTGCTCCCGGGGCCGCAGTGGCGGATGTGCAGGTTACGCCGGCGCCTAGATCTGCGGCGCGGATTGCGGGGGAGCATGAGCAGCGGATGGCTGTCCTGATGGACAGGTCCGCGCCCTACCTGGACCAGCCCGACTCGGTCGCGGCGCGGATGCGTATCACGGGACCGCGGCCGTGAACGGAGGTGAGGGCGGGGAGCAGTGGTGGCTGACTCGCGTCCTGCTGGAGGATCCGTTGATCCTGGACCAGGCCGCCGCGCTGGCGGCGGCGCACGGGCCAGGTGACGGCACCCGGCTGGCGGTGCGGCAGCTGCTCGATGCGCGGATCCGGAAGATCACCCGGTGGCCGCGCGATGAGGACTACGCGCGGATCGCTGCTGACCTCGAACACGCCGGCCTGGGCGACAAGGCCGGTGTGCTGCGCCAGGTCGCGGACGGCGAGCTGCAGGACCAGGCACGGGACCGGTGGATGCTCCGGTACGCCTACCGTCCCGAGGCCGAGCGGGACATCCGCGCCGACCCGCGGGCCGATGACGGGATCGACTGGAGCGACGACGCCGACGTGCGCGGCACCGATGGCGCCTGGTACCAGCACGGATACGCCGGATACGGCGGAAGGCGGTGGTTCATCGTCGCCGTGCACGGCCGCGGCTTCGGCGAGCACGTCATGTTCACTAGCTATGAACAGCAGCGGCGCTGGCTCGCCGACCGGGGACCGACCGCCACCGGTGAGCTGGTCATCCCGGACGTGTCCCCGGTACCCAGGGTAGTTCTGGAAGAGAAGATCCTCGCAGGCATGCTCGCCGACCCCAACATGTTCACGCAGGCCGCGATGTCGCTGCCGCCAGGCAGTTTCACCGCCGATGCCCGGTACGAGATCTACGGCGCGATCCTGTCCCTGGCCGGAGATGGCCGCCGGTGGTATCCAGGCGAGGTAGTCATCCAGCTAGGGCGGCGCGCGGCGTGGCTGCCCGAGCGTGCGCTGCGCGATGCAGGCGGGTACGGCGTCCCCTGGACGCAGGCCTACCTGCGGCGGCTGATGGACACCCCGGTCAGCAGGGCTGACGCCGACGCAGCGGCCGTCGCCGTCGCCGACGAGGACACCGCCGCGGCGGAGGCGAACGGCTGGTATCACGCGGTCGCGGACCCGGTAGCCGGGCTGGCGGCCAGCGCCGGAGGAGAACTGCCCGAGACTGCGCTGTGGCGGCAGCAGCGGGCAGCGCAAATCGCGGAACACGGCACGGCGGGATCGGTGACCGGTGAGGGGTCACCCGGCTCGCAGACCCCCCGGGCAGCGCTGCGGCCGCGCGAGTTCACCGCACCGGACGCCGGCAATCAATGGTCCCTGCCTGTGCGGCGGCCGGTCCCGCCAGGGCCTGACGACCCGGTCCCGCGACTGTAACGGCCGGGCGGGCGGACCTGGTGCCGCGCACATGGCCCGCCCGCCCGGAAGGCGCTGCCGCTATCGCGTGCGGGGCAGGGCGGCGGCGCCGCGGGGCCTGATCCGGGTGCTGCCGATGTCGGCCTGCTGTCCCTCGGCGTACCCGGCCCGGTAGCCGTTCCCCGAGTAGGTGATCCTGGCCTTCCGGGTGACCGGGTAGGCCTGGTCCAGTTGCCGCCTGATCACCACCGACCGGTCGGCGAGCACCAGCGCGGTGCTCGTCCCGCCGTGCGCTTGGGCTTCGGCGTGCGCGGCCGCGCGTTCCTCGGCAGCCTTGACCCTGGCGATCACCGCGGCGGCGAAGCCGAGCAGCCAGCTGCGCCGCCAGGCGCGGACGCTGCGCACCCCGGCCGGCGGCGGCGCGGCGGTCAGCCCGTGGGCCATCTGGAGCAGCAGCGAGGTGTAGAGGATGTCGGTCCGTTCCAGGTCCGAGGTGTAGCCGAACACGTGCACGCGCGCTCCCGGGCCGTCGGGGCTGAGCAGGATGACCTGGCACCGCAGGGCGCCAGCCAGCCCGGCCAGCAGGTGCGCGCGGACCTGGGCCCACGGGTTGTCGATGTCGATGATCCGGCTGTCCGGCTTGTCGGTCTCCGGCCGGGACGCGGCCAGCATGGCCCGGTCGATGCCGTACCGGGCCATCAGCTCCGCCGCCTTCGCGGTGAGCGCCTCCGCCTCAGAGGGCGTGCAACCCTCCGCCTCTGCTTTGGCCAGGAGCTTGCGGACACGATCGAGCAGCTTGTCCTCCGACGTCATGCTGAAATCCCTTCATCAGGTCGCGGAACAGGAAGGGCAGGGGCCGCGCTGTGATGCGCGGCCCCTGCCTGGGTGACCGGGTGGTCAGGAGACGGACTGCGCCGGCTCCTTCTCCGTGACCTCCTCCTGTTCTTCCTCATCGCCCTCGTCGTCGGTGCCGGGCTCGTCCGGGTCGTCGTCCTCGTAGGCGCCGGCGACTTCCTCGGGGGTCATCGGCACCCTGGCCAGCGACGGCGGGGCGCCGGCTGAGATGACCTGCCGGAGCAGCTTGGCCATGGAGTAGTCCGGGTCATCGGCCAGTGCCCGGTCCAGCGCGACGTTGGCCAGCACCCCGTTCCCCGCCTGCCAGGCGGTGAAAGCCAGCAGCGATGCGGCCGGTGCCACGTAGCCGGGGCAGGCGCGGCGGACCAGGTCGGTCCACAGCCGCGTGTGCGCGCCGTTGTGCCGGGGGTCCATCCGGGCCCATGCGTCGTCGCGGACCCGCAGGTCCTTGAGAACGACGGTGAGCCAGGCGAGCTGGTAGTCGGTGTGGTAGCTGCCGCCGTCCCGGTAGGCCTTGATAATCCCGGACACCGCGGCCAGTGCTTCGGTGGTGATCATGCGCCGGGCGGTGCCCAGCCGCGTTGCCGTGCCGGCTTTGGCGTGGACTTGGGTGATGTACTGCTCTGCCCGGCGGGTCGCCGCCAGCACCGGTCCGGCGGCGTCGGCGAGCGGGGCGATGCCCGCCGCTACCGCGTCCCGGTCCGGCAGGACCGTCGCGCCGCAAGCCAGGGCGGCCGAGGCAGGATGGGTGGTGACATCGAACGCGGTGCCTTCGGCGGGGCAGCACGCGGTGCTGGTGCAGGAATAGGACCAGTACCTGCCGTCCTCGGCCCGCAGCACTTCCTGGAGGGTGATGCAGGTCCGGTCCGCGGCCTCGCGCAGCGCATCCGCTAGCGGGGTGACCAGGTGCCCGGGACCGTAACCGATGGCCAGCGCGGTGCTCAGGTGCTGGCCGGCCAGGACGGCGGTGGCGTGGCTGGCGATGTCGCTGGCGAGTTCGGGGTCGGCCGGGTCGGGCAGGTCGTAGCGCATCGTGACCTTGACCTGTCCGCCGGGCAGGCTGGTGCCCACGATCACGAGGCTGGATTGGGGGATGAAGCCGAGCAGGTGCGGGACCACGGCCAGCAGGGCGGCCGGGGAGCCGGCGCAGACCGAGTGCCGGGGCGTGCTGATGGCATCTGCGAGTGCAGTCATGATTGATGTCCTTCGTGAGTACTGGAATGGTCGCGTCAGGCGTCGGCGGTGACCCCGGCGAGGACCTTCAGGTCGGCCTGCTCGGCCGCGGGCAGGCCGGCGTGCTCGCCGCCCGCGTCCGCCGTGCCGGGTCCGGCGCGGCGGGCGGTGCGGCCCATGACCGCTGTGTCGCGCAGCAGCGACGGCGCGATGTCCCACGCGGTCACGGCCAGGCATGCGCGCGGGGACTTGTCTGCGTCGTCGGCGGTCCACTGCTCGACGCGGAAGTCGCTGCCGCGCACGGTGACCCGGTCGTTCTTGTGCAGCGAAGCCGCGGCGTGGGTGGCGAGCGGGCCCCACCCGGTGACCTTCAGGTAGCGGGAACGGTCGTCGCTGAGCGGGACCTGCAGCCACAGCGAGACGCCGGGGCCGCGGTCAGTGCTGAACTCGCGCGGATCATTGGCCAGGAAGCCGGTAACGGTGATGGAGACTGGTTCCACAGGAGAGTTCCTCCTCGTGCCTGGCCGGGAGGGCGGCCGCCCGGTGGCGGCCCAAGATGCGGTTCCCTTCCCGGCAGTCACGCCAGGCCTCCGCCGATGGGGCGGCCCCGCACACCGGGCGGCCCGGGCGGGCAAGATGTTTTCCCGCGGGCAGCAAAATCCGGCCGGCGCAGCCGGCTCTCCTGGCTGCCCGCGCGACCGGAAAAGATCTCTGCCCGCCCGGAGATCTGCCGCCCGGTTGCGGACGGCCGCACCCGGCGAGGCAGGCTTGACAAGCCGGGAGGAGAAAACCGCAACCCGCCGCCACCGACGGCGACATCACCGCCCCGGACTGCGGGACGCGACGCCGAGGTGAGTATCCTGCGCGCCTACCGCTGAACGGCTGGTCGTGCTGCCGATGCTGATCTAGTACAGCGCGGGGGCCGCGGCACCCGAGCCCACCGCAACTACGAACTCAACATGAGCGACACCGTTGAGTAGCGGTGACGACAACTCGGTACGTCCCCGGACGCCACAGCAGAGTACCCACCACGAGCAGTAGCCGAGGGCATCGGGTCTACCGCGCACTAAGCCGCCGCTATGCGCGCTGATGTCGACCTCCTGGGACTCAACCGTTAATGCGCTGTGCAGGATGATCTGAGCGGCCTTCACTGTCGCATGGTCGGCTAACTCGACGCGGACGAGCCCTCGCAAGCCGTTATATCCGGTTAAGGAACAGAGGCCAGCCGGTCGAGCGGGACGGCTGACGGCAGCCTGGGGATAGAGAATTCGATTACGCTCATTCCATTGTAGTAGCTTGCCTTCTGCGCCATCGCCTGCTCGATCGCTCGCCTTAGCTCGTTGGTGGTATCAACCCCAAGCAGCATCTTGACACGCTCGAAATGTCTACTAGAGACAAGCCTTTGCAAGAGGGGGATGCTTTCATAATAGGTGGCATACGGTGACAGGCGAGGGAACCAAACGTGCGACTGCCAGGAAGTCTCAGTGGCATCTACCTGTAGGAAGGTAAGGTAGTGGAGTAGCAAATCAGCGCTGACTAGATCATCAAAGCGTACGCCCGTGCCTGCCGTCCGCTCTTTTATCATGTCAGCGGTTACACTGACACGCCTCAGCCCCAGCCTAGTATTGCGCACCTCGTCGAGTGATATTAGATGATTATTGAAGAGATCAATGCCGGTATGGCACTGGTGCTTCGTGGCCGAGTCATAAAAGTAGGTGGAATCAACGAGCCTAGCTAGGTTCGAGTACTTGCCATGCGCTACGAGCGCTGCTGTAAGATAAAGCACCATCTCGTAGCAGATAAAACGATAATTATCCCATCCCCTCACATCATATTGGGCTATGCCAGTCGGCGGAAACTGGAACTGAGCAATTCTCTCCAAGTAGTCATGCAGCTGATCAAGGTCGGCGTCAGTCAGCTCAATTTGGGCCAGGCGCCCGGCAAATTCAACGAATACATTCTTCAGCTGCCCCATCTGCTCAATGAGCTTGGTCATTGTCTCGTCGTATGGCTCATCTGGAACTTGTTCGAATCGGAACTCGTCCAGGTCGGATATAAACGCCTCAAAGAAAGTCGTAATCAAGTCCGTAGGGGTCTGTGCGGTGACGCCTCCAGTCCTCATCGGGGCAGCCGCCGCAGCAGCCGTGGCAGCTTTCGAGGTAATCGTGCCTTCCTCTTTAATGTAAGCGGGTGGCGTGCCGAGCGGTGGTGGCGTTGCCTCAGGTTTGCCATACAAGGTTCGAAGTAGTACTTGATATTTTTCGTCAAACTGGGTTGGCACCGACATGTCGATGTACACCCTGGAACGAAGATATGCTGGCATGTAGGCTTGGCCGTTCTCGTCCCGCTCAACCACAACTGGAATGAATTTCTCCTGGCTAACGCTGCGATAAACGTCGGGTGTTATCAGCAGCGTTTCGTCGCCAACCCCGCCGTCCCGGTCGTCAGCCTTTTCCTGATACCGACGATCACAGATCACAATGACCTTCTTGACAGCTGAGTCGGTAACCATCCGCTCCATGAAGGCATACTTGTCTTGTCCTGGCCTCAAATGCCACTGATCGAGCAAAACGTCGATGCCGTGACTCCGAAGGCGGTTAGCAAGCTCTAGGACCCATTGACGATGTTCTTCCGAGGTCCAGCTGTACGAAATGAAGGCAGTACGCTCGGTGCTGCCTTTCAGGAGGGGGCTACCTTCAGCTTCGGTCATATCAGCATTTGATCCAGGTGAGGAGATTCGCCCATTCATCGCGGCTCACCACCAACACCGGCCCATCCGGGTCCTTGGGGTCCCGTACGGCAACCCCATCGCCTAGGTCAGCTGCCTCAACGCAGTTACCCGAGTTGCGGCTGCAACTGCTCTTCTTCCACGGGGCGCGAGACAAGCCACCTTGCATGATCGTAACCTTTCTGCTCACGCTGTAGCCTTAGGGGCGATGCGCTGGATCAGGGCGATTGAGTCGTCAGGCGGCAGCGACAAGGCCCGCAGGTGCTCGAGGATGCCGCCGAAGCTCGCCAAGTCCATCTCGCTCTCCAGGAACAGGCTGCCTACACGGCTCTCAATGTAGACGACATCGCTGGCGGATGGTTCGCCGAACTGGAGGATGGCGAAGGCTCCGGCCATGCCGGGGTGAGCGTCGGCATCGTAGGGGACGACCTGCAAGGTGACGTGCAGCATGTCGGCGGCTTCAACGAGGTGCTTGAGCTGAGCATGTATGGCGTCGCGCCCGCCGACGGAGCGGTGAAGAGCGGCCTCGTCCACAATGGCCCACAGCCGGAGTGGTATGTCGCGTCAGGATGGCCTGGCGGCTCAGCCCTACCTGCCAGAAGAAGCACTGGTCTCCAGAGCCGTGTGCATCTCGCCATCCAGTTCATATGAGTTTAGTTCGATCGGACTCGGCGGTCGTCTATCAGACTTGGATGATCTGTGCGGACAGGCTCACATATGTTTGCTGTTCCAGTAGGCATTCCTAATCGGCGTTCTGCGTGCCTAATGCCGTGCGCGGTCACTCGCTGTGGCGGTGGCCAGAAAGCATGACGTTGTCGCATCGGCTCATGCCGAGTCGACGCGGACGAGGCTGTGCCATGCGGGCGGGATGGCGCTGCGGTAGCCGATCTCGCGATTAGGTAGCAGCTAGCCGGGGCTGCCTGGCCTGGCCGCGCTGAGGGAGTCCAGGATGTCGTCGGCGTCGGTGATCAGGGTGGCGCGCATTTCCCGGATGAGCTGATGGCAGCCTGCGGACTGTGCCGAAGTGACTGGTCCGGGGATTGCCATGACCGGCCGGCCGAGCCCGGCCGCGTGCCGGGCGGTGTTGAGCGCGCCGCTGAACAGGCCGGCTTCGATGATGACCGTGCCCTGGCTGAGTGCGGCGAGGATCCGGTTACGGTCGCGGAACCGCAGGCGGGGGCGGCTGCCGGGCGGTAGCTCGCTGACCAGTAGCCCTCGCTGCGTGACGTGGTCGAACAAGCCGGCGTGCCCTGCGGGGTAGGGCTGGTCGAGTCCGCACGGCAGCATCGCGATGGTGATGCCATTTGTGCTGAGGGCGCCGCGGTGGGCGGCGGCGTCGATGCCGTAGGCGCCGCCGGAGACGATCGTCCAGCCCTGGCCGGCCAGGTCACCGGCCATCTCACCGGCCACATGGACGCCGTACCCCGTCGCGGTCCGCGACCCGACGACGGCCACGGACCGTTCGCTGATGGCGGCGAGGTCGGCAGTTCCGCAGGCCCACAGCGCGCACGGCCGGATGTGGCCGAGCGCGTCGACCTGGTCTGGCCATTCTGCGTCTTCGGGGCAGATCAGCCGGATGCTGTTTGCCCGGCATATGCCGGTGATGGCGTCGTCGGCGGGCAGGTCCGGCAGCCGCAGCCGCCAGCGGCGCAGCGCCACGGCCGCGTGGTCCTGCCGTGCGTCAGCCAGGCAGCGGCACTGGCCGGGGAGCTGCCCGTTTCTGATCGCGTCGAGTACCTCTTCGGGCTCGCATACGTCGAGCAGCACACCGAGCGCCGGGTCGCCGGGTTCGGTGAGCCAGGTGAGCGCGGCCCGGGCGAGCCGGGTCCGGTCGCGGTGCGGTGAGGTGATGCCGCCGGCGCGTTCGTCCAGGACCTGCCGGGCGCGTTCGAGGGACATGTCGTAGCGGCCGTTCCACGCGACCCATGTCCCGCCCTGATAGGCGGGGTCGTAGGCGATGGTCCACACGACATACGGGCGGGCGGATTCGTCGCGTTAGCGGCGGCAGATCACGGAGTACTGCTCGGGGAGCTCGCCGGGGCGCGCCCGGCGGCGCCGGGACTCGACTACTGGCAGGCCCTGGACGGTCTGCGGTGGGGGGAGCATAGCGTCGGCGGCGGGCTGGTCCGTGCCTGGGGCAGCGTGGTTGTCATGCAGAGCGTGCATGGTGATGACAGTTCCTTCCGAGTAGAGGGCTGTTCGTACAGGGGATGGTCACAGGGGGGTGCCGAGCCAGAGTGCGAGTGCTTTGTCGCATTCGTCTTTGCCGGGGCGGTCGCGGCCGTTGAGGTCGGTGATGGTCCAGGCGACGCGGATGACTTTGGCGACGCCGCGGGCGCTGATCGTGCCGCGTTCGAGTGCTTTTCCACCATGGCCAGGGCACCGCGGGCGGGGGCCCAGGTGCGGCGCAGTTCGGCGCCGGGGACTTCGGCATTGAGCCGCCACGGCGTGCCGGCCAGCCGCTGCCGCGTGCGGTCGCGGGCGGCCGCCACGCGTTTGGCGACCAGGGCGGAGGGTTCGGCGAAGCCTGTGTCGTTCAGCAGTTCCTTGCGGCCGACGGGGAGCAGTTCGATCTTGACGTCGACCCGGTCCAGCAGGGGGCCGGAGATCCGCCCCAGGTACCGGCGGCGGGTCATGGCGCTGCAGGAGCAGCCTTCTGCCGGGCCGGCGACTTTGGCGCACGGGCACGGGTTCGCGGCCAGCACCAGGGTGAACCGGGCGGGGAACCGGGCGGTGACCCCGGACCGGGCCAGCACGATTTCCCCGGCCTCCAGCGGCTGCCGCAGCGCGTCCAGGCAGTCCCGGCCGATCTCCAGCGCGATCCGGGCGGTCACCTGCCCGAGCACGTCGGCCAGGTCCGGGCCCCCGCCGGCGTCGGGGGCGGCGCGGCGCCGCGCCGCGGCGACCCGGTCGAACTCGGCGGCGGCTGTCACGCCGTCATGGAGGCCGGGGGTGCCGCGCAGCCAGTCCGCCGCCGCGGTCAGGCTGCCCGCCGCGATCACCGCGACGCCGGGGACCAGCGCCGCCTCGGCCGCGTTCTACGCCGCGACCAGCAGCGTGCCGAACCCTTGCCGGGCCGCGGCGGCGACCGCCGGGAGCACGCCGCGGACCGGGCGGAGCCGGCCGTCCAGGCCCAGCTCACCCAGGCACATCACGGCGCGGGCCGCGTCGCGGGGCACCGACCCCGCCGCGGCCAAGATCCCGACCCCGATCGCCAGGTCAAACCAGGACCCGCGTTTGGGCAGCGACGCCGGGGACAGGCCGATCGTGATCCGCTGCTGCGGCCACTGCTCGCCGCTGTTCACCACCGCCGCCCGGATCCGGTCCCGCGCCTCCCGCAGCGCCGTATCCGGCAGGCCCACCAGCGTCATCGCCGGCAGCCCGTTCGCGATGTCGGTGTCGATCGTGATGATGTGGCCGCTGAGCCCGGTCAAGGCCACCGAGTAGGTGCGGGCGGTCGTCATCGCTCTCCCGCCCCGCGGACGTGCTCTATTGTGCAGCCGCCGAGGCCATCGATGGTGATGGCGATGATGTCGATGCGGACCTGCTCGTAGCGGACTGCGTGTGCGTCCATCCACGCCACTGCGATACGGCGCAGCGCGCGGAGCTTGGTGCGGCTGATCTTTTCCGCCGCGCCTGACCGTGACGTGGGGCGCCGTGTCTTGATCAGGCATGCGACGAGCGCCTCGCCGTCGGCGGCGATCAGGACGCGCGGGTCAAGGGCGCTGTCCCCGCAGCGGTCCAGGACGCGGAAGCCGGCGCTGCGCAGGTGCAGTCCGGCGAGCGGGAAGGGGTCGCGGGCGGTAGCCCTTGAGGTAGTCATGTGCATCTCCTTCATGAAAGAAGGCCCGCACCGGGTGTCCCGGAGCGGGCCGTGACTGGCCGGGGGTAGTGGTCTATTCCCAGGGCGCCCGCTGGTCGCCGGTGATCTGCTGGAGCAGCGCGATGGTCTGCGGGGCGGTGAGCGCGGATGCGCGGGCCAGCGTGAACGCGGTCAGATAGCTGGTGAGGTCGGCCGGGTCGGCCAGCCACGCGCCGCCGGACAGGCCCGGAAGGTAGACCGCGCCGAGGCTGGGCGTGCCGGGGAACCGCATGATGACGTACGGGCCGCCGGCCGCGGCGGCGTGCGCTCCGGCGGTGAACGGCAGCACTTGGAGCGCGACGCCGCGAATGTCGCCGGCCAGCTCGATCAGGTGCCGGAACTGCGCGGCCTTGACGTTTGTGCCGCCGGCCTGCTGGCGGATCGCTGCCTCGCCGAGGACCACCGAGACACGCCGGGATCCGTCCAGCACGCTGTCCTGCCGTTCACGGAGCGCCGCGATGGCCTGGTCCAGTTTCTCGTCGGCTAGGTCCCCGGGCTGTGCGGCCAGGACGGCGCGGGCGTAGTCCTCGGTCTGCAGCAGGTCCGGGACGAGATGCGGTGCGCAGATCATGATCTCGGCGGCCAGTGATTCGAGCAGGAGGTATTCGGCCATCTGCTCGGTCATGCCAGGGTGCTGGTCCCACCAGCCCAGCGGCCGCGTCCACCCGGCCACGCTCGCCAGGGCGTCCTGCTCGCCCGCCGGGACGCCGTACTCGGTGAGGAGCTGGCGCAGTTCTCTGGGCCGGATGCCGCGCTGGCCGGTCTCGATCCTGCTGAGCTTGGACCTGTCGCACTCGAGGATGCGCGCTGGGTCGTCGAGGGTGTACCCGAGGTTCTCGCGGTAGCGGGTCAGTGCGGCGCCGATCAGGCGCCGCCGTATCGATGGCGTAGTAGTCACGGTTCCTGCCTCCGGTCTGGCGGTTGTCGGCCGGGCGGCGGGGCGCCTCCCGGCGGTCACCGCGAAGCGCCGCGCGCCGGCCGGCCGCACACCGGGCGGCCCGGACTGGCACGATGTTTCCCGCGGGGGCAAAGACAGCGCCGGCGAAGCCGGCACCACAACAATTCCCCGCGATCAGGAAAGATCGTGACCGGCCGGAGCCCTGCCGCCCGGTTGCGGCCAAGGCCCACGCGGGCGGCGCACGCTGACCAGCCAGGGAGGCAACCGCCCGGAACGTCAGCAGATCAGCCGGCGGCCCGCGGCGGCGCGCGGGCCCAGACAATGCGAGAGCGGTGCGCGA
>DASRFJ010000034.1:0-3299 GCA_035651595.1 Streptosporangiaceae bacterium | reverse complement strand
TGTCGAATAGCTGGGGGTCGTAGGTCACGTTGATGTGGAGCTGGCCAGCGGTGTAGGCGACGAGGGTGAGGGGGAAGTTGGTGGCGTCACGGACCTGGATGTCGCGGATGTGCAGGCCTGCCTCGGCGGCGGAGTTCTCGTCGTAGGGGTAGTTCTCGAACACGATCATGGTGTCGAACAGGTTGGTGCCGGGTGGCAGGTCGCTCCAGGACTGGAGCTGAGGCAGGGAGGCGTAGTCGTACTGGCGGGACTGGCTCTGCCGGGTCTGGAGGTCGCGGAGCCAGGTCAGGGTGTCCTGCCCGGCCGGGGTCTGGACGCGGGTGGGGATGGTGTTGATGAACATCCCGATGATGGACTCGACACCGGGCAGTTCCGCGGGGCGGCCGGAGACGGTGGTGCCGAATACTGCCTCGTCCGAATCGCTGTAGCGGGCCAGCAGCAGGCCCCAGGCGCCTTGGATGATGGTGGTGAGGGTCAGGCCGTTGCGCCGCGCGGTGGTGTGCAGCCGCTCGGATATGCCGGCGGGGAGGGTGAGGGGAACCCGGCGGGATGATTCGGTGCGGTGGGCGTGCGCTGGGGCGCGGTCGTAGGGGAGCGGGGTGGGGGTGTCGAACCCGGCCAGGACCTGACGCCAGTGCCGTTCGGCTTGGCGGGTGTCCTGGGTCTGGAGCCAGTGCAGGTAGTCGCGGAAGGGGCGGCGGTCCGGTAGGGACGGTTCGCGGCCGCTGGTGATGGCCGCGTACCGGGCGAATACCTCGGCGAGCACCTGGCCGATGCTCCAGCCGTCCAGGATGATGTGGTGGCTGGTCCAGACCAGCAGGGCCTGGTCACCGGGGTACTGGGCGATGGCCAGGCGCAGCAGGGGCGGCCGGGTCAGGTCTATGTCGGCGTCCTGGTCGTCCAGGATCTGCTGGAGCCGTGCGCCGCGTTGTGCTTCGGGGAGCGTCCGCCAGTCGTGGTAGGTGACCGGGATGGTGGCCTGGCGGTGGATCACCAGTACTGGTTCGTCGACGTCTTCCCAGATCACGCAGCCGCGCAGGATGGGGTTGCGGTCTGCAACCTGCTGCCAGGCCTGGCCGAGGGCGTGCGGGTCGGTGACTCCGTCCAGCAGGAGGCTGGCCTGGTTGAGGTAAGGGGCCGAGTCGGCGTCGAGCACGCTGTGGAACAGCATGCCGGCCTGGAGCGGGGTGAGCGGCCAGATGTCCTCCACCGTGCTGCCGTCGCCGGCCAGCCGGTCGGTGGCTGCCTGGTCAAGGGCGACCAGCGGGAAATCGGAGGGTGTCCGGCCACCGGTCCCGGGGCGGGAACAGTGGTCCACGATCTGGTCCAGCGCCTGTACCATCCGCTCAGCCACCCGCCGTATCGTGGCGGCGTCGTACATGTCGGCGGAGTAGAGCCAGTTCAGTTCCAGTGTGCCGCCGGTGACCAGGGCGGTGACGGTGAGCGGGCGGGTGATCGGGCCTAGTTCGGGGCCGGTGTCTTGGTGGGCGGGGAGCAGTGTGGTGCCCTGTTCGGGGGTCGCGTCGTGCTGGCTGGTGTAGTTGAAGCTGATCTGTGGGGTGGGGTCGTCGCGGAGTGCTGCGGCGGGGGTGGCGTCGGCGCTGAGGTAGCGCAGGGCGCCGTAGCTGAGTCCGCGGCGGGGGATGGCGCGGAGTTGTTCCTTGACTGATTTGAGTGCCTGGCCCCAGCCGAGGGCGGGGGGGAGGTGGAGGGTGACGGGGAATTCGGTGGTGAACCAGCCGATGGTGCGGTACAGGTCGGCGTCTTCGATGACGTCTTCGCGGCCGTGTCCTTCGAGGGCGATCAGTGCGCTGTCGCGGCCGGTCCATTCGGTCAGTGCGCGGCCGAGGGCGGTGAGCAGGACGTCGTTGATCTGGGTGCGGTAGGTGGCGGGGACGTGGTGGAGCAGCGCGTCGGTCTGCTCGGGGCTGAGCTGGACTGTCACGGTGCGGACGGGTCCGGCGGGGGTGGCGGCGGGCCGGTCGGCGGGGAGTTCGGCGGGGGTGCTGCTGGCCGCGGTCCAGTAGGGGAGGTCGTGGTCGAATCCGCCGCGGCGGACGTGTTCGGTCAGTTCGTGGGCCCAGCGGGTGAACGGGGTCCCGGCCGGTTCGAGGTGGGGTGGGCGGCCGGACCGGATGTCGTGGTAGGCCTTCTCGAGGTCGCCGAGCAGGATCGGCCATGACACGACGTCGATCACCAGGTGGTGCACCGCGATGAACAGCAGCGGCGGGCGGCCGGCGCCGCGGGTGAACAGCACGGGGGCGATAACACGGCCAGAACAGGGATCCAGGGATGCGCGTGCCTGGGCGGCCGCGGTCTCGATCGCGGCCTGCCGCGCGGCATCGTCGGTCGCGGTCAGGTCGTGGTGTTGCAGTAGCCCGGCGGGGACGGGCACGGGTTCCTGGTGCCATTGGCCACCCGCCCGGGTGAACCGCAGGCGGAGCGCGTCGTGGTGGGTCACGACCGTGTCGATGGCCGCGGCGAGTGCCTGCTGGTCCAGGTCGTCCGGGGCCTGCAGGAGCATCGACATGGTGAACCCGGGAAGCTCCTGGCCGGCGGTGAGCCTGGTGAAGAACCATTGCTGGATGGGGGTGAGCGGGGCGGGGCCGGTGAGGGGCTGGTGCGCGGCGGGCCGGGTCGCGGCGGGGCTGGTGGTGCGGGGGGCGAGTTCGGCGATTGTCTGGTGGGCGAACAGGTCCCTGGCGGTGAACTGGTAGCCGGCCCGGCGGGCGCGGGAGACGATCTGGATGGACAGGATCGAGTCGCCGCCCAGCTCGAAGAAATTGTCGTGGACCCCGACCTGGTCCACACCCAGCACATCGGCCCAGATCCCGGCGATGGCCTCCTCCGCGGCAGTACGCGGCGCGACATAGCCGACACTGGCGTCCCGGCCGGGGGCGGGCAGGGCGCGGCGGTCGAGCTTGCCGTTGGCGGTCAGCGGCAGCGCATCCATGGTGACGAACGCGGCCGGGATCATGTAATCGGGCAGCGTGTCCTTCAGCCAGCCCCGCAGATCCCCGGCATCTGGCGGAGTGGCCCCGGCGGCCGGGATCAGGTAGGCAGTCAGCTGCTTGCGGCCGGGGGTGTCCTCGCGGGCGATCACCGCCGCATCGGCGATGGCGGGATGGCGGCGCAGCACCGTCTCGATCTCGCCCGGCTCGATCCGGAAACCCCGGATCTTCACCTGCTCATCAGCACGCCCCAGGTACTCCAGCAGCCCATCCCCGCGCCAGCGGGCCAGATCCCCCGTGCGGTACATCCGGCCGCCAGGAGGCCCGTACGGGCATGCGATAAACCGC